>CAZBXQ010000014.1:0-60891 GCA_964495935.1 uncultured Flavobacteriaceae bacterium
GGTGTCGATTTTGGAACCATAAGCATAAATGGATACTTGAAGTATTAACTCCGAAGCTTTTGTTAAATAATAAAATCCTATAAATTACTGCTATCTCAATAAAAACCAATTTAGGTTTTTAACAATATTTTAAACTATAAAGACGCAACCTTATCGGCTTTTTTTCATCTACTTAAAAAGGACCTTTTTATTTCTGCTTTGATCTTTATGCAAGCTTATGGAGAAAACAAATTTATAGCCGGGTTTTAATACCTTGAACTTGAAAAAACGTTTTGTTTTACCCTAAATCTAATGAATCATAAATAGTCCGAGCAGAATTATATTTTCAGAACCATCAGAAAAAATCAAACCCATGAAAAAACCAATTCGTATAAAGTCCGTTTTAACGGCCTTGTTTTTAGGAGTTTTTCTAATCTCCTGCAGTCCCGATGATGATAATTATTATATTGACCCCGATCAAATTGCCGGATTTATGGCTATTAATACCGTAACCGACCAGGAAAGTATCGGCGTTTCCCTTTCGGGAGTACGTGTGGGGCAACCACTCACCTACCGTGCCTATACCGGAGGCTACCTCAACATCTTTCCGGGAGAACGCTCGACCAATAGTTTCTCGCCCTATAGCGGAAACACGCTGACCACTCTTGATTTTGATTATAAAAAAGGAAACTATTATTCTCTTTTTATCACCGGTCGAGAAGATGATTATGATAATATCGTGGTCAAGGACCCTTTAAATGACCTTGAAGTTCGCGATAGTATTGCCTATGTACGTTATATCAACGCGATCCCGGGAGCGGATTCGACAGCAATTAACGTGAGTGGGAAAACCGCATCTATTTTTGAGGATTTTGCACCCTACCAAGAAGTTTCTGATTTTATCCCGATCAAACCCCAAACGGTTACCGTTAAGGTGGAAACCGGAGATGAAACGAATGTGGAACGGGAAATCCAATTGGAGGATCGAAAAGTATATACCCTCCTTATTGTTGGCGATCCCGAAAGTGATGAAGAGTGGACAGAGCCCCAAATCCGCTATATCGAAAACGGAAAATTAATAAAAGACCCGGAAGGCCGGCAAGCCCTCCATCTCCAGTAAATTTTTAATCCTTACTATTAATTCTTAAAACAGAAAAATCAGCATGAATCCAACTCAAAAATCAATTTCCCTAAAAGCGGTCAGAGCCTTTCTTGTCATCACCTGTATCGGCATTATGGCCAGTTGCAGCAGTGACAACGGGCCTAATTACCGACAAGAATTCCGTTTTATTGATTCGATTTCCATTCCCGACACGGTAAAATTGAATAAAGACTATGACTTTGAAATTTATTATAAAAAACAAAGTGACTGCGACGAGTTTGCAGGTTTCAATGCTGTACGCGACGGCGATGAAGATGCCGAAGAGAACTCCTATATCGTATCGGCCATCGTAAATGCATATGATCGCGTCGAATGCCAGCCTTTTGAAAAATCGAAAGTGATAAAACAAAAAATGCTTTTTAGAGCCGATAAAGAAGAGCCCTATCATTTTAAATTTTTACAGGGTATTATACAAAACAATGATGAAGAAGGGCATCCCCTATTTATTAAAAAAACCGTTTATGTAAAAACTGCCAGTGATTCAACAGAAACGGAATAAGAAATCCTATTGAACTGATTTCTCTTGGGCATTAAAAAACTGATTAGGGGCTGTGTAGAGGGCGATATAAAATCGCAAGAGAAGCTATATCATCTTCTGGCCCCTAAACTGTTTGCCCTATGTTTGAAATACAGTCGGAATCGAGAAGAGGCCGAAGATAATTTGCATGATGCCTTTCTCACTCTTTATAAAAAAATAGATCAATACCGGTTTAAGGGATCCTTTGAAGGCTGGGCCAAACGGATCGCCATTAATACAGCTCTTCAAAAATATCGCAATCAACAGGAAGTCTTTGCCATTACCGATTACAATCTACCGGATACTGCCGAAGCTGCAACCTTTAATGAAGAAAGCCTGACTTTGGACTTTCTGCTGAACTGTATTCAGGAATTACCGGACCGTTATCGGCTGGTGTTCAACTTGTATGTAATGGATAATTATTCCCATCGGGAGATCGCTGAAATGCTTCACATCTCGACGGGAACATCAAAGTCCAACCTGTCGCGCGCACGCCGGTTGTTAAAAGCCAAAATCGAAGATGAAATAGGAGATACATCCCCCCAAGAGCATAAACTATGAAAGAGAAAAAAAATATAGATCGCATCTTTCAGGAAAAATTTAAAGACTTTGAAGCCCTCCCGGATTCAACAGTTTGGAAACATATTGAAAAAGACTTAAAAAAAGAAAAAAGAATTCTCCCTCTTTTTCCGCTCTGGGTTAAATTAAGCGGCGTTGCTGCTCTTTTAACGCTTTTGTTTCTTGCCGGAAAATTTCTGTTTTTCCCCCCAACCGATTCCAATACGGTCAAAACCGTAAAATCACGTTCTACCCAACCCAAAATCGATACTCCGCAAACTTCTCCTCTCCGAATTCCGGCTCCTATTCTCAATACGCAACTTACTGAAACTAAGAAACCGGAGACCCCCACCCGGAAAGTCGGTAAAAAAACTTCTGCCCAGCCGGTCTATACAGTCTCCGATCGACAACAAAAACCGGAGTCGTTATCCACCGGCTCCAAGCGTAATTCTGCCCATAAAGACTCTCCTCTAAAACCGGTCAAAAAAATTGAGCTCCCATTCCTGATGCCCCCCTCTTTCCAAGACGAGCTCAATAGCATAGCCCGGCTGCAAAGCGTAGAAACTCAAAAAGAGGACGGTCAAAAACGAGAAAAACCGGCAGCGCAGGGACGTTCACTTTTTGATGAAATTGCCCACCGAGAAGAAACCGAAGCCAATGAGGAGGCCAAACTTGATGAGGAGCCCAAAAACCGTTTTGTCCTTCAGCCCCATATCGCCCCCATTTACTACAGCAGTATCGGTGGGGGGAGTGCTCTTGATCCTCGATTTGCTGAAAATCGTACCAAAGGAAAAGTTACCACTGCCTATGGAATCAATTTTGATTATCGAATATCGAATCGTATCCAGCTTCGCTCGGGAATCAGTAAAGTAGATTTACAGTATAACACGCCCGATATTGCCTATCTCTCTTCCCAGCCTTCCATGGGTATCCAAGCCCTTAATACCGATAAAAAAATTAATGATGCCGTTATCATTTCAACCGTTTCCAGGAAAACCCAACTCCAAGCCAGTCCACAGCGCACGGCAACAATCACTACGGCATCGGCCTACACCGAAGGGGAACTTCATCAGGAAATGTCCTATCTTGAAATCCCGCTGGAAGTCGTTTACACTGTACTCGATCACCGTTTTGGCATCCATTTGATAGGCGGGACCAGCGCACTGGTTTTAAACAATGATAATATCCAGATCCATTCGACTCTTGAGACCAAGGAACTGGGAAGAGCCAACAACATTAATTCCCTAAGTTTTACCGGGAATCTGGGCGTTGGATTCAGTTATCGGATTTCCCCATTTATGGATATCAATATCGAACCCACCTTTAAATATCAATTCAACGGCTTTAGCGGAAAAACAGGAGACTTCAGACCCTATTATTTAGGATTGTATTCGGGGGTTCGGTTTAAGTTCTAATACCGATTCATTGATTCTTTTGGCCCCCTTAACATAGCGGTCTCATAACTTCATTTTCGGAGTAATTGGTTATCCGACAAAGGAGGAATCTACTCTATATCAGATGTTTGATATTTTTCCCTGCGTTACCAATGACACATTTTTATAAATAGCTGCTTATTAGATATTTACATATTTTTAAAAACATCCTACCCCCTTCCAAAAAGGGGGGGGAAATTCCTCTTTTTGGAAGGGAAAGACCAAGTATCTTTTAAGCCTTTCCAAGATGAGGCATTCTTTATAAGTTCCAAGTAATCAAGGGTTTTTGTTTAAGAGGCTTTTTTACCTGTCAACTCTTATTCAATTATACTGTCCAACTTAATGAGCATGGATCCATGCCAATTACTGTCGAGCGGAATTAATTTTCCTTTTAATCCCTCTTGCTCCATAAAAAGATAATATTCAAAGTGAACGCCTTCTGAATTCTCTTTGCTCCATTTCTTCAAAAAACTGTCTGAGGGAATGATCTTGTCTTTAATATCATCATAGGACACTTGCCGTATCGCTCTGCCACGGCTAACTTTAAAAGTATATGCACCCAGTTTATAGGAATCCTGTATTCCTCGGGAGGAAATACCTTCTTTATCCATTGAAAATATTAAGGTATCCAGAATTTTAGTCGTATTACTCTTTCCTCCACCTTCTCCTCTTTGGCCACATCCCCAAAAAAGTAAAAATATAAAGGGTATAAAAAACAGGTGTTCCCACTCCTTTATATTTGCTTCTCTTCCCATCATTATAAAATTCCTTATTGTGCTTGTTAATACTCTCTTTTTCTATAGTATTTTTTCTATCCCAAGAACTTGCATCTTTTCATACCTGAACCCATTTATAACTTGATCTACGGTGTCTGTATAAGTCATTAGAAAATGGGCTGCAAAATGACCTTATTGCCCCAGATTTAGTCTTTAGCTATGGCTATGCTCTACAAAAAAGCCGTCATCCGGAAAAATAATCGGTTAACTTCACTCAATCGCATACTGCCAACTTATCGGATATAGAATACCTTTTTCTCCGGCACTATCAGGTACAAAAATGTACATCTTTTCAAATGTCCTAAAAAACAGGATTTCGCGTGGTGGTTGTCCTTTAACTCCTGTTTCTTTCTCACTTTTTATTGACCGTTTTTCTCGAATAGCTTTTGCTATCTCATTTGCCTTAGTTTTAGTAACTAATTTTTCGACAATTTCACTTTTATAAATCTCCTTTTTATCGTTAAGCGTTTTATCATAAATAAAAAAACTCGCATCAATCCTCGGCTCCAAATCAAACCTTATCTGATCTTCACTTTCAAAATATACATCCTTATTTTTAGGATTATATTCTATATATAGAACCTCCTGTGCCGTCAAAGGCATAAAAAATAGCACAAATAACAGCCAACAAAACTTTCATTCTATTTGCAATTTTTGAATGATTCATTTATACAAACCAAAGAGCATCATTCAGCATCTGTATATTTATTACCCCCATAATCTTTTAAAAGCTATCGAAAAAATTACTCTTCAAATTCTTTTAATCGAATCTTATATACCTTTTTTACTGGTATCAGACTACCCACTCCTTCTTTTTTTTCTATAAACAAGTAAAAATTGTATTTATCAATATAGCTTGGAAAGTCTTCAAGCAAAATACTATCCTTAAATTTGTCAAAATCCCAAATATCACTTTTAATTTCCCCTAATTCCAATGTTCGTGTTTCTTTTTCTTTATCAGGTTCAAAAAAGAGTGTTCCAACCATATAGTCTTTTCCGTCTTTATAATTTGAAGAATCTTTCTCATACAAATGAAAAATGATCTTATCCTTCGGCATAACACTATTGCACTGAATGAAAATGAAGGAAATAATAAGTGTAATAATCATCCTATTGGCAAGCCGTTTGAGTCTCATCATTGCAGAAATCTTTAAGTTTATCATCTCTTCTCTGTTTAAGAGGCGTATTTTTATATGCCTCAGTCCCTTTCAAACCTTCCCAAGAAAGGGCGACGAGCAAATCAAAATCATAATCAATATCGTTGTTATCTGCATATTCAGCCAATGATAAAATCATCCAAGACCTATAATGCTATATATTCGTGCTGCGCACCTTTTTTATACTGCTCATAATACTCAATAATCTCACCAAAATCATCTTTATTAGATTCCAGATCAGACGTTAGATAAGTTATACTTTACCCCCAAATGATTTTACAGCATGACTATAAGGTCTAAGTCATTAGAAAATAAAATCCTGTTAATAATCGACACTGTCCAGTTCAATAGTTAAAAGCCAATCGTCATCTAAAGGAATAAGTTTGCCTTCATCTTTATCATCGTGTTCTTTGATGAAGAGATAAAGTTGATAATCTACTGTATTATTCAATTTTATATCTTCCAACCATTTACTCCAAAAACTATCAACAGACATCAATTTACTTCTCACATCTTGGTATGACATTGTATGTTTTTGCTTTGTCAAATCTCGCTTAAAGGTAAAAGGGGTAATAAAATACTTGTTATCTTCTTTATCATAAAAAGTAGAATCATTCTTTTTTAGATGAAAAACTATCGTCTTTTCACTCTCTAAATCTATCTTTTCCTTCTCTTGTGTACAGTTTAAATACAAAAAAATTAACCCTACAAGTAAAATAAACTTTATTAGTTTATTGGCAATTTGTTTTACTCTTGTCATTGTTAAAATCTTTTAAAGTCTGTTCAATATCTTCTTGATTGGGAGTGTTTTTCCACTCATCTGTTCCCTTCAGCCCTTCCCAAGATAAGGCAGACTCGTATTCTTTATAAGTGCTTTATAGGATTTTGCATACTTCTTATTTTTAATGATCTTTTTTGCTTCTTTACAGGGGTCTATTATCTCGGGATTAACCACCGGAGTCGTAATCGGGCCTCCGATTTGATAAGGATGTCCTCCGGTTTCATCGCTACTCGAGCCCGAGAATGAGCCGCCTCCGGAACTAAACCCACCTCCGGAATCCAAAAATAATGACCAGTCTATATCACCGATACTTCCCAGAGCGGGACCCGGCGACTCCAAATAAACCGCTCCCAAATAACCGCCATTATAAATAAGAATCTCATCATTTATAGCATTGAGCAACGTTTTCTTGGGAAGACGACCGTCAATAACCTCGTGTACTTTCCCGGTGATAGTTTCTGATACAATTTCTGTACCTCTTTGAAGTGGTCTATCCAAAGCAAGAACTACCCTTTCAGACCTTCAAGGTCTATCTTCACCTCGAAAAAAGACCTTGAAGATACTCTCAAATATATGATTCCCAATGAACCATCGTTATAAATAATGACCTCGTCCTTTTCAGCATGCGCTAACGTCTTTCTGGAAAGAGGCCCATCCATAGCCTGGTATATTTTCCCGGTGATATTTTCTGATACAATTTCTGTACCTCTTTGAAGTGGTCTATCCAAAGCAAGAACTACCCTTTCAGACCTTCAAGGTCTATCTTCACCTCGAAAAAAGACCTTGAAGGTCTCTCAAATACAAGCCTTTTTCGCTTGCCTGTAGAGCTTGGTTTTTATTTAGCTTTACTTCTGCTTGGTCAAGACCATTGGGGTTTGGGTTTCATCAGGGAAAGGCGGGTCTATTCCTCCGTTTGGACATTTTTCATCATTGATAAGAGCTTCACTCGGCAAAACATATAAACTCATGGTTTTTTTATCTTTATTAATATCTATGAATATAGTTCCGGAATCACCACAAGCCGCGTCTTTTCCAGCATAATAAGCCTCATAAATAGTATTATTATCTTTGGTAAATCCAAAACCTTTTATTTCACCCTTTGAATTTTTCGTGGAACTGTTTAAGATTTCATAGTTTAATAATAATGCATCCCTTTCGACCCCAAGAAATTCTCGACTTTCTTTTCTAACTTTTATATCATAAACCTTATTTTTATAGCTACCCTTCCACATCCCCACATATTTATCCAAGACATGATTCGTATCCTTATAATAAGTACCATCAGGAGCATCTTCTCCTTGTGGCAGAGAGTTTAAAAACTCCCATTCTTTTTCAATAGGTATAACCTTCTGCGCCTGACATGCCACAACATTAAAGAATATGGTCATCAATATTAATCCTAAATTTTTCATATCACCGGTCTTTGAGGTTTTAGCAATTTACAACATGTCATTAATTCTTATCACTAAAACATTAAATTCTGCATTCATTCCTAAACCTCAAAACCTTTCCAAAGAAACAAGCTTCTTATTTCTTTTTATGCAGTACCAACCATTCCTCAGTAGGAAAAACCTGTTCTGCAGGACCGTTGGGACAATCATCCTTAGAAATAAAACCGCCTTCGGGATAAAGTTTTAGCTTTATCTTATTGGGATTACTGGTAGTTTGTAATAATAAATCACCTGATTGACCACATAATATTTCCTTACCTCCATAAACAAAATAATAATTTATGTGATTTGATTTAATATAAATCTGATTCCCGGAATTAACTAATCCATTGTCATTTGGCAATGAAAGTGTATTGCCAATCTCTTTCCCATTTTCCGTAATTCTATAACGTAATTGCAAATACTCTTCTTTGATTTTAGCTATATAGCTTACTTCTTCTACAGTTTTTTTTAGTGTAATCTTATATGTTTTACCATTCAGAGAGCCTTCCCAAGTCCCTATATACTTTTCAAAGATATGATTGACATCCTTAAAGTACATCCCATCTGTTATTCTCGGTTGATTTTGAGCTTCTTCGACAGGAATAATTTTATTATAACTCTGGGCATTAATTTGAAGGCTTACGAAAAGAACAATGCCTATTAGAACAATATTTTTCATGGTTTTTGGTTTTTAAAGGTTTAGCAATCTTTAATAGTTATTTTTCCATTTTTATCTGCTGTTATTGTTTTAATGGGATTACCATTATCATCCACTCTTACGACTGCTATCTTTGCCGTGCCAATTTCTTTCTTAAGAAATTGTAGAAGTAAAGTACCTCTCTGATTGGTAGTCAAATTTGGCTCATTTTTAAAATAATTTCTTTTATATATATCATTTAATTTTTGCAAAGAATCTGGTCCGCCACCTCCAGCGTTATAAGGCAAGTTTCTTAATTCGCTTTCCGTGCCTGTAAAATATATCTTATAGTTCCCCTGGCTCGAAATCGTACCAATAGAAACGCTGTTAAAGTCTTTGTTTTGGTGATAAGCGTTTTTAGCCAAATTAAAAAGCATATTAATATCCTTTGGAGAAGGCACTTTAACACTCACCCCCACCTCTTCGGGAAGATCGTTATGCACATGATCTGCCGTTTGGACCGCTCCTATATCCATGCTCATAGAAGTTTTGCCTGCCGGTATCATATCTTTTATCTGTCCGTTCCAGTCCATTTGGAAGCCCGACTCATGAGGCAGGCTCGTCTTTTTTGTAAGTGCTTTATAGGATTTTGCATACTTCTTATTTTTAATGATCTTTTTTGCTTCTTTACAGGGGTCTATTATCTCGGGATTAACCACCGGAGTCGTAATCGGGCCTCCGATTTGATAAGGATGTCCTCCGGTTTCATCGCTACTCGAGCCCGAGAATGAGCCGCCTCCGGAACTAAACCCACCTCCGGAATCCAAAAATAATGACCAGTCTATATCACCGATACTTCCCAGAGCGGGACCCGGCGACTCCAAATAAACCGCTCCCAAATAACCGCCATTATAAATAAGAATCTCATCATTTATAGCATTGAGCAACGTTTTCTTGGGAAGACGACCGTCAATAACCTCGTGTACTTTCCCGGTGATAGTTTCTGATACAATTTCTGTACCTCCTTTTAGCGGCTTATTTAAAATTAAGGCCGTTCGCTGTTCTTCTGAAAAGAAGTAGCTTAAAATTTGAACCTGAAAATCATCTTTTTTCTGATAAAGGATAAGGTTCTGAACTATCTCGGGATCATCGCTGCTTATATAAAACGTATAGGACTGAGAGCCTGTGTTTAAATCTATTATTGCTGTTGCCGAAGAATAATCAATGGAATAGCCTTCTTCAATTAAATCCCAGATTTGCTTAAAAAGCTCGGCATTATCTTTTATGGCCTCGGTATCAAGTTTTTTTACGGACAGTTCGGAAGGATGTACTTCTTTAACATCTATTCCTATAGAATCGTTTATATTCTCGTTCTCACAACCACACAAAAACAGGGTTATCAACAGAACGGTACAGAACCTATATATATATATATCGATTCCGGCTTATTAAGGAAAGTATTTTCATAAGGGCAGAGGTTAAATTTTTTATAAAGTTAATACAATTTTATAAAAAACAAAAATTCGGGGTTTTCCCTTATTTTTACTTTCTTATCCTTTTAAAATAAGAATTAACCGCCGCTCGAGTTTTAAGATCTGTTTTTGCATTCCTCAAAGGCTGAAGTTTAAATCTACCGGGATAAAAGAATTAAAACCATTAAGCTTCAATCTCCACATCGGGATCATTTATATTCGCTTTCTCCTTTAAAACCTTCAATAATTCCTCCTGGGGCTCTTTATACTCAGGATTATCATATACATTATGAAGTTCATGAGGATCCTCTTTTAAATCATAGAACTCCCAGTCCCCATATTCAAAGAAATAAATCAATTTATACCGATCGGAACGCACCCCGATATGCTTGGGTACATTGTGCTCGTCATTGGCATAAAATTGATAATAGACATATTTACGCCAGTCATTCGGTGTATTTCCTTCCAACACCGGCAAGAAACTCTCGCCTTCCATATCTTCCGGAATCTCCGCGCCGGCGGCATCCAGAAGAGTTTCTCCAATATCTAAGTTCATGACCGGGGTTTGACTAACGGTGCCCGGCCTAATCGTTTCCGGCCAGCGCATGACCAATGGCGTTCGCATCGATTCCTCATACATAAATCGCTTGTCAAACCAACCGTGTTCCCCCAAATAAAAACCTTGATCGGAAGTGTAAATCACAAGGGTATTATCTTCCAAATCATTTTCCTTGAGGTAATCCAAAACCCGCCCCACATTATCATCAATCGATTGAATTGTACGCAGGTAATCCTTGACATACCGTTGATATTTCCAACGGGTGAGCTCGTCTCCACTTAAATTGGCTTCTTTAAAGGCTTTGTTTTTAGGATTATAAGCTTTTTCAAAGGCTGCTTTTTCTTCATCGGTCAATCGGTTAAAAATTGCCTCCCACATGGCATCATATCTCGCACTACCATCGGGATACAGATTTTCTTTTAAATCATAATTCGGAGCCAGCCATTGGGCAATCGACATTTCTTGTTCATGGGCTGCACGGGTTCGCGTTGCATAATCATCAAACAGGGTTTCCGGTTCCGGAATCTGAATGGAATCGAATGTAGTCAAGTATTTTACTTCCGGCATCCAGTTTCGATGTGGAGCTTTATGCCAAATCAATGCCGCAAAGGGTTTGTTTTTATCTCTTTTGTCCAGCCATTCCAGAGCGTCATCGGTAATCAAATTGGTGGCATAGCCCTCGACCTGCGTGGTGTCTTCTTTCGTCATAAAATCGGGTTGGTAATAATCCCCTTGCCCGGGAACAATCTTCCAGTAATCAAATCCGGTAGGCTCGGTAAACAAGTGCCATTTCCCGAACAACGCAGTTTGGTATCCGGCTTTTTGTAATTGCTTGGGAAAGGTCGTCTGCGAACCGTCAAATACATCACCGATCTCCTTTACCGAACTGTTACCACTGTATTTCCCACTGATAATCGAGGCCCGGCTGGGAGCACAAAGCGAATTATTAACAAAAGCCCGGTCAAAACGAACGCCTTCTTCCGCAATCCGATCAATATTCGGTGTATTATTCAAGCCATAGCCATACGCACTGATCGCCTGATACCCGTGATCATCACCCATGATAAAGATGATGTTGGGCTGTTTTGAAGCCTCTTCGGCCTCTTCTTTTTCTGCTTTATTACAAGAAGCAAAGGACAATACACTTAGTATAAGTAACAGCGTTTTAGAGTACATATTCATTGATTTTATTTTGGTTCTGTAGCCATTTTCACCCCATACGAAATAGAACCTAAGGCTGAATTCAAACCTCTTTTATCTTTCCGGCTCAAGTCGGGGGTAATTAATTGTAGTCCTGCAACGTATCCCACAGGCTGATGGCTTTTACCTCATCCCCTTTATCCGGTACGGTAATCGTTCGTGTTTCTCCGGGTAACAGATCAAAGAAGTTATCGCTGTAGTTGCCCGGCCCCATCAAATACACATTCTTGGCCAGTTTATCGGTGCTAACTTCAATGGTTTTATCATCGACATGCCGAATCTGAATGTGGGGCTCGGTCAATTGTAAATCCTTGGGTTTGGCAAAGAAATAGAGGTTGTGGGCAATTTCATTTCCCGGTTTGTCGGTCACGGTCATTTCCATGAAAATGGAATGCTTATCGGCGTTATCCGGCAAAATGGATGCGGTCTTCACCGCTTCGGTTTTTGTGATCTCCTTTAACTCCTTATCGTTAAATGTTTTGGACATTTGTTTAAGAATGTTCCCTTCAAAATCCTTAATGGTAATCTCCAATTGAGGTTGATCAAAGCTCTCCAAAGCATCATTAATGGCAATAAATTGAATTTCATCGCCTTCTTCATGGGCCAAAATGATCTGTGGTGCAAAACTATGCTCCATTTGATACATCAGTGCTTTCCAATTACCTCGGTAATCCACAGCCGACCAGGAAGTGACGGGCCAAACATCGTTGAATTGCCAGACCAAACTCCCCATATTATAAGGTTTGTATCGTCTAAACGTCTCTAATCCCACCTGCAAAGCACGGGCTTGCAACAGTTGGGAAACATAGTTATAGTGGATAAAACTATACGGGATTTTATACTCCCGATGCATAATTTTGTACATCTTATCCCAACCGTAATCATCCTTTTCATGATAACGTACAATTCGATTAAAGATGGTAATATCGTTGAGGTCTGTTTTTTGAGAGAACATGGCCTCAATGGTTTCCAAACTTGGCATCCCCTGAAAGCCAAATTCGGAAACAAAACGCCCGACATTGTTTTCAAAAGCCTCAAAAGGCTCGTAGTTATGCCACACGCCCCAATAATGAGAATCCCCATCGGCGGCGGCAGCCCGGGATTCAGCGTGACCTACGGGCGACGAAGGTAAATAGATATAGTTCTGATCGCCCAGAACCTCTGAAAGGGCATTGGGAATCACCTCTTCAAAAATGGTATGATAATCCTTCCATACCTGTAGGGAATCCTGCTCTGAATAGCCGAACATTTTTTGATAGCCCCAGCCGGCAATAGCTTCCCTAATTTCGTTATTTCCAGCCCAGATAGCAATAGAAGGGTGATTCTCCAACCGCTTCACCTGGTATTTAACTTCTGCCCTTATATTGTTCAGAAAAGACTCATCAGACGGATAAAAAGTGCCCGCAAACATAAAGTCTTGCCAGATCAAAATCCCATTTTCATCGGCTGCATTATAAAACTCATCGTTTTCATAAATCCCGCCCCCCCAAATTCGGAGCATATTCATATTGGCTTTCCGGGCATCGGCAATAAATTGGTCGTACTTCTCCTTGGTCATCCGCGGCAAAAAGCTGTCGCCCGGAATCCAATTGGCTCCCTTAACATACAGCGGATGCCCGTTAACTTCAAAGTAGAAAGACTCCCCTTTTCCATCCGGATCTTTCTCCCGAATCAATTTCACCGTTCTAAACCCGTGACGCACTTTGGTTTCATCCAATTCCTTGTCATCCTTCTGCAATACGACCTCAAAATCATAAAGATGGGGCTCTCCCCAACCATTGGGCTGCCACCATTGTGGTTGATGAATACGTTCTGAAATTTGAACGGTGTTTGTCCCTTTCTTTAAATTGAATTTTCCTTTGGATTTGCCATTAAGCACAATCGAATAACGTCCCGTCTCCTTCACTTCAATTTCAATATTAAAGTCCAAATCTCCTTTAGACGGAGTCAATTTCTTCTGAACGATTTGCACATTCTGAAGCCGGGCTTTATTCCAGAAATTGAGATATACATCTTTCCAGATTCCCGAAGTCGGCAAACGCGGCCCCCAATCCCAGCCAAACTGGTACTGCGCCTTCCGTACAAAAGCGCGCGGACTCTCGGGCGTTTCAAAGGGAACCCGCTCTGCCTGTCGATCGCCTTCTTTAATGGGCGATTTAAACTTTAATTCCAAGATGTTTTCCCCTTCTTTTAAAAGCAATTTAACAGGAACAGACCACTGCCTGAACATATTATTGGCGTTCAAAATGGATTCTCCATTCAAAAACACCTCTGCAAACGTATCCAAACCATCAAAAACCAAATCAATTTGGTCATTCTCCAACTCTTCCGCCGATATCGTAAAAGTGGTTTTGTACTCCCAGTCTTCATCTTCAACCCAACGTACTTTTCGTTCCACATTTTCATTCCACTGCACATAGTCTTCATTTCGATCTTTAAAAGGATCGGGGATGATCTCATTGGCCATCAAATCGGTATGCACCGTTCCCGGCACCTCAGCCGGCATCCAGTTTTCTTTTGTTGTGTTTTTAAACTGCCATTCTTCCTGAGAAAGGCTGCGTTGACTGATTTGGGCAATTAATCCGCAGGATAAAAAAAGAGCAAAAAAAAGGGATAATAATCTCATAATGGCATTGAAAATTTATGAACTTATATTGTTTTTTAATCAAAAGCTAAATATAAAAGGAAATCTCTTTAATCTGTTTCATTCATGAATTTAATTTTGTGCAGGCTCGAGGTACCAAAATCCGCAGGAATAATAGGCTATTTCAAGGGTTTTTGCAACATCGCAAATCTGGCAGCCGGTGGAGGATCCCAAAGGAGCTATATTCCTCAACACGGGGCGTTGCCCTTAAAAAACCAATACCCCATTCAAGCGGAATAACTCTTCATCAAACGGCTACCGGGTTCCCTTACCTCTTCGAATCTCATCTAATTCAGCTGCCATTTCTTTTACCTTATCGGGATGTTCAGCTGCCAAGTTATGTTGTTCTTTGGCATCTTCCTTTAGGTTATAAAGCTGTGGCTCCTTGTTCAATCCGGTTTCAATATTGACATATTTATTTATCGCCGGACCTCCAGCGGGTTCGATATATTTCCATCCGTTCTTAATATACCCTAAAACCGCTCCGTTGTTCTGAACCACATAGGAATCCCGGCCTTCCTTGGATTTTCCCGTAAAAACATCCCACATATTCTGACTATCCACCGCATCAGACTCTCCTAAATCCACATTAAGAAAATGGGCAAAAGACCCCAGCAGATCCATCTGACTTACCAAGGCATCCGATTCTCCGGACTCCACCTCTTCCGGCCAATACACAATAAAAGGCATGCGGGTTCCTCCTTCAAACATACTATATTTACCACCTCGGAGTCCGCCCATAGGATCGTGGCCGTATTCTTTGGCCAATTCGGCTGACTCATCTTGATAACCATCGTCCAGTACCGGCCCGTTATCACTGGAAAAAATAACGATGGTGTTTTTTTCGAGATCCAAATTTTTGAGTGTTCGCATCAACTCACCGACCATCGCATCCATTTGCAGCATTACATCGCCCCGATAGCCTAATTTACTCTTCCCCTTAAATCGGGCATTCGGCATTCGGGGGACATGAGGCTCAATCACCGGATAATATAAAAAGAAAGGCTCGTCTTTGTTTTTCAGGATAAAATCCTTGGCTTTGGCTAAAAAAGTGTCGGGCAGCTCTTCATCCGACCAGCGAGCCAATTTCCCGCCGGTCATCCAACCGATACGGCCAATCCCATTGACAATCGTGCCATCATGGCCATGGGAAGATTTCATTTTTAACAGTTCGGGGTTTTCCCGCCCGGTGGGTTCATCTCCCACTTTATGTTCATAACTCACCTTAATAGGGTCATCCTCTTTCAATGCAATCACCTCGTGGTTCTCTACAAAAACGGTAGGAACGCGATCGGCTGTCGCGGGAAAAATAAAGGAATAATCGAAACCGACTTCATTGGGTCCGGGCTTCACTTCGCCATTCCAATCCGGGCCTTCCTGAGGTCCTAACCCAATATGCCATTTCCCCACAATTCCGGTTTTATATCCGGCTTTTTGAAATAACTTCCCCAAGGTCATCCGATCTTGCGGCACTAACAAAGAAGCGTTCCCCGGCAGAATATGGGCATCTTTTTGTCGAAACGCATAATCTCCCGTCATTAACGAATATCGGGAGGGCGTACAAGTGGAGGCCGTGGAATGAGCATGGGTAAATTGCAGTCCGTTATCTGACAGATAATCGACATTGGGGGTCTCAATTTCTGTAGCTCCATAACTGCTCAAATCGCCATATCCCAAATCATCGGCATAAATCAATACCACATTGGGCGGGATTGATTTTTCATTTTCTTTAGCCTCCTTTTCTATAGAAGGCTGACAAGCCATTGACAGCACAAAAGCACCGATTAACAAAAAACATAAATGAGATTTCATAGTAAGTCCGGGTTTAAGGTGTCGTTATCTGAATAAATTATCCCGAATATCTTTTTTGTCAAAATCTGGTCCTTTCCACTTCCAGTTTATTTCGGGTTTTCGATCATCTTTTTGATGATAATACAATCGAAAGGGATGAAAACCCTTTTTTAACCGCAAGATTTGTCGTTTTTCTCCTCCTTGATATCCATAATCGGCATCGATGACCTGAATATCGTGGATCCGTAAAAAACTTGCTGTATTTGATTTCAGATAAAACGTATATTTCCCATCCTCCGGAACCTTTATATAACCGGAGTAATATCGAATTCCACGGAGATCGTTCTTTAACTTCTCCCGTCCTATCGTTTTTGTATTTCCTCCTTCGGAAACCGGAAGTGTCTGGATTTTCGGAATCCACAAAAAATCTCCCTTATAAAACTCCCAATGCGCTCCTTGTTTAAGCTTTTTAGAAACTTCTTCAGCAGGGATCATTGCCTTATCATAAGGACGGTCAATATCGGTTGCCGGAAGTCGGCTTTGCAAGACTTTGGCCTTCATCAAGGTCTGCAATTCAGGAATGGAATACTCTTGATCCCCAATGAAAACCTTCAACTCTTTTTGATCAGCCAAATTATTTAATTCCTGCGGATCATCCGTCACCTTATAAATCTCAAAATCATCGTCGGCCGATTGCACATTATATCGCACCCCCATATAATCGTCCAAACGGATGTTTTGCATATTTCCCCGGTATCGATTTCGGCGAAAAGCTTTAAAGTCATTATAATCCGGCGTCTTGCCATCAAAGAAATATTCAATATAAATGTTACTGTTTTCTTGATTTCCCATTCCCGTTAAAGACGGCAATAAAGAGACCCCATCCATTTTTATCGGTGTAATTCCTCCAGCAGCCTCGATAAAAGTCGGGGCCCAATCATAATGAATACTCGGGCTCTCCATCACCGTTTCGGGTGCAATATGTTTTGGCCAACGGGCGAGAGTCGGCATGCGCAATCCACCCTCCCAGGTATCGCGTTTGATTCCGTCAAAAGGGCCGTAGCTTGAGAAGAATGTCGGCAGCTTATATTCTTCCTCCGCCTGCCAATCGCCCAAATAGGTTTCATTGGAAACCCCGTTATCCGAAGAATAAACCACCAGGGTGTTGTCGTCAATTCCCAAATCTTTCAACAGCTGCAGCAAATCCCCTACCGCATAGTCGATTCGGCGGTTAGCTGTGGCATAGCGTTGATAGGTCTCCGGCCAAGGGATAAGATTACCGGGGTTATCGGGATCTTCATATCGGGCATTTGCATAATCGGGATGAATATAAGAATCGATTTCTCCGGAAGCCGTATTGATAAAATGACCGTCTTCTCCTATCCATTGCACCCCGCCGTTTAATCCCCCTCCCTCGGGATAGGCCTGAGTCGGGATTTCATCGGTTCCATGCGGCGTATCATAAGCGAGATATAAAAAGAAAGGGGTATCTTTTTCGGAGCCTTTTTGATGTTCTATAATCCAATGCTTGGCCGCGGCCGTCCATAAATCGGCCGTATAGGTTTTATCCAATTTATCGGTAATCACTTCTCCATTGTCCCAAACTTCTCGCCGACCTTTATACGGCCCTTCTTTAGGATAATGTTCATGGCCGTCAATATGCCGCATATAGCCCAAAAAGTAGTCAAAGCCTCGATTTCGGGGTCTGGCCGGCCATTTATCGCCGTCCTCTTCCCATAAATCGGCTCCCTGTAGCCCCCATTTCCCGACGATTGCCGTGCTGTACCCCAGTGCCTTCAACGCTGACGGCATCGTGTAATTATCGGCCAAGGCTTTATCAAACTGATTATCACGCACCCGAGCATGGCCCTGACTCACTCCGGTCATCAAGGATGCCCGTGATGGTGCGCAAACCGGAGAGGCCGAATATTGATGGGTCAACATCGCCCCTTCTGCCGCCATCCGATCCAGATTGGGTGTACGTTGATAGGGCTTTCCTTCCTTTTTTCTTTCATGTTGATAAAAGACCCCGATATCGCCATACCCTTGATCATCCACCAAGATGAAAATGAGATTGGGTTGTTTTTTTGAAGTTTGCGCCCCTGCCCATAAAGAGCTCAATAAAAACAACGATAGGGCAATATTTTTGATAGAGAACATCGTTTTGTCGTATTGTGTTTTTTTGGTTTTTTTTAAAGCCTCAATTTCAATAATCGAATTATCCTTTCAAGAGATTAGAAGTCTCTATCTTTCCTCCCATGGCCGGATCGGTGATTGTTTCTTCTCCCGTTTCTATATGGCCCGCCAAGCGAACAAAGGTTTCCGGATTCCCCTGATAACACACGGTAAAGTCATACCAATTCCCACTTTCTTTCAACTCTAAAACCACGACCTCAGCACCGTTACCAACATGCTTTTTTATCGGTTTTTTACCATAGGCATTATCCACAATCTCTACCCTTCCTCGGCCTTCTAAAATCAATTCAAGGTTCCCACTTAACCCTTTATCCTTCCCTTTCAGTCTTTCGTATCGACATTTAACAATTGGTAAATCCTCCTCGTATTTTCCTTTGTACTCTCGGCAAAATCCATTTGGACCATGCAATTCAAAATGATAATCCTCCTCCTGTATCCCCCAACTATCAGACAATTGATCACCCGGTTTAATCGCATAGTTCCGGATGCCAAAATCTCTGTAATTATAAACATAGAATGCAGCACCAATGGCCCGGTCGCCAAAATTTTCTTTCAACGAAGCCATAGTAAATCTAAACTCTCCATCGGCCACTTGCCCATCGGCATAGAACTCGTAAGGCAATGCATTTGCACGCCGATAACCCCACTCCTGCGCCGGCATCAAATTACTCTTCTCTCTACGATTTACAGCCCTGATCTCCGCGCGGGTTAACATTTTATAATCCCCGGGAGTTTTTTCAAACTTAGCGTTATAAATATCCTTTATAAAAGGTTCCTTTTTTACAAAATCGGGGAACTCTATTTTTTCTCCGTGATAGGGTTGAAATATCGAGCTGAGATCGCTGGTTATTGCTCTGCGCCATTCACTAATATTATCTGTCTTAATCGTTTTTCCCGTTTTATAAGAAAGAAATTTCTCCAAAAAAATCAAAACGGAAGTATTATCCGAAAGTTGAGAGTTCACCTTTCCTCCACGACTCCAGGGGGATGCCACCAGAAAAGGAACCCGATATCCCATTCCAATAGGACTCACTCGCCCCGGGTCTTTGGGCCCGCCCTTTAAGGCTTTTACCTGTGATTTTGTTATAAATTCGAGTCCGCTGTCAATTCCCGAAGAACAGAATCCGGTAGATCTATCTTCGGGATTCGGAGCGGTAAAAGGTGGAATATGGTCAAAATACCCATCATTTTCATCATAGGTCAAGATAAAAATAGTCTTTTTCCAGACTTCCGGATTCTCGGTCAGTATTTTTATGGCTTCAGATACATACCAAGCTCCAAACATGGGCGAACTCGGGTGATCAGAGAAGCGTTGCGAACCAATAAGCCAGGAAACCAGAGGTAACTCCCCGTTTTTTACATCCTCCCGAAACTGATAAAGCGGGTCTCCCTTGGGAATTTTCAAATCTCTATCCTCTCCGTTATCCTCATATTTTAAATCAATCATCTCATGATAATACGGATCATTACGGTTGGTGGTAAAGGCTTTCTTATGAATACTTTGCTCCCTTTCAGACAGCTTTTTAAAATGCTCTGCACTAAAGGCATCGATATCTTTTTGCAGGCTTTTGACGGCTTTTAGTATTTCCTCCTTCTCTCTTCCTTTTTGAACCTCCTCCAGTTCCTTCCGGAGTTGCTCTGCTCGTTTCTTTAAATAAGCGACATGAGCAGGATGAAATCGAACATGAAATTGAGAAAACCATTCTATCGGATTATTGGTGAAATTTTCTAACCAAGCCATTTCTTCACTTTCCAATCCCACTCCAACACTCAGTTCATTTTGATAAATCTTCCAACTGATTCCCTCCTCTTCCAAAATCTCGGGAAAAGTCTTCCAACTCGCAGGATTGGAATAATTCACAAAAGAGTTGCTGATGTTGGCCGGAGATTCTGCTTTCTGTTCTTTCCGAACTGTTCCCGTCCAATAATACAATCGGTTGGGCGTAGTGCCGGTAAGCGAGGAACAAAAATGCTGATCGCTAATCGTAAACGAATCGGCCAATGCATAATAGAAAGGCAAATCTTCCCGATTATAATAGCCCAAGGTAAAAGGCGTTTTTCCGTCATAACTCTTGGCCTCCAGCCATTTGTCATATCGGCCGTTATTTCGGGCTTCTACCTGATCCCCCCATTGGTGGGGCAATCCTCCCATCCAGGTTACTTTAGAATTTTTGATATCCAGCCGATAAGGAAGATAGGTCTCTCCTTTGTCATTCGTTTGCAACCAAGATAAATTGTGGTTGGGCAAGCGAACTGTTCGGGGATCATTAAACCCTCTTACTCCCTGCAGGCTCCCAAACAAATGGTCAAACGATCGATTTTCCTGCATCAGCAGGACGACGTGTTCGGCATCTTTAAAAGTCGTTCCCCAATCGGGATCGATAGCCCGTGCCCGCTGAATTGCCTGAATTGACATCGGCATCACTTTCATGACTCCCGTTCCTGCTGCCAGCAGGCTCATCGTTTTTATAAAATCACGTCTCGAATAATCCATTACTGTGGGGCTTTATATCCCCTAAAGGGAAATGTTGTTATAACCATAAAAGTTTCGGAGTTAATACTTCAAGTATCCATTTATGCTTATGGTTCCGAAATCGACACCCCGCCCTGCGCCCCCCTACCAGAGGGGAATTAGGCTTACTTCCTTTTTTAATCCTTCAAATCTCTAACTAAATTTTATTGAACCTCAAATCCATCCCCCTCTTTAAAAAGAGGGGTGCCGTAGGCGGGGTGTTTCTGATGAATTAAATCCATTTACTGTTTTTGTAACCTGCTAAAAACCCATATCATGTAAGCTGACTCCCATAAACCGTGTTGAATTTGGTACATCAGAACGGCTCCGAAACTTCAGTTATAACCATAAATCAGAGTCCCGGCCTATCAGAGAAGGGCTTAATTTCATCACGTTAATAATGGAAAAATCAAGCCCTTTTTCAGCAATCTTCGAAATTATTTCTTCGATTCTTACACTTTTCTATATTCCTCTTTCATCCAGTCATAAGGTTTGCGTTTTAGCCATTGCCCACGGGTAAAATCAGGAAACTCCTGAGGGTGCCCGTTATTGGCAATCGAAGCTTCTGAAAGCGGGGTAATAGCACTCCAGGCCGCAGCGTCGTAGGCATCAATGGGAGGCTCTACATCCTCTAATGCACATTCTACAATGGCTTTCATCAAAAAGTAATCCATTCCGCCATGACCGGCTCCGGTGGCCTCATTCTCATATTTCTTCCAGATGGGATGGTCATATTTCTTCAACCACTCTGAAGCATCATCCCATTGGTGCGGATTCTTTGCTTTCCCTTCGATATAAATACGATTTCCATCATCTTCCCACAGTCCTTCGGTGCCCTGAACCCGGAAACCCAAAGAATAAGGCCGCGGAGAATTTGTATCGAGTGTAACCACAATCGTCTCTTGGTTGGCTGTAGTGATCGTACTGGTAATCACATCACCCTGCTGAAACTTAATCTTGGCATTGGGATGATCTTCCCCGCCATGATCTACTATATATTTATGAAGGCCCCGGGCTTTGGTTGCATGAGAAGTCAAACTGAGGAAGCGGTTCCCACGATTCACATCAGCCATTACGGCAATTGGCCCTACGCCATGGGTAGGGTACACATCTCCGTTTCTATGGACGGAATGAAGGGTACGCCAACGAGCCTCAGAAATCCCTTTCTCTCCAAATTCAACGCCAATATGAGAAGGTGATTTACCGTCATTAAATTTGATGTTGCGCAAGTCATGCTGGTAACCGCAACGGAAATGCAACAATTCTCCAAAAACGTTTTGCCGAACCATATTCAACACAGCCATGATATCCCGGCGGAAATTTACGTTTTCCATAAAGAACAAATGGCTTCCCGTCCTTTCATGAGTCTCTACCAAATCCCAGCATTCTTCTATCGTCTGCGAGGCTGATACTTCAACCGCTGTATATTTACCGGCCTCCATACTATCTACGGCCATACGGGTATGCCATAACCAGGGAGTAGATATAATAACGGCATCGACCTCCTTTAATTCCAAAAGATTCAGATAGTCGGTTTCACTTTTATCAAATACTTCCGGTTTTCGTTTGCCGGCATCCTCAATCATCTTGAGAGAGACGGCAATACGGTCGGGATCAATATCACAAATGGCCGTTACCTCGGTATCCTTACGGTTCAATGCATTACGCAAATGTGTAGCTCCGCGTAGTCCTACTCCTATAAAGGCTATTTTTAATTTCTCCTGACTATAGGAGGTCCCCGAATACGGGAATACCAGATTCGGAGCCAAAGAAACACCAGCACCCACCAGTGCCGATCGCTTCATAAAATCTCTTCTTTTCATACGGTTTTATTTTTCAAGTTAATAGGTTTAATTATTGGTTCGGTAATATTTTAAAATCAATATCCGGCGGGGTAGTATCGACTCTGTGCTCAAATTCCGTATTCATCGGCGTGGTCTCATTAAAAAATCCGCAATTCTGTAAATAATATCCTGCTGCTGTTTCTCCTCCCTGATAATCCAATCGATCCCCTTTACGAGCGGTGGCATCGGCTGTAAATACAGCTTTTGTAATCGGCAGCCAGCCTTTATCGGCATCATAAACCCATTGGTTTTTATAGTTTGCTTTTCGGGCTATCGCTCCCGTAGCCGGGATAAAATTTTCTAAAAAAGAATAGAGATCCCCCAGATAGTTTCCGGCCTCGGGTCTTCTAAAACTTGCTATCAACTGCCATTCCCCGTCTTCCGGAGCATAAAAATAGGCCGTATAGTCGGTTGTGTTTTTGCCCGAAGGCTCCCCTTTTAATAGGAATTTATAGGTTTTTCCGGACTTCCACATCAACTTTTTATAACTCTGGCCCCCCGAACCTTCATTGCCAAATTCACCGGTATGTACATGCTCGCCCTTTTGAAGAAGTCTTATTTTTTGATCTTCCGGAATCTCCTCAGGATTATCGGTTTTATACGGACTCCAAACCGAAAACAGAATACGTCGTTCTTTTTCTGAGTTGACTTGCATCCCAAAATATCCATGAGAAAAACCATCGGCCATAAAATAGGAACCGATGACATCCTCGCCCTCCGGAACTTCAAGTTCGCTATAAAAATAAAGGGGTTTTTGACTCTCTTCCGGAATCGAATAACGCAAATGAACGGAAGGGCCTCGCCGTCCAAAGTGAAAATTGTCTTTTACATAGCTGGCTCCTTTTTCCACCGCAGACCCGGCAACGAACATGCTGTCAATTTTTACACCCCCTTTTCCGTCGGTCTCCAAAGTAAGTTCCTGATAGCCGGGGATCTGCACGTGAAAAGTTCCCCCTTTCAACTCTTTTTTGCTCAGCAAACCATCCAAAGAAAGGATTTGACTTTTACCGGCCAAAGAAAGTTTTAATTGAGGAGCCTTTTCAACCTGTTTGAAATGGAAACCGATATGAAGGTTACCGGTATCCTTGACATGAATATAGGCTTTCACCGCCTTCCCCGGCTCCTTGAGAGAGACCTCACCATTGCTTACCAAGCTATTCCTGTGATCTGTAATAAAAGATTTTTCTGTCTTATCCCAACCCCAACTGTTCTCCCAAAGAGGAATCGAAACAGAGGTTTTATAATCATCCGCCATCCAAGCTTCATTTTTATCGGAGGCAGAACGATTACCGCAAGACAACAATAAGGAAGTAAGAAAAAGTAGAACTATTGCTTTGTCCATCCAGAGGGGCATATTGAAAATTCCAAACACCAAATATACACAGGTCTTTTAATTTATCTATAAAAAATCAGCAATAGGCACTTTAAATATTCGTTTTTGACGCTTAAACAGTTGATTTATCTGCGGAATTATCTCTTTCCTTATTTAGGACGAGGGGGACAGCTATCACCGAATCTGCCTCCGAAACGTCCTGCCTATGGCACATTTTTGTAAGCCGTTAAATGGTAGATAATTATAAGAGAAACATCCTAACCCCGGTCCTTCTTTTGGAACAGATAAAGGCTCTTTAAGCAAATCGAGTTATTCATATACTCTCTGTTCTTTTTTGCATTGCCCAAAAAAGAACCAAAAAACGCTAGGCTTACTAAAAAAACATAAGAAAATACTACGGAACCACCAGCCACCGGATTAAAAGAACTTGTCTCCTGACGTCGACTTCGAACAGATTTTAATCCTCAGGCCAACGCTGCTTCCTTGATTTTCAATATTTTTTTAGATAGGCCGTTCAAATTAGATGGTCTTTTTCAAAAAGATTGGTAGAAAAAGAGAAAACATATTTATACATCACTATGAATCAAGATTTTAAATAAAGTAAATAAACGTATAATTCGATAATCAGATTCAATCGTTGTACTTCGGCATAGCTCAGTAACCAAGCCTGTTGAAACGATAAATTATGGCGAAGATGAGACTCCTGTATCTCAAAATTTTTGAAGAAGAGGTTGGGATTTATCTTAGAATGCCATTAGTCCAATACCCCCAATTGACGGAGATTTGAATTGATCTCTTTGGCCGTTTGACGATCGATCTGTCCCGTAGGTTTTAGGTAAAAGTAGGTTTGAAACGTTATAATCAGTCCCTTGATGATGGAACCAAAGGTTTGAGAAGCTTGCTCCCTTTCAAGTGCTCTTTGGTTCTCTTCCCTAATTGCATCGTTGCTTATAAAGACCTTCTCTTGCAGAAATAAATGTAAGATTTTATGCAAGTTTGCCACTGCTTCTTGATCTTTAACATCAAAAGGAGTGGATACCGGATCAATTGCAACTCCCGAGGACCGAGCCGGATGATATGCCTCCCGGATATTCGGTTGGCTTTTTTGACCGCTGATCTCTTTTTTCTCAATAACGGCATCTCCCCCGGTTACTACAGCAGGGTCGCTGCGGTCTAAATCTCCCTTTTCGATCCGGTTTATCAATTGGTTCAACAAGGCCTGATTTTCTTCTGCGGTTCGCAAGGCTTTTTCTGCCACATCCGCTATCCTGTCCATTCGATTAGACAGGGATTTTATGAAGGCTTGCCAATCCGGATCATTTTTTGGGTTATCTGTTTTTCCGGATTCCCGAGCACCGCTCAAATACCATGCATTGCCTTCTTCCTCCACTTCATCAGTTCCTCCCATAAATCGAGCATCCATTTGTTGGTAAAAGTTCATCATAGCCTCCCGCATTGCCTCAAAATCGGCTCCCTCCATTACTTCCTTCATCCTTTTTTGCAACTCCTCCATATTAATTTCATCAGGAGTTTCTCGAACCTGTCCAAAACTACTCGTTCCGATAAAAACAAGCAAAACACATATTATTTTTAAACCCTTCATCATCATATTGTTAATGTAAAACCTTAAGAGGTCAAATCCTTATTCAAACACAGGAGGATCAGACCGATTGCCGCTATACCAATCCGTTAGATGTTGTAATGTATCCAGATAAGGACGAACGGCGGGCCAATCTGCCCGGTTTCGGGTAATGTCCTCATAACGGGTCTGCCGGTATTCCTTTTTAGCTTTACTCACCTGCGCTCCCATTCCCTTAGTGCGTTCCTGCATTTCCTCAATCTGATCGATCATCGTCTTTTTCTGAGCTTCGGATAAATAATCATTTTCTTTGATCTGATCGATCATCTCCCGATAGGCTTTTTGACTTTCCGCTTCCTGCTCATCAAGATTGTTTTCTGCAACTTGCTCCCGATTTCCCGGCTGATCTTTCTTGAAATCTTCATATTCTGTTATCGCCGATCGCGCTGCAAAAACGCGCTTTCGTACCTCTTCAAAATCATCCAAATCCCACCCATAACTTTCCACCAAAGGCTTTCGTTTTTCATAAAATACTTTTACTTCTCCCCGTTCCAGCTGATTAAATTCCCCGGCTCGGGCCATAATCTGTTTTTGCAGCCGGTTTACCGCCAATTCGGTTTTCATAAATCTTCGTACCTGTACTTCCGTAAGAGGGGTTTCGGGAGTTTCCGGCGGGATATAATTCTGGGCTTGAAGTCCGAAGGAAATCATTCCCAAAATCAGTATATTTAAACGTTTAATAATCCTCATCCTATTCTTTTATGGAGTCAAATTCGGGCAGATTTAAGGCTTCTACAAAATCTGAAATAACTTCTGAGTGCAAGCCTTCAGGCTCCTCTCGCCAATCCGATGCGTTGCTCTGAGCAAGGCTTTTATCCCCATCCTCTTGCGATATGCCCAGTTGCATCCGGGTGAGATTCAAAAACGCTTCCTCTTTCGGGGTGACCTCATCATCCGCCTGAATCACCTGATTAATCACGTGTAACAGCATCAACGCTTCTTCGGGAGAAGGATTATTCTCTTTTAAGGCTTGAAAATAACCGGTCATAAAACCTTCGGTATCGGCGTTGATGATCTCAATATGATAATTGGCCATCATCGTATAGGCCTCTTCCTCCTGCATCGGGGTCTTCATCAGCAATTCTCGATGAACCGCTCTTTCTTGAGGGTCAATAGTGCCATCTATTATCATCGCGCAAAAACCTACCAGAAATAACGCTTGAAGAATCAAATTTGCTGATTCAGTCATGGTCTTTATTTTTTAAATTGTTTATATAAAAAACGGAATCCCGCTTATTCCCCTCAAAATTACCGGAAACCTATTGCTTCTACAATAGCTAATGAGTAATCGGTAGGTATTTTTTAGTGTTCCCCCGGGATCATTGAGTGATTTGTAAATAAGAAGAGCGCGTAAGGTCATTTTTGTCAACTTAAAGCCCTTTTATCAATGGTTATCAAATTACCGGATACTTACTGAAAGTAGCCAAATACTAAACGAAACGGGAGAGATACTCATTAGCTATTGCAGAAAACGAAAAGATAGATTTATTTTACCTATAATTCGGTCGATTTAATTTTCTCCTTTTTCATTTCATCAATGGTAAAATCGGTATTTATGTCAAGCTTACAGAACTACAAAAGGTCGTTTAAACTTTCTGAAATTGGTTGTAACAATGTAATCGATCAAAACTTAGCGTAAATCGGAATAATAAAAAAGTGCCGTCAGGATAAACAGACCTCTTTAGGCCATATAGATCATAGGATTCCCCATGAAACAAGAGAATGATTGGAACCTGAAACCAAAACCAAAAAATATAAATGCCATGAAAACTTTAATAACCATCCTCTGTTTCATTCTCTTTTTGGGATTCAGCCTAAAAACCGCTGCTCAAGTACGATTAAAAAAGGCTCCGCCCGTTCAACGAGTTGCAATACTTCAAAAGGAAATCCAAATAACTGCTCCCAAGGACGGCCAAGGGGTCAGTTCTCCCATAACGGTTAAAGGCACGAGTACCACAAAAACCGATATAAATCTGCATATTCTCGCTCAATATACCGATGGAGAGCAAGATTTGGGAACGTTTACTATCCCGGTAGATGACAACAAAAAATGGACCTCGACCCCAATTAATCTCTGGTTACCCAAAGGTGCGAAAAATGCAAAGTATGTCATTACGGCAACAAAGGCAGGAGAAGAAGACAATTCTCAAAAAGCGGTCATCACAGTCACTCCTCCCAAAAATGTTCAAATTGTTGCATTAAAAGATTTGAAAGAGGTCAAGATGAAAACGGTCAATTTAAAAAAAGCCGTAATAAGTGAGCAATTGTTGGAAATGCTAAAGGCCGATCCTCCAAAAATTAGCTCCCCAAAGCCCAATGAACAAGTAAACTCACCTTTAATCATTAAAGGAACAGGGTTCAAAAATGCCCCCGTTGAGGTACGGGTAAAATCACGTTACACTAACGGGGAAAATGATTTGGGTTTATTTCGGACAACTTCCGACGATCAAGGTAATTGGCAAACTATTCCTATCAACCTATGGGCACCTAAAGAGGCTCAAAACATTTCGTATCAAATTACTGCCACTCAGTTTGATGAAGAAAAAGGACCCTCCAGAGATACTCGCATAACAGTTAAACCAAAACAAGGAGGAATTATGTTGGTCAAAGGCAATGCACAGCTTATAGCGGGTAAAATAGCAAAAGCTAAGGTAATTAAAAAAATACCTGAGATCTCTATCTCTGAAACCAAGCCCAAACCTGCCGATTTAGGACCGGTAGAAAAACCCATCATCATCAGCCCCACAAACCATTCCGTTATACGGGATAGTCGTTTTCAAGTTATGGGCACAGGTACGCCTGGGTATAAGGTCAAATCTTCTATTGCCTTGCATTATTTTGTAAATGGAAACCGAAACCAAAAATATTTTAGCTTTACGGATAGAGCAGATGGAAACGGGATCTGGCGAACCAATTTAAAAACGTACCCGGTTCCCAAAGGAGCCTATGCTATTCAATATACGATTAACACTCGTCAAATCAGACCGGAGGACTCAAAAAAGTCCCCCGAGGATAAAATAGAACTCTCACAGCGTATTTCCTCTCCCAAGCTCACTCATTTTTCATATCAAGCTCCGGATTTCCCAAGTACGGGAACCGGACAAGTATGGGATGAAATTTTCGGTGCAACCTATAAAGAATTTGTAAAAGTAAAAGGCGAAGGAGGATCCGGGCTAAAAATGAAGGTAATTGTAGATGTAGTAAGAAATGGCGTGCAATCTTACGCAAGATCAGGAATTGTAGATGTAGATTATTACGGAAAATGGGAGTGGGAAACAGGATGGAAATATACCAAAGAAATAGATTCTTTTGTCATAAAAATGACGCAATATAATCCGGGAAATAATGCTGATAAGTCAGAAACAATCGTAGAATATCGAACAAAATAAAGTCTCTGTGTTTTACCTGCACAAATCCACCAATTCATATTTTCCCATATATCTTCGGGTCGATTTACTCATTATAAGCAGGTTAAAATAGAATGGAACGGGAAAACATTAGAGTCATCAACAGGACGAATTTTGATTTAAATTGGGGAACTCCTTACCCCATATCTACCCGCTTTGCAGGAAACAGATTTTGTCTTTCTTCAAAAGCCTTTCTGTCAAGATCCGGGTCGTTTTTTCAGAATAATTGGGAAGACATTTTTAATGCAAGCAAAAAAACGGATAACCATTTAAAAAATAACGTAATTATCAATTGTTCCTCCAAATTACAAACTCCGAAAAACTGATTCAAATAATAAAGATTATGAAAACACAACCAAAGATCAAATTAGGAATGCTGTTCTTCGTCCTTTTGTCTTTCCTTTTATTTTCGTGTAAAAAAGAAGGCAAACAAAATAGGGATTTGGCAGTTCCTACAGAAGAAATCCTTTCCTCGCCGAAAACCACAACCGAAAAGGAAAACTTATCAGAGCAACCGGAAACAGGTTCTGAAAAGCAGGAAAAAACTGAAGAAAAAAGCCAAGACCATTCGCAAAGCATTCCGGATGAAGTGGGAGACGCCGGCGATCCTTTTTATTACGAGATTTACATCAACCGGGATGAAGAGGATGAGCAACGATTTGTAGGCCAGTTTGAGAATAAAACCAAATTCAAAGAAGATATCGAACGATCTTATGCCGAATATCATGAACAAAGAGAGGTTGTTTATTTAAATGTTGAAAATGACGAAATCGCTCTTCAAGGTCATTTTATCGAAAAAACAGGACGGGTGTATGTTCCTTTTGAAAACAATCCCGAAGGGGATGATAATTCTTATTTGAAAGTTACTTTTAAAAATTTGCCCAACGCCGCCTTTGAAAGTATATCCGGTCGTTTTAGCCTTCCGGAATACTCCAGTAGCTGGGGAGCCGAAGTAGAAGGCAAAGAACTACACAAGGTGGAATATAAGCTCCAATTTGGCGGTCTTTATAAGGATGCCGGTAGCGGAAATGAGAAAATTATAAGTGGAACCCTGATCGTTAATTCTCCTCCTCAATAAGAAGGATCAAAAAACAACCATTATGAAAAACTTTGTTCTCCTTCTTATGATTAGCGTCGTGCTAACTTCCTGTATTGTCGTTCAATCTTCTGATCCTTATAGTCCCGAAAGCTATAAAAACGTATATAAGCCCGTTCCCGTCAATCGAACCCGTGGAGAGATTACCTATTTCAACCTCCACGGCATAACCCGGATAAGAGCCATAGACGTACCCATAGAAATCATAAAATCCCACAAACAAGAACTGGAAGCACAGAGCAATTATATGAAATACCTAAAAGTAATGCGATTTCGGGACGAACTTTTAATCTTTTATGAATTCCCGGGAACGGGGCCGGACAGCGGGTTCCACAGCATGAAGCACCACCTCACAATTCATATCAATCAACCTCTAACGGGCCTTACGGCAGAGGGAAACGGAAGAATAACCGTACGCGATCTATTGTTTACCCCCGAACTGCACGTCCTGTTGAACGGAGGAACCATAAAATGTGATGTTAACACCCCTTTCCTGTCTATTCAAGGAAATCAAGCCGGTATTTTTAAAGGTTGGACGGAAGCCTCCCAAATGGAAGTCTCGCTAAATAATGCCGCCGTAGCAAATCTGGGAGGAGTCGCCGAAAATTTGAAAATTTCCACCCGTCAGGCTTCTGTTTTTAATGGTCGGGATTTACACGGGATACAAGTAAAGGTCTCGGCAACAGACCGAAGCCGAGTCAACATCGCCGTTCAGGAAACCTTGAACGCACAAGTATCTTCAAAAGCACGCCTGTTCTATCACCCCCTTTCCGATATCAAGATCACCCAAAACGTCTTGGGTCATGGGATCGTCGAAGAGTTTTAGAGCAATAAAAAACAAATCCTCTTTACAACGGAACCTCTCCCCGCTCGCGTATCCCCCCCCTTCCCGCTACGTCATGGCAAATATCTCAAAAAAACCATTTCTAAATCCTCATAACATTCTAATTTTCCGGACTGCTATCTCCGGTAAATTTTTTATCAATCCTTTCACTTTATCTACCTTTGCAAAACTGATCCCATTATCTATGATACAATCGATGACCGGTTTTGGAAATAGCGTGGTCACGCTTCCCCATAAAAAAATAAGTTTCCAACTCAAATCCCTCAACAGTAAAAAATTTGACTTATATACCCGTATCCCCTCAGAATATGCAGAGGAAGAACTCCTCTTTCGCAAAATGATTTCTGCAAACTTGAGACGGGGGAAAATCGAATTGAACATCAGCGTAGAAAATCTGTCGGGAAAAACCCACAACACCATTGATAAAATAGTTGTTAAGCAATATATGGCCGATCTCAAAAGCGTAGTGGAACCCACAGCGATTGAAGAGAGTCAGCTTTTACAAATGGCCATAAATCTTCCCAATACCCTAAAATCCGTAGAAGAAAAAATTTCTAAAGAAGAGATTGACGCCTTAAAAAAAGGGCTTTCCGAAGCTTTAGAAAGGATCAATCAATACCGCAGCGACGAAGGAAAAGCTCTTGAGATCGATTTTAGACAATGCCTGAAAAATATTGAGCATTCCCTAACTGAAATCGAAAATATCGATGCCGATCGAATCTCGGAAAAACGCAAACAACTAAGAGAAGCCGTCGCTTTGCTAAAAGAAGACATCGATCAAAATCGTTTTGAACAAGAACTGGTCTATTATATCGAAAAATACGATATTAATGAAGAAAAAACGAGACTTCGGAACCACCTCGACTATTTTTTGGAAACGTTGAATACATCCGATTCCAATGGAAAAAAATTAGGTTTTATCAGTCAGGAGATGGGTCGGGAAATCAACACCATCGGCAGTAAATCTAATCATGCTCCCATGCAAAAGTTAGTCGTTCAGATGAAAGATGAACTCGACAAAATTAAAGAGCAAATTTTAAACGTACTATAATGCTTGACGGAAAACTTATTGTCTTTTCGGCTCCATCGGGATCCGGGAAAACAACAATTGTACGACACCTCTTGAATCTTCCGGAACTCAATCTTGATTTTTCGATTTCAGCCACATCCCGAAAACGCCGTAAAAATGAGACCGATAAGGAGGATTATTACTTTATGAGTACCCCGGTGTTCAAGCAACATATTAAAAATGGCGATTTTCTGGAATGGGAAGAAGTATATCGAGACAATTTTTACGGCACGCTAAAAAGTGAGGTAGAGCGGATCTGGAAATTGGGAAAGCACGTCATCTTTGATATTGATGTCGTTGGTGGATTAGACATCAAAAGCATATACCCCGATCGCACGCTGGCGGTCTTTGTCAAGCCCCCGAATATCGAGGAACTCAAAATACGCTTAAAAAAACGCGGTACGGAAAGTGAAGACCGAATCAATATGCGTGTTGCCAAGGCTTCGGTAGAATTAGCAACCGCTCCGCAATTCGATCATATTATCATCAACGAAAAATTAGATGAAGCACTACAAGAAGCTGAAAAATTGGTTCGTGATTTTATTCGGCCTTAATGCCTCAATACGACGGTCAAAAGAGTTGCCTTTCGGCCCTAAAGGCAGTACATTTTACAAAGCCCGGTCGGTCTTTTATATTCAGCTTGGTGATAAATGCGAAAAAATTTTAGGTAAACAGAAGTCATTTTTGCTACTTTTACCAAAATTATAGGATTTTGGGAAGTAAGAATAAACGAAAACGATTTAGAGAGAACGAAAGCTTTAACAACGTCCTGCAGCCCACCCGGAACGAAATTCTCAAAGGAGATTTTTATTTAAAAGGAAAGTGGGCTTCCGGTTTTTTTAAAAATGACCATCCTATTGTATTAGAGCTGGGCTGTGGAAAGGGAGAATATACCGTTGGATTAGCGCAAACCTATCCCGATAAAAATTTTTTGGGAATTGACATCAAAGGTGCTCGATTTTGGAAAGGTGCCAAAACAGCCTTAAACAAAGACTTAGAAAATGTAGGGTTCCTGCGTACGCAAATCGAACTCGTTGATCTTGTCTTTGCCCTCAACGAAATCGATGAGATATGGATTACTTTTCCGGATCCGCAAATGAAATATAAACGGACAAAACACCGATTGACAAATCCTGCCTTCCTACAAAAATACAAAACCATACTTCGGCCCGGAGGAATCATCCACCTCAAAACAGACAGTGAATTTATGCACGGCTATACCCTTGGAATATTGCAGGGAAAGGGGTACCCCATTTTGTATGCCCATCATGATATCTACAAGAATCCCTATTCCCCGGAGGAGGCCCGAGGCATTCAAACCTTTTATGAAAAACAATTTTTAGAAGAAGGAAAAGCAATTACCTATCTGCGATTTAAATTAAACTAACCGCTTTTGGAAACGGTAAAATTTATAGCTATTGCATATTTTGCACTCTTTGCAGGAGGCACAGCTCCCGGCCTGATCAATATGTACATTGCCAAAATTACCATTTCCAAGGATAAAAAAAATGGGATTTATGCTGCTTGGGGGGCTTTTACCGCCAATATCATTCAAGCAGTAGTTTGCATTCTCCTTACTAAATTTCTTACAAAACATTTTTCCCTACCGGGGAATATGCTTAAAATCGGCGTTTTCGTCTTTGGAGGATTGATGCTGTATTTCCTGATTGTCACAATTCGCAATAAACCCATAAAGCAAGAAATAAAAAAGAAAGATTCGGGAAGGAGCTTTGTAAAAGGCTTCTTGATGACCTGCCTTAATGTTTTATTGATTCCCTACTTTATTTTCATCGGCACCCAACTCAATATCACCGTTGACAATGCGTTTAGTTTCTGGTATATTGCTCTTTTTGCGATATCGGCAGGATTAGGCACTTTTTCGATTTTATACTTGTATGTTATTATGGCATTACACTTACAAAAACGAACCAACCTCATCGTAAAATATGCCAATACGTTTATGACGATTTTGATGTTTATTCTTTTTACGATTACTCTTATGCGGTTGTATTATGTCTGAAGAAAAAAACTTTTATGAACGGGTGTATGCCGTTACCCGTAAAATCCCCTATGGGAAAGTAACAAGCTACGGGGCCATCGCCAGAGCTATCGGGGCGGCCAAAAGCGCACGTATGGTAGGGTATGCCCTGGGGAACTCTCCAGAAGGTGTTCCTGCACATCGGGTACTGAACCGAAAAGGAGTACTCACCGGAAGGCATCATTTCCCGGGAACTTTAATGGCCCAATTATTAGAAAATGAAGGACTTACCATTGTTCAGAACCAGGTTCAGAATTTTGACAAACACTTTTGGGATCCGGTGACAAAACCGATATAAATTTCAAAGCCATCCAATCCCTCTTTATTGTTCCCCTGCTTTATCTTTGGTGTATGGAGATAAAAAACTTAGAAAAAGAACTCTTCGAGTTGAAAAACCCTTCAGAATTTAATGAGCTGGCCCTCAAAATTTTCTATTTTCAATATCACAATAATTCCTTGTACCGAGAGTTTTCAGAAGCCTTAAAACGATCGCCGAAATCGGTGACTCAGATTCAGGAAATCCCTTTCTTGCCGATAGAATTTTTTAAATCCCAAAAGATTCGCTCCTCCTCTACTCCTCCTGAAGCCATTTTTACAAGTAGCGGAACCACAGGAAGTATAAGGAGCAAGCACGATGTCCCTTCGTTACACCTGTATGAACGTACTTTTTTTTCGGCTTTTGAAACTTTTTACGGCCCGGTAGAAGACTACCTTGTTATCGGCTTACTCCCCTCCTACCTCGAACGCCGGGGCTCCTCCTTGGTCTATATGGTTAACGCGTTTATTGAAAGAAGTCGGTTTCCTGAAAGTGGCTTTTATCTCAACCAATATCAGGAACTCTGTCAAAATTTAAAAGCCTGGGACGCATCCGGAAAAAGAATTTTACTCATCGGGGTTTCTTTTGCTCTTCTCAATCTCATCCGGCGGGAGCAATTCCAACTCAAAAACACAACGGTGATGGAAACCGGAGGAATGAAAGGACGGCGTAAAGAAATGACACGGGCAGAGCTCCATCAAAAACTAAAAACCGGTTTTGGCGTTAAACAAATACATAGTGAATATGGGATGACCGAATTGCTTTCTCAAGCTTATTCGACGGGAAATGGTCTTTTTCAATGTCCTTCAACCTTGCAGATATTCATTCGTGAACCCCACGATGCCCTAAGTTATGAACCGCCCGGAAAAACCGGTGGGCTGAACCTCATCGATTTAGCCAATCTGCACTCCTGTGCCTTTATCGCTACTCAGGATTTGGGGAAACAACACGAAGAAAATCAATTCGAAATTTTGGGCCGGTTTGACAATTCCGACATCCGGGGCTGCAATCTTATGGTTCTGTGACTATAGCCTATTTTTATTAATTATATTGTTATTCTTATGTTAAGCCATCCTGAAAATCAATATTAATTGACGTAATTTACAGAGCTAAGATGAAGTTTTTCATGATAGATTGGTTAGTTAGCTGAGAAAACCCGGGCAAAAGCCCGGGTTTTCTTTTTCCAAATACCTGCATTAATTACATTTCTTATTAGAAAAAGGCTGTACCTTGCAAACCGGCAAAAATTATAACTAAAAAGAAATTCATTATGAAAGCCCTATTTTCTTTTTTCGCTTTATTCTTCCTTCTCAATCTTTCTGTTCAGGCGCAGGAAAAAGTAAACTGGATGTCTATGAACGAAGCTCTGCAAGCTCAGAAAGAACACCCTAAAAAAATTATCATGGATGCCTATACCGTTTGGTGCGGGCCTTGCCGCATGATGGATAAAAATACCTTTGGCAATCCCGATGTCGCCCACTACATTAACGAACACTATTATGCCGTCAAATTTAATGCCGAGGGAAACGACACCATCATCTACAAAAACCAAGAATACACCAATCCAAAATATGATCCCAAACGCAAAAATACACGTAACTATCAGCACCGTCTCGCTCAGTTTTTAAAGGTTAGAGCCTATCCCAGTATTCTGTTTTTTGATGAAGATGCCCAGCTCATCACACCGGTTGTAGGCTACAGAAAACCACGACAAATAGAAGTCTTTTTAAAAATGATCGCTCAAAATGATTATAAAGAGTTCAAGAGCGATGAAGACTTTGAAGCTTATCAAAAGAATTTTAAACCCACATTTAAAAATTAGTCCTCGGCCGGATCCAGTAAGAAAAAACCTTTTCTGCCCGTATAATAAAAAGGAATCTCATATTGATGTGCCGTCTTTTCCCATCGTTCTACGGCGGTTTTATAATTACTCCCATCGGCTACAAGCCGTTTCGGTTGATATTCCCGAAGCAGACGTTCCAGATTTAACGGCGGGGAATTGATGAGTAAAATGATATCCGCCTTAACTCCTACAGGTAATTTCAGCACCTTGTCATCCCTGATAATCCATACTGTTCTTTCCCCGAAGGAGTAAAAATCAAAAAGGCTGTCCTGGGAATATTGAACCTCTGTAAAATCGTTTTTATCTAAAAAACCATTTAGAAAGCCCGGTTCTTCCTCCTTTAACCCGCCGGAAGATATTTGCAGTTTATGTCCTTTATGCCACCCCAAAACAGATGCGGCCGTTTTATGAAAAACATAAAAATGAGTTATGGAATTACGCGATCGGTATTCGGCGATATAAAGGAGCTGCAAACCAATTATAGACATCAAAAACCCATTCCAGCTCACCTTTTTAGGAAAGTATAAAAGAAAAGCCAGCAGAATCAAACTCAAAAAAGACAAGAGCAACATTCCTTCCGAAAAATAAACATGCTCAAACTTAAAATGAGTTTGCCCGGCCACCCCTTTAACCGTCTTCAATAAAAGTTGAAGTAAAATCGAAAAAGCCCGGAAAAGCCATTGCGGATATAGTCCGACGGCCACTACTATCAACACGCCAACCCCCACTCCAAGGAGTATTCCCATAAAAGGAATAAGGAGCAGGTTACTCACAAAAAACAATCCGGGGAGTTGATGAAAATAATAAAGGCTGAGCGGTAACACCCCAATCTGAGCAGCCAGCGTTACACTTGTAATCCTCCACATATAACGCAAAATCCGGTTTTTAACAGCAAAAAGTTTATACCCTTTATCCTGAAAGATTAAAATGGATAATACAGCACTATAGCTCAATTGAAATCCCACCTCAAAAACATATCGGGGTTGGACCATCAACAAAACCAGTGCAGAAAGACAGAGCATATTAAAAGAAAAAACCCGGCGGTTAAACCGCAATCCAAAGCTCAATAAGGAAAACATGGTAACCGCCCGCAAGACTGATGGAGAAAGCCCCGTTACAAAAGCATATCCCCAGAGCAATACAATAACTATGAACATTCGAAATAAATGTCCATACCGCAAAACGGTAATCGGTTTTAGAACCAGCAATAAAAGTCCCAGCAATATTCCTACGTGTAAGCCTGAAATAGCCAAAATATGCACAACCCCGGCATCAATAAAAGATTGGTAAACGGCAGGCGATAAATCGGAACGCTGCCCCAAAATTAAAGCTTCAATCAAAGCTTTTTCATCCGGGGCAAAATCAGCTTTCAGTAATTTTTCCTCCAATCTGCTCCGGATTCGATACGCTCGCGCCCGAAGAGTAGCTTGGTAGCCCACGGTAAAGCAGGCCTTCTCATCGGATACAATCAGTTGCCTATAAATACCTCGATTCTTCATAAACCGGGAATAATCAAATTGATCCGGATTTAAAGGTTGGGGAATAGGCCGTAAACGTTCATCGATTAATACCTCTTCTCCCGGCTGCAAGTCGGTTGTCATGGAGTCCACAGAAATTCGAAGTAGAATCTTACCGGAAACCGGGCTTTTATTCTTGGCAAGAACCAGGGCCACATAATTATCATAATATGCGCTGGATTTCAAAATCTCATGAATTTGCAGTTTATAGACGCCCTGCCGAAAATCATCCTGCTGCATATAATGGGTCGCTGAAAAATCAGGTTCCTGAATCTGAATCCGAAGGATCCCGAGGCCCCAAAATAAGGCACTTGTCAAAAGCAAAAAATAAAATCGGGATCGCGCTATTTTAAAACGAAAAGAATAAAGGCCAAGAAGAGCCATAAAAAGGATTCCCGTACACGCCAGTATCATCGTTACAGAAATACCGAGCCGTTCGCCCGAAAATAGCCCGGCTATAAACGAGATCGTAATCAGTGCAGGAATGAGAAAAGCCCTTTTCATCTCCTAAATGTACTTGAATTTCATCTTTCAAGCAAATTCCATCCCTTTATAAGACAATACGTTACCCTGTTTTTCGATCGCAATTGTCATAAAACCCGCCGCGCTTCCTGATACGTTTTACTCCAGTAGGGCAAGCTTAATTCCGAAACCATCACCCCGCGGCTCCGGGAGGCATGGATAAACCGAATTCCACTCTCATTATTTTCAATGACAATTCCCAAATGATTGATTCGCAAGGCTCCTTGCGTTTTAAAAAAAACCAAATCTCCCATCTGCAACTCCTCTTTGGAAATGCGTTTCCCTTCTTTCGCAATCTCCCGGGACTGCCGGGGCAGCTCGATACCTGCCGCATTTAAAAAAGATAAATGAACCAATCCCGAGCAATCCATTCCGCTTGAAGACATCCCTCCGTATCGATATCGCGTTCCAAGAAAAGACACTGCATATTCTACAATAGCCTCAGCCTTACGCCTCCGTCGCCGATCGGCTATGGCAGGTTTATATTCATAGTGCAGGGACAGCAGAGAGGGGTCCCGAACTCTCTTTTTTGGGGAAACATAGTCATACCCTGCTATCTCTTCCCGATGGCTGTGGGAGGAGGAAGACGGCTTCCTGATTTTTCTGGGATAATTTGTTTTAGAGACCCCACAGCTTAGAAAAACAAAGAAACCAAACAACGCAAAAATTTTCTTTAGTAAAACCAAATGGACTTCTTAAATTTGTATGCCGGTGAACAAATCCTGTTACAAATATAAATAAACACAGCTTGGCTTCTGCCGCCCACAAAAACTAATTCCAAAAACCACATTCCTTTTCCATGATTTATCCCCCTCTGCTCAAAAAGAACGACCCCGTCGGTATTGTTGCCATCGCCAATAAAATCTCCCCGGAAGAACTCAAACCGGGAATCGCAGTATTAGAGTCCTGGGGGCTTCGTCCGGTTATCGGAAAGACCATCGGGCACTCCCATCATCAATTTGCCGGAACCGATCAGGAACGACGGGAAGATTTACAAGATCAACTGGACAACCCCAAACTAAAGGCCATTTTTATGGCACGAGGAGGATATGGTACCATCCGAATTGTCGATCAATTGGATTTTTCAGCTTTTAGGGCGGCCCCCAAGTGGATTGCGGGATACAGCGATATATCGGCTTTACATGCTCATTTACAAGACCTGGGATATGCCAGTTTACACGCCGAAATGCCGGCTTATTTTGCCGAAAAATCAGCGGCTTCTACCACCAGTCTAAAAGCGGCCCTTTTTAAGGACATCCCTCGTTATAAATGGAAGAGCCATCCTCTAAATCGTGAGGGCACAGCCGAAGGGACCGTTATTGGAGGCAATATGTCGATCTTGTATTCCCTCTGCGGAAGTCAAACCGCACCTCAAACCAAAGGGAAAATTCTTTTTATGGAAGACATCGGGGAATATCTCTATCACATGGACCGGATGATGCAGAATTTTAAGCGAAATGGTTGGTTTGATCAGCTCTCGGGATTGATTCTGGGAGGGTTTAATAAAATGAAAGACCATGAAATTCCGTTTGGTCAAACGGCAGAAGAAATCATCAAAGAAGCCGTTACGGGTTATGATTTTCCCGTGGCCTTTCATTTTCCTGCCGGGCATGTCGAGGATAATCGTGCCCTGTTATTTGGCGGATTTGCAAAACTCAACGTGGGTAACAATAATTGCCAGCTCGAATTTGATAAAATATTGTAGTCTCTCATCCCGTCAAAAAACTCAAGACTCACTAAAATATGCGGCTTGCTCAGGTTAAAACGATCGAAGCCTCAAATAATTTCTGACGACTTGCTACAAGAATCACTTTTTGATCTCACAAGAGTAAAAAAAGCAAGTTATGAAGTTGTGGTAGGGTCTATTTCTTCTCGTTTTTCTCGTTTTTTCTGACGCACCTCAAAAACTCGTTGTCCATCACATTTTAAAGTTTTTGAAGGATATTTAAGGATTAGCGCATAATCATGTGTTGCCATCAAAATCGTATTTCCATGCGCATTGATCTCGCGCAATAAATCCATCACTTCCATTGAGGTTTGCGGGTCCAGGTTTCCGGTAGGCTCATCGGCCAAAATCAGTTCGGGATCATTGAGCAGTGCCCGAGCAATAGCAACGCGTTGCTGCTCCCCTCCCGATAGCTGATACGGATATTTAAATCCTTTGGTCTTCATTCCCACCTTACCCAATACCTCATCAATTTTTAAAGCAATTTTTTGTTTGTCGGTCCATCCTGTAGCTTTCAATACAAAAAGCAGATTTTGCCGAACGTCCCGGTCATTCAACAATTGAAAATCCTGGAAAACAATTCCTAATTTTCTGCGCAAAAAAGGGATTTCCTTTGATTTTAACTCGCGTAAATCATACCCCACAATAGTCCCTTCTCCCTCAATCAAAGGGATATCTCCATATAAAGTCTTCATAAAGCTACTTTTTCCGGAGCCTGTTTTCCCTATCAAATACACAAATTCTCCCTTTTTCACCTCGACATTAACCTCGGATAAAATTAAATTCTCACGTTGATAAATCGCCGCATGGCGCAACTCCAAAATGGTTTCGGGCATAGTTTTTCAGATTTAGGCAATAAAGGTATCATTTTTCTATAAAAAGACGAAAATACGACTGTTTCTTAAAGTCATGCCTCCGGGGTTTCTTTTTTTGAAGCCGGATTCTCGGAAGACTACAAAAAGTGCTATTCATAAGAATGTTAATCTGTTTATAATTCCCGCCCGCCCGTTCTGTTTCTATTACAATTAATCTTATTTTGTGCCGTTATACAAACAGAATCGGTTTTAACACATCAGCGTCATGAATCTCTTTTCCAGATTTAAAAAAACAGGAGGTATTGCGCTTTCTTTTCTATTGTTCTCAATAGGAGCAGAAGCTCAGTCTTCAGCCATTAATACCTCGGAGTATGGAAAATTCCAGCACGGAGTAAAACTGTACCTCAAGAATCAGTACAGTGCCGCACAACAAATTTTCCAGCGTCTTCATCAGGAAACCGAACGACAAGACCTCAAAGAAGAAACCGCCTATTATGACGCATTATCGGCTGCTTTTTCCAAACAACCTGATGCCGAAGCCCGATTGATTGCCTTTGCCAGAGACTACCCCGAGAGCCCGCGACGGAACTCGGCCTTCTCTCGCACCGGTGATCATTTTTTTAAAAACGGAGAATATTCACGAGCCGGAGAATGGTATAGCCGCGTCGATGAAAGCGAGCTGTCCGGCGAGGAATTGGAAAACTACAATTTTAACCAAGGTTATATTGCCTTTAAAGATAAGAACCGAGAGCAAGCCGAAAAATATCTCCGCCGTGTTGCCGACAGCCCGAAATATGGTTCACAAGCCAAATATTACCTCGGCTTTCTGGCCTATGAAGGAGAAGACTACGACACGGCAAATGAGCTCTTCGAGGAAGTTGACGAAACCGATAAAGTAAATAAAAATGTTTCCTACTTCCAAAGTAATATGAGTTTCCAATCCGGAAACTTCGAAAAAGCCATCACGCAAGCCAAGGCACAGCTTCAACGTTCTAACCGAAGAGAGCAGTCGGAACTCAACAAAATCATAGGAGAAAGTTATTTTAATCTCGAAGAGTACCGGGAAGCGATCCCCTATTTAGAAAAATATGAAGGTAAAAGAGGACGCTGGAGCAACACCGATTACTACCAATTAGGCTATGCTTATTACAAGCAAAAAGAGTATAAAAAAGCCATTTCCCAATTCAATAAAATTATCGGAGGAAAAGACGAGGTTGCACAAAATGCCTACTACCATCTGGCTGAAAGTTACATTCAATTAGATCATAAGCAGCAAGCTCTAAATGCCTTTAAGAATGCCTCGGAAATGCCGTATAACGAAACCATAAAAGAGGATGCCGCCCTCAACTATGCCAAACTAAGTTATGACATCGGCAACAGCTATAAAAGTGTTCCCGAAGTACTCACCGACTTTTTAAAGGCATATCCCGACTCTCCGGCAAAAGCAGAAATCCGGGAGCTGTTGGTCAATTCTTACGTCACCTCAAAAAACTATAAAAAAGCCCTAACCCTGTTAGCGGAAAATCCCTCCTTTAACAACCCCGAGGTCTATCAACAGGTGGCTTTCTACCGGGGATTAGAACTGTATAATGAAGGGGATTATAAAGGAGCCAAAAAGCTTTTCGACAAATCTATACAAACCGGTAAGAATCCGGAATTTGAGGCTCGAGCCGTCTATTGGAAGGCCGAAAGCAATTACAATTTGGAGGACTATCGGGAAGCTTTACGGGATTACAAGGCTTTTCATTCCCTTTCGGCAGCACGTAACACCCCCGAATTTAAAAGTATTGATTACAATTTGGGATACGCTTACTTTAACCAAAAGGAATACGACCAAGCAGCCCGCCATTTTAAAAATTATCTGAACTCCGGGATTCAAAATCAAAAAGAAAAAAATGACACGTATTTGCGATTGGGTGACAGCTATTTTGCCAATAGCGATTATTGGAAGGCCATGGAGGAATACAATAAAGCCATCGCTCAAAAAGGAGTGGACAGCGATTATGCTTATTTTCAAAAAGCCATTAGCTATGGATTTGTAGATCGCAACAAACAAAAAATCGAAAATCTCAACAGTTTTATTAAAAACTATCCGAAATCCATCTTTTACGATGATGCGGTTTATGAATTAGCAAATACATATGTCGCTGAAAATCAAAGTCAAAATGCGATTAACACTTATGCCAAGATTATCAACGGGATTCCTAACAGCCGTTATGTTTCCCGAGCCTTACTTCGCAGCGGATTAGTATATTACAATAATGATCAAAATGAAAAGGCACTATCGACTTTTAAAACGCTGGCCGCTAAATTTCCCAACACCGATGAAGCCCGTCAAGCCGTTAGCTCTGCACGGAATATATATGTAGATATGGGGCAAACCGAGGCTTATGCGCAATGGGTCAAATCTCTGGATTTTGTGGACGTATCAGATGCCGATATTGACCATGCAGCATACGAATCGGCAGAAAATCAAATTATCAACGGAAACGATGAAAAAGCCATCGCCGCTTTTGAAAAATATCTCAAGCAATTCCCAAAAGGCCTTCAGGCCGAGGAAGCCCATTATAATTTGGCGCGACTCTATTACAAAAAAGACGATTTACAACGGGCTGAGCCCCACTACCGGTTTATCGTTGATCAACCCAAAAGTGAATTTACCGAAAAATCACTTGAACGATTAGCCCGTATTTATTTGGATAAAGGAGAATATAAAAAAGCCATCCCCGTTCTTCAAAACCTGGAAGGCCTGGCCAAAATGCGAGAGAACATTACTTTTGCGCAGTCGAATTTGATGAAGGCTTATTATGAGCAAAAGGATTATGAAAAAACCGTGGCCTATGCCCAAAAAGTGCTGGGCAACGACAAGGCTGAAAATCGTGCTCGGTTAGATGCTCAATTATTCAGGGCCCGATCGGCACTGAAAACAGGAGATCAAGCCTTGGCCGAAAAGGCTTATGCCGAAGTGGCCAAAACGGCTCAAGGGAAAAAAGCTGCCGAAGCTCAGTATTATCAAGCTTATTTTAAACGAGAAGCTCACGATTACAAAGGGTCTAATAAAGCCATACAGGTACTGGCCAAAGACTATTCAGGATATAAAGAATTTAGTGTTAAAGGCCTTCTTCTCATGGGAAAAAACTTCTATGACCTCGATGATGCCTATCAGGCTTCCTATATCCTGCAAAACATTATTGATAATTTTAAAGATTTCCCGGCAACCGTAGCAGAAGCAAAAGATGAACTACAACGCATCAAAGAAGAAGAAGCACAAACCAACTCTTCTATCGATGAAAATAATTAATGGCTTACGCCAACCCTTCAGATCAACAAAAGAAAGACCTATGCGCAATCTCATAAAAAGTATTCTCTCGGGTGTCGTCGTGCTTTATTCTGCTTCTTTGCTCGCCCAGCAAGACACTACGAATACCGGGGCTATCGATACCGAACGCCTAATCATCGTAAAACCTTACTCCCCCACCGTAAGCGATGCGGTAAAACCCAAGCAATCGCCTACCCGAGAAGAACATGCCGATGTAGAACGGAAATCGGTTTCCTACAATATATTCTCGGTTCCCGTAGCCTCTACCTTTAAACCCGATAAAGGAAGTGCTAAGGCCCTTCAAAAAAGCAAGGCACCCGACCTGTACAACACTTATGTCGCCCTCGGATTGGGGAATTATTTTAATGCTTTTGCGGAATTATACAGCACCATTGAAGTCAATCAAAATCAAAGTTTGATTTTAGGGCTGAATCATCATTCCTCCCAAGGCGGGATAAATGGACTGCGTTTCGACAATTCGGACAAATTTTATAACACCCGTGCCAACATCGGATTTCACGCTCAAGAAGATTATTACTATTGGGGCGTTAACGTAGAGTTGTTGCACCAACTCTATAATTGGTATGGTGCTTTTACCCCTACTCCGGTGGATGAAAATAGTGCTCATCTCAAGCCTAAACACAATTATACCGGAGTTTTCCTGGATGGCGAACTTATTTTTGACGAGATGATATTTGATAAAATAGACCTGCATTATCATCACTTTGCCGATGATTTCCACGGCAAGGAAGATCATCTCAAGGTCGCACCCCGTTTTGTCTTTCCAACCAATGACAACAACATCAGTGTAGATTTATTTGGAGAATACCTCAATGGAGCTTTTGGGCATGCCCTGATCAACACCGAAAGTTATGGTTGGTTTAATGCCGGTGTTCGGCCAAGCTACAACTACGACTACGGCCCCTTTTCCTTTAGTTTGGGAGCAGAGTTGATCTATTCGGCAGATACCAAGCACGAGAAGAACAAAATCCATTTCTACCCCAAGGTAAAAGCCAGTTATGACCTCGCCGAAGACTATTTAAAGTTATATGCCGGAGTTGACGGGGATTTAGACCAAAACGATTATTACAAATTCACCCAGAAAAACCCCTTTCTGGCACCCGATCTGGCGATTGCTCCTACCAACACCAATTACAATATCTTTGCCGGGGTAAAAGGACGATTATCAGAAGGCCTGCATTACGATATCCGAGCCAATTATAAATCCCAAAAGGACAAGGCTCTGTTTTCGGCCAATCCGGGAATCCTTTCATACCCCGATTTATACAATGGGGGCACCCTTAACAGCTCTTTTAAATGGAATCGGTACGATACCTTTTCGGTATTATACGACGATGTACGAACCGTTGCCTTACAGGGAAGCTTAGATTATACCTTCAGCAATCAGTTTTCAATGGCGGTCAAAGCTGCGGTGTACGATTACGATGCCAAAAGCATGAAAAAAGCTTGGAATCTGCCCAATCTTGAGGCTACTTACTTAGTGGACTATAATATTTCTGACCGCTGGTCTATCGGTGCAGATTTCTTCTATGTAGGAAAACGCCATGATTTCCTGGATTTTCAGAATACTTTAACGCAGCAAGTTGGTGTTGATGGTTATTTTGATGCCAATTTCCGGCTTAATTATCAGATCAGCGACCAATTTGGCCTTTTTGCCAACGGTAATAATTTATTCAACGACCGGTACGATCGTTGGTATGGATATGAAGTTCAGGGCATACAACTACTTCTGGGCTTAGAAATTCAATTTTAGACACTATTTCAAAACCTCATGAATTACAAAGAAATCGAACGAAAATTTTTAGTGCTCAATCAGGATTTCAAAGAACTTGCAAGTGAAGTTCTGATTATCAAACAGGGGTATCTCAACTCTGAAGAAAAACGATGCGTCCGCATCCGCTTGGTTGGAGAGAAAGGCTTTATCACGGTAAAAGGAATTTCTACAGAAGGCGGTTTAAGCCGTTTTGAATGGGAAAAGGAGATATCGGCAGAAGAAGCCCAGCACCTTATAAACTTGTGTGAACCCGGAATAATCGAAAAAACCCGCTATGTTGTAGAGTTTGAAAATCACAAATTCGAAATTGATGAATTTGGAGGGCTCAATGCCGGTTTAGTCGTGGCCGAGATTGAGCTTCAATCGGAGGCCGAACACTTTATTAAGCCCCCCTGGTTGGGGAAAGAAGTAACCGGCAATCAAAAATATTACAACGCCAGTCTCAGTAAATACCCCTACACTTTCTGGCAAGAAGCCTTTCTATTTCCGGCTAATTAAATGAGTGCACGCCTATGAGCTCCAAAATTCTGATTGTAGAAGATGAAGCTGCCATTCGTCGGGTTCTCAAAAATATCCTGACGGAGGAAGATCAGTCCTATCAGGTTGATGAAGCCGAAGAAGGCTTATCGGCCATGGAAAAAATCAAAGGAACGGATTATGATCTTATCCTTTGCGATATCAAGATGCCCAAAATGGACGGTATGGAGGTGTTGGATGCCACCTTAAAAATCAAACCCGATATTCCCATTGTGATGATCTCGGGACACGGGGATCTCGAGACCGCCGTGGAGTGTATGAAGAAAGGGGCCTTTGATTATATCGCCAAGCCCCCCGACCTCAATCGACTGCTCAACACGGTTCGCATCGCCTTAGATCGAAAGAAACTGGTAACCGAGAACAAACGGCTCAAGAAAAAAGTGAGCAAACAATATGAGATGATTGGGGAATCCCCCGTCATTCAGAAAATCAAAGACATGATCGAAAAGGTGGCTCCCACCGAAGCGCGGGTTTTGATTACCGGTTCTAACGGTACCGGAAAAGAGCTGGTTGCCCATCATCTGCACGAAAAGAGTTCCCGCTCCAAAGGCCCTCTGGTAGAAGTAAATTGTGCAGCCATCCCGCCTGAACTTATCGAAAGTGAGTTGTTTGGTCATGTAAAGGGTGCCTTTACGTCTGCCAATAAAAGTCATACCGGTAAATTTGAACATGCCGACGGAGGTACAATCTTCTTGGATGAAATCGGCGATATGAGCCTCCCTGCGCAAGCCAAGGTACTTCGTGTTCTACAAGAAAACAAAATTGAGCGGGTGGGGAGCAACAAAAGCAAAACCGTTGATGTACGCGTTATTGCTGCTACCAATAAGAATTTAAAGGCCGAAATCAAAAGCAAAAAATTCAGGGAGGATCTCTATCATCGCCTGGCCGTTATACTCATTCATGTTCCCGAACTTCGTGAGCGCCCAGACGATATCCCCATCCTCATCGAACATTTTAGTAAGAAGATTGCCCAAGAACAAGGAACTACGCCAAAATCGTTTACTCAAAACGCCATAAAACAACTTCAAAAACAAGAATGGCCGGGGAATATCCGAGAGTTACGAAATGTGGTAGAACGGCTCATTATCCTTGGAAAGGACGAAATAGATGAAACCGACGTTAAGCAATTTGCCGGTCAGTAATCCTCTTTTTTCCGTAAGCTCTCGGGAACATAACGAAGGAACCACATCGTGGCTCCATTAGGCTGTTTCCAGGTGTGAAAGTTTTCAAACTTATACCGTTGATACACGATGGCATTGGTTCGCAGCCGGGTTTCTGCATAAATAGGAAGTTGCTTTTCCTCACTAATTCGAAGAAACTCATCTTTCATTTGTGAAGCAATATGGGTATGAGCTCCACGATCGCCTTTTGCAATCCCCCAAAACCAAGCATACAGATAATTGCCATCTGCAGGACGCTGGCTTTTGATATACTTTTGATTGCGAACAATCTTCAAAGCATTTTTTACCCCGGTCACATGGAGTACCAGCCCGATTTCTTGGAATAATTCTTTAAAATAACCCTCCTTTTCATTTCCCGATTCAAATAAAATAGCAATTCCCATTCCTTCACCCGCCGTAATCAAAGCCTCTTTAGCAATAGCCTTATTCACCATATGACGCGCCAGGTACAAAAATCGCTTATCCCGATCCCCTCCTTTCTTTACGATATCCTCTGCAGAGGGGGTCTCTTTTAAAATATCAGCGACACGCCGTATAATTATATCTTTCTTCACTCCTACTGGATTTAAGCCACAAAAATAGGAAAATCTCTTTGGTTTTATCTTAAAAGCGATAACCAATAGCAAATCCTCCATACCACTCCAAAGCCGAAAACCGTTCTTTAACCTCCTTTCCGAAGCCCCGTCCAATATTGAGATACGGCCCCATAACAAAGCTATTGCTGAAATTCCACTCATACCCCACTCCGGCTCCGATAATAAAAGAATCCATCTTCGTCTTAATCTGTCGGGGTTCAGTTCCTAACATGATTACTTCTTCTTTAAAACTTCCAAATCGGTATTTTACAAAGGGCTGTACATAAATTCCGGAACCCGGGTTCTCCACCCCAAAATAATAGGTGTAATTCAGTTGCAGGCTATTGGTGCTGTATTTGGAACTTCCGCTCGCACTCCTGAAATTACGACGATCATTAATAAGAACCTTGGCCCCAATCGACTGGTCATAGTCGATAAAAAACTCATACCCCACCTCTGCAGAAGCAAAAAGAATGGTATTCAGCAGGTTATAATTCACCTCGTTATAGGGAATTTCATCGCTCTGAGCCTGAATTCCCGAAAACCCTAATAAACTTACCACAACGGCCAATATATAGTTTCGGCTCCCTTTACAATTTCCCATTGTTTATACCTGTATTAACAACCCTCGTCACTCTACAAGAAGCGGGGCTTTGCTCACTCTTTAATTTAACCGTTTAAGGCATTTTTAGGCCTCCTCCCTGTACTTCTCGTCCATGGTGAAGGATTCCATAAATTTAATGGTATAATTCCCTTCTACATAACGCTTATCGTCCATCAACTGCCGATGAAAAGGAATGGTCGTCTGGATGCCCTCAATAACAAATTCATCAAGTGCCCGTTTCATCTTTGTAATGGCTTCTTCACGGCTTCTTGCGGTCACAATTAATTTGGCCACCATCGAATCATACTGCGGAGGAATCACATACCCGGCATAGATATGGGTATCCACGCGAACTCCATGCCCGCCGGGAAGGTGTAAATTGGTAATCTTACCCGGTGAAGGTCGAAATCCATGAAAAGGATCTTCTGCATTAATCCGGCACTCAATAGCGTGCATCACGGGATAATAGTTTTTCCCTGAAATGGGGATTCCGGCAGCCACCTTAATTTGCTCACGAACCAGGTCAAATTCAATCACCTGTTCGGTAATCGGATGTTCTACCTGAATACGAGTATTCATCTCCATAAAGTAAAAATTCCGGTCCTTATCCACCAAAAACTCAACCGTTCCGGCACCTTCATATTTTATACTTTCGGCCGCTTTAATGGCTGCTTCGCCCATCCTGTCGCGCAATTCATCGGTCATAAACGGGGAGGGGGTTTCCTCGGTAAGCTTTTGATGACGCCGCTGAACTGAACAATCTCGCTCTGATAAATGGCAGGCTTTTCCAAAACTATCTCCCACGATCTGAATTTCGATATGACGAGCCTCCTGAATGAGCTTTTCCATATACATCCCATCATTATCAAATGCTGCTTTGGCTTCTTTACGAGCGGATTCCCAGGCATGTTCCAACTCTCGCTCTTCAAAGACCTCCCGCATGCCTTTTCCTCCTCCTCCGGCAGTCGCTTTCAATAATACCGGAAAGCCCATATCACGAGCCGTTGCCAAACACTCTTCGTAGTCTTTTAAAAGCCCTTCAGATCCGGGAACGCATGGTACACCTGCCGCCATCATCGTTTTACGGGCAGAAGCCTTATCGCCCATCTTTTCGATCATTTCGGCCGAGGCTCCGATAAACTTAATACTGTGCTCTTCACAAATCTTAGAGAACTTGGCATTCTCAGAAAGGAAACCATACCCCGGATGAATGGCATCGGCATTGGTAATTTCGGCAGCTGCAATAATACTGGGAATATTCAAATAGGAATCATGGCTGGGCGGCGGACCGATACAAACCGCTTCATCGGCAAAGCGAACATGCAAACTTTGCGCATCTGCTGTAGAATAAACCGCTACGGTTTTAACCCCCATTTCCTTACAAGTGCGAATCACACGAAGTGCAATTTCTCCACGGTTAGCAATCAAAATCTTATTAAACATAAAAAAGGAATTCTAATTAAACTTGAATGAAAGCAGTTAACAAGGGGTTCCTATGCCGGATCGACTAAAAACAAGGGTTGGTCAAATTCTACCGGAGAAGAATCATCCACTAAAATCTTAACCACCTTTCCACTTACCTCACTTTCAATCTCGTTAAAAAGCTTCATGGCCTCAATGACGCAAAGCACATCGCCTTCTTTAATCGTATCTCCTACTTCACAGAATACCGGTTTATCGGGAGAAGGTTTGCGATAAAAAGTCCCTATAATAGGTGATTTTATCGTGATGTACTTATCTTCTTCCTTTCCTGCATCTTTTGGGGGCTCCTGTTGATTGGCCGAAGGAGCCTGAGGCTGTTGTGGCGCAGGCATCTGAGCCGCGGGCATAGTTGGTATTCCAGCACCTCCGGGAACCTGTTGAATCACTGTTGGTCGATCATTATCCGAACCCGTCTTAATGGTAATCTTAAAATCATCCATTTCCAACTTGACCTCGCTGGCACCGGATTTTGCCACAAATTTAATGAGGTTCTGAATCTTTTTTAATTCCATAATACTGTTAATAATTTTGATTAATTAATTGTGTTGCTAAGCTCAATAAGCCCATTTCAAATAAATTGCCCCCCACGAGAAACCTGCTCCAAAAGCGGTGAGGACAAGATTATCTCCCTTTTTTAATTGTTTTTCGTAATCTGCTAAAACCAGGGGTATAGTTGCCGAAGTAGTATTTCCATACATCTTAATATTTGACATGGCCCGTTGAGGATCCACTCCCAATCGCTTGGCCGTAGCATCAATAATACGTTGGTTTGCCTGATGCGGAACCAACCAATCGACAGCTTTGGGAGAAAGATTATTACGTTTTAATAATTCTGCACTCACCGATGACATTGAGGCCACCGCATGTTTAAAAACCGCTCTCCCATCTTGTGCAAGATACTGTTTTTTTAAGCCAATATTCTCTTTTGTTAAAGGATTTTCAGACCCTCCTATCGGGGCTTCAAGAAATTTTCTTCCGGAGCCATCCACATGCATGACCTCGTCCTGAAGGCCATACCCCTCTTCATTGGGTTCAAAGAGCGCGGCACCTGCCCCATCACCAAAAATAATACAGGTTGCACGATCGTCATAATCGATGATTGAAGACATCTTATCGGCCCCAATCAAAAGTATGCGTTTATATCTTCCGGACTCAATAAAGGCGGCCGCTGTGGACATTCCATACAAAAAACCGGAGCAAGCCGATTGTAAATCAAAGGCAAAGGCATTGACAGCTCCAACAGCAGTAGCCGCAAAAGCTCCCGTTGATGCCACCAAAACATCGGGTGTCATCGTTGCAAACAAAACAAGATCTATAGTTGCCGGATCAATATTGTTCTTCTCGATTAAATCCTCTGCCGCCTTGATTCCCAAAAAAGAGCTCCCTTTTCCGGGATCCTTTAAAAGTCGCCTCTCTTTAATACCGGTACGCGTCGTAATCCACTCATCATTGGTATCGACCATGGTCTCCAATTCTGCATTGGTCAGTACATAATCCGGAACATAGGCGCCCAAAGCGGTAATGGCTGCTTTAATCTGCCTCATCTTGCATTTAAAAAAGGTAACGATTTGTCAAAAGCTAAAAACCCCGGGAGAAGCCCCGTACCTTAGCTTTATTTTCCAACCTCTATTTACAAATCCAGGCAATAGAAGTGGTGTTAGAAAAATAAACCTCCACTCCCGTGAAGGTTGTATTGTTGAAAACGTTCTTAGTCTTCGTCAAATTCTTCCGTATTGTCAACCAATACCCGCCCGCGGTAATACAATTTATCATCGTGCCAATGAGCGCGATGACGCACGTGGATTTCTCCGGTTGTCGGATCTTTTGAAAATTGCGGCGTAGTCGCTTTCTTATGCGTACGACGCTTATCTCTTCTCGTCTTGGACGTTCTACGTTTTGGAGTTGCCATAATGATTATTTATTTTTTGTTTAGTAATTCTTTTAATTGATCCCAACGCGGATCGGTTTCTTCATTTTCTGATGGGTAACCCGGAGAAAGTTCTTCCAATTTATCTAAAATCGGCGAATCCATCGTACCGTCTATAACCTTAGGATGAACTTTTTTATAAGGTACTGCCAGAACAACAGCTTCGTAAATATAGTGCCCCACATTCAATTCATTTGTACCGTGCGGTAAAACCAAAATCTCTTCATTTTCTTCTTCTTCAAAATCACTGCATTTGACCACCAATTCCAATTTCCCCTGAAGAGGTTGATCATACGGGATATTGGTCACGTCACAATTTACATTAACCGTTCCCTCCACCGTAAAAAATAATTCCAGCATGGTCGATTTCTTATGCAAAAGCAGATGAACATCAACTTGAGCATTATTAAATTCTTTATACTGGAATCGATCTATAAAAAATTGATTATCCACATGATAATCAAAATGGTGTTTTCCCTCCTTTAATCCCGCAAACCGAACATTATATGTTTTCTTATTCTCCATCTCCACGCACTTTGGGGCGTGCAAATATATAAAAATAAATTATTCTACAGGAAAATTATTAACAATTGATGTGAAGAACTTTTTGATTCCTCAAAACACTATCCATCAACAAATTAGGAGATTCTGCTTGGAAACTGTCAAAAACGTTACCTTCTTTTTTTAAAACTCTGTTTTTGCAGTGGATTGGCGGAAAACACTTTATATTCCTCACGCCGGCGATAAATATCCATCCCCGCGTAAAGAGCCTGTCGAAAGGCATCGGGCTCTACTTTATTCTTGCCCGCCAGAATATAATCCACTCCGCAATTGGGGTTTGTAACCACCTGATTAAGACCTGCATAGTAATTAATAGCATGGGGGAGTGACCAGCCTCCAAAACAAGCCTCTGCCTCGTTCATCTCAAAATCAACCAAGGCGTCAAATTGATGACATTGCTCACTTTCAAAAAAGGACTCCCGATCATAAAGTCCATAAATTAAAAGGCCGTCGTCATCCAGATTTTGCAGTACTTTTTGTAATTCATTGATGGCCGCTTTCTTTTCGGTCTCCTGCGAATCCTTCCAACACGGCATAAGAACAGCGACTCGCGGACGTGTTATTCTAAAATCCTCCAACAGGCTTTTTTGTAAGCGTTGAATCTCTTTATAAAACAACTTTTCATTAAATGTTCTTTCGGGATTCAAGGGCCTGGATTGAAAATTTCCAATTATAAAATCCTCATTTATTCGCATTCTCAACATATTTCCCGGAAGCAAATTAGCTAAACCTGTACCTGTCGTTTCCTCCCTATAAGCTCCTCCCGGAGCATTCACCAAGATATCTATAGTGCCGTCCTGCAAGGCTCGTGTTGCCGCTTTTAGTGCTTTTTCAGTATAAGGTGCTACGGCCTCTGAAGGCTCACCAAGATGAACCTCCACCCGCTCCTTCCATACATTTACCACATTTATTTTTTTATCCAACGCCTCTGACGCCTGATTAATTCCGTGAAAATGGAGTTTAACCCCCAATTGCTTCTTTAAAAAACTCATCAAACGCTTATTGGCAAAAATAACCGGGGTACAAAAATCAAGAATGTCATAATCCTGAAAAGATTTTAAAACTAATTCACTTCCAATCCCGTTCAAATCCCCTAAACTGATGCCAACTTTTATGATTCTATCGTTTTTCAAAGCCTTTATGTTTAATTTTACGCCTACAAATTTAATTAAATAATCGGCAAACCATGTTTACTGGGATCATAGAAGAAATGGGAGAGCTCATTGGCAAAAATAGAGAGCGGGGAAATTTACATCTTACGATTAAAGCGAAAATGGCCAAAGAATTAAAAATCGATCAGAGTGTATCCCACAATGGAGTCTGTCTTACCATTGTGGAATGTGATGAAGCATCCTACCGGGTAACCGCCATTACAGAAACCCTAAAAAAGACAAATTTAGGAGAACTTGAGGTCGGTAACCCTATAAATTTAGAGCGGGGCATGAAGATGACCGAGCGTTTAGACGGCCACATCGTTCAGGGTCATATTGACCAAACAGCCATTTGTACCGCGATTGAAGATCAAAATGGCAGCTTATTATTTACCTTTTCCTACGATTCCAAACTTCATAATATCACCATTGAAAAAGGTTCTATCACTGTTAACGGAGTAAGCTTAACCGTAGTCAACAGCAAAAAGGACGAATTTAGCGTAGCCATTATTCCTTATACTTATAAGCATACTACTTTTAAAAATCTGAAAACAGGCGATACCGTGAATCTGGAGTTTGACGTCATTGGTAAATATGTAAAACGGCTAACTGAATTATAGGGTTCATCCTAAAAATAGAGTAGGAGGGGTTAAAAATAAATTACGAGAGTATTTAAACTTCTGAAGTTTCGGAGATGTTCTCAGGAACTGAATTCAACACGATTTATTGGAATATATTCATACTGTATTTATTTTTAATGGATTATAAAAAAGTAAATTGATTGAATTCATCCCAAACACCCCACCTACGGCACCCCTCTTTATAAAGAGGGGAATGGATGTGCGATTCAATGAAATGTAGTTGGGGATCCGGAGGATTAAAAAAGAAAATAGACCTAATTCCCCTCTGGTAGAGGGGTGCCCGCAGGGTGGGGCGTCGATTTCAGAACAATAAGCATAAATTAATGCCTGAAGTATGAACCCCGAAACTTTTGTTAAACTTTTAAATCTCTCTGGGTTTCCAAAAGCCGGATTTTTGTAGGGCTTAATTCTATTATCCTTCCAAGGCCTCCGACTACAATCACAGGTGATTTTTGCACGCCTTTTAATTCAAGAAATGAAAAGACAACTCTATTATCACTCCGAGTAATTATTCCCCCGCTCATGGCGAGGCAAGGGTTTCGAAATTGCCGTCGTTTTTAAACAGCAGATACAGGGCTTCCTATTCCAGGCTTCAGCTGCATTTATTATCTGTTTATATTGATGACCATCACACAACTAACTGTTCATCCATTCATCCTCTAAAAAAGTTTAAATCACTTCTAAATAAAAATACAAAAGAACCCAGAGAGATCTCAAATAATTTATTTGTCTCATTAGTCAAGATTCTCTATTTTTGCACGCCATTACAGGTCCTATAACTCAGTTGGTTAGAGTAACTGACTCATAATCAGTAAGTCCCTGGTTCGAGCCCAGGTGGGACCACAACTCCAGAAGGAGGATTTCTCTTTAGATTTTTTGAAAACCCTTGTTTGTAGCACTTACAGGGGTTTTTTTATTTCCGAAACTTGGACATATCTGGACATTTCGTTCCATCGTACCCCAAAAATGTTACCCCCACTGTTACCCCCTACACATGATTTTCAACAATAAGTCAAAAACGTGGCTGTTAATTTATTGTTAAATATTACTTTTAGGGTGCAAACGATTAGGGTTGCCCACTATTAAGTAGGGTGTAATCATAAAATAAAATTAACAATGGGAAATTATAGTTACTCGGTAAAATCAAAAATCCGAACTGATAAGAAAAGAAAAGATGGAACTTGTCCAATAATAATCCAAGTTATATGGAATAGAAAACACCGCAAACTAACATTAAAAGGAGAATACATAAAACCAAAAAATTGGAATAAAGCAAGAGGCCGTGCGATTGGCAAAGGTTTCAAGTCATTAAATGACCTATTAGATAAAAAGGAGCAAGATATCAAAGACTTCATTAGAGAGTTAAAAATGTCTGGAGAAACAATCACATTGGGTAAAATAAGGGACTTTTGGACTGGAAATGATGAGTATAAAGATAGTTTTCTGGGTTTTTACGATTCATTTTGTGATAGACATTTCAAAAAAATAAAGCCATCAACACAAAAGCACTATATCACCTTCAGAAAAAAAATTATAGATTTTCAGGCTGATCTTAAGCTAAGTGAGATTAACCTCAATTTAATGCTTGATTTCAAAGATTATTTGGAAGAAACGGGAAGTGGGGTGTATAATATGCTAAAATGCATGAAAGCAGTGCTAAATTATGCGTGCCAAAATGATATTATAAAGGATGAGACTTGGCGACGCGTAAAAAAACCATCAAACCACAGGAAACGAGACTATTTAAATAAAAAGCAAATTAAAAAATTGATTGATGTAAATCTTTCGAAATCACCACGTTTACAAGAAGTCAGAGATATGTTTCTTTTCAGTCTGTACACTGCCGCACGTCATTGCGACGTCATTAGGTTTACAAAACAAAACTTTGAAAATGGGGTGCTCAAATTTAGACAGCAAAAAACAGGGGTAAATGTTCAAGTTCCCTTAAAAAAAGAGGCCTTGGCTATTTACAAAAGATACAGTTTAAATAAAAAAGATAATGAAGCTTTATTTTCAGAAAAATCGAATACAATAACGAACAGAAGATTAAAGAAAATTATATCCTTATCTGGAATCAAGAAGGATTTCTCTTATCATATTGTGAGACATACTTTTGCCTCAACTCTGGCAAATAGAGGAGTTAATCAAGCAATAATCAGTCAAATGATGGGACATACTCAAACTCGTCAGACATTTACTTATACGCATGCTAATCTTAACTCCATGCGGGAATCTTTAAACAATTCAAATTTTATTTAGGAATTGAAAAACTCCTCAATAGAAATATTGTGAATAGCAAGGATTTTTAAAAGGGTAATTATTGTAATGTTTTGTCCATTTTCAATACGCCAATATTGAACTCTATTTATACCGAAATCAAAAGCGAAGGATTCATAGCTCGTATAGCCCTTCTCCTTTCTTAATTGCCTCAATTTAGAGCCAATCTCTTGTAACTTATCCTGCTTTTCCTTTTCAGACTTATACATAAGCAGGCAAATTTTCTTCAAAAACAGCATATAATTTACCGCATATAAGCGTCTTTTAACTATATTAGCTGACTAATCTCCTCACTATGAAAAGCCTTATTATATCCACTTTAGTTTTACTTACAGGAACAGTTGGACATACGCAAATAAACAATCTAAATGATATGCTTTTTGTTTCTCGTTGCGATATACATACTCTTATTGCCGAACTCCAATATGTATGGGATTTGGACATGCCGAAACAAGAATCTGGAGAGAATAATACCATAATAGAAACCTTCCCCTTCACATATAGAGAGAACAATAAATATCAGCGGATAGAAAGAGTTGACAAAGAATATTTAGGTGAGCGTAATAAAAGTTTTATTCTCACCAATTTCTATTTCGATGATCAAAATCTATTTCAAAGAATTATTAATAATCTTCCTTATAAGGGATTCGAACAAAAGAAAAACCAAAATGGCAAAAACATTTACAAAGATGGTAATAACCTGATATCCATCACAAAGACACCAGATGCAAGTGGTGTTTATACCGTAACCGTTGTTATAGGAAATAGAAATATTATAAATATGGAAAGAGATAACAATTCGTCAAAATCATATAAAAAAGAGGAGCAAGAAGTAGGTCGTGGGAAGCTAATTCAGAAGATTCCCGACCCCAACAACATCAAATATAACAGCTTTCGAGAGTATTTGACTGATTTACCAATAGATGAAATAGCAAAACAATTGAAAGAGTACAAAAATATAAAAGTATATCTCGGTGACCATACTTTATCAGCTTCTCCAAAAGAGAATGGCTGCCAAGCAGTTTATGCCAGGAAATTAGAAAATGGTCTCATTGAAATTTCCTTTTCATGGGAATGTGATTAATATAAATTATAAACGAATGGAACAATTTCCTCCAATAGTAAAGGCCAAATTAAAAGAATTAAACTCACGACATAGAAGTTATTTCTTTAATGAATACGAAAGGCGTAAAAAGTCCTTATTTGTAGGTTACTTACTCTTAATCCCCTTAGGCTGGCACTATGCTTATGTAAAAAAATGGGGGGCTCAAATACTATGTATCATAACATTATGGGGGCTCCTAATCTGGTGGTTTGTTGACTGGTTTAGATTACCAAGCATTATAAGGCGTTACAATAATGATTTGGCTGTAAAAATTATGGTCGAACTCGCAGCAATATATGGAGAAAGCCGAAAGAAAACTTATTAGAACTCCAATTTTCACCTCAGGAAACCAACTTTAACAAATATTTAATTTAGAACTATCCATCTCTATATCAGAGTCGTAAGCAATAAATAAAATCGTTTTTAAAAAATCGAAGGAAAAATCGCGATTCTATTATAGATTCACCACTATTAAGTAAGAGAGAAATATAAACAACTAAAAATTTCTTTCTTATGAAACAGATATTATCTGATCGTCAACTTCAAGGTAAAGTTCTTAAAGAATCAATTAAAGCAAGGGTGGCGATTGACAAATTAACGGAGATTGTTCAGTACAACCCCTTAAATAAATGGTATTCAAAAAAACAAGCCGCAGACTATGTAGGCCTATCAACAAGGCAATTAGACCGATATAGAGCCAATAATAAAATAAAAAGTTACCAAACCGTTACAAATGGTAATGTCCGATTTAAAAAGATCGATTTGGATAAATTTTTAAAAGGACATTGATTATGGCAGTAGATAATTGTTCCATTCATATCGTCGATATGGATAGTAAAATATTGGATCGATTCCCTTGGGAAGAAAAAAAGACGAAAGACGGTAAAATCTATCATGAATATTACCTTCCATTCACCAATGATCTAAAACGAAATACCCCAAAATTACACTTAGTCCTTAGGCAGAAAAAAGGGGAATGCTACAAATTAATTATAAATAACAGTCTAAGAAAGTGGTACTTTAAGAAGAATAACAAGAGGGATCTCTATAAATCCGATTTGGAATGTTGCATAAATCACTTAAGTGAGAGATTAGGAATACCTCTTTATAAAATAATGGACTCCAAACTGACAAAATTGGAGATAGGTTTTACAATCCCCTTAAAACCGAAATATAGAAAATTACAAAATCTTGCATGTTTCTATCCAAGACTACCAAAAAAAATATCTAAAGAAACAACTTATTTTGGTTCACGAAACAGTAGTTATCATCTTTTATGGTACGATAAGTTGTCCGAAATATGTAATAAGACTAAAAAAAACCAAAAAAGAATTAAGAACCTGAATACTAAAATATACTTTATGCGTTACGAAATATCTATAAATAAAGTAAGTCAAGTACCTTTTTACAACAAGCGTGCAAATACTTTTAGAAAACTACTCAACAATTGGGACGAGGTCATGGAAAATATAATCGCAAAAACCAAAAAAATAATATTTGTGGACTGGAGTTCTAAATTTGTACCAAATACACCCAAAACAAACGAGCTATTGAAAAAAAAGATGCTATATGAAAGTATTCAAAATATTGGTCTATATACCTATTTTAAAAAAATAGATAAATTGGATTCAACCAATAAAACGTATTACAGAAAGGATATTATAAAACTATTTGAGGAGCACAGCGAGGGAAAAAACAAAAATTTAGATGTTAATTTTCTTTTTAAACTATCAAAGAAAATAGAGTTAATTAGTAACAATTAGTGGCATAAAAGAGAGGCTAAGCTTAATAATAAGGTAAGTATAAATTAAATACTATAACTTTCAAATACTCATCCCTATGATAAACAAATAATCTAAAATGAAATGACAAGTATAAATAACCACAAAAACAAATACTACAACAGTAAAATAAGTAAAAACAAAATATCAATTCTACTTGGAGAGAGCAATGCCATGGCATCAATTTTCAATCCTTTCGTAGTATCGTATCTTATCCAAGGAAAAATCCTAATTTTCAGATATTAACTCCTTGTGATAAGCAAGCAAGACTCGTTCTAAAGTTTGAAATTAACGAAACTCTCGTGGGGAGAAATAGTATTAAATTAGTACAATTAAAAAATCATTCAAGTCGCATCTAAGAGAAATACAAGTGCTTTTAAGGACTCTTACGAATTAATGGGTAAAAGGTGCTCTTCCAAACCAAAAAGCACCTTACAGGCTCTATTTTTAGGCAACAGACTCCTTCTCGTAATATATCTAAGATAATCAAACTTTTCTAACATCTTACGAAAGATGATTATCGCGATTTTTATAAAAATAGTCGAAGCTTAAAATTGAATTATAAAAGGAACTATTTGTATATTTGTTACTAATCGGTTCTCTAAAATAGAATTCAAATGAGTAAAATTGTCATTTGTTACCCCCATGGTTACCCCTTTCGAAATAGAGACTCTCAAAACCTATACAAACAGGCATGTTTACCAGAAAAGGCGTAGTCCAGGTGGGACCACCAACAAACCCTTGAAAGCCTTTGTTTTCAAGGGTTTTTTATCATTCCCTCATTATGGATATTTTTTGCTATATACTTTATTCTGAAAGTCTCGGTAAGTTTTATACCGGAATGACGCAAGAAGGGATTTCCCCGAGGTTATCAAAACACAATCGAGAGAGTTATGGTTCCACTTTTACCTTCCGAGCTACGGATTGGAGGTGTTTTATGCCATTGAATGTGAATCGGTTTCTCAGGCGGTAAACATAGAGCGGCATATAAAGCGAATGAAAAGCTCGAAGTACATCCGGAATCTTAAGAAATATCCGGAGATAGCGGAAAGGTTAAAAGAGAAATATAAATGAGCAACTTACTCTCCCGATAGCTATCCTTTAGATTTGTATAGTGTTAAAATCAATAGTTAATATGA
>CAZBXQ010000015.1:0-54573 GCA_964495935.1 uncultured Flavobacteriaceae bacterium
TCGTTAAACCAAACCCCCTACCTCCTACTACCTCCCCCCTTTATTTTCGAGTTCAAATTCGAATTCAAGTTCAACCCCCTTCTCTCCCCACTAACCTCTATCCTCTCATCACTTTACTCCGCTGCAAATATAAAATTATAAATCCCATTTTTACAAGAGAATAATAAGGAATCTAATATCAGACCCCATTGCGATTCCTGTTTAGAAATATTATCTTCGTCTCACATCATTTCTTATCTTAAAAACACTTATCTATGGAAGCACTGCTTTTAGTCGATTTGCAAAACGATTTTTGTCCGGGTGGGAAACTGGCTGTAAACCACGGGGATCAGGTCATTCCCCTTGCCAATCGGCTTTCCCAAAAATTTGATATCGTTATTGCCACGCAGGATTGGCATCCCGCCGGGCACTCCTCCTTCGCCTCGAGCCATCCCGGGAAAGAACCCTATGAAACTGTCGAAATGGGGTATGGAACCCAAGTCCTCTGGCCGGATCATTGTATGCAGGGGACATCGGGAGGGGAATTCCACCCCGATCTGGACACCGAAAATATCCAGCTTATCATCCGGAAAGGCTTCCGAAAAGCCATTGACTCCTACTCTGCTTTTTTTGAAAACGATCAGAAAACTGTTACCGGACTCACGGGATACCTAAAAAACCGGAAGGTGGACACCTTATACATCTGCGGATTGGCCACCGATTTTTGTGTTAAATGGTCAGTATTGGACGGGATTAAGGAAGGCTTTACAGTCCACGTAATCGAAGATGCTTCCCGAGGAATCGATCTCAATAATTCTGTAGAAGAAGCCTGGAAGGAAATGGAAAAAGCGGGTGCCAACCGAATACGCTCAAGTGATTTGCTATAAAAGCTTGATAAAATCACTTGAATCCCTTACTTTTAGGAGGATCAAAATAACGACACTATGAATTCCACCCGCCTTATTGAGCCTACGCCATCTGCCTATTGTTATCCGCTACTTATTAAACGTATTTTAGAGCAGCCTCTGAATTACGAACCGGAAAAGGAAATTGTTTATCGAGATCAATACCGACGTACTTATAAAGATTTAAAAGATCGGGTGGCACAGGCCGCACAGGCCTTAATAAAACTCGGAATAAAATCGGGAGATGTCGTTGGAGTAATGGAATATGACAGTCCGCGATATCTGGAGTTATATTTTGCCATCCCCATGATCGGGGCGGTTCTGCATACCATTAATTTTAAACTCTCGGACGAACAAATTGTCTATACCATCAACCACGCAGAAGATGCGTTGATTTTATGTAATTCCACCTTACTACCCATTCTGAACAAAAATGAACAGAAAATAGAGACTGTGGAAAAATACGTGATCCTACCCGAAAAAGGAGACGAAACCGAAGCCGAATTCGAAGTGGCCGGAGACTATGAGAAACTGATCACCAAGGAATCTACCGAATATGAATTCCCCGATTTTGACGAAAATACCATGGCCACCCTGTTTTATACAACCGGAACAACCGGTTTACCCAAAGGAGTTTGTTACTCCCATCGCCAATTGGTTCTACATACTCTGGGCGTGACTGCTACAGTCACGGGGTTAGACGCCACTATTACCGTTTCTTCACGGGACAACTACATGCCGTTGACTCCGATGTTTCACGTCCATGCTTGGGGCGTTCCTTATGTAGCAACGATGTTGGGAATGAAACAGGTATATCCGGGGCCTTACGAAGCCGAAATGCTCGGGAAACTCATTTTTACTGAAGGTATCACTTTTTCACATTGTGTTCCCACAATCCTACGAATGCTGATCGAAGGCGCAAAATCTGCCGGGAAAAAATTGAAAAACCTCAAGGTTTTAATCGGGGGATCGGCTTTTCCAAGAGGTTTGGCCAAAGCAGCCATCGACTTGGGAATCAATGCGACCACCGGATACGGGCTTTCCGAAACTTGTCCCGTCTTGACCATTCCCTATATCGATCAAAAAACCAAAGCAAGATTATCGGATGAGGAAATGGTAGAAGAACGGATCAAAACCGGACGTCCCATCTTGTTCGTTGAAATGGAAATCATGGATGAACAAGGAAACAAACTTCCAAAAGACGGAAAAACCATCGGAGAGCTCGTCATTCGAGCTCCGTGGCTGACACAACGTTATTTTAAAGAAGAAGAGCGGAGCAAGGAGCTGTGGAAATACGGCTATCTGCACACTGGCGATATGGCCCATATTGAGCCCAATAATACGGCAGTCATCGTTGATCGCAAAAAAGACGTTATCAAATCCGGAGGCGAGTGGATTTCATCTTTGGAATTGGAGAGTTTGATTTCCGCCCATCCCGCTGTTAAACAAACTGCGGTAATCGGAATCCAGGATGAGGAATGGGGCGAGCGTCCACTGGCTTTGATTGTTCCGGAAACCTGGAAAGAAACCGATGAAACCGAAATCGCAGCCTATCTGCAACAATATGTACAATCGGGCCACTTGAGTAAATGGGCAGTCCCCGACCATTTTAAATTTGTAGATGAAATCCCAAAAACCAGTGTGGGGAAACTCAATAAAAAGGAAATTAGAAAACGCTTCCAAGAAGGGAAATTGTAAAGCCAAGAAGGTTGTGTTACTTGTTTTATGATACGATTTTATCAGTGAACGAGTATCAATTGAGTTATTATTTGTTGATAAATTTCGGATGTTATCAAATCACAAATAAAAAGTCTAAACCGGTGACGAGCAATTACGATCTTCCGTGAACAGCCGCCTTTTCAGTATAAAATCTTATAAAATTTATCTCCTAATCTTTGCAACAAGCATTAAACTTTGTACAACTCATAAAAACGACATTATGAAAAAATCCATTCTTTCCCTTTGCTTCGTCCTTTTCCTCACTTTTTCGACTTTCAGTCAAACCGTAAACGGTATCGCAATAAAAGATATCGATGTAGAATATATTGAGATTGTCGGCACCACTCGGTTTTTAAGTGATAAGGTCAATGTTGAGATTGACTTTGGGCAAGATACTCAATTCTTTGGCTCTACTAAACAAACCGAAATCAAGGACAAAAAAGGCGAAAAGATAAAGTTCAATTCCATGATTGACGCCTTAAATTTTATGAGCAAAAACGGATATCAATTTGTACAAGCCTACGCTCTTGTTAAAGACAGTCAGAATATATATCATTATTTGATGAGAAAGAAAGGATAAAAAAAGAAGTAAATAAACCTTTTTCCGCTCTTATCCCTTAACTAAAATTTCGGAGTTGCGTTATCTGTTATAGCCTGTTCAAACCCGTCTTTTGATTGATAATCAGATTCATAGGGGTTGTTTTTATATCTTAATAATAGGATTCCTATCCTGTTCAAGTTTTGTTGCACAGAATGTAATTTTCTGAAATTAAAAGACACTCGCCATGCCGAAGGCATGGCATGTCATTAGCCCCGGGATGTAATCGAGGGATTGAAAGTAAGCTCCGGAAGGAGTTCAACAACAGCTCCAGCTTCTAAACCTTTCAGTTTAGCGATGTTGGGATTGAAAGTAAGCTCCGGAAGGAGTTCAACAACAGCAGTCTTGCTTCTTAATAACTTTCCGCTCGAAGGTTCGATGAATTCCAATCTCATCCGAATCTTTAAAAAGCAAGCACAATAGTAAACTCTTCAAAGAATAAAGTTGCACCCCTTCGGGGTACCGATGTCATCTCGCCTTTACCCATAGCAGCACTACGTTTGCTATGGATTATTCACAGTGAATCCGGTCGGGGTTAGACCGATTCAATCTCCGCCAAATTGCAATCATGATAGGAATATCATGTAATGGGTACTCCTGGTAATTGATGTCCGAAACCCAGTTTCTTAATCAAGAAGTTTACCCTTGAGAGCGTAATCAAAGAAGCGGACTAAACCCGGGAAGATCAAACTCTTTTCTCGCTGACCTGTCACAGCTATCATCGAAGAAAAATTGAATAAGACGGAAGAAGTTAAGGGATATCGAGATCGGCAACAACCGGATAATGGTCAGAAAGTTCGATATCAAAGTTTTGATGCCCCCATACCAAAATATCCAAATCAACTAATATCATATCAATTCGCAGGGGAAATCCTCTAAAATTAAACGTTCGCCCAAACCCTTTTCCCGCCACTTCAAACGTATCGTTTAAGAAGTCCGTTAACTGATGATACACATAGGAAGTAGAAGTATTATTAAAATCACCTAAAATTATTACGCGATAAGGAGAAGACTTAACGGCAGCAATAACCTCATCTACCTGATGCTCCTGTTTTTGGAAGGCATACCCCACATTTTTCACCCAACGTTCTCCTTCTTTTCGATTCCAATGTACTTTTTCGTCCGGGTCTATTCCGAGACTTTCAAGGTGAATATTAAACACGCGCAGGGTGTCTTTTTTTATTGCAATATCCGCATAAATTCCATTATTAACAGAGCCCGAAAATTTGAGATTGCCCTTGTTCAAAATGGGCCACTTTGAGAATAATGCCTGTCCCGATTCTTTCTGCTTCACCCGAATATACCGATATGGATAACCTTTTAACGAAAAATTCGGGTCTTCATAAAATTCCTGAAATCCAACGATATCCGGAGATTGGGACTCTACAAAGGCCGCAATTTCTTGTGGGATAGAATCCTCCTCGATCCAATGATACCGATTGAGTAAGCGCACATTATAACTCATCAAGCGAAACCCCCGATCGGTGATTGAAGGAGTGGACCGATGCCATTGAAAAATTGAAGTAATATGAGAATACCCCAACGCCAGAATAATCAGTGATAAGAAAAAATAACGCTTCCAGGCAATGATCCAGAAGAGCAGAAACCCCATGTTGAGTATGATCAGAACCGGAAGGAACAGTCCCAGAACAGAAAGGAAGGAAAAAGTCGTAGGCGGTATATAGGGAAAGAGATAACTCAGCAGCAAGGCAAGTGCTACTACCGTATTGAGTACAAAAATAATTTTATAAAAGAGACCGGCCACCTTAATTTTCTTAATCCTCACTTACACTGAACAGAAACTCCTTCTCCTCCTTACTTAGGCTATCATATCCATTTTTACTGATTTTATCTAAGATAGCATCTATTTTTTCCTGTTTGTCTTTATGGCTGGAAGATCGATGCTGCTGGCCGGAATGATAGGCTCCGCGACGGGCTGTAGGTTTTGTTTTGTTTCTATACACCTTTTTAAAGGGAGTTTTTCCGGCTTTTTGATGAGGCGTAAAGAGGCCGACAATGCGATCCAATATGCGTTCAAACCAACCTCCAATATCCCGTCCTTTTACCAATTGCCGGGAATAGAAAAATCCCAATGCAGCTCCTCCAAGATGGGCAATATGTCCTCCAGGATTGTTAATGGGAATGGAAATCAAATCTTTGGCCACAAAAAAAGCGGCAATCCACCAAAGTTTTAGATTGACGATAAAAAAGCGTATCATCATTTGGGGCGAGTAGGTAGCCACTCCGACTAAGATGGCCATGACTGCCGCTGAAGCTCCCAATAACCGGAAATCGCGATTTTGTTGAAAAACCGGAAAAATGTTATAACTCAACAGAAAGAATAAAGCTCCTGCCAAAGCCCCCATAAAGTAATAGTTCAACATTTGCTTGGGCGAGAAATAGGTCAAGAAAAACCGGCCCGAAAAATACAGAATCAGCATATTTCCCAAGATGTGCCAAAACCCGGCGTGCATAAAGGCATAAGTAATAACGGTCCACGGCCGAAAGACCAGTTTATGTAAATCGCTGGGGACAACCAGCCAATTTTGCAGCGTTTCGACAAAACCGTCACTTTGGAAAAGGAAGGCAAATATTTTTAGGAGTATAAAGAATACAAAGACGCCTACATTAACCAATATAAGGCGTTCGGTGACCCCTGTAGTTTGAAATCGGTAAAACCCGCCTCCGTACCTCATCTTTAATAATGATTTTGATCAAACTGATGCCGCTTCCAATACCACATCACGATAAACCCAACCACGGCTCCGCCTACATGCGCCCAATGGGCCGTGTTTGATGGCCCTAACAAGCTGCTTCCGGTAACTCCCGAAAACACTTCAATAAAGAAGTATCCGCCAATTAAGTACTTGGCTTTAATCGGAATCGGAATAAAGATAATATATAGGGGTAAATTGGGATAAATGATGGCAAAAGCAGCCAAGACCCCGAAAATTGCTCCAGAAGCTCCTACCATGGGCGTAGAAAAGGCTCCAATCATCGAACGCAAAGTATTTTCATCGGTTCCCGAATATACCCGAAAACTATTAGAGTCAACCGCACTGCGTATAAATTTATGAATCTCATCAGGTGAAAGTCCGGCTTCAGAAAGTTGTTCAAATCCCGCATTGTAATTATAATAGGTGAAAATCAATTGAAGTACTACGGCTCCCAGCCCGGCCGAGAAATAAATAAACAAAAATCGTTTCTGCCCTATCGATTGTTCTAAAACACTGCCAAACATCCACAGTGCAAACATATTAAAGAAAATATGCCCCACATTGGCATGCATAAACATATGGGTAATTACTTGCCATATATGAAAATGTTCATTTTCGGGAAACCAGAGTGCCAAATATTGAATGGCCTGCTCACCAACCAGTTTATAGCCCAGAAAAAAAAGGACATTTGCGATCAGTAAGGTCTTTACGGTATCGGTTATTCTCGCCATTTATATAAATCTTTTATCCAAATCTTCGGAATTTAACCGAATGAAAACGGTGTGATTCTCGGGAGACAAATTTGGCATTTTACAGGCGAAAAGCCTATTAATTATAGATAATTGTTCGTCAGAATTTAATGTCGTTCCTGTTTTTATAGCCGTATTCTTGGCCAAAATTCGCGCTAAGTTTTTGGAAACCTCAAATTCGTTTTCGGGAAGATCCTGTTCATAATCGGCTAATACTCGGTCTAAAACAGAAGAAATTTCACGTTCTGAAATCAAACTTGGTGCGCCGCTAATATGAATTTCTTCCTCTTCCCAATTTGAAAAATGAAAGCCCACCGACTCCAGCATGGGTTTGATTTCCTTTAGCATTCTTACCTCATGCCTGCTCAGCGAAATGACAAGGGGAAATAACAATTGTTGTGTCAACCCTTGTTCTACAGTAATATTTTTTAAGAATTCTTCATACAGGATCCGGTAGTGGGCCCGATGTTGATGAATAAGCAACATACTTTCCTTGAGAGCACTGACGATATATTTCTTTTGAAGTTGGAAAATTCCGGAATGCGGCTCTCCTTGCTCCTCCGGAAATAAATTTCCGGTATTGGCCTCACTTTCCAATTCTACCTTGGCAAAAGAATCTTCCGATTCCCGGTCCTCAAGTCCCACATACAGCCCTTCCCAAGATTCTGATTTTTGTTTGCCGGCCGGATGCGAACTCCAATTAAAAACGGGTTTTTGGCGATCATCGGCAAAGGGATTAAAATCCCGATTTACCTTAATTCGCGGATGCTGCGGCGTCTTATCTTTGTACTTATAGGGAGTATCATATTCAGACTGATGTTTAAAATCTAATGTTGGAGCAACATTAAACTGCCCTAAACTATGTTTTACCGCACTTTTTATAATGGTATAGATCGCATGCTCATCTTCAAATTTAATTTCTGTTTTTGTAGGATGGATATTGATATCGATCGCTTCAGGATCAATTTCTAAAAACAAGAAATAAGACGGATATTGTCGCTCCTGTAAAAGCCCTTCAAAGGCCGTTTTAATAGCATGATACAAATACCCGCTTTTTACAAAACGTCGATTCACAAAAAAGAACTGCTCCCCCTTGGTACGTTTGGCAAATTCAGGCTTGCCCACAAAACCTTCTATCTTGACCAAATCGGTATCTTCCCGAATGGGAACCAATTTCTCATTCATCTTTCGTCCAAATACAGCGACAATTCGTTGGCGTTCATTGCCTTTGGGAAGATTGAATAATTCACTGTCATCCCGGTAAAAATCAAAACTCACATCGGGATGCGCCAATGCCACCCGCTGAAATTCATCAATACTATGCTTAAGCTCGACCCGATCCGATTTTAAGAAATTTCGACGAGCAGGAACGTTATAAAACAAATTTTTCACCTCGATAACCGTTCCTTTGGAAACTACGACCGGCTCTTGATTTTCCACCGTGCTTCCCCGGAGTCGCAATGCCGTTCCTATTTCGTCTTCCTCCCGACGGGTTTTTACAAACACATGGGCAATAGCGGCAATGGAGGCCAAGGCCTCACCCCGAAAACCCTTTGTTTGCAAATGAAATAAATCGTCGGCGGCGTGAATCTTAGAAGTAGCGTGCCGCTCAAAAGCCAATCGAGCATCGGTCGTACTCATCCCAATCCCGTTATCCGAAACCTGAATAAGCGTTTTTCCCGCATCTTTAATCACCAAAGTAATATGGGAAGCATCGGCATCAATGGCATTCTCCAATAATTCTTTGACTACCGAAGCCGGACGTTGCACCACTTCTCCTGCAGCAATTTGATTGGCTACATGATCCGGTAATAATTGAACGATATCTTTACTCATCGCAAGGGATCAAGTGAGATCTTAAAGATGGATAAATCAAAGTCGAGAATCCACAGACAAATGAAGAGCAAAATCAGAAATATAATCACTAATCTTCGGTTAACACCCCGGTTTTTGCGCGTTCTGTAAAGTTTTCGGTCTTCTTTCCAGTGCGCTCCAAAATCAACGGCATTAGGCGTATCACGAAATCGATTTAATTTGGACCCCATCTCAAAGGGATTTTCTTGTTTCTTTCCCTTATAAAATCGAGGGGTATAGTTGTATCTCCTGTTCTCTTCCCGTTTTAATTTAAAAAATACAATTCCCATGGCCGTCGATTGTTTTATGTGGATTTAATCAAAGTTAATTAAATAATATCGTAAATCAATTGACTTAACAAATATTTGCTCGTCAAAAAGGGAACCGATAAACTGAATTCCGGAAGGAAAATTTAATATTTCCTGTTAAGAGCCGCCATTTTAATAGCCGTTACGGCTCCTTCAGCTCCTTTATTACCATGTTTACCACCGGAGCGATCTATCGCTTGTTGCTTTGTATTATCGGTAAGCACACAGAAAATGACCGGCGTGTTATAGTGTAAATTCAAATCTTTAATCCCTTGGGAAACACTTTGGCAAATAAAGTCAAAATGCTTGGTTTCTCCCTGAATGACACTGCCAATGGCAATAATCGCGTCAAATTTTTTGGGGTTCTGAATTAACTTTTTGCAGCCGTAAACCAATTCGAAACTACCGGGAACATCGATTCGTTCAATTTGAGTTTCTTGTACGTTATTCTCCAATAAAACTGCTATGGCTCCTTTATACAGATTTTCGGTAATATCATCATTCCATTCGGAAACAACCAGCCCAAACCGAAACGAACTCGCATCGGGTAAACCTTCTTTATCGTAGGTAGAAAGATTCTTATTGACCGTTGCCATATCTTATTTCCTTTTTAATTCTGCTCTGCCATTCCCAAGTAGGCCGTAACGTTATCGGCTTCTGAAGAATCCGGATATTCCTTTTCTAACCGGCTGAGAAGAGCTTTGGCTTTGTCGTTTTTCCCCACTTGAATGGCTGTTATTCCGGCTTTTAATAAATATTTTGGAGTCGTATATTGATTGGTTCTGATATTGGCTGCCCGCTCATAATATTCCAGCCCTTTTTCGGGTTGATCGTCACCAACATAGGCATCGCCAATGGCTCCAATAGCCACAGCCGCCAGAAACTCATCTTTACTTTTAAATTTTTTCAGATACTCAATGGCCTTATCGTATTCTTTTTGATGCAGATAGGCCATGCCTGCTGCATAATAAGCCAGATTAGCAGCATCTGTACCCTTATAGTTTTCAATGATATCCAAAAGCCCAAAACCGCCGCCGCCATGCAGAGCCCTTTCGAAAAACTCATTTTGGTCTTCGCCGGGATCTACCTGAAGAGCCCGGTTAAAATAATCAAAAGATCCGCTCATCTCTTGTACAGCTTCTTCCTGTCGGGGCTGCAATATGAAATTATCATACGCCAAATATCCCAAAACCCCGATTACAATGACTCCTATAATCGAGAAGAGAACCACTCGATTTCGGGAAACCCAGTCTTCAAAACTACTGGCCCAAAAATCAAGCCGACCAAAAAACTTGGCTATTGCCGAGCGCTGTTCTATTTTTTCCTCTCGGCTCTTTTGTGAACCTCTGCTACGTTTTTTATAAGTTGCCATATATTATTAAATCTCGATATAAACGTTTGCAAAAATAGGATTTTTATTAATAAATAAAAGATAAAACAGGTTTTAGTTTGGAATGAGCTCGTCCCTACGAATTCCTTTATTTCTTTTGGTGGTAAATCGTAACTCTAATCCATCTTTATAATCTTCGTTAATCGTATTGATCAGATGTTGGAAATCTCGCTTTTTGCATTTGTTAGTCTCTTTTCATATCCCGTTTTTAATAAAAAATGTATGCCATAAATAGTCGCTCTATTGCTCATAAAGACTAAAGCTTTTGTTATTTTTGATTTTCCTTAAATGAAATGGAGTATCCCAACTTATGCATTTGCAAAAACTGGCCCTTATCAATTATAAAAACTTTGAGAATCAAAATTTTGAATTCGACTCCAAAATCAACTGTCTGGTAGGCGAAAACGGAATTGGAAAGACCAATGTCTTAGACAGTATTTACCATCTGGCCTACGGGAAGAGTTATTTTAATCCGATTACTTCACAAAACATCAAGCACGACACCGATTTTTTTGTCATTGACGGGGAGTTCTCTAAAAATGATAAAATCGAAAGGATCCTCGTTAGCGTCAAAAAAGGACAGAAGAAAGTAATCAAGAGAAATGGAAAGACCTACGACCGCATACGGGATCATATTGGACTTATCCCGGTCGTATTGATTTCACCGGCCGACCGGGATTTGATTTTAGAAGGAAGCCATGAGCGCCGTAAATTTATGGACGGAATTATGGCGCAGAGCGATCCGATTTATCTTCAAAATTTATTGCGGTATAACAAGGTATTGTCGCAACGCAACGCTTTGCTTAAATATTTTGCAGCCAATCATACCTTCAATGCAGATAACCTGGAGGTTTACAATGAAGAATTGGTCATCTTGGGACATTCCATTTATAAAAAACGAAAGGCCTTTATTACCGATTTTTCTCCTTTTTTTACCCGACGTTATGCAGGCATATGCAAGCAAAAAGAAAATGTCGATATTACTTATAAAAGTCAACTTTTTGAGGAAGCACTCTCTGTTCTCCTACAAAAGAGCCTTCACAAAGACCGGCAAGTACAATATACCCGCATGGGAACGCACAAGGATGATCTCAAATTTAAAATTGAAAATTACCCCATTAAAAAATTTGGATCCCAAGGCCAACAAAAGTCTTTTCTTATCGCCCTAAAGCTTGCTCAGTATGATTTTATGCGAGATCAATTGAGTACCAAACCCATCTTGTTATTCGATGATATTTTTGATAAATTAGATGCCGGGCGTGTGGCACAACTTGTTGAACTGGTCACCCGGGAAGATTTGGGACAGATTTTTATTAGCGATACCCATAAAGAACGAACAGAGCAGGTGGTTCGTTCCAAGGCCGAGAACTATAAAATGTTTGAACTTTCATAATCGTATTTGTGAGGCGGCTGAACAACGTTTATATAAATTAATATTTACAACATGAAAAATACATTTTCAACTTCGCTGTTCCTCCTTATTATCATGGGACTCACCGGTTGTTCCTCCCCTACTCCTTCCAAAGCGGAACTGGTGGAGAACCTTAATGGATATTGGAAGATCCACGAGGTGAAAGAAAAAAATGGAAATATTCGGGAATATAAAGTAAGTACAACCGTCGATTATATAGAAGTCCGCCCCGATCTTACCGGTGTGCGTCGCAAGCTCAAGCCAAAGTTGGACAGCACCTATGAAATTACGGGAGGAATCGAAAAGTTCAAAATCAATTACTCCCGAGACCGTATTATTTTTGACTATAAGACAGATCTGGACCAATGGCAGGAACGGCTTCTTTCTTCCAAAAAGAACGAGTTTACCGTAAAAAACAGCCGGGGAATCACCTATACCTATAATCGTTTTGAAAGCTTAAAAAAAGAATTGGAGGCCCATGAAAAAAAAACCAGATAACGACGAAGACTATAAAATAGTAGGCGATATCCTTCAGGAATTTGTTACAAAAAACAGGCTTCAGAATGGACTTGACAATGTTAATCTAAATGCCTTGTGGGGACAAGAAATGGGACCCGTTATTGCCAAATATACAACGCATATTACCTTAAAACGCAGTACCCTTTATGTGGAATTGAGCTCTGCTGCACTGCGCAATGAATTGGGATATGGAAAAGAAAAAATTATCCGAATCCTCAATGAGGCGATGAATCGGGAAGTGATTAAGAAACTGGTTTTGCGATAAGGCTATTTTTTGAAGAAAATGGATATAAATATCTTTAAGGCTCTCAAAGCATGCATTAAGCCCCCAGCTGAAAACGTATAATTCCAAGGCTGATCTCCATACGGTTTAATAATCCGCCTGAATCTTTTAAAAACAACATAAAAAACCCTTATAAAATCAGCACTTTAGTTTTGATTTTATAAGGGTATAGTGTAGATCGACAACTTTATTTTGAAGGTTACAAGGTCGTTTAAATTTCATAAAATGGGCGGTAAGCCTATAATAAATAGGGAGAACCCGCGCCCGCCCGCTTCAGAGCAGGCGGGTTTTGTCTTTTTTCGACCGTCCTTATACCTCGGCTCTGCAAAAAAGATTTCATTCCGCATGATCATCTCCATTACAGCCTGCCGACCGGCAGGTTTTGCTTTAATCCCAAAAATTTAAATCCACTATTCAAAAAACAAGCAGTGCTTCTTAAGCGTTGTAGATTTCTCTTCCGGAAAAATGAAAATCACCTTCGATTTTTGCATTTTCATCACTATCACTGCCGTGAATGGCATTCTCGCCAATAGAGGCCGCATATTTTTTGCGGATTGTACCCTCCGCTGCTTCTTCAGGATTGGTGGCTCCGATAAGTGCTCTAAAATCTTCAACGGCATTGTCTTTTTCCAAAATTGCCGCTACGATAGGGCCGCGGGTCATATACTCCACGAGTTCCCCAAAAAACGGCCGTTCTTTGTGAACGGCGTAAAAAGCCTCCGCATCGATTCGGGATAGTCGGGTCATTTTCATCGCCACAATACGAAATCCTGAGGCGGTAATTTGATCAATAATAGCACCAATATGCCCTTTCTCAACGGCATCCGGTTTAATCATGGTCAATGTTCTGTTTCCAGCCATAATGTTTTCTCTTTTCAATAATTTGGGACAAAAATAAACATTTCTACAAAGAAACAAGGAAAACCTCAAAAAGCTGTTTCAAATCCTCCGTTTCTATGAGTAATACAGCTACTTCATCTCTCGATAAAATTGTTGTTTGGATAGGATTGTACGGATTGAGATTCTATAAGCATATTTTTTCCGAAAATCCTTAAATCCCGATACTTACTCCTACCATTGGTCGGAAACCATTGGAAAACAGGCTGGAATCACTTTTATATAAAACATCGTACAAAATTCCCATATAAAAGGAAACCGGTCCGGGAGTTCGGTATCCGGCACCAATCCATAAGGCATTTTCATCAAAACCGGTTTTGTTTCCGGTTTGCTTACTTTTCGTATTCCCCGTATAATATTCATACTGTACCCGTGTAAAAAGATTAGAAATAGGGTAATAATTGAGATACGGCCCCATATTGAGCAGGTGTTTTTTTGCGTTCTTCCAGCTTGAATACTGATACCCCACCGAGACCCCAGCCTCCAGTTGCTGAGTGAAGGCATATCCTAAAAAAGGAGAGACTGAAACTCCAAAATAATTACCACTGCCCAAGCTGAGTCCAATTCCTCCTCCCGTACGCCAGGGACTCGGCTCTGAAGAAAAAGTAAGATTTGGCTGTGCAAAAGTCAGGGCCGAAACCAACAAGCTTACTGCCCCTATCAGGTTTCTCAATTTCCTTTTCATAGGGTTACTTGATATTCATTTTATCAGCATAATAATCACAGAAATCGCGCATGGTCTCCGTCATTTTTTTGTCGTCGGTTGCTTTAAAAAAGGTATCGGTCATCGAAACTAATGTTTGATAGAAAAAGGTTTTCATTTCATCAAGCGGCATATCATTGGTCCACAAATCAATACGAAAACTTTCTTTGTGATTGGGATCCCATAAGGAAAGCAGCATAGCCTTTGCGGCCTGTCGCTCTACTCCGCCATCTTTGGCGGTCCATTCCATTTTTTGGGGCACGTGATTTTCATCGGTTTCGACATGTATGGTGATATCTGATTTCTTATTCATATATATTACTGTTTAGGTTTATAATTGGCTTTTTCAAATAAAGTTCTGCTGTCGGTCGTTAAGAGTTCCTGTAAGCTTAAATCCTTTTTCTTTTCGGCATATTGGTTAACTATCTTCCACCCTATATATTGCCCTAATTTTGCGGGACTCTCATTGTCCAGCTCCAATCCGAAACGGGTAAAAGGGCCGTCTTTCAAAAATCTTCGACGCAGGTCGAATGCCGTGTCAAACAGAAGCCGGCTTTCCAGAAAATACCCCCAGATCTGGCGTTCATTATCCTCGGCCCAGGCCCATTCATCCGGGGTGTACCCAATAATCGAAGCAGGAGATCGGTGCGGCAGCATCAATTGTTTAAAATAGAGGATCTTACCATAATAAATCATAAAATCGACTAAAGCCCTTTTCCGAGGTTTATCAATTTTTTCTTCCGCATATTCCTGAGCTACATCGGGTATAATTTGCTCTTCTTTGAAGTTTTTTGAAAAATAACGTTGAATCCCCATATAAAAACGATGTTGACTCCCCAGATAATTATCAATACCTATAAGAAGAAGGCTATCGGCCAAAATCACCCGATTATCATAATCTACCTCAGAGATAATCGTATAGACCAGAGGGGGAGTAAAATCGGGGTAATAATATTTTAAATGTTGAAATAACCCGGTGAGTTCTTCTTTTTCATTGTCAAAATCGGGGTAAATTCGCTCCACTTCCTGATTCAATTCTACATGAATCGAGTCCGTCATCATCTTGATCCAGGTCGAATCTCCATACTGTTTAGGGAAAAATTGAGGATAGTCCTTTTTTAATTGCGGAAGATCCGCAGGTTGCGATTCTGCAAAAATTTTATCAAAACGCTCAACTTCAAAGTGAATAGGGATCTTGGCGATTTCTTTTTCTACTTGATCTTCCTGCTGACAGGCCGCAACAAGCCCAATCAAGAGAAATAGAAGCACGCCGTTACTGGTTTTGCCGATTTTAAGGAAAGACATCCGCTTGGTATTTTAAACTTTTGGTATTTTAGGCCTACTTTTGACAAATATAACCGAATTTCAAAGGTCGCGGACACAGAAGTCCAAAAAAATGTTTCCCCAAAAGGTAGTTTATGAAAAAGAAAGAAACTGTTGATTATATTGTTCAATGGATCCGAGATTATGTAGCTCATAATGGCCTTAAAGGCTTGGTCGTAGGAATTAGCGGAGGTGTTGATTCGGCACTGGTTTCCACGCTTTGCGCACAAACCGGCTTCCCTTTGCTTTGTCTTGAAATGCCGATTCACCAGAAACAGGATCAGTCTGATCGCGGCCACCAACAGGTCATGAAATTGCAGAAATCGTATGCTCATGTAGAAGGTTTAGAGATCGATCTCACTTCTACTTTTGACACCTTGTCAGCTGCTTTTCCAGCTACCGAGCATAGCAATAGGGATTTATCGCTGGCCAATACACGGGCTCGCCTGCGCATGACCACGTTATATTATTTTGCCGGATTAAGAGGGTTGGTAGTTGCGGGAACCGGGAATAAGATTGAGGATTTTGGGATTGGATTTTACACCAAGTACGGGGATGGCGGAGTCGATATCAACCCGATTGCAGATTTACTGAAATCTGAAGTTTTCGAACTCGCCGAGTATCTCGGTATCCGGGATGATATTCTCAATGCCCAACCTACAGACGGGCTTTTTGGTGATGATCGTTCGGATGAAGAACAAATTGGAGCCACCTATTCAGAATTGGAATGGGCCATGAAACAAGTCGAGCAGGGAAAAACCAATGATGATTTTAAAGGTCGGGAAGCCGAAATTTTCAAAATCTACCAAAATCGACACCGAGCAAATCGACATAAATGGAACCCCATCCCGGTATGTAAGATTCCAAAATCATTAAAGTAATTATTAAGATTAACGACCATAAATTATTTATAAATAGAATTTTATAAACTTATATTAAACGATTCTAAAAATTCGCCTGTAGTATTTGTCTTTTATATATCCGACTGAAATCGGAATTAAAACGACATTCTACAAACAATTTCTTATCCGGCCAAGCCACTCCCCCTTGAGTCCATTCCGATTCTTTGCGCCGGATGTAACCCGGGAATGACATTCCATGCCTTGAGTACAACGAGCGAATCTCGATTTCGGAGGATCGTATTACACCTGCATAATTCACCTCCCGATGGCTATACGGGAACATAAATGTGTAAAACAGAACTCGTGCTATTTTATTCATTATAAACGTGTTATAATAAAAAATAGTAATAAAACATTATGCATATTCCAAAATTGAATTTTGATTTAATTTTGGGAGCTTCTGTGTTGCAAAATCCTTGAAATAGTCCACTATTCATACGGATTTCGACGCCTTGAATCTCCTCAAAATTAAATTCATGAATTAAGCAGGTACAAAATTTTTGTCCTTTATAAACGGGATCACAATCCTATTATTTAAACGTTCGGGATTTAATTCCCACCCCAAAAAGGAGCTTAGCCGATTGCAATAGAGAGCGAGATAACTCTGAAGCTTGAGTTTCTTATATCGCTCTATATTTCTATAAAATAATTAAGGATAAAATTGTCTTTAATTAATTTTAATTTATATATTTGTTAAGGAATTATGCTGTATTAGGTATGTTTCACTCTTAATCTACTCTTATATAGCATATTGTATAAATAGACTATTAACAAAAATAAAGCCTTATGTGTGGAACAAGTATCATTAAGAACAGGAAATCGTTATATACGATAACCTTTCTATTCAGTGTGTTTTTCGTCCTCATCTCTACCCCTTGGGATTTTGGATTTACCTTTTTTGCCGATCGGCTTACCGCCTGGTATATCTATTATATTTTGGGTTTTGCACTCACTATTTACGTGATGTGGGCCTTTGTGCGGGCATTAGTCATTTTAACCAGTCATGAACGACACCATATAAAAGGATGCAATGGCCAATAGAAAGGAAAACAAATCACGGAATATCGCCCTGGTGATAATCGGTTTTATGATTCTTATCTGGACCGTTTTAGGGGTATTGTCATTTACAGATCGGGACGGTTACGACCGACCGATGACAACAGATATCACTTTTGAGGGGGAAACGGCTCTCTATGGGAAACAAGTATTTCAATCTTATAACTGTATGGATTGTCATACGATCGTAGGAAACGGGGCTTATTTTGCTCCGGATTTAACAAACATATATCCCGACGCCGGACCGGCATATCTAAAAGCCTATCTGGCCTCTCCGGGAACTTATCCCACAGAAGCCGTTGTCAATATTCAGCTTCAGGACCTGATCAAAAAGGAAGAAATAAAAGCCGAGAGTCTGAATGAATATTATAGGGACTATCCTCGCGCTCAAGAACGGGTGGTTGAGCGTGGAGGTATAGAAGCCTTAATGCCCAACTTACAATTTACAAAACAGGAAATTAATGCGCTTATCGCCTTTTTTCAATATACCGGAAAATTAAATACGGCCGGCTGGCCGCCTACAGTCCAAGCCAAAGAATCGGTTATCAAAGCCGAAAAACGTAAGCTCGAAGAGAAAAGCGGAATCCTCAGGGAACAATCTGTTGCTGCCGATGCTTCCATAAATTCTTTCGAAACCGATAAAAACCTTTCATCAGGGTTAAAAATCGCAAACGACATGGGTTGTATCGCCTGCCATTCTACCGATGGGTCCGAAAAGATAGGCCCTACCTGGAAAAATCTTTATGAAACACGGGTAACCTTAACTACGGGAGAGCAGATAAAAGCCGATCAAAACTACCTTAAACGTTCGATCCTACATCCGGATGAAGATATTGTTGAAGGATATCCGGAAGGGGTTATGCCTTCCTATCAAGGAGTTTTCTCGGATGAAGAACTCCAGCAGCTTATCGATTACATCAAATCCTTAAAATAAAAAACCATGAGACTCCAATTTAAAACGCAAAAGTTATCGTATCGGTTTTTTGTAAGTATGCTTATTTTCTTTGCGATACAGGTGTTCCTCGGCTTATTATTGGCTGTTTTGCATTGGGAGCCCCGGCTTTTACAAGGAATTTTAAATTTTAATGTAGCGCGTGCTTTACATCTGAATCTCGCCGTCGTTTGGATTGTTACGGGATTTATAGGAACGCTGTTATTCATCGGCCCCTTGTTAGGTCAAAAGGAGTTTAAACAGGTCTGGTTAATTAAGTTCCTGCATATTGCACTGTGGGTAATAGTCGCTTGGTCTATCTATACCTTACCCCTGGCTCAAAAAGGAATCGGCGGATATACCGAAAATGGAAATATTGCCTGGTTACAGCAAGGCAAGGAATTCCTTGAAGGAGGCCGAATCACCCATATTTTGTTACTTATCGGGTTTAGTATTTTTGCCTATCTCACGCTACACATTTTCCCCCGTAAAGTAAAAACCTGGAATGAGATGCACTGGGGGCTTGCTATCGGTGTGGTAGGCTTGGCAACGGTTTGGATATTTGCCCTCTTTTCGGCAGAAAATTTAGACTTGCAGGAATACTTTCGTTGGTATGTGGTACATTACTGGGTTGAGGCCGTTTGGGAGATTCTGCATATTACGATCATCGGGTTTCTTCTTCATAAATTTTTTGGAGCCGCCGAAGATGAAGTGGGATTTGCTGTTTTCTGGGGGGTTTCGTTGGTAGTATTAAGCGGCCTTATCGGAAACTCCCATCATTATTTCTGGATTGGAACTCCCGCCTTCTGGCAGTTCTGGGGATCGCTGTTTAGTGCCTTAGAACCCCTGCCTCTGATATTCTGTATCTGGCATGTCTTTTTGGATGAAAAACACGGGGTTAAACCCATTGCCAATAAGGCGGCTTTCTACTTTATTTTTGGCTCTGCCCTGTTTGAGATGGTCGGTGCCGGAATCTTGGGCTTTACCATGACACTGGCCTATGTAAACATCTGGGAGCACGGTACCTGGATTACGGCTTCTCATGGCCATATGGCCCTTTTTGGTGCTTTTGGATTGCTGGTAATAGGTGCCGCCTACGAAGCTATCCGATTGGTAAAAGGAATAAAAAGAGTAAAAGATAACCTTTCCAAACTGGCCTTTTGGCTGGTTTTTAGCGGCCTTTTAGGAATGGTCGGTGCCTTCGTTTACGGAGGAACCAAGCAAATTTATGTATATCGCATCCTCGGGTTGGATTGGTGGGGCCATCACGTTCGTCCTGCCATGGCAGAAGCACGTGTATATTTAGGACTCTTCGCCTTTGTATTCGTTATCGGAACGATTTTGATTTTGTATGACCTGTTTACCTTAAAAAGCCGGGAAATGACCGAACGGGAAATGAAGGCTCATAATCAAAAGTTGGTTAACCCGAGAGCTTTGAGTCGATGGGAAAAAGCGATGTCCCGTTTTGAATTCGGGAAATGGCTGGCTTTGATATGGTTTATGGGGTTAATCATCACCGGCGGGCTTTTTGCTTTTGGACTGGAAACTGTTCGCTTGGGCGATCCCACGATTCCTTATATTCTGGCTGCCATCGGTTATACCGGATTAATTGTCTTTACCATCCTTTTTGCCATCCGCTTTTTAAAGAGTTTTGAAGCGCGTCAAAAGTTATTGCAACTGATCTCACAAGTACCCGAGAATCAAATCCGGAAAATCGAATTCAACGGAGTGGCCGATGAAGAGGAAGTCCACAAAGCGGTTTTAGAAGCCTACAGAAGTCTGGATTATGGAGAGGCTTTTGAAATCAAAAGAAATGCCGACCTTACCGAAAGCCATCTCCTTTTATATGATGTTGTCGGACCCGGCTTTATCTGGGAGGATTTAAAAGAAGGACCGGAGGAGTGGCGAGCAAAAGTCGGAAAAATAAACTGACAATACATTTTATCCGGTATGATTAAGGAGCTGTCCCGAACCCTCTTTTTTGGGAATGATTTGTTATTTCATCCCGAGGATTCGGGAGATCAATCTCTTATTTGTCCAATCGTTATAAACTCAAAAGAACTTATGCCAACTCGTTCAACTCCTCAATAAACTGATGAGCAAGGGCATCGGCTTCGGCCTGCGTTTTTGCCTCGGTGTAGATTCTGATAATGGGTTCCGTATTGGATTTTCGGAGATGTACCCAGTTCTCGGGAAAATCAATTTTTACTCCGTCAATTGTACTAATCTGCTCATCCTCATATTTTTTATGCATTTGTTTGAGGATACGATCAACATCCATTTCGGGTTGTAACTGGATTTTGCTTTTACTCATGAAATAGGAAGGATACTCCTTTCGAAGCTCAGAAACTCTTTTTTCTTTTTCAGCTAAATGGGTAAGGAATAACGCTGTTCCTACCAAACTATCCCGACCATAATGCAATTCAGGGAAAATAATCCCGCCATTTCCTTCTCCGCCGATAACGGCATTGGTTTTCTTCATCAGTTTTACCACATTGATTTCACCAACAGCACTGGCGTGATAGACTCCTCCGTGTTTTTCGGTAATATCTCGCAAAGCCCGGGATGACGATAAATTACTAACTGTGTCTCCTTTTTGTTTCCCCAAAATATAATCAGCAACCGATACGAGCGTATATTCCTCGCCAAACATTTTTCCCTTTTCATCCACAAAGGCTAACCGATCAACATCCGGGTCAACCACGATTCCCAAATCTGCCTTCTCCTGCACGACTTTTTCAAAAATAGCCGATAAATTTTTCGCCAAGGGCTCCGGGTCATGAGGGAAATGGCCATTGGGCTTACAATAAAGCTCAATTACCTCTACCCCCAATTTGTGCAGTAGTTTTGGAATCGCAATCCCCCCGGTGGAATTAACGGCATCCACAACGACTTTAAATCGGGCCGCCTTTATCTTCTCTATATCTACCCAATCCAACTCCAGTATTTTTTCAATGTGTCGGTCGATATAATCCGTTTTTTTTACGATTTTTCCCAGTTCGTCAATTTCAGCATACTCAATCGAGTCATCCTCGGCCAGTTGCAAGATTTCTTCGCCTTCTTCCGCATCTAAGAATTCTCCATTATGATCTAATAGTTTTAAGGCATTCCACTGTTTGGGATTGTGGCTCGCCGTTACGATAATACCGCCCTCAGCTTCTTCCAGAAGCACCGCCATTTCTACCGTAGGCGTCGTTGATAAATCCAAATCCACGACCTCAATTCCCATCCCGGTCAGGGTATTCATCACAAGGCTCTGCACCATCGCTCCAGACAGGCGCGCATCGCGGCCCACTACGACTGTATTTTTTTTTGAGTTCCGGTTTTTGATCCATTGCCCGTAGGCAGTCGTAAATTTTACAACGTCCAGAGGTGTCAGATTATCTCCCGGACGGCCGCCAATGGTTCCGCGAATTCCGGAAATAGATTTTATAAGGGTCATAGTTAGTTTTTAGTGGTTAGTCTTTAATGATTAGTTTTTAGTGGTTAGTTTTGAGTCTTTATTACAACTTACGCTTCAACTCCGCTCCATATCCCAAACTCAAAATTCATAACTCTTAATTTAGTTTTTAGTGCTTAGTTTTTAATTTGCAGACCTAACAGGTTTGATTTTCACGCTGTTGATAAACCTGTCAAGTCTCACACATATTTTTTGATTATAATAACTCATTTAAAAGTTTTTAGTGGTTAGTTTTTAGTGGTTAGTTCTAACTGATAATCAATTTGTTTTATGAATAAAAAATTTAAAATAACTTCGTTTATCAATTTTCAAATCCAAAAACGAAGAACAAATATATACATTCTAACCGGCTTTTAGACCGTTGAAATATTATGATCGTCAGAAAACCTCCAAAATTTTACTACATTCACCCGTATGAATTTTTTGGCTCACATTTATCTGTCCGGCGATATCGACGACTTAAAAATCGGCAATTTCATGGCTGATTCTATCAAGGGAAAGGATTATAAAAAATATAAGGGGAATCTGCGAAAGGGGATCCTCCTGCATCGAAAAATCGATTCTTTTACCGATACGCATCCCTTAGTCCAAAAGAGTGCTCATCGATTATTTAAGAATTATCGTCACTATAACGGGGTTATCGTCGATGTGTTTTACGACCATTTCCTGGCCAAAAACTGGAAAGATTATAGCAATTCTGAATTACGGGAATATGTACAGAATTTTTATACGCTTCTGGGAAACAACCTGGATCGTGTTCCTCGTAATATTCAACATTTATATCCCTATATGGTACGTGAAAACTGGCTTTATAACTATCGTAAGATTGAAGGAATCAAGCAGATATTATTTCAGATGAATAATCGTATCCGAGGAGATTTTAGAATTCATCAATCCACTGAAGAATTAAAACTTCATTACTTGGAATACGAAAAAGAATTTACCGAATTCTTCCCACAAATACAGGAATATGTGCAGCAAGTAAAAAAGCGATTAAAAGTAAAAAAACCTCGTTGATAACTCGATTATCCCCGACGGTTTTCTAAGTCCTGAAGTCTTTTTAGCACGCTCGGTATTTGTCGCTGGCTTGCCAAATCACGATATTTCTTGCGGAACTCTTCCGCCGGAGAGCCAAAATAAGTCTTCCCGGCTTCGAGGGATTTGGTCACCCCGGATTGGGCCAACACTTCTGCCTTTGTCCCGATAGTCACCCCGTTAGGAATCCCCACTTGCCCCCAAAGGGTTACTTCATCCTCGATAATTACACAGCCTGCAATTCCGGTCTGTGAGGCAATCAGACATTTTTTACCAATTACCGTGTCGTGGCCTACCTGGATATGATTGTCCAGCTTGGTGCCTTTTCTAATCGTAGTCGAATTGGTAACTCCTCGATCAACGGTACAGGAAGCACCGATTTCTACGTCATCTTCAATTACCACATTCCCACTTGATTTCAGGCGATCAAAACCTTCCGGACGGTTTTTATAATAAAAGGCATCGGCCCCCAGAACAGTATTGGCATGAATGATCACCCGATCACCGATCACCGTATCGTCATATAAACTAACGTTGGCGTGAATAATACAATCCCTTCCTATTTTGACGTTGTTTCCTATAAAAACCTGAGGTTGAATAATGGTTCCTTCGCCGATACTCACCGTATCGTTAATCTCTTTTTCAGCCTTTCGAAAAGGTTTAAAATACTGTGTTAATCGATTAAAATCCCGAAAAGGATCATCGCTGATAAGGAGTGCTTTTCCCTCAGGGCAATCCACTTTTTTATTGATAAGAATTACTGTAGCCGCAGAATTCAAGGCCTTATCATAGTATTTAGGATGATCGACAAATACGATATCGCCTTCCCCTACCACATGAATCTCATTCATTCCATATACCGGAAAATCGGAGGTACCAACCGGCTCGGCATTGATGATTGCGGCAATTTGTCCGAGTGTGTGTTTCTGGGGAAATTTCATAATTATAACGGTATTAACGCATGACGAAAATTCGCTTATCTTACTCTTTTACCCTTTCTTTATATGATCCACCATCGGTTTCGACTCGGATTTTGTCTCCTTCATTAATAAACAAAGGAACGCTAATTTCGGCTCCGGTCTCGACGATTGCCGGTTTTGTAGCGTTAGTGGCGGTATTTCCCCGAACTCCGGGTTCGGTATGCGTCACTTCAAGAACCACGCTGGGAGGCATTTCAACCGATAAGGGCATAGCATTTTCCGCATTCATCACCACGGTTACGACTTCACCCTCTTTCATTAATCCGGGAAAATCCAATATCGATTCCGTAAGCCGAATTTGGGTATAATCATCGGTTTGCATAAAATGATAGAACGTATCGTCTTTATATAAAAATTGATAAGGACGGCTTTCGACCCGAATATCATCGATCTTATGCCCTGCTGAAAACGTGTTTTCAATGACTTTTCCGGTCGTCAGACTTTTGAGCTTAGTACGTACAAAAGCGGGTCCTTTTCCGGGCTTAACATGTAAAAACTCAACGATTTTATAAATATCATTTTTATAATTAATACACAGTCCTTTTCTAATATCACTTGTAGTTGCCATTTCTGAATTTTAAGTTTTGAGCTTTAAGTTCTTAGTAGCTGAATCGCTCTGAGTATTGACAAAGCCTATATCCTCTATTGCTAATCGAATGAATTCTTTTCAAACAAACGATTCTCTATTCAACACTAAAAACCCATCATTATTAAAAATTAGATATACCCTTTCATAACACCTCGCTTAGAGCCTCTGATGAACTGTAAAATTTCATCACGTTCGGATGAAGCCTCCATTTCGGCCTCAATAATTCCCGCAGCCTGCGAAATATTGTATTTATTTTGAAACAGAATTCTATAAATATTTTGGATTTCTCTGATTTTATCTGTTGAAAACCCGCGGCGGCGCAAACCAATCGAGTTGACGCCTGCATAGGATAACGGTTCGCGCGCTGCTTTCGTATAGGGAGGAACATCTTTTCCCACCATGGATCCCGCGCCCAAAAAAGAATGGTCTCCGATGGTACAAAATTGATGTACGCCTACCATGGCTCCCATGGTAACATAATTTCCCACGTCAACATGGCCGGCCAGCCCGGTATAATTGGAAAAGGTACATCCATCTCCCACAATACAATCATGAGCAATATGACAATAGGCCATAATCCAGCATTCTTTCCCAACACTCGTCATCATACGATCCCGGGTTCCCCGATTGATGGTAACGCATTCTCGTATGGTCGTATTATCACCAATTTTTACGAGCGTATCCTCACCGTCAAATTTTTTATCCTGTGGGATTGCCGAAATGACAGCTCCCGGAAAAATGCGAACATTCTTACCAATCCGCGCTCCTTCCATAATAGTGACATTCGAGCCAATCCATGATCCTTCCCCAATCTCCACATTATTGGATATGGTGGTAAATGGTTCGATTACCACATTTTGGGCAATCCTGGCACCCGGATGAACATAGGCTAAGGGTTGATTCATAAAATAAAATCTTAGTTATTTTTGGTTTTTGCGATTTGTGCCATTAATTCGGCTTCGGCACATAAATGACCATTGGCATACGCCTTTCCTCGCATATGACATATACCACGGCGGATCGGAGACAGTAAATCACATTTAAATATCAACGTATCTCCTGGAACTACTTTTCGTTTAAATTTCACCTTGTCTATTTTCATAAAATAGGTGAGATAATTTTCGGGATCGGGAACGGTACTTAAAATCAATATACCGCCGGTTTGCGCCATAGCTTCAACAATTAATACGCCGGGCATTACCGGAGCCCCGGGAAAATGACCTTGAAAGAAATATTCGTTCATCGTGACATTTTTTGTCCCGATAACCAGGTCTTCGGTCAGTTCAAAAATCTTATCAATCAGTAAAAAAGGAGGGCGATGAGGCAGCATTTTCTGGATCTGATTGATATCCATCAAAGGTTTCCGGTTTAAATCTATCTTCGGGTTTCCCAATCGCTTTTCTTTCTTAATCTGATGGGCGACTTTCTCGGCAAATTTAGTATTGATAAGGTGTCCCGGTTTAGTAGCGATAACCCGCCCCCGGATACGCGTGCCGATCAGTGCCAAATCTCCCATCACATCCAGTAACTTATGCCGAGCAGCTTCGTTGGGAAAGTAGAGCTGAACATTATTCAGGGTTCCGTTGGGCCGTACCTTGATCTCCTCTTTTTTATTAAATACTTTCTTTAATTTTGCAGTAGTTTCTTCCGAAAGGGGTTTGTTTACATAGACAATGGCGTTGTCCAAATCACCACCGCGAATCAACCCCTGTTCTAAAAGTCCCTCCAGCTCGTGAAGGAAGACAAAGGTTCGGGCTTTGGCGATGGCGGTTTTAAAATCGGATAAACGGGTAAGACTCGCATTTTGAGCCCCCAATACCTCGGTTCCAAAATCGATTAATGTGGTTACTTCGTAGTGGTCGGCGGGCAGAAGTAGGATTTCGCTGCCGGTCTCGTCATTGGTGATACGAATAGTCTCGGTGACTACATATTCTTCTCGTTCTTCTTCCTGCTCGACAATCCCCGCTTTTTCAAGTGCCTCGACAAAAGGTTTGGATGAACCATCCATAATCGGAGGTTCGATGGCATCAATTTCAATGAGCAGATTATCGACTTCCATGCCCACACAAGCTGCCAAAACATGCTCGGTAGTCTGAACAGAGACTCCATTTTTTTCCAAGATTGTACTTCGTTCAGTCTGTGTTACATATGATGCAAGAGCAGGAATTTCGGGGGTACCTTCTACATCCATACGTTTAAAAATATACCCGTGATTTACGGGAGCCGGTTGTAGGGTCATCGTTACCCTTTTCCCGGTATGCAAACCAACACCTGTAAGGGTTACCGGGGTATTAATGGTTTGTTGTTGATATTTCTCAGCCATTCTGATTAAGCTTTTTTTCTAACTCGTTGAGACGGTTGACTATTTTAGGTAAATGTTTAAAATGAACATAGGAACGGAAATAATCGGAATAGGCAAACGCCGGAGATCCTTGTACGGCAGCCCCTTCCTCCAGATTTTTAGAGATTCCCGATTGGGCTTGAATCTGGACTTTATCGCCGATTTTGATATGTCCTGCAATTCCTGCCTGCCCTCCAATCACATTGTGTTTTCCAATTTTAGTAGAGCCTGCAATTCCGGTTTGTGAAGCGATCACAGTATGTGCTCCAACGGTTACATTATGTGCAACTTGAACTTGATTATCGAGTTTTACTCCTTCATGAATCACCGTTGACCCCATCGTTGAGCGATCGATGGTAGTGCCGGCTCCTATTTCCACATGATCCTCTAAAATGACATTTCCAATCTGAGGAATTTTGGAATATACTCCCTTTTCGTCCGGAGCAAATCCAAAACCATCAGCACCGATTACGGCATTGCTGTGAATGATGCAGTTTTTCCCAATCTGACTCTCTTTGTACAATTTTGCGCCCGAGTAAATAATTGTATGATCACCTATTTTTGAGTTATCACCAATATAAGCATGCGGGTATATCTTTACATGATTTCCTATTTCCACGCCTTCGCCCAGATAAGCAAAAGCTCCCAGATACACAGCTTCTCCATATTGTGCCGATTCTGCAATATAGACCGGTTCCTCAATCCCCGATTTCCGGCTTTTCATCTGGTCGTAATACTCCAGTAGCCGGGTAAGAGCCAAGTAGGCATTATCGACTTTGATCAAGGTCGCATTTACGGGTCGTTTGGGATTAAAATCTTGATTTACGATACAAATCGAGGCCTCTGTTCCATATAGGAAATGCTCGTATTTGGGGTTGTGCAAAAAAGTTAAAGTGCCGGGTTTACCTTCTTCAATCCTGGTAAAATCCGAAACTTCGATCTCCGGATTTCCGTCAATCTTTCCATCTAACACACTCGCAATCTGTTGGGCGGTAAATTTCATCAATGCAAAAATAATAAAAAATGTTAATATGAAGCTTTAGGATAGCAGATATAATATTTGGCAACCGGTTTTGTCAGGGCTTCCAAATTGAATTGGTCGGAAGCTTCGGCAACGTCCATAAGGCTGCCGTCCTTATAAAGAATACGTATCGGATTAGTGTGTTTATAGGCCACTTGTGTGGTCGTTCCCGAAAAGACGAAATAGCCGGCCTCTGCGGCACTCAAATTATATTTCTTCTGTACTTCTTCCTTCCTGAATTTCAATTCCCGGGAAGCTATCGGAACAGATTGCATTTTAACCTTCAGTAAATCTCTTTGAATTAACATGCGGCTGAGTTCACGCAACACAAAATCCTCCTGATTCATCCACAGCTTTAAAGCAGAAATCACATCATAATCATCCAGTTTACTAAATTCCTCGAGTACTTCTTCCGTAAAATTGGATTCGTCAATTTGATGATCGAGAAAAAATTGCAGGGCCGGATTGGCCGGTATATGACGACCTTGCTTCACGAGTTCATTCACCCGTTTCAAGAGACGAATCAACAGCTGCTCGGCTCCCAAACTGGTTTTGTGAAAATACACCTGCCAGTACATGAGGCGGCGGGCTACCAAAAATTTCTCAACCGAATAAATTCCCTTTCCTTCAACCACTAATTCGCCTTGGTACACATTCAACATGGCGATAAGGCGTTTGCTGTTAATATTTCCTTCGGCCACACCGGTATAAAAACTATCTCGTTTTAAATAATCTAACCGATCAATATCCAATTGGCTTGCGATTAGTTGCTTAAAAAATGGACGGTGATACTCCCCTTTAAAAATCCGAACCGCCAAGCTTAATTTCTCGTCAAATTCTTCATTTAGCTTTTCCATAAAACGCAACGAAATCGATTCGTGGCTTACATTATTGATAAGCGTTTGTTCCATGGCATGAGAAAAAGGACCGTGACCGATATCATGTAAAAGAATGGTAATTAAAAGTGCATCTGTCTCTTCCGCAGAAAATTTAATCCCCTTAAACCGTAAGACCTCGATCGCTTGTTCCATAAGGTGCATACACCCCAAAGCGTGATGAAAGCGGGTATGGGTAGCACCGGGATAGACCCATGCGGATAACCCCATTTGGGAGATTCGTCGCAGGCGTTGAAAATAACGATGTTCAATAATATCGAAGATTAGTTCGTTCGGTATCGTAATAAAACCGTAAATTGGATCGTTTAATATTTTGAGTTTATTCCGTAAATTCAAATCTTTTATAGAATGACAATTTCGACAAATATACTATGAATCAAATCAAAATACTCTGGGTTGACGATGAAATAGAGCTTTTAAAGCCGCATATTCTATTTTTAGAGAAAAGGGATTATACGGTAATTGGCTGTTTGAGCGGCACGGAGGCCCTGGAGGAAATAAAGGAACAAAATTTTGACCTTGTTTTTCTGGACGAAAACATGCCCGGATTAAGCGGACTCGAAACCTTGGCCGAAATCAAAAAAATAAGAGATACCCTGCCGGTGGTGATGGTAACCAAAAATGAGGAAGAACATATCATGGAGGAAGCTATCGGTTCAAAAATTGCCGGATATCTTATTAAACCCGTCAATCCCAGTCAGCTTTTACTGAGTTTAAAGAAAAATCTGGATCACTCCCGCCTGGTTTCTGAAAAAACCACTTCGCACTACCAGCAAGAATTTCGGAAAATTGCAATGGATATGGCCATGGTCAACTCCTTAGAAGGTTGGGAGGATATATACAAACGTCTCGTATATTGGGAACTACAACTTGAGGACACCGCTTCCACGGGAATGATGGGCATTTTGAATTCTCAAAAATCGGAGGCCAACGTGGCCTTTAGCAAGTTTATTGAAAAAAACTATCAGGATTGGCTGAATCCTGATCACGAAGGACCTACCATGTCGCATACGTTGTTTCGGAATAAAATAATTCCGGAAATCAAACAGAACGTCCCTACCCTTCTGGTGATTATAGACAATATGCGTTTTGACCAATGGAAGGCCTTCGAGCCGATTTTAAATCAATATTATAAAAAGGAGAAAGAAGAACTCTATTGTAGCATCTTACCCACAGCAACACAATATGCCCGTAACGCGATCTTTTCCGGTTTGATGCCCGCCGATATGCAAAAATTACACCCCGATATTTGGTTAAACGATACCGAAGACGGAGGTAAAAATATGCATGAAGAAGAATTCCTAAATACACAATTAAAACGTTTGGGACTACGTTTAAAAACTGAATATCACAAGATTTCAAATCTGAAATGGGGAAAGCAGTTGGCTGATAATTTTCAATCTCAAAAGGAAAACGACCTTACTGTAATTGTCTATAATTTTGTAGATATGCTGTCCCATTCCAAGACGGAAATGGAAATAATAAAGGAACTGGCATCGACAGATAAGTCGTATCGCTCCCTCACGGTAAGTTGGTTTAAAAACTCTCCGTTATTAGAAATTATTCAGCATGCTCAGGATTTAGGTTTTCGATTACTATTAACTACCGATCACGGAACGATAAATGTGAAAAATCCCTCAAAAGTAATTGGAGACCGGGACACCAGTTTAAATTTGCGGTATAAAACGGGGAAGAGCTTGACGTACGAAAAAAAGGATGTCTTGGCAGCCCGAAACCCGGCCGATTTTCATCTCCCGAGTATTACGATGAGCAGCAGCTATATTTTTGCTAAAAACGATTTGTTTTTTGCATACCCCAATAACTATAACCATTATGTTCCATACTATAGAAATACATATCAACATGGAGGAATATCACTGGAAGAAATGCTCATTCCCTTTGTTGTTTTAGAACCTCGATAAATCATGAAAACTGTAACCTACACATTACAAGAAGTTCCGCAAGTGGCTCAACAAATCATCCGTGAAAGCGGAGACAAAACGCTTTTGTTTTATGGAGCCATGGGGGTGGGAAAAACCACTCTCATCAAAGAAATCGTACGTCAGTTGGGGTCTCAGGATAACGTCACCAGCCCAACTTTCTCCTTGGTAAACGAATATGCCACAAAAGAAGGCCCGGTTTTTCATTTTGACTTTTATCGGCTTGAAGATGAAATGGAAGCCTTGGATATTGGCATCGAAGAGTATTTCGGGCAGGACGCCTGGCTTTTTATAGAATGGCCGGACAAGATCCCGAGTTTATTGCCGACAAAGTATCAAAAACTTACCATCTGCCGAAACGGAGAAATAAACGAGTTAATTTATTAGAAGTGACCTAAACTTTTCATTTATAAAATGAATTGATTATCAGTGAGTTACTAAATTATCATATCTGCCGGCTAAAGACGATGGCAATACATAAACTTTAGAGTAACTCAAAGGCATAAAAACTGCCGGCGATTGTAGTCGATACATGCACATCATCCCGCTCCTTGTAAGACCGAAAACTATAACCGCCCAACCCATTATCATGACACACCATAAAAAAAGCACCGCGAGGCGGTGCTTTTACGTTTTCTATGCTTTCAAAATCTCTATTCCTCTTCCGTTGAATTTAACAATTGTACGGCGGTGGCCATTGGTCCTTTACGCCCTTCTGTCATTTCGTATTCAACCCGATCTCCGGTGTCTATTGATTCACAGGCTAACCCGGTAACATGAACAAATACATCTTGTTTTGTATTGTCATTAGTGATAAATCCATACCCCTTGGCGGTGTTGAAAAATTTAACTGTACCTTTCATTTAGTAAAATATAATAATTAATAATTAAAACAAACGTAATGATAATCAACCAAAAGAACATAGAATTTAAGGAATAATTCAATTTTTTTTATCGCTTTCTTCTTATAGCGACTCCTTAAGCTTTTAAGCCACTCGATGAAGATTTAAAAATCCGTGTTTATGGAGTTTAAGCCCGGTTCTACAATTTTTTCTAAGTCTCCAGAGACTCAAAAGTGTTTATTTCAAACTCAGCAAAAGATAGTAATCCATTGATAAAGAAGATATTTACCCATCGTCATCATTCCGCTCTTCAATAATATTGGGAAGTGCGGTTCCCCGGTCTGAAATATTTTTTAAACCCGCTAAAATTATTATTTTTAGGCTAAATATTTCTATGAACATTATTGTATTTGACGGCCCGGAGCGAGAAGATCTTCTGCCGCTTACCTACACCCGTCCGGTTGCCGAAATCAGGGCGGGAATCTTAACCCTGCGCAAAAAATGGGAATATGCGTTGGGTAGCCCCTCCTCTTCTACCCATACGAGCAAGTATTTACGCGATAAATGGCCCCTTTTTTCGGCTTCCTCAAATCTTTTTATCAACCCCTCCTTTATCCCGACGCGGGATTTGATACAGGCAATTAAGGAATTATCACATGGAGAGAAGCTGATTTTTCAAGAGCGAATAATTGCATATCGCGCAGCTGCTGTCTCAAAAAATTATAAGAAATTACGGACCATTGAGCTAAAAGTACCGGTACAACAGATTCGATATCCATGGGATCTTTTTAAAATGAATTTTGATCTCATCAAACAAGATTTTAAGCTGCTCACACAAGGCAGGGATAGTCAACCGGTACCCGATACTTTTGAGGTTTTTCAAAAGAACCGAATCTTTATCGAGGAAGGTGCACGCCTCTATTCAGGAACTCTAAATGCCGAAAACGGCCCCATTTATATCGGCCGAGGAGCCGAAATTCGGGAAGGTGCCCATATCCGCGGCCCCTTTGCTATGGGGGCCGGAGCTCAAGTACAAATGGGGAGCCGGATTTATGAAGGGACCACCATCGGCCCTAAAGCTGTGGTCGGCGGCGAAGTGAAAAATGCCCTACTGTTTGGTCATTCCAATAAGGGACACGACGGCTATTTAGGGAATGCCGTAGTGGGCGAATGGTGTAATCTCGGTGCAGGTACCAATGCTTCCAATTTAAAAAATGATTACGGCCCCGTTCGCATCTGGAACTATAAAGAAGAGCGTTTTATTTCCACGGGACTACAGAAATGCGGATTGATCATGGGAGACCATTCTAAAACCGGTATTCATACGATGTTTAACACAGGAACCGTCGTGGGCGTAAATGCCAATATATTCGGCTCCGGATTTCCAAGGAATTTTATCCCGAGTTTTTCCTGGGGCGGAAAAAAAGAAATGCGTACCTACCGGCTGGAAAAAGCTTTCCAAGTGGCCAAAAACATGATGGATTTGGAGGAGCAAAATTTTTCGATAACCGACCAAAAAATACTGAAAGAAGTCTTTGATCGCACGGCTAAATATAGAGCGAAACCGTAAGGCTCTTTTAAACTTTTAGGAGTGCCGTAAAACTGGTGGGCCGAAATAGAAATTACCGGTGCGGATATTCAAAATAAACCGCCCCCTGTTGAGTAATTATTTTTAATAGTTCAACCACCGTTCAACTGTTGATCTTGGAAATACAAACCGCAATTGTCCTTCAGAATAACTGGCCGCTTCATACGGGTTATAAACTAAAATCACCTCTTTATCGGTTACGGCAATATTTTCCGGCAGGGCGAATTCATCATTATCAAAGAAAAAACCGGTTGCATTGATATTGGCCTCTTTGGGAATTTGGTATTGTAATCTGAACTTTTCTTCAACAAAGTCGGTGAAACCTTTACGATCCCTTATCAAATCATCTTTATCCAGTAATTTACCGGTATGAGCATCATAATTGTCGAAGTGGAGACCGCCATATCCATGTGCGCCTCCGGTATAAATATAATGGGAGGTGCGAAAAACTACGGTTCGCGAATTCCGGCTTTTGATTTCTTGTTCGATTTGTGCTTCATACGAAGTATGCGTCAAGGAGTCGATAGCTTTAAACTTGAAATAATCATCCACAAACTCGGCTAAGGCCTCTTCCACGTTATTAGCCTTCGGTTGATCTTGACCAACATGCAATACCTTGATAATTTCTTTTTCGTTATTTCGGTTTATTGATTGGGCAAAGTCCAAATTTCCTTTTACCCTGAGATAGCGGATCTCTATATCGGGACATTTCTTATTTATACACGCCTCCACAGCCGAAGAATCCAAAACCACTTCTTCGGTTTCAAATGCAGTAGGAGCGTCCTGCTTCTTTTGTTTTTGATCTTTTTTGCAGCTCGAGACCAAGAGAATCAATGCTGCGATAAACAATAGTTTTTTCATAGATTGGTGCTAAAAGGGCGATAAAGGTAAAAAAGTATTTTGTTTATGCATACTCGAAACTTACCTTTGTCTATCCAAAATTTATAGACTATGAAATTTAATACTAAAACGATTCATGGAGGTTTGAAAGAGGTGGATCCGGCGTATGGCGCAGTGATGGCTCCAATTTATCAAACTTCAACATACGCACAGTCCAAACCGGGCCTACATCAAGGATTCGAATATTCCAGAACCGGGAATCCTACGCGACATGCTCTGGAAGCTGCCGTGGCCAGTATCGAAAACGGGAAATACGGGATGGCTTTCGGATCCGGATTGGCGGCAACCGATGCGATCTTAAAACTTTTAAAAGAAGGAGATGAGGTATTGACCTCCGAAAATCTATATGGAGGCACCTATCGGTTATTTACTTCCATATTTGAAAATTTTGGTATCAAATTCACATTTACCGATATGGAAGATGCTTCCAAAATCGCCGATAAAATTACAAAGAACACAAAACTGATCTTTATTGAAACGCCCACTAATCCGATGATGAATATCATCGATATCGAAGCCGTCGCAAAGATTGCCGGTAAGCAGGATATTTTAATGGCGGTTGATAATACTTTTGCCTCCCCTTATCTTCAAAATCCGTTGGATCTGGGAGCCGATATTGTTATGCACAGTGCCACCAAATATTTGGGCGGACATAGCGACGTGGTTATAGGAGTGCTGGCGGTAAAAAACCAAGAATTGGCCGATCGGCTGTATTTTATTCAAAATGCCAGCGGAGCCGTCGCGGGGCCTCAAGATAGTTTTTTGGTCTTGCGGGGTATCAAAACCCTGCACCTGCGCATGCAACGCCATTGTGAAAATGGACGAGCCGTAGCCGAATTTTTAAAAGCGCATCCCAAAGTTGATCACGTATATTGGCCCGGATTTGAAGATCACCCCAATCATAAAATCGCCCGAAAACAAATGCGGGATTATGGCGGGATGATGTCTTTTACAACCCAAAAAGATTCTTTGGAAGATACCCTGTCTATCGTTGAAAGACTAAAGGTCTTCACCCTTGCTGAATCCCTGGGCGGAGTGGAATCCCTGGCCGGACATCCTGCCAGTATGACGCACGCCGCAGTACCCAAGAAAGAACGTGAGAAACTGGGAATTAAAGATTCTTTGATCCGACTGAGCGTAGGGGTTGAAGATGAGGAAGACCTGATCGAGGATCTAAGACAAGCCCTGAGTTAAGCTTTTATTTTTGAGTGAGATAGAGATTAGAGATTAGGGGGTGGAGATTAAAAATCATTCTTAGGAACTTCCCTAAATGGGGGAGATCATTTTGGTTAATTAGGCATTTAATCGACGGTTACAAATAAAAAAATTGCTTTTTTAAATTTGAAATCACTCATTACTACTCACTCTATGTACAGTCCGACCAAAGCTATTGTTCTTCGTGGAATTCGGTATTCTGAGGCCGATTTAATTGCCCGATGCTATACCGCAGAGCACGGAAAGCAATCGTATATTCTCAAAGGGGTTCTAAAAACCCGAAAAGGCAAAATCAAGGCTGCCATGTTCCAGCCTTTCAGCCAACTGGATATTATTGCCCGGCACCGAGGAAAGGGAACATTAGAATATATAAAAGAGGCTCGAATCACAGCCGTAAATCCCAGTATTCGGAAAAATGTTCAAAAATCATCCATGGCCATCCTGCTTTCCGAAGTCTTACAAAGTGCCATTCAAGAGGAAGAACAAAACGAAGCCTTGTTTGAATTTCTGGATAATAGTATCCAACAGCTCGAAAAAAGTAAAAATTACGCCAATTTTCATTTGTGTTTTTTAGTGAAGTTAACTCGTTATCTGGGGATTGAACCCAACATTGGCACTACAAAAAACACATCTTATTTCAATGTCAGAAAAGGGCAATTTGAGGCCGAAGAAACAGACCAATACAGCATTGGAGGAAACAATTGTATCCTTTTAAAGAGCCTGTTAACCATCAATTGGAAGGATTTACCGCGCCTAAAACTCAATCAGGAGAAACGGCAAAGTTTTCTTTTGTTTATCCTTTCCTATTATCAATATCAATTGCAGGGTTTTCGACCGCCAAAATCCCTGGAGGTATTGACCCAATTATTTATGTAAACGATTATTTTTCTATCTAAATTTTCATACAGGCAATCTCAAGAACGCCGGAATTCAAAAGTATCATTTCAAACACTTTTGACGAGTACAGGAAAGAAAATCTTACCCCCATTAATCCTCATGGGACAACTCTTCAATATAAATACTTTTTATCCGGCCTATGAGAATTCATCGGTGAGCTCTATGCAGTGCCCACTTATACCTTCATAATCTCGGCCTCCTTATCGGAATAGAGCTTGTCGATTTTGCCAACATAGGTATCGGTTAATTCCTGAATACTCTCCTCGGCATTACGATGCAGATCTTCAGAAATATCCAGCTTCTTCAGCTCATTATTGGCATTTTTTCGTTCATTTCGTACACCTACTTTGGCATCTTCTGCTTCTGCCTTAGCCTGTTTTGCCAATTCCTTACGACGCTCTTCGGTAAGGATGGGAACGTTAATAATAACACTCTCTCCATTATTGGAGGGGTTAAAACCAAGATTTGCTGTCAAAATCGCCTTTTCAATTTCTTGTATTAAAGATTTCTCAAAAGGCCGAATAGTCAAGGTATGAGCATCGGGGGTATTGATATTTCCTACCTGATTCAAAGGAGTCAAATTTCCGTAATATTCAACTTTTACAGAGCTCAACATTCGGGGATGAGCTTTCCCCGCACGAATGTTATTCAATTGTTTCACCAGGTATTCCACGGTATCTCCCATGGCCTCCTCGGTACTGTCTAAGATAAAATCTACTTCTTCGTTCATTTTTAAATTATTTTTGGCGTCTATAAAATATCAACTTTTAACGGTGGTACCAACTTTTTCGCCGGAAACCACTTTTAACAAGTTTCCGGGTTTATTCATATCAAAAACAATAATCGGGAGTTCATTTTCCTGACTCAGGGTAAAGGCCGTGGTATCCATCACTTTTAATCCTTTATGCAACACTTCATCAAAACTGATAAAGTCAAATTTTGTAGCTTTTTGATCTTTCTCAGGATCTGCGGTATAAATTCCATCCACTCGAGTTCCCTTTAAAATGACATCGGCTTTAATTTCAATGGCCCGTAAAACAGCGGCAGAATCGGTGGTGAAATAAGGATTTCCCGTTCCTCCACCAAAGATTACAACTCTTCCTTTTTCTAAGTGGCGCAGTGCCTTCCCGCGAATAAAAGGTTCTGCAAATTCATTAATATGGACTGCCGACTGTAGTCGTGTGGGAATCCCGGCATCTTCACAAGCACTTTGCAGAGCGATGCCGTTAATAACCGTGGCGAGCATCCCCATATTATCAGCTTGAACCCGATCCATACCCCGGCTGGCTCCGGCAACCCCTCTAAAAATATTCCCTCCACCGATAACAATGGCTACCTGAACCCCTTTACTGGTAACGGTTTTGATTTCTTCGGCATACTCGGCTAAACGCTTGGGGTCAATCCCGTATTGGCGTTCTCCTAATAATGCTTCTCCTGACAGTTTGAGTAAGATACGTTTATAATGCATAGGTTGGAATTGGAGTTTGGCAAATATAAAGATATTCTTCTTTTAATTAAAAAGGGGGGCAAATTAGTTTGCTGCTATAAAAGAGTATTGTATTTGTAAACGAAGATTCATTTATTGCCTGTTGTTATTAAGGTCATTCATACTTTCAAAAATTGGCTGTAAAATGATTTTATTGGATGCATTTAAAAAAACATGTCGAATATAAACGTAAAATATGTTTTTGCTCTCGTTGCGATTTTCATTTTGGAAGGCCGGTTATATTTTATAAAGGCTGCAATTTCAATTTTGATTCCGTTTGAGGAAGTAGTGAAAAACAATATCTTTGTCGCCATGAAATTAAAAGAAGAAATAAAACGACGACGAACTTTTGGCGTTATTGCGCACCCGGATGCGGGAAAAACAACACTCACCGAAAAATTACTTCTCTTTGGCGGTGCCATTCAAGAAGCCGGAGCAGTAAAATCGAATAAAGTAAAAAAATCTGCTACCAGTGATTTTATGGAAATCGAGCGGCAACGGGGAATTTCTGTGGCCACTTCGGTGCTGAGCTTTAACTATAAAGATATCAAGATTAATATTCTGGACACACCGGGACATAAAGATTTTGCAGAAGACACATACCGAACGCTTACCGCCGTAGATAGTGTTATCGTAGTCGTGGATGTCGCCAAAGGAGTTGAAGAGCAAACCGAAAAACTGGTGGAAGTTTGCCGGATGCGTAAAATTCCCATCATTGTTTTTATTAATAAGTTGGACCGTGAGGGGCGAGATGCTTTTGATCTTTTGGATGAAATTGAGCAGAAATTGCACCTTCAGGTCGCTCCACTCAGTTTCCCGATTGGGATGGGTTATGATTTTCAGGGTATTTATAATCTCTGGGAAAATAATATCAATCTTTTTAAGGGCGATTCCCGCAAGAATATTACAGATACTCTTGAGATTACCGATCTCAACACTCCGGAATTGGATGAACTCATCGGCGATCTTCCTGCCGAAACCCTGCGGGAAGAAATCGAACTGGTACAAGGCGTTTATCCCAAATTTAACCAAGAGCAATATATAGCCGGAGAATTGCAGCCCGTTTTCTTCGGATCGGCTTTATATAATTTTGGAGTTCGCGAACTGTTGGATTGCTTTATTAAGATAGCTCCGCCTCCCCTACCCAAACAGAGTGATATACGATTGGTCCGGCCCAATGAGGAGCAATTCACCGGTTTTGTATTTAAAATCCATGCTAATATGGATCCCCGACACCGCGACCGATTAGCTTTTGTCAAAATTGTTTCCGGAAAATTTGAACGCAATACCTCCTATTTTCACGTGCGTTTAAAGAAAAATCTCAAATTTAGCAGTCCAAATGCCTTTTTCGCCGATAAAAAAGCAATCGTCGATACCTCTTATCCGGGTGATATCGTTGGGTTACACGATACCGGCAATTTTAAGATCGGCGATACCATGACGGAAGGAGAAGAATTAAATTACCGGGGGATTCCAAACTTTTCTCCCGAGCACTTTCGGTATATCAATAATGATGATCCCATGAAATCTAAGCAATTGAACAAGGGAATCACTCAGCTTATGGATGAAGGGGTAGCACAATTGTTTACGCTTAATTTAAATAACCGAAAAATAATCGGAACGGTCGGGGCTTTACAATACGAAGTTATTCAATATCGGCTGGAACATGAATATGGTGCCCAATGTTCATATGAACCCCTTAATGTTCACAAGGCCTGCTGGGTAGATCCCAAAGAGGAGGACAATGATGAATTCCAAGATTTCCTTCGGGTAAAACAAAAATATCTCGCCCGGGATAAACAAGGACAACTGGTATTTCTGGCAGATTCAGCTTTTTCTCTACAGATGACAGAACAAAAATATCCAAGTATAAAATTTCATTTAACATCTGAATTCTAAGGGTGGAAGATGGAAATTAGAAGGTAAAAAGTGGAAGTGCCATAAACGGATAATAACTTTAATTCCCTATATTCTGCCTCTGTAATTTCTATTTTAAAAATGAGCCGGGATTTAAAAGAGCAAACAAAACAATTTTCTATTTCTATCATAAACCTGGCTGAAGAGATGAAGTATTCCGTTTCCAAAAAGATTATTAGAAATCAAATTGTTCGTTCGGGGATATTAGTTTGGGAAAAGTAGATGGGACTTGTTTGGGTTAGAAATCATTCAGGAAAAACATTGGAAAAACGTCCAAGACCTTCTTAAAGAATCTAATGAATTAACGACTATATTTGTAACCGTTTTAAAAAATGAACACTAAATTAAAAAGATAGAATTACTCTAATTTCTAAATTTAAAACTATGAAAATCGGAATCGTCATGGGCAGTACGAGCGACTTAAACGTGATGCAGGCTGCCATTGAAGTTTTAAAAGAATTAAAAATCGAATTTGAAGTAGATATTGTATCGGCTCATCGGACTCCGGATAAATTGATGGAGTATGGTAAACAGGCACATACTCGGGGAGTCAATGCTATTATTGCCGGTGCCGGCGGTGCCGCACATTTACCGGGAATGCTGGCGGCAGTTTCTCCCCTCCCCGTCATTGGCGTTCCCGTAAAATCAAGAAACTCCATCGATGGATGGGATTCCGTACTCTCGATATTACAAATGCCGGGAGGTGTTCCGGTAGCCACAGTAGCCCTCGATGGTGCTAAAAACGCAGGGATTCTGGCTGCTCAAATTATTGGGGCTACCGATGAAAGCGTTCGCCGGCGCATTCTTAAGTACAAAGAGAATCTTAAAAATAAAGTAACTCAGGGGGCTGAAGAAGTCCGGAATAAAAAGTTTTAAGGTAGCTTCAGGTAAAGCACCCGGCAGCACAGGGTAACTCGTTCTGTGATTACTCCCAGAATAGAAGGGGCTCAAAAGTGTAATTTTAAATGCCGTAAAAAATATTAGATTCCTGATAAAGAGGACGTTTGTCTTTCATCGCTATACGCTCAATAAGATCGGAAAACGAGAAATGACAAATCACTCCAAAAGAGGAATTATAAAGCGACTACAGGAAGGGAATACTCCATTCTATAAGAGGAATAAACGATAGTTTTAGAATATTTACAGTACTATTTTAACAACTCATGAAAATATTAATTATTCAACAAAAATGGATTGGCGATGTCCTCACCTGCAGCGTCCTTTTTGAAGCCCTGCGAAAAGAATTCCCCAAGGCCAAATTGGATTACCTCATCAATACCAATACCTATCCGGTTGTGCAGGGCAACCCCTTTATTGACGAATTTATTTTACTTCCGCCGGAGGAACAAAAAAATATCCCGGCACTGATCAAACGCGGAAGAGAACTTACCAAAGAAAATTATGATTTTGTTATCGATGCGCTGGGGAAGCCTTCCAGTCTTCTCTTATCTATATTTTCAGGAGCTCAAAAACGGATTTCCTATAAAAAGTGGTATTCGCAATTTTTGTTTACCGATACGATTAGGCGGCAGCATAAGTCCCGCAGTAATGCCGGACTGGCCATTGAAAACCGTTTGGCATTATTAGCCCCCATACTTCACCATACCGTAGATGCCCTTCGACCTCAGGTTTATTTGAATACTCGGGAACAAGAAGCGGCAAAACAATATCTTATAGACAATGCCATAGACTTTAATCGTCCTATTTTTATGATTAGTGTTTTGGGCAGCAAGCATAATAAAAGTTATCCCAAGGAATATATTGTTCAACTTTTGGATTGGCTGGTTGGAGAATGTCCAAAAGCACAACTTCTTTTTAACTATATCCCTAATCAACTTCCGGAAGTAGAATCGATCCTTGAAGCTTGCCGGCCAAGCACTCAAAAGCAAGTTCAATTAGAGGTGTACGGGCGATCCCTGCGCCGCTTTATGGCGATTACTGCACATTGTCATGCCGTTATTGGTAATGAAGGCGGTGCTATTAACATTGGGAAAGCCCTGGGTAAAAAAACATTCAGCATTTTTAGTCCGCGTATCAGTCGTGAAAACTGGCAGATCTATGAAAATGGAACGCATAATGTATCGGTACATTTACAGGAATATAAACCGCATTACTATATCGGGGTCTCCAAAAAGGAATTGAAAAAAAATGCAGAAAAACTGTACCGGGACTTCCACCCTTCTCTTTTTAGGCAGAAATATCTTGATTTTATAAATCAGTTTTCAACATCATAAAAGCTTTTATGGGGTTTTATCAAAAGTGACGTCAATAGTGTTGAAAGGATTATAAAATCACGTTTACAAATTCTTCAAACTACCCTTATTCGCCAAGATCATTTAAACGGTCTCACCCCCGTCAACAAACTCCTGTAAGTATGAAAACCGCGGGGTGAGTTTCCCTTCTTCGGTTATCTTGGCACGTTTTAAAATCCCGTCTTTATCACCATTAAAAAAGGCGGGGATAACCTGTTTCAAAAACATTTCACCAAAGCCTTCACTGGCGTCTTTGGGCAACTCACACGGCAAATTATCGACCGCCATAACCCCGATGCTGCCCTTAGCGCCAAAGGGTACTTCGATCTCTGCCCGAGGATCGTAACCATAAAAAGGATCGGCAATGGTCGATGGTCGAATCGTTGAAGCTACCGGGCCATCGATATCGCAACTTATATCGGCGATTAAATGGATATTAAAATCGTCTTTTTTGGCATCTTCCCGCGTAAAAAGAAAAGGGGCATGCTCCCCGTAAAAATGACCGGCAATAAAATAATCCGTCACTTGGGCAAAACGAAAGAAATCGGAAACGTATGCTCCGGGGTGATCGTAAAAATCCTGATTATCGAGAACCCGGCCATCTTTCCTTTTGTTATAATCCAAAACATCGATCCGACAGAAAACAGGTTCCTCAAAAGACTGTTGAAGATATTCTTCAACGCCCACCTCCCGAATTGCCAAGGTCTCTAAAATTTCCAGTGCCCCATGTGCCACTTTCCCGGTGCCACTCAATACAATCTTAAAAGAGTTTGGAAGCTTCACCTTCTTTAATTCATCTTGCAGGGCCGCATAATCAGGAAGGTGTTCTACCTTTTCCAGCATATAGAGTTCATCCCGAATTCCGAGCCCCCGAAAACCATTATAAGTACCTACAATTCCGGCATACCGACCAAATCCAATTAAGCGAAAACCATTTTTATCGACTACCGTTTCATGATCGTACAAAGTGATATTCTTCTGCAATATAGCCCGTAATAAATCCCGATTGTACGGTTGCTCTTTAATCGTATGAGAGAAGAAAAAGTATTTTTTATTCGGAATCAAGGCCTCCACCGGAACTTCTTTGACTCCGATAAGCACATCACAATCGTGTACATTTTTGGTAATTTTGAATCCGTGTTTCCGGTAGGCCGAATCGGGAAAGATCCGTATAGCTGAGGATTCCACTGCAAATTCTAAATCGGGATATTGTTTTTGCACGTGAACCAATCTGTCGGGAGAAAAAACGACTCTTCGGTCAGGAGGTGTTTTACGTTCTTTAATAAGGCCTATCTTCATATATGTCTATTTTTTAGGTTCTTTTAACGGAAGGTCAGCAAAGATAATATTTTCTTGTATCTTTGTCAACCCGTTCGTCTTTGGCAAGCCAACGGGATCTTTGTTCTTTGAAAAGTAATTTCCGGGGTCGATTTGGTTTTGACAACAGGTCGAGTTGGAAAGTAAGCACGTCGAGCGATGGAATATATCTCGTAAAACTCCTATTTCATCTTTTTTAAACGGCGAAAATAATTACGCCTTGGCTGCGTAATCTGAATTACAGTAAGATTACCCTAATCTCAGCGTAAGACGCGGGACCAAGATGTCTCTCGAAAGCCTTGATTTACGGCGGTCGATATAGAGGCACCGGAAAAGTAAATATAGTCTTGACAGGGTCTTGATGTTGGGATGAAACTGAATCGAGAATAAGCTTAAAGTAGGTGGCTTTCGGCCGGCTTTAAGACGAAAATCAAGTGAGAGCTAAACGTGTAGAAAGCTTTTTAGCTGCTTGTTTGGACGAGGGTTCGAATCCCTCCGACTCCACTCTATCTATTAATTATCAATAACCTACCAACAATATTGTATAATTGCTATTTTTATGTGCTAATTTGATAAGTCGATAAAAAATAAAGTTATTTTTGAGACCGTATTTGCAATTATATAGTGAGGTCATTTAAACTTTCAAAAATGGACTGCAAAATGATCTTATTGCCCCAGATTTAGTCTTTTTTTCAACCGTAGCTATGGCCATGCTCTACAAAAAAGCCGTCATCCGGAACAATAATCTCTATTTTTCGCTTCAATCCCAAAAGTTTAAACCACCTCAGTCTCAAAATTATCCAGATTGTAAAAAACAAAAGGAATTCTCACTAAGAATACCATTCTGAAAAGGAATTCACAACGATATGATTTATAAGCAATCAAATAGGATTTTTTCATACCTCCATCTCCTTTACCTCTGAATATAACCAAAATTATCCTGTAAAAACCGACTTCCGGAGGCCTCACTCGACATCCACTACTTTTCCTTTGGCCGCTTCTTCTTTTACGCGAGTCTCCTCATACAATCGATTGGCATTGGCATTAATACTGACAAACAATTCGTTCTCTTCCTTCGAAAGAAGTCCTAAATACCGCTCATAATGCTTGAGTACATCGGCTATTAATTCTTCTCGGGTAAAAAATTGAGTATCATAACCAATACGATAATCCCCAAAATAAGCCTCGGCAATATAGTTCTTACCACTTTTGGATTTCGGCAGGTTTTCTTCCCGAGTGACGTATTGAGGTACATCACTGTATTCCGATTTAATACCATACAGAAAGTCATTGATCTGATCATAGGTAATCACAAATTCAATACGTTTCGGGTCTTTATAGGTCTTTATATGAGCCTCGATATTATTTTTAGTCAGTTGTTCTTTTAATTCCTCAAAGGCTTCCCGAGCTGTGGTTTCTATAAACTCATGAACGGATTTTCGATTGGTAAAGCCCACAATCTTTCCCAATCGGGCCTTCCAGGCCGCTCCCGACCAAGCCGCCGTATATTCCGGATAATACTGATCAAAATAAGTTTTGTCAATCGACAAAGCCTTCGTCAGACTGGCTATAAAAAGGAATATTACCAATGTAAAAGGAAGTGCCGTAATCAACGTCATGGTTTGCAAAGCTTCCAAACCTCCGGCATTTAGCAAAACTAAAGCGAGCAGTGCCAATAAACCTCCCATTCCTATCTTTTGCCATTTTGGGGAGTCTTCGGCATCCCGGGTAGCGATGCTATCCATAACCAAAATCCCCGAATCTGCCGAAGTCACAAAGAAGATGATGATAATCAGAATAAAAACCACACTGGACACCATGGGTCCCGGCAAATAGTTCAAAAATTCAAAAGCCAAAGCATCCTGATTGTTGATCAAAGCCGAAAGTGCTCCATTGGCAACATGCTCATCAATCCAGATTCCACTATTCCCCATAATTCCAAACCATACCATGTTAAACAAAGCGGGCAGGAGTAATACAGCAGCGATATATTCGCGAATTGTACGGCCTCTCGATATCTTGGCGATAAACAGCCCCACGAAAGGAGACCAGGAAATCCACCAAGCCCAATAAAGAATGGTCCAATCATAAAACCAGGGCAATTCATCGGGATGATCAACATGTGTATTAAAAGTCATCCGAAAGAAATTGCTAATGTAGTCTCCAACCCCCTGTGTAAAACTGCCAATGATATACTGGGTGGGTCCAAAAAAGAGAACAAACAACATGAGGAGAATAACCCCAATCATATTGGCGTTACTCAGGTTCTTAATTCCCTTATCGACCCCGGAAACTGCCGAAAACACCGAACAGCTTACCAAGATCAACACGATTAACACTTGCCATTTGATATCGACGGAAGGCACGATTCCCAATTGCTCCAACCCGGCATTTACCTGAACCACACCAAAACCCAAACTGGTTACAATCCCAAAGAACGTACTGCAAAAAGCAAAAATATCAATCAAATTCCCCCACTTCCCGCCTACTTTGTTTCCCAACAGTGGATAAAGGCAACTACGCAACGACAAGGGCAATTTATAACGATGCGAAAAATAAGCTAATCCCAGTCCAACTAACGCATAAATGGACCAGGCGTGCACGCCCCAATGGAAATTAGTAAACATAATGGCATTTCGAGCCCGCTCCACCTGATCTTCATCGGCAAAGGCATCGGCCAGGTAGTGGCTCATAGGCTCGGCTACACTAAAATACATCAATCCAATACCCATTCCGGCGGCAAATAACATCGCTACCCAAGAGAAAAAAGAATGATCCGGTTTACTGTTGTTGGGGCCTAAACGAGTGTTCCCAAATTTACTGAACATCAAATACACCAGGAAGATGATAAAAATGGTCACTCCCCACACCAAAATCCAGTTCAGTTTTTCAAAAATAAAGGATTTAACGACCTCCAATCCCCTTTCTGTTGTATCCGGAAAAAAACCGGCACTCAAGCTCACCAAAAGAATAAATAGGATACTCGGGAGAGTCACTCCTTTTGATAATGTGGTTTTCAGTTTACTATTTGAATCTGCCATAAAGAATACGTTTAAATTGTTAATCAAAGTAATACCAAGCACAAAAACGGGTTCCTTTTGAGAATCCGTAGCTTGCAAAATTGCTTTTTGTAGGTTAGATTTTTCCCGGAGTGAAATTTCCTTTTAATACAGCGGCAATTTTATTGTTGATACCGAAGGAGTGTTCCGACCATAGATAAAAACAAAATAATGCCGCCAAAGGAATCTTCATATTTTGGAATTTATGAAATATTAAGAATTCCAAGTATAAAAAATATAAAACGAAAACCCAAATACAAATAAGAAACAGTCTCCGGTTCTTATAAAAAGCATTGAAAATCAAGGAAAAAGAGTCAAAATGGCGTAAAAAGAGACCGTTTTAAATAAAAAGCCTATCTTTTAACAAACTCTTCCCATGCCTTCTTATACCATTATCAAACGCTTAGAAACCGAGATTCGAATTCTCCAAAACTATCCCTATTCTCCAAAAGAAAAAATATTGAACCTTCTTGAAGAAGATTATGAGATCTCTATTACAGCGCGAACTTTAGAGCGTGACCTTAAAGCACTGCGAAAAGATTTTGGGCTTGAAATTCACTTTGATCGCTCACAAAGGGGCTATCTCCTGAATCCCAATGAACCTGAACAAATTTTAAACTTCCTGCAATTTGCCGATCGGATTTTCCTGGGGGATCTCCTTCGCGAAAGTCTCAAGGAATTTTTTAATTTGGGAAAAAGTGTCAAGTTGGAAGACAACTCAGATTTTAAAGGGCTGCAAAAAATCCCTTTGCTTTTATCAGCTATCCGCAATAAAGCAGAGGTGAGTTTTATTCACGAAAATTATCACAAGCAAACTCAAAAATATTATCAAATATCTCCTATTCAATTACGAGAATACGAGGGACGCTGGTATGTAGTCGGGATTCCGCAAGAAGAACATCACATTAAAACTTTTGGACTGGCACGCTTGTCAAAACTTAAGACTCGTGGTCTTTCATCAATTAAAACGGAAGACTACCGGGAACAACTACGGGAATTCGATCAAATTATCGGACTTAATTATGATGGTGCTCCACAGCCCCAATACATCGAATTGGCGGTAAGTCGATCCCAATATAAATATCTTAAAACCCTCCCCCTCCACCCGAGTCAACGCTTTGTAGAGAAACTACTGAACGGATGGGTGAAAATTTACTTATATCTTATCCCCAATTACGAACTCAAAATGCAGCTCCTAAAACTGGGAGATCAGGTGGAAGTTTTAAATCCGGAAAGCCTAAGAGAAGAAATTCGGGGAATATTGGAACGCAGCCTTAGCCTTTATAAGAAATCCTAAAAAACTTTCCTTTTGTTTCACACACCGACATGAAATGACGGTATCCCTCCTTTCCTTTGTGGTATTGGGAATCCCCAAGCTTTAAAAATGCTGTATTATGAAAAAGAAAAAGACAGCCATCAAAGAACATCTGGCACACTTTAACATTGCCGGATTCACCTATTACGATGGCCCGGAGGCCTTCAAAGAGCTAAGAATCGGAACTTTATTAACCCTCCAACTTGCTCCCGAGAACGACTACGATCCCCGAGCTGTAAAGATTTTATATAAAGATTACCATCTGGGCTTTATCCCGCGTGAAGAAAATCGAATTTTCTATAAACTTTTAAAAATAGGTTTTGACCATTTTGAAGTCCGTATTCAGCGTATCGACGATAAGATGCATCCCGAGGAGCAAATTTGGGTGGTGGTAAAATTGGTGGGAAAAGGATAGGAATTCAAGCATAGAAGTGAGTCGATAACTCTATAATTTATATATTAACATTTTTTTATTATATTTAATAAATTTTTTAAAAATACTTGTATTATAAGCATTATCGACAATAGGGGAATGGCAGTGTGGGAGGCACATTTCAAAAACCCTCGCCGGGATTCCAACCCGGAACCTGAACTTTCGGTGGTTCTGCTCTATGCGATTGAGCTACGAGGGTGATTTTAAAGTTTCAATCCTTGTTGTGAGTGGAATGTTGGAATACACATAGCTAATGTTTCAATCCTTGTTTTTAATGGAGAAACAAAATTAGTCGTTATACATATCTAATTAAAATATTTTAATATATTTGTGTAAATTATAAGAAAATGGAGGGAAAGCAGACCGAACTCTTTGAAGAACAAACGACAACAATATCTGAAATTAAGTTTCATAAGACTTCAAATATTTTTGTGAATAGTGGTATAATTGGTTTATACCAATACCTTAAAAAGTATAAAAAAGAAAACGAAACAGACATACAATTTAAATTAGAAGCCCATCAATTAACCGTTAAAAATGATATTATTTTTAAGGAACTTGAAGAGGTTTATTATCGAATGGGGCAAGACTTCTACGATCTTTCGTCTAAAAAGCAATTAGACAAAATGGAAAATGCTTATTATGATGAAGAAAAGGATAAATTCTATCGTTTCCCAAAAATGAATACTTACGGTTTAGCATCCTTAATCACAAATAACGCCCAAGGAACTACGATAAAAAAGGAAAATTCTAATAAAATTAAAGATCTCGATAAAGAAAATCCAAAATTGGCAACAAAATTTAGAGCCTATTTCAAGGAGAATAACCTTAAATTACTTTCAAAAATCTATTTAAATGAGCCTTATAAAAAAATAACAACAATAAATTTAGAAGAAGATTTTTGGATTCCCGGAGAAAAAAGATGTCCAATTACTGGCGAAGGGTTTAAGAAATTAGAGGGCATTAATAATATTTCACCTTTTCTAAGGGGTTTTTCTACCTTTAGTTCACATTTTACTGCTTCCACACATAAAATTAGTCAAAAGGCCACTTATCTTTTGCGTTTTTCCCCGGTTTTAGCGATGTACAATTATTTCAATGGTTATGACTCCTTTATTTGTACGTTTTTCAACTCAGATACACTACTCCATATCAACGAACTTTATAGTGGGGATTTATTTTATGAGTATGATGAAATGAAGAACTGGAAGATGCCATTCAAAAGAAACGTAAAACTTCATACTTTTTATTATTCCAAAAAGGATGGTGAAAGTTATTCGGTTGATTCTGGGGAGGATTCTTATTCTACTGAAGAAATCACCTTCCTAATACTATATACCTTTTACAGAAATAAATTTCAGGATGAGTTGCAAGCGGAAGAGTCGAGTAATGAGGATATTTTAAAACTGATAGAACTTGAGAACAAGCCATTGAGTCTCGTCTCTTTTAAGGCTGATAAATTTTCGTCAACAATGAGACCTAATTTTTATAGGGAATTTACAAACGCTAAATTTATTATCCAATTAATCCATAGATTAGAGACTAATAGGGAAAAACATATTAGTATAAAAGAGATATGGCGGAGTCTCGTATTCAAGACCACAAAAAGTGAAGCGATAAAAGATTACAATAAAAAGATGAAGTCACAACGGCAAATCCGAATCGCCGTTTTCGATAAGCTATTAAGAGGTAAATCTTTACTAAAAGATATTGAGAGTCTCTTTTATAAAAGCTATTTACAGTTAACTAATGGGGATCATTTGGGATATCATCGCTATGATGTTCTTCTTGAATTCTTGAAAATATATCAATCAACTTTAACTCATAAGAATATGGATAAATCACTGCAAGAACGGGCGATAAGTTTAGGAAGAAGTATTGGTCACTCAATACTAAACTATGAATCGCCAAAGAATGACACAGAACGTAAAGCCAACGCTAAACAGGGAAGAAAATATTTGATTGGCCTACATAAAGCACGGACTATCGAACAGTTTCGTGATAATCTTATCCGGCTACAACGAAAATATGGAATTTCCATAGCCAACGATATAATAGAAAATCTGGACGATAGCAATTATGTAGCTATTAAACAATATGCACAAATCGGTGCTTTGAATATTTTAAACACTGTATTATCTAATCAAAAAAACAATAATTAATATGAAAACCAATAGCTTAACCATTACGTATTTATCAAAAGTTTCTTTCGCGAGCCTAAATGGAAGCGATAAAGAAGTTGACAACATCAATCCCATTAAAAAAGTAACCCTTAAGAACGGTGAAGAATTGCCTTATGTTTCTTCTCAAGCCATTCGAAGAGCATTACGTGACAAACTGGAAGAATTGGGAAGTGATATTTCACCTGTTGGGCAATCCAGCACCGATAAAGGCGCACCTAAAACAGAAATGGATCCTATTAAATATATAGATGATGATTTATTTGGATATATGGATGCTTCTAAGGGAAAGGATGGAGCTAAAGGCACATCCAATGTCAGAACATCGCCTATTCGCGTCGAATCCTTATTAGCCCTGGCAACCTATAAAGGCGATTTGGATTATGCTACAAATTTTATGGGAAAAAAGATTGGTTTAGACGCCAATATTTTTGAAACAGAGATTCATTCCGGCGTTTATCGTGGTTCCATATTAATCGAATTAGACCGAATAGGGAAGGAAACTGTTTTATTAGATAAAAAAACACGTGAATTGGAAACAAGAGATTTAGTAGATAATAAGGAAAAAGCGAATCGTATTTTGAATTTCTTAAATGCCTTTCAAATGCTATGGAGTTCCGGAAGGCAAACTCGTTTTTTGGCCGACTTATCACCCAAGTTTTTAGCAGCTGGATTAATGAAGTCAAAAAACCCAATTTTTTTGGAAGCTGTTGATTTAAAAGAAAATGGGCAAATTAATATTGAGAAGTTGAAATCAGTGGTTACCGATTATGATAAATTTATCGAAGAACACGTTTTTGCTGTACAGGAAGCCGTATTTGAAAAAGCTGAAGGAATGAATTCCATTAAAGAAGGCTTTGAAAAAATGGAACAGTGGGTTAAAGACTATTATGGAGTTTAAAGCAATGAAAAATTTTGTTGTTGAAATAGCGAGTCAGACCGCTTCCTTTAGAGATCCAAATTTTCAGAATTATCATAAGTCTTTGAAGTTGCCCCCACCAACGACCATTATCGGTTTATGCGGAGCAGCTATTGGGTTAACCCCTTTGCAAGCACAAGAATTCTTTGATGAAAATAGTTTTCAAATAGGTGTTTATGGTAATTATAAAGGAAAATGCCAGGATACTTGGAAATACAAATCATCCAAGGATATAAATATGCGTTATTATAATCCTGGAATAGGTGCCAGTATTATCCAAAAAGAATATTTAATTGAAAACAGGTTTTTATTAGCATTCAAGAGTGAAAACCAACTTTCATTGGCACACCTGAAAATGGCATTCGAAACACCGGTGTATGCCTTAACAATGGGGAGTAGCGATTCTTTAGCAAAAGTTTTGAATGTTCAAGAAAACGTGGAGGTCGTAGAAGAAAACGTTATAAAGAATGCTTTTGTCTCCGGGGATGTGGTAAATGAAGTAATGAGCTCGGCAGAGAAAGGTGATTTGCAATTTTCGATATATTCAAACGACACCTTAACCTATGATTTACCTATCCGTTTTAATTATGAAAATGACTACGGAAAGCGTAGTATTTCGGATATCGGAACATTTTCATTAATAGGAGATACAATGAGATTGAATTACAAAGTTCCCGGCTTACTTTATAAATCCACCTTTATCCCATTATTTAAATTGTGAATGCTTTAGATGAAATATGGGCAAAATCTCAACCTTTGGAAACATTAAAAGAACACACTTATAATGTTTTTACTATTTGGCTTGAGTTAAAAAAACGATACTTTCAGGAAATTCCTGATGAAAAGTTTTGGCAGGCTTCATTTGTAGCTACAGTTTTTCACGATTTTGGTAAAATTTGTAATCGTTTTCAAGAAATGATAAAACCTGATATTTCTATCAGTTATGATGATTTCATTCGTCACGAATTCTTCTCCGGTATATTTCTGTATATCAATAATATGGAATATTATAATGAAAATATAGAAAGCCTGATTGCCGTTTTATCCCATCACAAAGTCTTTAATGCACAAGGCTTTAATAAGCGCATTACCCACAACACTACTATAAAATTCCATCTTGATGAAGATGTGGTAAATGAATTTATAACATTTATTAATAGCCTTGCACATAGTAATAATTTTAATTCATATCCAAATAATTCAAGGACTATAAACTTGATTAATAAATCGAAGTATGAAGCATTAACTGTTTTATACAAGAGGGCTATTTATGCCAAAGTTGAGAAGGAGGACTTCTTAGATCAAGCGAATCGGAAAGAATATATTTATCATAAAGCACTTTTAAACATTTCAGACTGGACTGCTTCAGGGCATTTAAAACTGGAAAAGGGAGTAACCTTTAACGAGAACTACTTAGCGCAACACATTATCAAAAAACTTCAGGATGAAGGCAAAGAAGATGATGCTCAAAACTTTGGCTTTCGTAATTTTCAGAAAGATAGCTTGACAGAAAATAATGTTTTAGCTATTGCTCCTACAGGAAGTGGAAAAACAGAAGCAAGTTTGCTTTGGGCGTCTTCAAAAAAAGATTGGGAAAAAATCATTTATTTATTACCTACCAGAGTAACTTCCAATGCTATTTACAATCGGCTTACTGAATATTTTGGGGCAGATTATACACAATTAATTCACTCTTCTGCCCGGCAATACATAAAAGAAAATAAAGATGATTCTTACGATTGGAAAAAATATTTCCGGGATAAATCGTTTTTTAAAAACATTAATATTTGTACGGTTGATCAACTTTTGACCTTAGGATTTAATCTTGGGTTTTGGGAAGTGAAAACTTTTCATCTTATGAATGCAAAAGTCATTATAGATGAAATTCATCTTTACGCACCATATACTTTAGGACTTATTATTTCTACTATTAAATATTTAAAAGATAATTTTAAAACTCGTTTTTATATAATGACAGCAACAATGCCCATTAAGTTGCAAGATTTATTAACCAAAACACTTGAGAACCCTACATTTATTCAGGACAAAGAACTTTTAGATAAAGCCAGAAATCAATTTGAAATTCGAGAAAAGCAGATAGAGGATAATCTTGAGAAAATTGAAAATAGTGTAGCAGAAGGGAAAAAAATTTTAATCGTTGTCAATAATGTTGACAGAGCAATTGCCATTTATGAAGGTTTAAAACCGATAGCTGAAGAAAAAGGTTTCGAAGCAATTTGTTATCATTCACGATTCATTAAGAAACATCGTTTTTCTAAAGAAAGAGAAATTTTTGCACTCGATAAAAAAAATAAAGGAGGGATATTGATTGCCACTCAGGTTGTTGAGGTTTCTTTGGATATTGATTTTGATATCCTATATACAGAAAATGCACCTATAGACGCCATTATCCAAAGAGCTGGTCGAGTTAACCGGAAAAGAGGAAAGCAAGATTCAAAAGTAATTATCCATCAACATTCTGAGATTAGTGAAAAATTTATTTATACTGAAGAAGATATTTTACAAAAAACTTTTGAACAATTTCAAGAAAACGATGGTAAACGACTTACAGAAAAAGAGCTAACAGATTTAGTTAATAAAGTATATGCCAATGTTGATATTGAATCAAATAAGAGTTATCAAGAAGGGCTAAAAAAACATATAGAAATTCAAGAAAGGTATAATTTCATCAAAGACTTGACTTCAGACGCTGATGTTTTTACCCGAGAAGGGTTGGATACTGTTTCTGTTATTCCTAATGACTTTGAAGAAGAATATTTTCATTGTTCAGACAAAGACACTTTAAGTAATCTCGAAGTCTCTATTTCCCGAAAGCGGTTCCTCTCAGCTAAGTCAAGAAAAAATGATTTAGGATTTGAATTTTTTGATTGTAATTATGATAAAGAAAAAGGATTGACATTTAAAAAAAAAGAAGAAAACAAAACAATGACGTTTTAAAAAATAACCTAAATGCCCACAAAACCCCTCCAGCTCACCCGCATTGAATTCCCCGACATCCAACTCCAAACCCGTGATGCCCATAAACTCCGTGGGTATTTTGGGAACCTGTTTCGAGAGCATTCTCCCCTACTCCACAATCATTATAACAGTGGACAGCTGCGGTATCGATATCCGTTGATTCAATATAAAGTCATTGATAAAGTGCCGATGCTCATTGGAATTGAAGAAGGTGCTGAATTGCTACCCCAGCTTTTTCTAAAAATCAAAGAATTGGATATTGACGGGAGGGCTTATCCCGTAAACGCCAAGAACATCGAAACCCAGAAAGAAACGGTTGGTTTTTCGGAAGATCTGCACGAATACCAATTTCAAACCTTGTGGATGGCCTTAAATCAAAAAAATCATCAAAAATATGTTCAATTAAAAACTAAAGAAGAAAAAGATAGAATGCTGAACCGGTTAATTATCGGAAATATTCTGGGATTTTATAGCAATATTAAACTGCAATTAGCCCCCGAAGAACGTCTTTTGGCCAAAGTTAATATTCAGGAAAAATCAACCAAATTTAAAGGAAACGAGATGCTGGCATTTTCGGGAAGCTTCGTAGCGAACGCTCTATTGCCCGACAATATCGGTTTGGGAAAATCGGTTTCACGAGGGTTTGGAACGGTGGTCAAGGGTTGAAGGAATTAATGAGTGAATGGAGGAATGGTTGAATGAATCAATGGAAAGAATGAATCAATGGAAAGAATGAATCAATGGAAAGAATGAATCAATGGAAAGAAT
>CAZBXQ010000015.1:54673-56494 GCA_964495935.1 uncultured Flavobacteriaceae bacterium
GAATGAATCAATGGAAAGAATGAATCAATGGAAAGAATGAATCAATGGAAAGAATGAATCAATGGAAGAATGAATCAACGATTAATCCGAGGTTAGAGTGAATTGTTGTATCTTCTACCCCATAACATTGAATCCTCGATATCTTCAATCCCTGAACCATTGAGCCATTGAATCCGCCATACATTCAATCCCTGAGTCATTGAGCCCTTGAATCCTTAAAATTCCTTATCTTTATAGACAAATTATGAGCGTTATGGAAATTACAATATCGGGAAAGGACAGAAAACGCATAAGACTTGTGGAAGAATTGGCTGAGGAGCTGGGGCTTTCCATCTCTTCAAAATCATCTGAATCAAAAAGAAAACCTAATGGAGAAACACTTTATAAACTCATGAAAGAAAAAGCAGAATCAGGCGGTATTAGCGAAATAGATGATCCTGTAAAATGGCAACGTGAGCAGCGCAAAGACAAACCCCTTTATGGAAGAGAATAACGACTTTTTAATTGATTCGAATATTGTTATATATTCTTCCCAGCCAGATTATGGGTTTATCCGCCGATGGATCGAAAACAAGAATATCGGTGTATCGGATATTTCGCGAATCGAAGTCCTTGGATACAACAAGTTATTCCCAGAGAACAAACAATACTTCACTATTCTTTTTAAAGAATTTGAGACTTTCCTTATAAATGAAGAGGTTATTCTAAAATCCATCGAGCTCCGCCAAGATAGGAAAATGAGCCTTGGCGATGCTACCATTGCAGCTACTGCTCTGGTCAAAGGTTTGCCGTTATTAACTGCAAATAGCAAAGATTTCCAACACTTAAAAGAATTAGAGTTGATTGAATTGGCCAAAATCAAAAAATAATCACCAACCATTAAGATCACTTCAAGTTGCAAATTTTCATCAACACCTACGGCACTTACGTTCACGTCAAAGACGAGATGTTCGAGATCAAAGTTCCCGAAAAGGATAAAGACCGGAAAAAAGTGAACCATATTGCCGCCCACAAAATCACATCTTTTGTGATGAGCGAAGGCGCGGCATTGAGCACCGATGCCATTGCACTGGCCTTAAAACACAATATTGATATCGTGGTGGTCGATTACAGGGGCCAGCCGATGGGCCGGTTTTGGCACAGCAAATTGGGCAGTACCGCTAAGATCAGAAAGGAACAGCTCAGGGCCTCGACAAATACCATTGCCGTTAAATGGATCAAAAATTGGCTATGCCAAAAGTTGGAAAACCAAGCCGATTTTTTGCAGGATCTCAAAAAACACCGTAAAAAATTACACGATTTATTGGATGGTAAAAGCGAGGCCATTTTGGATTTTCGCAAAAAAATAAAGGAGGCCGAAGTTGAAAAAATTGACGATACGGCCGACAGTTTTCGCGGCTGGGAAGGCTCGGCCGGAAGGCATTATTTTGATGCGCTTTCCAAATGTATACCGGAAAATTTTGCCTTTAAGGGCAGAAGTTTTCGACCGGCTAACGATGAATTTAATGCCATGCTCAATTATGCGTACGGAATTTTATACAGCCGCACCGAACGTTCCCTGATGTTGGCCGGTTTGGATCCTTTTGTCGGGTTTATGCACCGAGACGACTATAACAGCAAAAGCCTGGTTTTTGATTATATTGAACCTTATCGGATTCATGCTGAACGTTTCGTATTCCGTTTATTTACGGGAAAGAAAATCAACAAAGCCCATTTTGAAGAGTTGGCCAATGGTTTCTCTTTGAACAAAGAGGGAAAGGAGTTTTTTGTCAGTCCGTATCTGGAATACTTGGACAGTGATAAAATTCGCTATAAGGGACG
>CAZBXQ010000016.1:0-10829 GCA_964495935.1 uncultured Flavobacteriaceae bacterium
TTTTATGGCCATATTTTTCAAGAAAATCAGAAAATTAAAAGTTTAAATGACTTCAAGATATTAAATTATCTTTATGGTTGTACCAATACCCAATGCTCAAATAATGTTGGGTTTTCCTTGTATCTGGTCCGCAGGTATTTTACCGCTGCATACTTATACAAGCCCTTTTCCCATTTGACCCACTTCAATAATCTATTATTGAGTTGCCACCATACCTTCCGCAAGGCATCCCTACGGAATTTATGGTAATAGTTGATAATCCCTCGGACGACTGGATTTATTCTTTTGGCGAGTTCTTCTAATGGTTTCCTTCTTTTGTGAAGTACCATCTCTCTGAACTTCTGAGCAATCGCTTTCTTGGATTCTGTACTTACATAAATCCCGGGTAAAGCCTTGACGCCACCTTTATACTTAAATCCATTCGGTCGGATAGTGAAACCAAGAAAATCAAACCCCTTTGGATATTTCTTCTTGGCATATCCGCGTAGATTGATAATTTTGGTCTTGTGTTCGTGCAATTCCAGTTTGCATTTTCTGAATCTCTGTCGAATTTGTCTCAACATAAACAGTGCTTGCCTTTCTGTTTTACAATGAACCACTATATCGTCCGCATAGCGCTCGAAAGGTTTTGTGGGATGGTTTATCTCCATCCACTTATCAAATACTACGTGCAAAAACAGATTGGCCAATAACGGACTTATTACTCCGCCTTGAGGTGTTCCCGAAAGTGATAAACTGAATTTACCATCTTCCTGAATTACTCCTGCTTGTAGCCATCTTTCTACATAAATCCATACCCACTTGTCCTTACAATAATGCTTTAGAGCTTTCATAAGAAGTCCGTGGTCGATATTGTCAAAGAATCCTCTGATGTCAAGGTCTATGGCAAAGTCGTGATTGTAGGTGCTTTTGCATGCTTGCTCTACTGCCTGATGACAGTTTCTGTTGGGTCTGTAACCATAAGAACTGTTATGGAACAGGGGTTCTAATTTCCGCTCCAAATGAACTTTCACAACTTGCTGGGCGATTCTGTCCAGCAACGTCGGAATGCCCAAATATCGTGTCGAACCGTCTTTCTTGGGAATACCCACTTGTCTGACAGGCGGTGGAAAGTAACTGCCCGAGGTAAGTCGATTCCATAGTTTATAGAGCTCGGTCTTGGCATTCTCCGCCAAATACTCCCAATCCATATTATCTATGCCTCCATTTCCTTTATGGGCTTTTACTTCTTTATAAGCCTGCCAAACCATAACTTTGGTTATTGGCTGTGATTTTGTCTCATAGTAATCAATCATCCCTTTTTAATCGGTTGTCAATACTTGTTTTACATAACACGCTTAGCCCTTCGCTCCATCTTTATTACAAAGATTTCTTCACTACTACGACTAGGTCTGTCCCCATTATCTCGCTCACAACCTGTCTCGTCTCACGGGATCCTTTGGCGTCTGCTTCCTCTTCTCGATTTGACAGAACGATAATGAGTTCCCTTGTTCCTTAAAATAGCCTATGCATTATTCCTGCCACCTTAACCCCGAGTGCCGTGTAACCAATAATCAGGTTTCCGTTACACTTTGTCATAGATACAACCGTAGCTATCTACTTTTGACACTGTCTCGCTTCTTACGAGGCTTCATCGAATGGTTCACTATAGTTTATCCTGAGCTTGTCGAAGGGTTCAGCTCTAATGCACACACCTTCAGAAATCTTTAGTTTCCGTTTTTCCTTATCGCTCAATACCCTTGCCGTTTCCGACAAACGCACCATAAGGCGATGCACTGAACAAAGTTGAAGTGTGGTTTGATGAGTTTTCCTGAAAACCCTCATCGAGAGATCTACTCTCATCTATTTTAAAGTTACGAACACCTTTTAGTGTTCTCAAGGCACACACAGTTTTGCGGCTTGACGCTGGCACAACTTAAGAAGCCGAATTTTGGGTTTTAAGTTTACTAAGAAAAATTAAAACCTCGGCTTTTGTGTCCAAACCTGCCTTACCGGCCAAGTAAAAACAGAACTTCCGTTTTAGAACACCTGTCCGCCGAAGTATAACACTTGCGCTTGCATCAAACCACCTGTTATCGGTTCGGGCTTTATTCATTGTTTTTAGTTAACTCCATTCTCAATAATGGGTAATTCCTTCCTTCGTCATCTTTAGTAGTTCTTTCAAAAGTTTCAAATCCATACCTTTGATAGAATTTTAATGCCTTTTTATTCTGTTCATTCACATCTACTTTTTTGGTATTTAGTTCTTTTACTGCAAAGTCCAACAGCTTAAACCCAAGACCTTGTCCAAAATATTCAGGACTTAAAAATAGCATCTCCACTTTATTTTCATAAACGCCAATAAACCCGCCAATTGAAGATTTGTTTATTATGCAGTAAACCTTAAGGTCATTAAAATCCATATTGCTCACTAATTGCTTAATTTCGTTAAAGTCATTTTCAGACAAAAAATCGTGGGTAGCAAGAACGGATTTCTCCCATATATTTAAAATCTGTTTTCTGTATTTATTAGTGTATGGTATTATTTTAAATTTTTCTGTTTTCATTGTCTATTAACGAAATGTTGTCAATTCGAATATTTTTTATAGCAAAGCGTAGCGTGAAATAAAAAACGTACCGAGGGTTTTAACAATATAAAGAGGTCTCGATACTCCCGAAAGCTTTCGGGATCTCGTGCCTCGAAAAACACATGACATCTTTCTCCGACTCAAAATTTTAGTCAAAAATGGCTGCCTATTTATTTTTAGGCAAAACATGAAGTCACCAATTATTTTTTTAGCCTGACCGCTGATTACGATAATAAACGCAAGTATAATGATTCGTAGTATTCGATACTAATTTCCAAACCAAAAGATAGAGAGATACACGCTTCAAAGAGCTAAATCAAAAAAGCCATGATCATATGAATGACATGGCTGGAATTTTAAATCTGATTATTTACGGAGTTAGTCTCTGGAGATTTCCAATATTTCAAAGGTAATAATGCCGTTAGGGACCTGAATCTCTGCTTTTTCACCTACTTTTTTTCCCAGTAGCCCTTTTCCGATAGGAGAATCTACCGATATTTTTCCATTTTTTAGATCCGCTTCGGTTTGTGAAACCAATTTGTAGGTCATTTCTTTCCCGTTCTTCTCATTTTTTATTTTCACATTACTGTGAATGAGTGCTTTTGAGGTATCAATTTTTGATTCATTGATGATCCGGGCATTGGCAACGATATCTTCCAGTTTTGCAATCTTCATTTCCAGTAAGCCCTGGGCTTCCTTGGCGGCATCATACTCGGCATTCTCGCTCAAATCTCCCTTATCACGGGCCTCGGCAATGGCTTCAGAGGCTTTTGGGCGCTCTACATCTTTTAAATGATTCAACTCATCCCGCAATTTCTTTAGCCCCTCTGCTGTATAATAAGATACTTTTCCCATAATTCAATAATTTTATTTTTTGCATATAAAAAATAAATCCCGAAGCCTTTATCCGGGATTATTTGATATCCTTACAAATATAATAAATTTTATTGATTTCAATAATGTTGGTATCTTGCAGTCTATTTCAGCCAAAATGAGAAAATTTATTGTTATTATTATAAGTATTGTCGGAATACTCATCTCTTGCAGTAGTAATCATCACAATTATGAAAACCCTAATCTTCTGGATATTAAGGTGGATTTGACTATAGATATGCATTTTCCAGAGTACAATTCATTGAGGTTTCCCGGCAATACCGTTTATATTCCGAATTATGGAAACGGGGGGATCATAATACGAAGTAATGGTGCCGACAATTATTCGGCTTTTGACGCTTATGATCCGAATATACCATATAGCGAAAGCTACACTTGTGCCATACTTGAAATAGGGAACCTTGAAGGAACCAGTAATTGTGTAGAAAAGCATACCTACAATTTATCTTCGGGGGCTCCTGTTGAGGGAAAAAGCGAGGGAGATAATTTAGAATTCGGTCTAAAACCCTATAACGTAATCCCCATGGGAGGTGGAATTTTACGGATTAAAAATTAAATTCTTATTCGGTATTTTTTATTGTACCATTTTTAAAATCATTCTCCTTCAATCCTGCTTATGAAATTTAAAATTTCAAAAAGATATTCCGCAGCACACGATCAAATCCTCAAAATAATTGAAAATTTTGAGGGGAGGGGAGAAAGGTTTGGAGATCAACCCAGAAACACCTTAAAACTGTTTAAACTGGGGGAAGAAACCCTTACGGTAAAGTCTTTTAAAGTACCCAATCTGGTCAATAAAATAGCATATCGCTATTTTAGGAAGAGTAAGGCCGAACGCTCTTTTGAATATGCCCATAAGATTCTGGAGAAAGGGATTAACACGCCCTATCCGGTAGCCTATTTTGAGGAAGAGGGCTTTTTATTCGGTCGCAGTTTTTATATCTGCAAGTACTTAAAGGATGTATTCGAATTTCGTGAAATGATATACGAACCTAAATTTCCGAACCGCTATGAAATTTTAAAGGAATTTACCCGATTTACCTATAAAATGCATGAAAACGGAATTGAGTTTTTAGATCATTCTCCGGGAAATACACTTATCTATTACGATGAATTGCGAAAGGAATATTCTTTTTATCTGGTCGATCTCAATCGGATGAAATTTCATGAAAAAATGGACTATAAAATGCGTATAAAAAACTTTGCCCGTCTCACTCCCGAAAAAAACATGATATATGCCATCAGCGCAGAATATGCCAAACTTATAAATCGGGATTTTGAAGAAGTTTTTAAGGATATGTGGAAAGAGGTACAGGATTTTCGTCGGAAATTCAATCGGAAGAAAAAACTAAAAAAGAAATTGGGAAAATAGATAAATTTCCTCTCCTACAGAGTATATCGCTTCGCCGTTTATCGAGAGCGGTATTCACATTGTCTTCGACAATACCGATACGATTATAAAAACATTCTGAATAGCTGCAATTAAAGACCGGGATTCCCTAATGAAGAAAATAAGTAATTTTAAAAACAGCATCAAGCAAGCCGGACAGGTAACCGCTTATGGAGTCTTGCTCAGCATTAGTTTTTCTCATCTTCTTAATGATGCCATTCAGTCCTTAATTCCGTCGATTTATCCCCTTTTAAAGAATGAATTTACGCTAAGCTTTGCTCAAATAGGAATCATCCAGCTCACTTTCCAAATGACAGCCAGTATTTTACAACCCTTTGTGGGGGCTTTTACCGATCGCTATCCACAACCGTATTCACTGGCCACAGGAATGTGTTTTTCTCTTTCGGGCTTACTGTATATTGCATATTCCACAAGTTATCTCGGCATATTAGTGGCCGTGGCTTTGATTGGTGCGGGATCGTCTATTTTTCATCCCGAGTCCTCTAAACTGGCCAATATGGCTTCCGGCGGACGAAGGGGACTCGCACAATCCATCTTTCAAGTTGGAGGGAATACCGGGACGGCGATAGGCCCCCTGTTAACAGCGATGATCGTAGTTGCTTACGGCCGAAGTCATGCTGCATATTTTGGAATTTTCGCTCTATTGGCCATTTTAGTTCTCATTTATGTAGGGCGGTGGACAAAAAAGCGAATGGCCCAATTGAAACATTTGAAAAAATCGGCGTCCATTGAAAATTACAATACCCATTTATCGAAAAAAACGGTGCATCGTACGGTCGTTGTATTGTTTATTCTCATATTTTCAAAATATGTTTATCTGGCCAGTATCAGCAGTTATTTTACGTTTTTTCTTATTGATAAATTTGGGGTATCGGTAAAATCTTCCCAACTCTTTCTTTTCGGATTTCTGGCGGCTTCTGCTTTAGGGACTTTTTTCGGAGGTCCTTTGGGAGATCGTTACGGGAGAAAATATGTGATTTGGTTTTCTATTTTGGGAGCCGCTCCTTTTGCTTTACTAATGCCGTATATTGATAGCTTGTTTTGGACTTCGGTATGTAGTATTCTTATCGGTTTTGTTCTCTCTTCTGCCTTTCCCGCGATTATCGTTTATGCACAGGAATTGATGCCCGGGAAAATAGGGATGATTTCGGGACTTTTTTACGGTTCTTCCTTTGGAATTGCGGGAGTAGCTGCCGCCCTGCTCGGGATCTTAGCCGATTATAAGGATATTTATTTCGTTTATCACCTGTGTTCTTTCCTTCTTTTATTAGGGCTAATCGCCTATTTCTTACCTAATTTAAGGTCTTTATCGGAAGTAAAAGATTAAAAGAATATTAAGCTTCGGGGCAGGCTCTGAGCCTTCTGAACAAGGCAAGTTCTCCATACGGGCCTCGGGGAGTTAAGACCCGGTCTTCTCATCTGTCGGCCCCAACAGCGAGGGAGGATTAAAAAATATAAATTGAGTGATAACAAAAATTACTCTATAATAATTAGGAGAAAAAAGAAAAAACGGTGCTTCCATAACGCCGTTCTTCTTCCAGATGGGAATGATCGTTAAAGGTGATGTGTTTGGAATGTTCAAGTACAAAAAGCCCCTTTTCTAAAAGTAATTCTTTCTCAAAAATGAGTTTGATTAACGTTTCTAACTCTGCAGTTTTAAAAGAGTAGGGGGGATCGGCAAAGATTACATCGAATTTTCCGGGTGTTGAAGCATTCAGAAACTCAAATACATCGGCCTTTATGGGGTGAATGCTCAATGCAAGCTGCTCGGCAGTGGCTTTTAAAAAACCGATATTCTTATAAAACCGATCTACAGCCACTATTTGTTTGCAACCGCGGGAGCCCAATTCTAAGGAGATACTGCCAATACCGGAAAAGAGATCCAAGGCTTTTATCGCCTGCAAATCAAACCGATTATTCAGCATATTGAACAAGGCTTCCTTGGCTTTGTCGGTGGTAGGGCGTACGGGCAAGTTACGAGGAGCAATAATCCTTCTTCCTTTATGTTCTCCGGAAATAATTCGCATTAAATAGTAGTTAATAAAAGTTGAAAGCGATGACGAGGCAGTTGGTTGAAATGGGAATCTTTTAAAGAGATCTTGAACGAAGGGGCGTCCACAAAATGAATATGCCGAATATAGGTTTCCAATAAATCATAAGTAGGAGTTCCTTTATCGAGTGCTCCGCTAAGATGAAGTTTTAAAGTCTCGTTGTTTAATTCCAATTGCTTAAATGTAAACAATAAATAATAAATCAAATCCTCAGGAGTTTGATAATCAAAATCATTACACAATAATAAATTGCCATTTTGCACGACAGAAAGCATAAAGTGAGAAGAGAAAACTTCGAGAAATACTTCCGGGGGGTGGGAATCTTTTGCTATATCCAGTGCTCTTGTTATAAAAGGGGCGGCGGTGTGACGAAAGGTAAATGCTCCAAAACGCTCAAATATAAAATTGTTAATATTGACGTAAGGAATGTAAATTAAATTCGCATTTATTCCGGTAATCTTATCAAAAGCCAAGTCATCGGTTTCGAGGAGCCGTACGTTATATTTCAAATAATCACTAACTTTTTTTTCATCAAAATAGGGCAGGGGAACCAACGTAAATAAAGCATGTGCATAGAAAACTTCCACTTCTGCTTCTTGCGCTTCGGCTGTTCTTAGCAACTCCTCGATAGCAGGAGACTGCATGGCTTTGAGCAATTCTACCGGAGTCTTTTTTGAGGTGAAATACAGGTGGTGAAAAGCCCGGATTTCACGATTGAAAGAGCCACAAAAACAAAGTCCATCTTGAGAAACCAAGATGGACAATTTGTTAATTCCATGCTCTTCGGCAGATTTTTTATTCGTCGTCGTTCTTGCCATAATTTTTGGGCCAGTTTCCCGAATCGGTAACTTTGTTCATATCCCCAACTTTGATTATTGGACCACTAATATCATCCACGGATTGTAATTTTCTTTCATTCTCCACGAAATTCTTATCCTGATCGGCCAGCAATACCGATTTATCTACACTGGCTTCAAAAACGGGAATCTTGGTTTTTCCTTCTGTAATATTTCCGGCTTCCAATTCAAACTTTACTTTTCTGTCGGTTCCGGGTACATACATCATTTCCTTATATCGGTCTGTATTCTTAAAAATCGAATCTTTTACCGAATAATAGCCCAAGGTATCAATAACCACATCGCTGATGTACTTGTCAACCCCAAAATTTCTCTTAAATTCTGTATCGAGATAGGAGGTGTCTCGTCGTTCAGTAATCACAAATTCTGCTGTATCAATAAAACGAATCAGGGAGTCCCAATCTCCAATATATTCTCCCGTCACTTCACGAGCCGCCCGCTCCGCTTTTCTTACGTCTTTTAATTTGTCAATGGTGGGCAAATACCGCTTTTTTTTGACTTTTTGAAATTCTATCGGCGCTTGGACAGAATTGTAAATCAAGTATCCCAGAAACAGGATCACGAGCCAGAGTACACTTTGAAGAATAATTTTCACAATAAAAATTTTTAATTAACACAACTATTACAAATCTACAATTTTTTTTTAATCAAAAAAGTATCTTAGATAAAAATCGCAGCTTATCTTTGAATTTCATATAATAGAATCCTGAGAAGCCTCGAAATCCCATTGGTTAATGTGATCCAGTCACACCTTACCAAGCGTTTTTAAGCGATTAAATATATATATTTTATACTATATATAAAGTCTTTTCGAGGTTGATTTTATGATAAGTTATGAAAGGGTTTCAGGCTCTTATTAATCGTTCAGTTCAAAATCTATGACCGCTCAAAAATTTTACCAGTCTTTAATCGATGATTTTCCGTTTCACCCCACAATGGAACAGAAAATAGCCTTGGAGAAATTGGCAAAATTTGTATGCGATGAGGATTCCGATGACCATCAGATTTTTGTTTTAAAAGGCTATGCCGGAACCGGTAAAACGACGATTATCGGTTCGCTAACCAAAAAGTTATGGCTCTTAAAAAAGAAATCGGTATTGGCGGCACCCACCGGTCGAGCGGCAAAAGTAATGACCAATTACTCCGGTCACTCAGCTTTTACCATTCATCGAAAAATATACTATCCCAAAAAGAGCGGGGTTAAAATCCAATTTACTCTTCAGCAGAATAAACATAAAGACACTATTTTTATTGTTGATGAGGCCTCGATGATCGCCGACTATGGAGGGGGTGATTTTTCAGACAGCGGGTCGCTTCTCGACGATCTTATTCAATATGTTTATGCGGGACGCAATTGTAAACTTATATTGATAGGAGACACCGCCCAGTTACCGCCGGTAGGGATGGAAATGAGTCCGGCGTTGGATGCTTCTCAATTGGAGTTAAATTATCAGAAAACCGTAGATCAACTGGAATTGACGGCGGTTATGCGGCAACAACAAGAAAGTGGGATTCTGGAAAATGTAACCGATATCCGCAACAGTATTAATGCGGGAGCTTATGAAGGATTTCGGTTTGACACTGCCGGAGGACAAGATTTGCAACGCCTTACCGACGGGGAGGAAGTAATGGATGCAATTAACGAAGCCTATCATAATCTGGGGCATGAAGAAACAGCCATCATAGTGCGCTCTAACAAAAGAGCTAATCTTTATAATCAGCAAATACGAGCTCGAATTCTTTTTCGGGAAGAGGAAATTTCGACCGGTGATTTCCTGATGGTTGTACGGAATAATTATTTTTGGCTAAAACCAAGCAGCAAAGCCGGGTTTATTGCCAATGGAGACATTATAGAAATCATGGAAATATATGCCCTTCGGAGTCTTTATGGTTTTCGTTTTGCACGCATTAAAACCCGCATGGTGGATTACCCGCAAATGAAACCCTTTGAGACCGTTATCATGCTCGATACGTTGAATATTAACGCTCCGTCCTTACCTTATGAAGATGCTAACCGGCTTTATCAGGAAGTGCGCAAAGATTATGTCGATATTCGTTCAAACTATAAAAAGTATCTTAAAGTCAAAAATAATAAGTATTTTAATGCCTTGCAGGTAAAGTTTAGCTATGCCATGACTTGTCATAAATCGCAAGGCGGACAATGGAATACGGTGTTTGTAGAACAACCGTACGTAAAAGACGGAATAATCGATAAAGAATATTTGCGCTGGCTATATACGGCTTGCACACGAGCCAGTGAAAAGTTGTATCTAATCGGTTTTAAAGATCGGTTTTTTTAAATGCCTAATACTAAATGATCATAGTATCTTATGAAAAGCGATAACACCACCAATCGTATCATTGCCATGATTCCGGCACGACTGGATTCTCAGCGTTTTCCCGGAAAACTATTGAAATCTCTGGGAGGAAAAAGTATCATTCGCCGAACGTATGAATCGACTGTCCATACCAAACTCTTCGACGCTGTGTATGTAGTCACCGACAATAGGAAGATTTATGACGAAATTACAAGTCACGGTGGTGCGGCAATCTTCAGTGACACACGCCATTCTTGTGGAAGTGATCGTATTGCCGAGGCCGTGCAGGAGATGGACGTGGATATTGTTGTTAATGTGCAGGGCGACGAACCTTTTACCGCAAAAGAAGTGTTGGAAAGATTACTGCTCGTTTTTCAGAATGATCCTGAAAAAGGCATTGATTTGGCCACCCCCATGATTCGGTTAACCGATTCTCAAGAGATTGATAATCCTAATAATGTTAAGGTTATTACCGATCTACAGGATTTTGCACTTTATTTTTCGAGGTCGAGAATTCCTTTTCCCCGAGATGACAAGCAAGATGTAACTTATTTTAAGCATATCGGCATATATGCTTTTCGAAAACAGGCCTTAATTGATTTTTATCATTTGAAAATGCAACCTCTCGAAACTGCCGAGAAAATTGAGTGTATTCGATTTCTGGAATATGGAAAACGCATTAAAATGGTGGAAACAGACGAGCTTAATATGGGTATCGATACGCCGGAAGA
>CAZBXQ010000016.1:10929-50112 GCA_964495935.1 uncultured Flavobacteriaceae bacterium
TTAATCGTGGAACTGTTTAATCGTGGAACTGTTTAATCGTGGAACTGTTTAATCGTGGAACTGTTTAATCGGTTAAATCCTTTATCAATTAAACCCTTTTCATCAGCTAAGCAGATTGTATTCGGCTAAGGCTTGGCGATATATTTCTTCGTAATACGGAATGATTTTGTTGATGTCGAACTGATTGGATATTTTTTTTGCGTTTTTTTTAAAGGTTTTTAATCGTTCTTCATCTTGTAATATATACAGTGCTTTTTCGGCCATTTCATCAACGTCGCCTACATCGCTTAGAAATCCCGAAACCCCGTTTATATTTACCTCCGGAAGTCCTCCAACATGGGTAGAAATGACTGGTGTTTCGTTTACCATAGCTTCCAGGGCTGCCAGTCCAAAACTTTCGGCTGCAGATGGCAGTAAAAATAAATCTGAAAGTGAAAGGATTTTATTCACCTCATGACTGGCTCCCAGAAACAAGACTTTATCACTGATCCCCAAAGTATTGACCAACTCCCGGTTTTCTTCCATTTCGGGGCCTTCTCCAACCAATAATAACTTGGCTTTAAGCTCCAACTGGATTTTAAAGAAGATCTTAATCACATCCTGCGTGCGTTTTACTTTTCTGAAATTACTAATATGGGTGATAATTTTCTCATCATCGGCCGCTATCCATTGACGTTGCTTTGACTTCGCCAATTCACGTCGTTTAGAGATGTCAATAAAATTGGGGACCACTTGAATATCCTTGTGAATATCAAACATGTCGAGTGTATCCTGCTTCAAACTTTCTGACACCGAAGTTACCACATCGCTTTTATTGATGCTGAAAGTGACGGCCGGCTTATACACCGGATGATTTCCCACCAGAGTAATATCGGTACCGTGCAAGGTGGTTACCATGGGGATATAAATCCCTTCTTCGGCCAGCATCTGTTTTGCCATATACCCTGCATAAGCATGCGGTATCGCATAGTGGACGTGCAATAATTGGATCCCGTATTTTTTAACCATATTGACAAGTTTGCTGGAAAGTGCCAACTCGTAGGGTTGATAATGAAACAAGGGATATTCGGATACACTGACCTGATGAAAATGAATATTTCTGGAGACCTGAGCCAATCGAACGGGCTGCTTATAGGTAATAAAATGAACGTCGTGACCTCTTTTTGATAATTCCATCCCCAGTTCTGTGGCCACTACTCCACTTCCTCCAAAAGTAGGATAACAAACAATCCCTATAATCATAATTGAACAGTTTTATGGGTGGTTTCAGGAAACTCTTCCGACCTGTAGGAATCGTCTTCCTTGGAGACTTCAATAGCCTCATAGATGGCTTTTTCTATTTTAATACGAATATCCTTATGGATATAATCCCGATGTTTTCGGTCCGGCTGAATATAATTGGTCAAAATTACAAATAATAAATCCTCATCAGGATCGGCCCAGGCCTTGGTACCGGTAAATCCCAGATGACCAAAGCTGTGGTTTGAAGCATAATCAGAAGTAGGGCCTACCTCCCCTTTTGGCTGTGGTTTGTCCAGTATTAAAGCGCGCCGCACATTATTATCACGATAATACTGATGATTAAATTTATCAAAAGTCTCCGGACTAAAATAGATTTTACCGCCATATGTACCCTTATTTAAAAACAATTGCATCATTTTGGCCACATCATTGGCATTGCCAAAAAGGCCGGCGTGACCACTTACGCCTCCCAGCATGGCAGCACCTTCATCATGTACATCTCCCCAAATTGTCTGATCCCGAAAATAGTCATCATTTTCAGTAGGTGCAATTTCCGATCTTGAAAATCGATCTCGTGGTCGATATCCCAATCGATTTGCGCCAAGCGATTTATAAAAATGACGTTGAACCAACGTATCCATATCGGTATGATAAAAGGTTTTAAAAAATTTCCGGGATAAATAAAATGGAAAATCACTATATGAATATTTTCTTCTGCTTAATAAAGGACTATCAGCGATACGCTGATAAATCGTATCTTTATAGTCTTTTCGTAAATACAGATTTTCAGCTACTCTGACCGAAAATACAGAGTCTTTGGTCTTTCGATAATACTTGGAAGATGGTTTTTTGTCTTTATTTAAAGTTTTTCTGTAAAATTCGATATACGGGATAAAACGCCCGTAATGACTAAAGGCTTCTTTTAAAGTAATATGAGCCTTATTGCTGCCCCGTAAGAAAGGTAAAATATCGCCAAATTCAGTGGTGAGATCGATTTCTCCCCGGTCCATCAGCTCCATATAGAGCGGAAGACTTGCCAGAATTTTAGTAAGTGAAGCCAGATCGTAGAGATCCCTGTTTTTTACCGGTAATTCTTTATCATAGGTATGGTATCCATAACTTTTATTCCAGATTACTTTATTCTTACGAGCTACAAGCACCTGCATTCCCGGAGTCATCCTTTTTGACACGGCATCCTGGGCGATCGAATCGACTTTAGCCAATTTTTTGGTACTCATTCCTACCTGTTCCGGGAGTCCGTAGCTGAGGCGTTGAATGGGTTGTGTTAAATAGCGGGTACCTTCGGGGAACTGTTTTCCTGCACTTACCGGCAATCGTCCCTTGGCTCCGATGGCCCCAAAAATAACCTGCGCTGTTTTTTCTTGTGCTATTCGGCTATTTTGATAGCCTACAACAATGCCTTTCAGATCACTGGCATCGAGATTTAAAAGTGCATACGGACTGGTAAAAAGGCTTAGAATGGTGGGGTGGTTTTTGGCGATTATATACAGCCACCCCATTTCTTTTCCCGAAAATTTATATGATTTCCATGGATTTGCATTAGACTTATGAAACCCCACCACCACCAAATCATAATGCTTAAGCTGTTCTAAGACCGCAGTTAATGAATTCTCTTGAATTTTGTCCACCCGCGTATAATTCTTCAGCATTTCGTAAAAATCATCGCCGGAAGCATCTCCCATAGGAAGATAAGCTATCCTTTTTTCTTCCAGCTCTTTTACCGGCAGAACCCCCATATCGTTCTTGACAACCGTTATGGCATTTTCCATGAGCTCTTCATACAATAAATCGTTTTCTTCACTATTCAGATCGGCTATTAGGTTTTTAGTTTCTACCGGATGATATTGATGCAAACCTACTTTATATTTGGCTAAAAGAATCTTTTTTACCGAATGCGCTAATCGTTTTTCGGTGATAACTCCTTCATCATACCCTTTTATAATAGCTCGTACAGTTGACGGAATATCTCGAGGCATTAATAAAATATCATTTCCGGCCAGGATTGCATCCACTCCCGTTTGCCCCGGATTTTCATAATTAGTAACTCCTTTCATATCCAGAGCATCTGTCATGATCAATCCGTTAAAGTGTAAATCGTCTTTTAAAAGTCCGGTTATGATCGGAAAAGAAAGCGATGCGGGAGTATTTTTGTTGGGATCAATACTGGGCACCTCAAGATGCCCTACCATGACTCCCATAAGTCCTTTTGGAATCAAGGATTTATAAGGCAATAATTCAACGCTGTCGAGCCGTTCCCGTGTAAAATTAAGGACGGGTAGAGCCTTGTGAGAATCGACATCAGTGTCACCGTGCCCGGGGAAATGTTTGGCACTGGTTAACACCCCCTCCCCTTGCATTCCCTGCATAAAAGCCAGTGCTTTTTCGGTAACTCGTTTTTTATTTTCCCCAAAAGATCGACTCCCGATAATTGGATTATTGGGGTTGATATTGATATCAACATCAGGCGTATAATCCATTTGCATTCCCAGGCGCTTTATGTGTTTTGCAATTTGGGCTCCTGTCTTTTTGATGAGTTTATTATTATCAATAGCTCCCAGGGTCATATTCCAAGGGAAGGCATAGGTTGAATCCAGCCGCATAGCTAATCCCCATTCGGCATCCATACTTATTAAAAGCGGGATTTCTGAGAGTGATTGAAATTCATTGGTCAATTGCGCCTGCCGTACCGGGCCGCCTTTGGAGAATATGATGCCGCCAATATGATAGTTCCGAATCAAGGATTTGGCATAATCGATATCCTTTGGATTTCCGCTTGAAAAGACTTGTGCCACAAAGAGTTGTCCTACCTTTTCTTCCAACGACATCCGGGTGTACAGGGAATCTACCCATTGGGCCTGAGCATCAGTATCTTCGGCCAGTAGCGGGAAAACATTTTCTGAATCGGGCGTTTGGGCCAATAAAAAGCCTGAACTTAAAAATAAAAGGCAACCCAACCATAAAAGTTGCTTTTTCATAAAAACTATTGGGTATAAAACGTATTCATAAAAACAATATACAGTCAGAATATTCAGCGAGACTACAGGAATCGCTTATGCCAGCTTTCCTTTAACGGGACCTCCCAGTATTCTTCATATTCCAGTTTTGTATTTACCAAATTATTAAAAACTATCGTATCGGGGGAAACCGCCCGATCTTTCACCATTTTTTTAAATTCTTTTAAGTCTTTATAAGCGAAATATTTACCCTGTCGATACACGACGTTCATCTTATCGAGCAGGTCCACATTATACTTCGCTTCAAGATGTTGTATAAAATGAACCGAAGCATCGACCGAACAACCGCTGGTCGCCGCATAATTTTCATCAACACCAAGAATAATAAAGCGTTTATGGGCAATTTTATAGCTGGCACTTAAATCGGCACCGTGAACCGTCCATTCCTTAATAAACTCCTCCAAATCCTGATGGATCGCCGGTAAATCTTCTTCCTTAAAAGGATGATGAGCTTGATAAATCCAAACCCGGGCCGAATCGGGCAATTCTTCAAAAGGTACAAACATATTACACGGAATAATTTTTTTATTTTTTAGTGATTATAGCTCTACAAATCCGGTAGTTTATATCATTTGTTATTATTTAAATAATGATCTTCATGCCCCCTTGACTCTGTGTGTAGCTCGTCGGCTTACAGAGGCGTTCCAGATTTTTTATCAAAGTTAGCAAAAACCGCTATATTTGATTATGTGGGCTCCAATTGCATAAGGAGACTCAGGTTATCAATGATTCCACGTTCCCGGATGACTTTTTTATTCTTAAATTGGATAAAAGTCATTCCATGGACCGTGACGGACCGGTTTTCTGGCGCGACACCAAAAAGATTATGTTTTTGATGCGTTCCCGAATAACTCCAAAAAACAGTGGCGTTCTCTTGTCGATTATTTGGATGGATTGTATTTATCGAAACCCGCATATCGGGAAAGGATTCATAGGTATTTTGAAGAAATCTTTTGTATTTCTCGATTCCTTCGATCCGTTGAAAGTGAGTGTACTCAACCACTATATCCTTAACTGCATAAATGTCGAGTAATCCCTCGCTATCAGCATTCCATATTTGCATATAATTATCGGCAAGGCGTTTCAGTTTATTAAAGCGCATAAATTGATTATAAATCTTCGGCCGCAGCAATCATTTCTACTACGTCCCGAATGTCCATAGCTTCTCCGGTGGTCTGTTTGGTCATTCCATCGGCCAGCATGGTATTACAGAAAGGACAACCGGTAACGATGGTATCGGCTTGGGTGTCCTGAGCCTGTTTGATGCGCATCCGGTTGATTTCATCACTGCCTTTTTCCGGTTCTTTAAAAAATTGAGCACCACCGGCTCCGCAGCACAGGCTGTTTTTCTTGTGATCTTCCATTTCCACCAATTCTACTTCAAGTTTGGCCAAAAGATCACGCGAAGCTTCGTATTCATCATTCGCACGCCCTAAATAACAGGGGTCGTGATAGGTAATCCGCTTTCCTTTAAATTGTCCTCCTTCCACTTTCAATTTTCCGGTTTCCAATAAGTGCGCCAAGAATTGCGTATGATGAATAACTTCATACTCGCCTCCTAATTCCGGGTATTCGTTCTTAATCGTGTTATAGCAATGCGGGCAAGCTGTAACGATTTTCTTGACGTTATAACCATTTAAAATTTCAATATTCGATTTGGCCTGCATTTGAAACAAAAACTCATTGCCTGCGCGTTTTGCAGGATCGCCGGTGCAACCTTCCTCCGTTCCCAAAACAGCGAAATCGACTCCGGCTTTATTGAGTAGTTTTGCAAAAGCTTTGGTGATTCGTTTTGCACGATCGTCAAAACTACAGGAGCAGCCTACCCAGAATAAAATCTCAGGTTTCTTGCCTTCTGCCGTATATTCCTGCATCGTCGGTACTCGTAATGCCATATTTATCTTTTTCTTGATTGCCCAAAGATAAAGACTTTTGGGCAGCTTTTTGGGCCCTGTGGCCGGATAATAAAAGACATGGATATTTTAGAACAGTTCTAAATACAGAATTTTGGGGCCTACCATTCAATTTCCTTTTCTCCTCGTTCCCGCAGATAGGCATTGGTCTTACTAAAATGTTTATTGCCAAACCAATATCCTCTATTGGCACTCAATGGTGAGGGATGCCCCGACTGCAAAATGAGATGGCTCTTGCGATCAATATTCTTCCCTTTACGTTTGGCATAACCGCCCCACAAAAGAAATACAATATTTTTCTTCCGGTTTGATATTTTGGTAATTACGGCATCTGTAAACTGTTCCCAGCCTTTTTTTTGGTGGCTTCCGGCCTGATGGGCGCGAACGGTTAAAGTGGCATTTAAAAGAAGTACGCCCTGTTTTGCCCAGCGTTCCAAATTTCCGGTTTTTGGAAAAGGCTTTCCCAAATCGGCTTCAATTTCTTTAAAAATATTGACCAATGAAGGCGGCATCGGGATCTGATCCCGAACAGAAAAACATAATCCATTGGCCTGTTGTCCTTCTCCATGATAGGGATCTTGCCCCAAAATAACTACTTTTAAATCTTGGAGAGAACAATATTCAAAAGCAGCAAAAATATCTTTTCCCGGAGGGAAACAGCGTTGCGTTCTATATTCCTGTTTTACAAAACGGACCAATTTCTCAAAGTACGGTTTTTCAAATTCGTCTTGTAAAAGAGCTTTCCAGCTTGTTGCAATATCAACCTCCATAATGCTATTTTTTGGGTAGATTTACAAATATAGACACATCTGCGTCTTTATCTGTTGGGTCTCTCTAATTTCTTATAAATTTGCATCTCAGAACCGGAGTCTGTCTTCTATGATTAAAATTTTGAAATCCACCCTTGATGACTTGGAATTTCCTCAGATACGGAAACGACTGAGCACTTATTGCATCACTGAACCGGGAGAAAAAAAAGCACTGAGTATCAAGCCGTTTAAGACTCCGGGGCGAACACTTTTTTCATTGCATCAAGTGCAGGAATATCAATCCTCCTTTTTACAGGATGCCCAAATTCCCAATCATGGTTTTGAAGGGATCGATAAGGAAATCGAATTATTAGACATTCAAAATAGTATTCTGGAAATTGAAAGTCTGCAAAAAATAGCTTCGCTATCACAAACGGCCAACATGCAGATTAAATTTTTTAGAAAATATCGTGAGCGTTATGAATGCCTCTATAAAACTATTGAACAAGTAGAATATACAGAGGAAATCGCAGCTTCCGTTCATCGGGTTATCGATCGTTTTGGAGAGATTCGCTCGGCAGCCTCTCCTCGCCTGGGAGAATTACGTAAAACAATAAGCCATATAAAAAATCAGATTGATTCGAGTTTTTCCCGGGCTTTGTCCGATGCTCAAAGTCAGGGATATTTGGATGATATACGGGAATCGGTAATTGAGAACCGTCGCGTTTTGGCGGTATCGGCTCCTTATAAACGTCGTGTTAGAGGTCCTATTCTGGGGCGTTCAAAGACCGGAAGTATCATTTTTATCCAACCCGAGAGCACGCTGCAATTTTCTCGGAAGTTAAACACGTTGGAATATGAAGAGCAGGGAGAAATCAATCGCATTCGTAAAGCACTAACCAATCACTTACGCCCCTATTCCAATCTCCTCGGGGAATATCAAGAGTTGCTGTCGGAAATTGATTTGATTGCTGCCAAGGTAAAACTGGCAGAAACCTTCAATGGGGTATTACCGAAAATAACCCGAAAGCGTGAGTTGGATCTTCGGGAGGCCTATCATCCCCTGCTCCTACTCAATAACAGGCCATTGGGTAAAAAAACATTTCCACAGGATATTCATCTCCATCAGGAAAATCGGATTATCGTTATCTCCGGCCCCAACGCGGGCGGAAAAAGTATCACCTTAAAAACCATTGGGCTTTTACAGGTAATGCTACAAAGCGGACTCTTTATACCGGTTCACGAATATAGCAGAATGTGCTTTTTTACGACCATCTTAAGCGACATTGGCGATAATCAAAGTATAGAGAATCATTTAAGCACCTATTCTTATCGCTTAAAAAATATGCGTCGTTTTCTAAAAAAATGTGATCAGAACACTCTTTTTCTTATTGACGAATTTGGCACGGGAAGTGATCCCGAACTGGGCGGGGCTTTGGCTGAAACTTTTTTAGAAGTCTTTTATGAACGCAAGGCCTTTGGGGTAATTACCACGCATTATGCTAACCTCAAGAAAATGGCCGGGGAGACCGAAGGTATCAGTAATGCGAATATGCATTTTGACAGTACCAAGATGGAACCTGAATTTAAACTTCAAATGGGCGAAGCGGGAAGCTCCTTTACTTTTGAAGTGGCCGCTAAAAACGGGATTCCATACCGCTTAATCAATCGGTCCAAAAAGAAGGTAGAACGTGGAAAGATTCGTTTTGATCGCAGTATTGCCAAACTCCAGCAAGAGCGTTTTAAACTGGCAAAAACCAATCAACAATTACAAAAAGAGCAGTTGCAGACCAGTGCCCATAAGGATCAATTAAGCCATAAAAATCAGCGAATTCAACAAAAACTCGAAGATTTTCAGGAATTATACGATACGCATCAAAGAATGATTTATTTGGGTAAAAAACTGGATCAATTGAGTCGGGATTACTTTTACGATCACAACAAAAAAAAGATGATTGCGGAGTTTCTGAAAGTTGTGGGAGTTGAAAATTCCAAACGCACTAAAAAAAACAAGGCAAAAAGGGAACATGAGAAAAAAGTTCAGCAGAAAATTCAGGAGGAAGCCGATAAAAAATTGGTGAAGATCAGAGCTGAAAAACGGAAAAAGAAAGCCCGGGAGAGAGCAAAAACCGAAGCCGCGGAGAAACAGCGGATAGCCAACCTAAAGCTCCATGACCGTGTACGTATTGAAGGCAGCTCTTCGGTAGGCACCATCGATACGATTAATAAAGGGAAAGCCGTGATTAATTATGGCACCTTCACCACTGAAGTTGCCTTGGAACAGATCGAACTTATCAAAAAAGCCAAATAACGCAATATTTTTTTACTCCATTTGTAGGCTGTAGAGAAATTATTGCAGTGAATGGGGCATATACCAAGAGACAGATTGTAAAATGATTTTTCCCGATGAGGATAAAAAAAATCCTTAATAAAGAGCCTAATAAATTGGTAATTTTGCAGGCAAATTAAGTGATGCTATCGACAATTAAAAATAATTTCCTAATATTGTCGGTAATTAATTATTAACTAAACCAAGCATTTATGAAGAAATTACTTAAGGAATTTCGAGACTTTATTATGACCGGCGATGTCATTGATTTGGCCGTTGCCGTACTGCTGGCTACCGCAGTAGGAGCCGTAGTTTCAGGTTTTACCGAGGATATTATGATGCCTGTTATAGGGCATTTTACCGGGGGCGTGGACTTTTCAGACTTAAAATATGTCTTGTCTGAAGCGACTTATGATGCTGACGGGGAAGAACTCACTCCCGAAAATGCAATTCTTTACGGAAAATGGGTGAACACCATTATTAGTTTGATCATTGTCGGGTTTGTTCTCTTTATGATTGTCAAGTCTTATGCAAAAGTAAAAGCACTTAAGAAAAAGGAAGAGGAAGAAGCTGAAGAGCCTGCCGGGCCTACAACTGAGGAATTGCTCATCGAAATTCGCGATGAATTGAAAAGCCAGAATCCGGCTAAACAATAAAGCTGATATTCGCTTGAGCTATCCCAAAACCCCGTTTTATGGTATTCCATAGACGGGGTTTTTAAAAAATACAATGATTTTTATTCCTTGATGACGATTAAATGGGCAATGGTTCCCGTCGTCAAATTCCATTGATCGCGCGTCATAATCCTGCCATTTTCATCTTCCACCTTAAAGTCTGCCGTATTGGGACCCGATTCACCCATATTCAGGGCTTTGATTTCAATTTTTGTAAATCCCTTCTCTAATTCGATAATAATACTGTGATATTGCGCCAGTAAAGTAACATTATGAACAACCACTTCTCCATTTACAATAATATCCACCCGATCGCCATCTACTACTTGAGAATCCCGCCAGCTTATCTTTACTGATTTTCCATGGGTACGGTAACTTCCTAAATCCTGAGGCTTACTAAATTCCTCGTAAATTCTACCGTCGCGCCCTTTGGATCCTTCAATATAGCCGGGTTTAAATTTTATCGTTCTGGTGATATAGTTACTCTCTTCCGTCATGTCCAATTTTTTGGGTTTATTGGGATTGACGTTAAGCAGGGGCGCATCAGGTTCGCCCAAAAGAAACTTGGGTTTTTCCTTATTGAGACTAAATCCCTGATCAATTCGTTTTTCAGGATTTATACTTCGGTTACCACGTTCAATACTTTTCCCTTCGGCACCAATATGACGTTCTGCATTATTTGTATTTCTTGTATCGATTTGAGCTTGACTTTCCACACCGATAAATACGAATATGCAGAATACGATTATTTTTTGTATAAGTCTGATTTTTAATTTCATAATACTTTTCACTTCAAGTGAAATCTATCTATAAATTGGATCTTTTTCAAAGGCACTACTACCTCGTAACCTGCTTAAGGTTTTGAAAATACAAAAAATAAATGTACTCGAATTCCCGATTAACGTATAGTAAACAAAATGGTGAATTTCGTCAAAAATTAAAAAGCAGGTCGATAAGCCGGATTCTGTCATCCCGCACGTTGCGAGAGCTTTATCATTTATCTGAGAGAAAAGTTACCCTTTCCCTTGAGCTGCTTACCCGCTGGACGAACGGAGCGTTCTTAACCCAGTTTACGTAGCATTGCACCGCATAGAGTTTGCCTGATTTCACTACGGCTTTCCCGTACATTCTTTCTGTTGCACTGGTCCTATCCCGAGTCTTCGGGATGGCGGCTGTTAACCGCTATGCCCTCCTGTGGTGTCCGGACTTTCCTCTCCCCGCCGATAAGCCCGGGAGCGATAAAGTGACCTGCTTCGCACAAAAATAAGAGAATTTTCCTTAGCATAATCATCACAACGCAAGTTTAGTTGGATCCCTTATCCGAATTTAATCGCTCCCCTTCTTTTTTTAATAGTCGGCCATATTTTTTGACTCGATTTTGATCCTGCAGCATCCAACTCGATTGGTATAATGCCCGTAAAATATTCACGTTTTGAGGTTGCAATTCATAGCTTTTCTCGAGATAGGGCAAAGCTTCCTGTAATAAATGATGCTGCTCCTTCTTTAGTTCTTCTATAGAAGCTGTGGTTTCATTTTGCTCCCCTTCTTTAACGGCCTTTAATTTCTTTTTTATTTTTTCTTCTTTGGCCAGTAAAAACTGCGCCATGTGCAAATGGACTTCGCTGCTTTCCGGTGCTTCATCAACGGCTATTTGATAATATCGTTTTGCTTCTTCATCGTTTTTATCCTTTTCCATTTCTTCTGCTAATAGCAGTGCATAAACCGCTTTATTATCCTGATCGTTCTCCAAAAGAGTGGTTAAATGTTTTCGATATTGATCCTTGTTTCCCAAAGTGTTATGAACAAAAGTAAGATCTCTGTACAAATCTATATTTTTGGGGGTATCGTCCACGTCATGCAGAAGTGCGGCAGCTTTTTCAGGTTTATTGTTCCGTATATACAATTCTGCCAAAAAGCGCAATATCTTCCCTTTTTGAGAAGCTGCTTCCTCCTCTTCCGGATCTTTAAATCCGCCGGATTTCACAAAGGTATCACGCTCCTTTTTATTGGCGAAAAATTGACGCTGACCCGTTATTGTATTCTTTGCGGAATATTGCATGGCATTGCCCTCAAACCCCATCGATTGAAGTTGTTCAAAAAGACGAATTGCTTCTTCATCCTTATTTTCTGTCTGAAAAGCATTGGTCGCAGCAGCCAATAAGTAAAGAGTGTCTTTGGGATATAACCGACCCAGATTATAAAATTTCTGGTAGGCATTTTCATAATCTTCGTTGTCCTGATCGCGTAAGGCATTATTTAAAACGGTTTCTTTCAGTGCTTTTAAACCGTATTCACCATCTGCCTTTTTTCCCAGTTCAATTACTTTCTTAAAGTACTTTTGGGATTGCTGAAGCCCTTTCAGATTGCCATAATTATCGGCATTTAAAGCCAGATAAACCATCCCTTTGGCATAATAAAACCGGGCCTGAAAATTTTTATTCATGGCATTGAGAAGAGGCTCAGCTTTTTCCAATTGTTTCTTGGCGATATAAAACTCTTCATTGTCAATCGCCTGTTCGGCAGCCCTGAGTTCCTTCCTCTGACCGGTTACAATCAGGGGGAAAATCAATAGGCATACCAGTACAAAATAAGGGTTTAAGTTTTTGATCACACGCATACAAAAAAGAGTATTAAACTTCAAGGCAAGTCCTCTATATAATGGACAAGCCTCGGGGAATTAGCCCCCGTCTTCTCGTCTGCCGGAGCCAACGGCAAAGGAGGGTTAAAAACCTTTATTTCCAAGTCGATGGCCCGGCTTATTCCTTCCTTTCCTTCAACACTTTTTCCCATTCCCAAGCCGTGGCCAAGGCTTGCATTAAAGTATGGGTAGCCTTCCATCCCAGGATTTCGTTGGCCTTCTGGGTATCGGCATAAGCGGCTGTAATATCTCCCGCTCTTCGGGAAGCCATCGCATAAGGTAGATCTTGGCCGGTTGCTTTTTCGAAGGTTGTAATGACTTCCATGACCGAGCTGCCCTTTCCGGTACCCAGGTTAAAAATTTCAAAGCTCTTTTCCCCTTCCTTGTGCAACAGACGTTCCAGTGCTTTTACATGTGCTTTAGCCAAGTCCACGACATAGATATAATCCCGTACACAGGTTCCATCCTCCGTGGGATAATCATCGCCAAAGACAGAAAGCTCCTTTCTTTTTCCAATTGCCGTTTGGGTTATAAAGGGTACTAAATTCTGAGGAACTCCGATAGGTAATTCCCCGATTTTTGCGGAAGGATGCGCACCAATCGGGTTAAAATACCGAAGTGCAATCGCCTTAAATTCAGGATGGCTGTGGGTCAAATCTTCGATTATTTCTTCTCCTATTTGTTTGGTGTTTCCATACGGCGACTCCGCTTTCTTAACCGGCGCATTTTCGGTAATCGGCAATTCATCGGCTTGCCCATATACCGTACAGGAAGAACTAAAAATAAAGTTTGAACGCTTGTTTTTCTTCATTTCCTGAAGGAGATAAACTAAGGAACCAATGTTATTTTCGTAGTATAACAAGGGTTTTTCCACACTCTCGCCCACGGCTTTTGAGGCCGCAAAATGAATCACTCCATCGAGATCGGGATGTTCCTTAAAAAAAGAAGTAATTGCCGGTTTATCGCGTAAATCTAATTCATAAAATTGAGGACGTTTTCCGGTAATGCTCTCAATTCCATCTAAAACCGATAACTGGGAATTTGACAGGTTGTCAATAATCAAGACTTCATAGCCTTGTTCAATGAGCTCGACTGCGGTATGCGAACCGATATATCCTAATCCGCCGGTAACCAAAATTTTCATTGATTTATAATTTTAATTGTCACTACTACGTTTAATACTCCTAAGCCTTTGATAAACGAGAAATTTCTCTTCCGTAACTTACTTAAAAATAATGGAATCGAGGAGAATCCGGCCAAAAGGAAGATTTATAAGGGTCGAATCCAGATATTCCGATAACTCACAGCCTGGCCGTGATCCTGTAATTTTAAGGGAAGTGCTCCGTGTTTCTTATAATAATGACGACCGATATAAAGAGTCTTTCCCTGAATTGAAACGTTGTCCTGGATGAGTACTCCGTTGTGAAAAACCGTGAAAGTCGCCGGCGACTTTACCGTTCCCGATTCCCTAAAAACAGGAGCGTGATAAATAATATCATAACTCTGCCATTCTCCCGGCTTTTTACTGGCATTAACCAGTGGAATCAGATCCTTGTATAAACTGCCGGCCTGCCCGTTAACGTAGGTTTCATTAGCATAGGAATCCAGTACTTGGACTTCGTATTCACTTTGCAGGAAAACACCGCTATTTCCCCGGTTTTGCCCATTTCGCTTGGGAGGATTCGGAGTTCGCCACTCAATGTGTAATTGTACGTCTTCAAAGGACTCCTTGGTTTGAATATCGCCGGTTCCCGGAACAACCGAAAAATAGCCCTCTTCAATTTGCCATTTCGGTGCTCCTCCATCGACACTTTCCCAATGATCGAGAGTAGAACCGTCAAAAAGGACAATGGCATCCGAAGGGGCTTCAGAATCCTTATTCCCGGGAGTTACCTTACTGGGAACAGGTTCATAAAATTCGGTGTCTTCAGGTTTCATATCTTTATTTCCTGCCGGTTCTTCCGACAAGTATTGAGCAGAAACCGGACTCACAGAAACTAAAAAAATAAGCCCTGCATAAATTCCAAATTTTCTCATACTGTAAATTTTATCTCTCAAAGATAAATATTTTGAATAGGTAAATGAAAATTCGTTTACTTTATTTGTTACTTCATAATCGTACTAATCCTATTTTTATATATTTAAAACATTTATTATCAGTTGGTTATAAATATAATAAACATTTCACCCCGCAAGAGAGGTTTAGGAGGATGTCATTACTTGGCCCCTACTATATTGCAAAATCTATTCTGATTGAACTCACTTTTTAACCTGTATAAAAATCATAACATCTATATTATCAATTGATTATATATTAAGAGATCATTTTACAGCCAATTTTTGAAAGAATGAATGACCTCTAAATGTAATTTGTAAAAGTAGAACTAAACAATTTTATTTTTTAATTCCTTAAATTTACCGGGAGTACCAGATTATTTAATCCCGGCGGGAGTTGAGATCGCAACCCGGTCTTGATTCTACCGGCTCTGACAGCAAGCGACAGCTATATTGTATGAAATGGTTTATTCTTATTTTGTTCATCTTCCTGATGGGCATCTTGATTCTTTATTGGACGGGCAAAGGATACCTTTTAAGAGGGATTAAAGTTATTTATCTAAAAGGTCATTCCGGAGCTTATATTGATGATTGGCCCCAGTTTGAGAATGCCATAATCGCTGCAGACCCGGATAAAGCAAAGCAACAACAGTGGGAGCTGGCGGCCACTTATAATCAAGTCCGGCCTACTCGACGACTATCAAAAATTAACGAGACCATGGGAACCGTGGCATTTCTCATTCTTCAAAAAAATAGAATCTGGTACGAACATTATGCCGAAGGGTACGGCCCTGCTTCCAAAACCAATTCCTACTCTATGGCTAAGAGTATCACCGTTTCATTACTGGGAAAAGCGATTGAAGAAGGATTTATAAAAGGGCTGCATCAACGGGTATCAGATTTTTTCCCGGAATTCAGAACAGAGCTCACCGTGGGTGATTTGGCTTCCATGGCCTCCGGAATGCGATGGAATGAAGATTACGACAATCCTTTTTCCTCGGTGGCACAACTCTATCTGGAAAAGGACTTGAGAAAATGGATGCGTAAACAAAAGCTGGTGGAAGAACCGGGGAAACGATTTGATTATAACAGCGGGAATACGCAACTTCTGGGAATGATTTTGGAACAGGCAACCGGGCAATCGGTTTCGCAATATCTCAGTGAAAAATTTTGGAAACCTATGGGGATGCAGGAAGATGCATACTGGGAATATGATAGCGTACAGACCAAAATGGAAAAGACGTACTGCTGTATTGCCGGTAATGCACGAGACTTTGCCCGCTTTGGCAGACTGTTTACCCAAAATGGGAATTGGAACGGAGAACCCTTGCTCTCCTCCCATTTTGTAACAAAATGCCTTTCCCCACGTTTTCCCGAAAGCCCGCAATATGGATATGGATTTTGGTTAAGCCATTATAAGAGTAAATCTATTTTTGCCATGCGGGGTATTTTAGGACAATATGTAATCAGTATTCCGGAGGACGATCTATTAATTGTACGGTTAGGAAAAAAACGAGGGATGTTTAAGGAAAACCGTCCGTTTACGGAGGACTTTTACGCCTATATTGATGAGACCTATGCCATGTTGAAAAAATGATTAAAAGTGAATCTTCAGATAACCTGCTAACTTTCAGCCCCGGTTAAAAAAGGGTTTCGGTCAAGAAAAACCCGATTCCTCCCAAAAAGCCAATTAGTGCCAGCCAGGAAATCTTTTTAAAATACCAAAAGAAAGGGATTTTTTCCATTCCCATAGCCACCACTCCGGCCGCTGAACCAATAATTAACAAGGAGCCTCCCGTTCCTGCAGAATAGGAGATAAAATGCCAGACATGAGCGTCCACAGGATCATTGAACATCCCCATTGAAGCGGCAACTAACGGAACATTATCAATAATGGCCGAAGCCATCCCCAGGATGACGACAAAAGGGTCTTCCCCGATACTGGAACTCACAGTCTCCCCAAATTGTATGATGATCCCAAGAGATTCCAGGGCTCCGACCGCCATTAATATTCCCAAGAAAAACAGAATAGAGGGCATTTCGATACGGGTAAGGGCATGATATGTAGGTCTTTTTTGTACTTCCGGAGCTTCGGTGGGAGTTTCGACATAGGAATCCTGCTCCTCATCGGCATTAATAGTTGAAATTTCACCCCACCGTTTTCTTGCTTTTATTTCGGCCACCGTGGCAACCAGTGCCAAGGACAGCATCATACCCATATACGGAGGAATATCGGCAATTATCTTAAGAACCGGTACGAGAATAATCATCCCCAATCCAAAATATAACATTTGCCGGGCATTTTTATCGGTCTTTTCTTCCTCCGGAAGCTCAAAACTACCTTTAAAAGGAGGTAAAAAGCTGGCAATTAACGTGGGTAATAGAATACATATAACGGAAGGTAAAAAGATATATTCCATCAATTTGGGAGCGGTCACCTTTTCTCCAATCCATAGCATGGTAGTGGTCACATCACCGATGGGCGACCAGGCTCCGCCGGCATTGGCAGCAATAATAATGATTCCGGCAAACCACATTCGATCGGTGTGCTCTTTTAATAATTTTCGAAGGATGGTAATAAGTACAATGGTGGCGGTCAGGTTGTCTATAACAGAAGAAAGAATATAGGCGAGACCGGCTATAATCCAAAGCAAGGATCTTTTTTTGTGGGTTTTTACAAAGTTTTTAATTACCGAAAACCCATTGAAATAATCCACCAATTCAACAATAGTCATGGCCCCCATTAAAAAAATCAGGATTTCGGCTGTTTCTTCAAAGTGGTGCTGCAAAGCCGATTTTAATAGTGCCGCGCGGTCGTGATTGGCCGTAAGACGAAACAATCCGTCGCCTGTAGTAAACCAATATTTGACCTGATCAATACCCAGGGATACGACAATCCAGGTTAACGCCATCATAATAAGGGCGGGGATCAATTTATCGAGCTTCAGTTTATGTTCGAGAACAATCGCTGTATAACCCGCAAAAAATAAGAGTAATACTATAATTTCCATAATGCTGATTTTGAAGTGTATAAAAAAACCTGCTCGTCCTACATTGCACGGAATAGTAGGTGAGACCATCTGTTAAATTAATAGAAAAGAGAAAGAAGTGAGTATAAGCGGTAAGAGATCCGCGTATCAAAAAGTAATCAATAGCTGTGCTTCTTCTCAAGTTAGGTTATTGCCAAACGATAAGAGGCTTTACCAGAAGGAATGAAATGGAAAAATAAGTCGTTTCAGAAGATCCTGCCCCGGGTGGTAATTAAAGTTTTTAAAATACTGTGTTTTTACCAACAAGCACCCGCTGAAAATAAGGGGTTTTAACGTACTGTGTTTTTGTGGAAATTGGAAATCAATGCGTGAAGAATACTCCGATGAGAAACTACTGGAAGTGGCAATGACTTCATAAATACGATGGGCCGAAAGGGAATTTGATAAATCAATCTCTTGAGAGATTTCTTCATGGTTTTTTTCGATCTCTTTTAAATCCCGGGAACTGCCCTTTGCAAAAACCAGTCCGAGGAACATAAAAATCCCCCAAAAAGCAAAAATCTCCCTTCTCATGCTTTCAAATGTAAACATTAATTTTGGGTTTGCCGGAGAGGAAGGAATATTATTTTAATTAATTTTGAACGTTTTTTAAAATCTTCGGTTAGTTCTACCTCTACACATTTAAAATACTTGTGATCAGTTGGTTATAAAAATAATCCAACCTCTCACTCCGACCCAGGCATTCTAAACTTAAATTTTGATGAAAGAAAATACCCGCTTATTGTCATACAATGTAATCCAAGTAGAGTTAGCAAGAACTTAACTATAGAGACTTTCGGGTAACTTTAATTTCAATCGCTGAAGGAAGCCGGTTGGCATAAGGATTGACAGCACCAACGGGAATATACCCAAAATTAAAACCTTGATCAATGGCAACGGTAACAAAACGTTTGGCCTTTTCAATGCTCTTTACTATGGAATAACCTTGAGCCCGGTAAGCCGCTACGGCCGCCGATATGGTATCTCCGGCTCCACTTGTGTTTGGGGTATCGATTCGGGCAGTTTCGAAATGCCAGAAATCCTGTCCGTCAAAAAGTATATCGGTGGCCGAATCTCCCTTTAACCGCCCGCCTTTAATCAGAACATTTTTAGGGCCGAGGTTGTGGAGTTGAACGGCTGCTCGGCCAATGTCTTTCAGGGTCTCTACAGGTTCTCCATCAAGTAAAAACATCGCTTCTACCATATTGGGCATAATTAGTTCGGCCAGGGGAAGAAGCTTATTTTTCATCGTTTCTATGGCCTCGTCTTTTAGCAATTTAGAGTCCAGTTTTCCCAGTTTCCCCACCATTACGGGATCCACTATTAAATGTTCAGGGTTTTTCTCTGCCAGGAGTTCTGAAATTTTTAGAATAACTTCTTTCGAGAATAACATCGCTGTTTTTATGGCATCTACTCCCGTACGTTTGTAGGCACCGGCAAATTGTGCTTCAATGTTTTCCAAGCTTACGGCGTGTACGTTCTTTTTGGTTTTAGGATGTTGTCCTACCATCGCCGTAATTACCGACATCCCGTAAACCCCAATCTCCTGAAAGGTTTTAAAATCGGCTTGGATTCCGGCAGTTCCACCCGATTCTGATCCTGCAATGGTCAGGATACGCTTCGGTAATTTTTGTGAATTAGTTTTCATTAATAACCGGCAGCACTATCATCTCCCCGCTGATCGGCAGCTGCATTTAATTTTCCGTCATCCCCCACGAGGATCATTTCGGTCCGACCAATTTTTCCGCGGGTTTCCACTTCATACCCCATCGCTTCCAGGCTTTTGATTACGTCTTTGGGGAAATCGTCTTCTACAAATATTTTATCGGGTTCCCATTGATGATGGAATTTGGGTTTATTAACTGCATCCTCAGCCGATAGATCAAAGGCCATTACATTTAAAATACTCTGTAACACCGAGGTAATAATGGTACTTCCACCGGGAGTTCCAACCACAATATGAGGTTTTCCCTCTTTTAAAACGATAGTCGGGGTCATGGAGCTTAACATTCTTTTGTGGGGTTCAATTTTGTTGGCTTCGGTTCCCATTAATCCGTAAGCATTGGGATATCCCGGTTTTGCACTAAAATCATCCATTTCGTTGTTTAGAAAGAAACCCGCGCCATCAACTACCACATGGCTGCCATATCCCCCATTTAATGTGGTGGTAACGGCTACTGCATTTCCATCTTTATCCAAGACCGATAAATGTGTGGTCTCCTCACTCTCTTTTAACCCCGGCTGTGTGATTGTACTGCTTCCGGCCTTTCCCGGGACAAAATCCTTCATTCTGTTTTTGAGGTAATCGTCATCCAGCAATTGGGCAACGGGAACATCAACAAAATCCGGATCGCCCATATAATCTGTTCGATCGGCATAGGCACGTCGTTCCACTTCTACAATATGATTGATGGCTTCAGGGCTGTGGAATCCCATTTCTGCTAAATCATAGGGCTCCAGCATTTTCAACATCATTTGAATCATTAACCCGCCACTGGAAGGCAAATCCATGGTTACCACATGTTCTCCTTTATAATCAAACTCACGGGCTTTCCGTTCCACCGGCTTATAGTTTTCTAAATCTTCAAGAGTGATAATTCCGTTGCCTTTCTTGATTTCCTTAACGATCATTTTTGCCGTTTCTCCCGTATAGAATTCCTGAGCTCCATTTTTGGCTATCCGCTCCAAAGTATTGGCCAATTCCGGTTGAATTAGCGTATCTCCCTCTCTCCAAGGGCGTTCTCGTAAAAAAGCAATTTTCTTATCCCCGTTCTGTTTTCTAAAGGATTCCGCATTGTCATTGAGTCGGTGGGCTTCCATTTTGGTTATGACAAACCCTTTTCGCGCCAGTTGAATCGCAGGTCGGATAAGTTCATCCATGGGCAGTTTTCCATATTTTTTATTGGCCAATTCGGCACCTGCTACGGTACCCGGAACCCCAACGGCAAGAGCCCCCAACCAACTTGCATTTTCAATCACATTTCCATCTTCATCGAGGTACATATCTCGATCGGCGGCACCCGGGGCGGTTTCCCGAAAATCAATAGTATGAGAATTTCCGTTTGCATCGGTAAAAACCATAAATCCTCCGCCCCCGATATTACCGGCTCCGGGATAAACCACAGCCAGGGCATATTGTATGGCAATAGAAGCATCGACAGCGTTACCTCCCTGTTGTAAAATATATTTCCCCACTTCACTGGCCAACGGATGAGCCGAGACCACCGCAGCACTATCGACCGTAATGGTGGGATTAGAAGTATAATTAAAGGCCAGATCGTCAAGCGGATTGGCTTTGGTCTCTTTCTTCGGAGCCTGTCGGCAGGCGGTAAAACTGGACAACACCAGTAACAAAATCAAAAATTGTACTCTTTTCATAGAATTCTACAAGTTAAAAAGTTGGTATTAAAAAGTTTAAATTCGTAGTTGAGCTTTGTGTAAGGCCAAAGGTATTTAAAAAACTTAATATTTTTAACAAATTAGAAGATATTCGAAAGATTTTAATCGGAAAATGGGCTAAATTTTTATTTTGAAGTATAAATCGAATATTCTTCGAAAGAACGAAAAAGCCGCCTTAAAGTAACCCTTTAAGACGACTTGCTCACAAAAAATGATTATTCTCAATTGTTATTCACAACGGGAAGAACCACAATTTTTACAGATTAGGCATCCTTCCTGATAAACCACCTGATCTGAACCACAATTCATACAGGTGCTTTTAGCTTGGGTTCCATCCTCGATATAAGGTTTAAGGGCTCGCACGACACCATTTTTCCAGGTATTGATAGAGCGACTATCCAGTTGCAGGCTGTTAATCAAATCAACTACCTTATCGATAGGCATTCCATGTCGCATCGTTCCGGAAATCAATTTGGCATAATTCCAATACTCGGGATCAAATTTTTGGGACAGGCCCTCGATAGTTGTTTTGTATCCTCGTTTATTTTTAAACTGAAAGTCATATCGCGAGTTTCCTTCCTCATCTCTGTTTTTTATAATCAGCCCCTCGCCGACCCATCGGGGCAGAGCGATTCCATACTCATCATCTGCCAATCCCGTAAAGATTTCATAGGGACGATTATCGAGTAAACCGACAAAGGCAATCCATTTCTCTTTATTATTTTGAAAACGTAAAATTTCGGCTTTTAATGTTTTTGGGCGTTTGGTGGGGAAGCCTGTAGAATCTTCTGATTCTTCCTGCTCAGTATTCGATATCAGCACTCCCGATCGGGATCCATCCCGATACACGGTAACTCCTTTGCAACCGGACTTCCAGGCCTCAATATAAAGTTTACCGACTAATTCTTCTTTGATATCGGCGGGTAGATTGATGGTCACGCTAATGGAGTGATCCACCCATCGTTGAATCGCGCCTTGCATGTGGACCTTACTCAACCAATCCACATCATTGGAAGTGGCTTTATAATACGGCGACTTTTTGATTAATTGGTTTAATTCTTCCCGGGTATAATCTTTGTTGATATCATATCCCTTTAATTTCATCCATTCCTTAAAACGATGATGAAAAACATTGTATTCCTCCCAGGAATCCCCCACTTCATCAACAAAATCTACATGCACATCTTTGTCGTTGGGATTCACTTTCCTACGGCGTTTATATACCGGTAGAAATACCGGTTCAATCCCCGAGGTGGTTTGTGTCATCAAGCTGGTCGTACCGGTTGGTGCAATGGTCAATAAAGCGATATTGCGACGACCGTGTTCGAGCATATCATAATATAGTTTTTCATCTTCTCCTTTCAATCGTAAAATGAAGGGATTATCTTTTTCACGATCGGCATCAAAAATGGGGAAAGCTCCTCTTTCTTTCGCTGTTTCAACAGAACCTCTGTAGGCCGCGAGAGCAAGTGTGCGGTGTACATTTTCTGAAAATGCATTTCCTTCCGGTGAACCGTATCGGATTCCCAGCGACGCCAACATATCGCCTTCTCCGGTAATCCCGATTCCGGTCCGCCTTCCTTCTACTGCTTTTTTACGAATATTCTGCCAGAGCATATATTCCGTTCTTTTAATCTCTTCGGATTCGGGATCAGCTTCAATCTTGGCCAGGATGGCATCGATTTTACCCAATTCCAAATCAATGATATCATCCATGATACGTTGCGCATACCCTACGTGTTTTTTAAAAAGAACAAAATCAAAACGGGCCTTTTCGGTAAATGGATGCTGAACATAAGAAAGCAGGTTGATAGCCAGTAACCGGCAGGAATCGTATGGGCATAAAGGGATTTCCCCGCAGGGATTGGTAGAAATTGTTTCATATCCCAAATCCGCGTAGCAATCGGGAACCGATTCCCGCTTAATAGTATCCCAGAACAAAATTCCCGGCTCGGCAGATTGCCAGGCATTGTGAACAATTTTTTTCCAGAGTTTACCGGCGTCGATCGATTTGGAAACCTTGGGTTCAGCACTAAAAACGGGATATTTTTGTTCGTACTTTTCTCCTTTCTCTACCGCTTCCATAAAACGGTCATCAATGCGAACGGAAACGTTGGCTCCGGTAACCTTTCCCTGCTCCATTTTGGCATCAATAAAATCTTCAGAATCGGGATGGTTAATCGAAACCGAGAGCATCAATGCCCCCCGACGCCCGTCTTGAGCCACTTCTCGTGTTGAATTGGAGTATCGCTCCATAAACGGAACTAATCCGGTGGAAGTCAAAGCCGAATTTTTAACGGCACTTCCTCGGGGACGAATATAGGATAAATCGTGCCCTACTCCTCCTCTTCGCTTCATTAGTTGAATCTGTTCTTCATCGGTTTTTAAGATTCCTCCATAGCTGTCGGATTCTCCATTATTACCGATTACAAAACAGTTGGATAGAGAAGAGATCTGATAATCGTTCCCAATCCCGGCCATGGGGCCTCCTTGCGGAACGATATATTTAAAATCCCGGAGGAGGTTAAAAATTTCCTTTTCAGATAAGGGGTTGGGATATTGGCTTTCAATACGCGCCAGTTCTTTGGCCATCCTATGGTGCATATCATCGGGTGTTTTTTCATAAATATTACCCGCCGAATCCTTCAGTGCATATTTATTAACCCATACCTGTGCTGCTAAATCATCGCCTTTAAAATATTTTAAAGCAGCTTCAAATGCTTCCTTATTGCTGTAAACCTTTGCTTTAGACTGTACCTCTGCCTTCATCTTTCGTATATACTATTTTATTTTTTCCTTCCCTCAAACTTAGACAAATTTGAAGCTTCTTATCGAGGTTTATAAAAAAGTTATCAAACATTTTCTGTAAATAACTTTAAGCCGGTAATCTATTTTTTTGTTGTCAATTGTTTGCTACGTATTGGTCGTTGTGGTCGTTTAAACTTTTAAATCGCTCGATGGATTCCCGTGTTTATAGAACGCAGCCCTATAAACCTCTTTAAACTCGTGCGGCATAAGTTATACAACCCTATAAAAATGGGGGGTGTCTTTTGTCGTAAACAAAAAAGAGTATTAAACTTCAGGACAAGTCTTCCATACGGCAGACGGGGCTCGAGGAATTAGATCTGATCTTCTCATCCGCCGGAACCAACAGCAAAAAAGGATTAAAAACATCCATTCTCTCTATAAACAGAAAATTTTAAAGTACTTTGTGGACCCTAAAAACGATTTAAAATATTATTTTCAGGTTTTATTTCTATGAGTAAACGATATCATTCAATCCAGTATGAAAATCTATACAAAAACGGGAGATCAGGGGCAAACTTCTCTTTTTGGGGGAACACGAGTCCCCAAGCACAATATACGAATCGAAGCTTATGGAACGGTAGATGAATTGAATGCTCATCTTGGAATGCTGAGAAGTTTAGAGATCGGAGAGTGTCATCAAAAAAGAATTACAGAAATTCAACAGGAGCTTTTCCAATTGGGGGCAGAGCTTGCCGTCGCTCCTGAAAAGGCAATTTTAAGAAACGGAAAGGAACGGCTTCAAAGTACAAAAATCAAGGCCGAGAATATTCGAAATCTGGAATCGATGATTGATGATATGACAGAATCTCTGGCACCGCTTCGAAATTTTCTACTTCCCGGAGGACATCCGACCATCGCCCAGTGCCACATCGCACGAACGGTTTGCCGAAGAGCAGAGCGCAAGGCCACCGCCTTATATGAGGAACGCCCCTTTAACGTGAATATATTGCGTTACCTCAATCGATTATCGGATTATCTGTTTACCCTGTCCCGTAAAATTACACTGGAATTGGACAGTAAAGAAACGCCGGTAAAGATATCCCGTATAAAATAACGTGTCGATAGCCATTCTGTTTTAGTCAAAGACCGTACAATTTGACATAACTCCATTATTTAACCAATCTTAACAAAAAAAAATTATATTTTCGCGGCCGGATTGGAAGGAATTATCCGGTTTAGCTATTGTAGAACAATGTTAATTCATCTATGAAGAGGTTATTTTTATTTATTGGTTTGGGAGCTCTCATTCTTAGTATTATCAGCTGTGCCAGTCGGGAAAAGCTGGTTTATTTACAACCCGACGATTCTTTGCTAAATGTCGTTGATCAGCAATCCAAAGTGGTATTACAAGAAGGTGATATTCTAAGTATCTCCGTCACTTCAGAAAATGTAAAAGCTACGCTTCCCTTTAATCCGGTCTCTCCGTATTTGGGTAATAATGTATCCGAACGTAATATTTTTATCCCCACATATACCATCGATAAAGAGGGGAATATAAATTTTCCAAAACTGGGAAAAGTACATCTCGCCGGGAAGACCCGCATTGAGGCAATCAAATTTATGGAAGAAAAGATAGCAAACTATGTTCGCGATCCCGGGGTCGATATTACGATTCGAAATTTTAGAGTAACCGTTTTGGGAGAGGTCAATAAACCCGGAAGTTTTGAGGTAAAAGATGATCGGATTACCATTTTGGAAGCCCTTGGGGAAGCCGGAGATCTCACCATCCATGGAAGGCGGAAAAACGTTTTGGTCGTCCGGGAAAAAAACGGAAAAAAGGAGGAGTACCGGATAGACCTCACCCAACGAAACTTATTAAACTCTCCGGTGTACTACCTGAATCAGAACGATGTAGTCTATGTGGAGCCTAACGGAGCTCAACGTCAATCTTCACGATATTCAGCCAATTATTCGGTGTTTGTTTCTATTGCCAGCCTATTAGTTTCGGTTATTGCAGTATTAGCCCGTTAATATCAGTCGTATAAAATTTATTCCTTACTATTATGGCCGTAAAAAACACTTCAAATTCGTCCTCTCAGGGTACTGGATATGAAGAAGAAATTGATTTAAAACAGCTTTTTGACAGCTATTCTCGATATTGGAAAGTTTTTTTAATCGGTATCTTTCTGGCTGTTCTTGCGGCCCTTATTTACTTGCGTTATACCCCTAAAGTGTATGAAGTAAAGGCTAAGATTTTATTGCAGGAGAAAGACAAGTCGCAGGGCGAGTTGGTCGGATTATTCGAAGACGCCGGATTGGATGGACTCAGTGGTTCGGCATTTGTGGCCGACCAAATGGATGTGATGCGGTCACGGCGAATTTTCAGACAAGTTATTCAATCCAACTCTCTGAATATCAACTATTTTGTAAAAGGCCGTCTTAAAGATGCCGAATTACCCGTGGACGATAGCCCATTGCGATTAATCCTTATGGAGGAAGGAAGCAATACGGCCTTAGATTCTCTTTTCTATAATTTTGACGTAAAAATCGGAACCGGAAATTCTTTGGATTTAACCGATGAGGAGGGAGAAAAAAAGAAAATCGAATTGGGAAGTGCCTTTTCCAGTCCGATTGGAAAATTGATGCTTGTACCCCAGACAAGCTTTAAAAAATATAGAGGAAGAGAGTTATCCATTAGTTACCAACCCGTGGAAAAACTAATTGGAACCTTAGAAAGGAATATTGAGTTACAGCCCAATAAGGATAAACAGTCTTATGTTGTTAATTTCTCGCTGAAATCAACCGTTCCCAAAAAGGCGGAGCGAATATTGGATACCTTGATCAAAAAATATGATGATGATATCACCCGGGATCGCCGCCGAGTGGTAGAAGCCACCACAGAATTTATTAGTTCCCGGCTTGAATTGGTAGGACAGGACTTGAAAGAAGCAGACTTAAACGTTGCCGAATTTAAGGAAAATCAGGATGTAACGGATATCGAAGAAGAATCCAAGTTATTTCTGGAATCGGCAAGCGAAACCAATAGGGAATTGTTACAGGTTCAAACCCAACTTCAGCTGGCAGAAATGTTACGGGAAAAAGTGAGAAAAGAAGACTTTGACTTGTTGCCTTCAAATTTGGGGTTGGATGATGAATCGATCGAGCAGAGTATAAGAAAACACAATGAATTGGTACTGGAGCGAAACGAATTGCTGGAAACCGCGACCGATTCTAACCCGGTGGTAGAAAACCTCAATCGCAGCATACAGGGGTTAACTCGAGCACTCAATAGCTCCTTGGATAATTATAAAAGCAGCCTCAGCGTAAAAGCGGCTTCTCTTGAACGCGAGCTTGGGGGATATCGAGGGCGCTTAGCCAACACCCCGGGATATGAACAGGACTTTAAACCCATTATGCGGCGTCAGCAAATTGTGGAGACGCTATATATGTTTCTATTACAAAAACGGGAGGAATCAGACATTCGGGGAGCCGCTCCGCCACAGATTTTAAAAGTCATTAACAGTGCTTATACCGCTGATAATCCCGTAGCCCCCAAATCCAAAATCATTTTACTTGCTGCTGTAATTCTGGGCTTCCTGATTCCTTTTGGTCTGATTTATTTGAAATTTTTGCTCGACAATAAAGTCCATAGTCGTCAGGATGTAGAAGCCTATCTGAAGGCTCCGATTATTGGTGAGATTCCAAAATCAGGGGAGATGGTAGGCGATGAGAAAGACCATAGTGAGGTAGCCGAAGCCTTTCGCATCCTTCGGAATAATATTAATTTCGTTCTGAAAAGTCAGCGAGATCCGGTTTCATCACCAGTCATTTACATTACTTCCACAGTTGCCCGGGAAGGAAAATCTTTTGTTGCCAATAATCTCTCTAAGATTTTGGCAATGTTGGGCAAGAAGGTTCTTTTGGTGGGAGCCGATATTCGAAACCCCAAGGTGTTGCAATACCTGAATATTGAGCAGGAATATGGCCATCACGCCGGAGTGACCCATTATTTGAGCAATCCCAGAGAATATACGCTCGAAGACATCGTCATTAAAAAGCCGAAAACTTATAATTTTGATGTAATCCATGCCGGCCCCATTCCTCCTACTCCGGCTGAACTTTTGTTAAACGGCCGATTCTCCGATATCATACAATATGGAAAAAAACACTACGACTTTGTTTTGGTAGATACGGCTCCGCTGGCCTTAGTAAGTGATACATTATCCATAATGGAAAATGCCGATTTGACGATTTACACGGTACGTGCCGATTTCTTAGAGACGGAAATGTTGAATCTTCCCAAAGATTTATACGAAAATGATCGGATTAAGAATATGACTGTGGTCCTGAATGATGTTGACTTTAGCAAGGGTAGCGGATATGGATATTATGGCTATGGCTATCGATACGGATATGGAACCGGCGATAACCTATCCTTCCTGGACCGCCTGCGTAATCTTTTTAATGCTTTTGATAAAAAATAGATACCGATAAAGCCTCTTGAACTGTCTATATTTATTGAAATCATTCAAACTTTCAATAGAATCTGATTTGGTCTTGTGTTGTTTATCGAATTTGAGGATTTAGCCTGCATAATTCACCAATTCATAAATGTGTAAAACAAAACTCGTGCTATTTTATTCATTATAAACGTATTAGAATGAACAATAACAATAAACCATTGTATTTATTGTAAAATTGAATTTTGATTTAATTTTGGGAGCTTCCGCGTTGCGAAATCCTTGAAATAGTTCACTATTCCTGCGGATCCCGACGCCTTGAATCTCCACAAAATTAAATTCATGAATTAAGCCGGTTAGAACCGGAAAGAAGAAAATAACCCCGGAGCAGCTCATCTTTTTCTTCCTAAAAATCGATGTGTAACAATATATGGATCCCGGTTCCCGTACATCATCAACACAGGGATTCTGCAATTACGCATTTTTCTGCTCGTCGGATTCCATATCGATTTGTATTTTTACCTATCTAATGACAAGCTTTTGTTTTTATGACTGAGAATGAAATTATAGAGGCCGTGAATGCCCGTAGCAAAAATACGCTGATGGAAACCTTGGGTATCAGATTTACGGCGGTTGGAAAAGATTTTGTAGAAGCCGAAATGCCGGTGACCCCTAAAGTTCATCAACCTGATGGAGTATTGCATGGAGGTGCGACAGTCGCCCTTGCCGAAACGGTAGGTAGTGTAGCGAGTTTTATTTTCTCCGATCAACAGAAGAACATCGTTCGGGGAATTGAGATTAGTGCAAATCATATAAAAAGTATTTCTTCCGGAATCATTACGGCACGGGCTGAAGTGCTTCACAAGGGACGAACCACCCAGTTGTGGGATATTACAATCAGAAATGAAGCACAAGATCTGATTTCTGTGGTTAAACTTACAACGATTACGCTTCCCAAATCTTAATTCTCCTATGGCTATTTTTGAGCACGTCAAAAATTATTTGGATCAAGGAAGGCCTTTTGTGATTTTTAGAGAACCGACATCCAGAAAATCAGATACTCATCATGTTAGGATGTATGCCCAAAAAGATCAAAAAATAAATACGACCCGGGAATATTGGGAGTCTGGTTTTGTAATGGCTCCCTTTGATGTGAATTCGCAGCCTTCTATTCTTTTTCCACGAACGGTATGCGATTTTTATGAGGCATTTATACCCCCCGGAGATCTTGATTTTAATAAATCTTCGCGGACAGATTACCCAGGAACCCAAACACAAACACAAACTCAACATCTTCATTTGGTTTCTAAAGGGATAAAAGCCATTAAAGCAGGGCGTTTTAAAAAGGTAGTACTCTCCCGAAGTATATTTCATCCTGCCGAGGCAGCACCCGAAATCCTTTTTCAAAGGCTCTTAATCCGGTATTCGAGAGCCTTTGTTTACCTATGGCATCATCCTAAAATTGGGACGTGGTTGGGGGCCACTCCGGAAACGCTATTACAACTTGAGGGAACTCATTTTAAAACCATGGCATTAGCTTCAACGCAGGTTTTTGAAGAAGGAAAACAGCCACAATGGACGGCCAAGGAGATCGAAGAACAAGACTATGTCAGCCAATTTATAAAGGACCGCCTTTCTCCCTATTCCCGCCGATTGAAAATAACCGGACCCAATAACGCCCGTGCCGGGAAGCTCTGGCACTTAAAAAGTAAAATCGAAGGGGTTTTAAAAACCCCTGACAACCTAAACGAGGTACTGAATCGCCTCCATCCTACTCCGGCCGTTTGCGGTTTTCCAAAAGAAAAAGCGAAGGCTTTTATTTTGAAAAATGAAAATCATCAACGTCTTTTTTATAGTGGGTTCTTGGGGATGCTCAATGTACCCTTTGCAACTCAAAAGGCCGAAACCTCAAAATATACCCGACTCTACGTTAACCTGAGGTGCATGCAATTCCATTCTGAAAATCTCCAACTCTATGTGGGAGGAGGGATTGTAAAAGGCAGCATTCCGGAGCAGGAATGGCAGGAGACAGTCAACAAATCCCAAACTCTTTTAGAGATCTTGTAGTAAGAATATAGTGTGCCGTATATAAAGAATTAGGGGCCTAAAATTAGAAAACGAACTAACGAATTCCACTCCAGAGTCTGGAATACCCGGGGGCAATAGATTGTAAATCGGATACTGTACTCCCCAACTCTACTACCGGCCCGTTCGACAAAATTTCTGCTAACTCATGGGCTTTGGCATCAAAGAAAGTGCGAATTAATAAAGTGTTTGAACGTACCTCATTCAGCTTCCTGAGGAGATCAACAGCCTCTACAATAGCAGTTTTCCCGGCGGCAGTCTCCTGGCTCATTCGATCCAAGCCCTGTCGATGGTAGGTATATAAAGCTTTATGATAATTTGTAAATGAAGCTGATCGCAATTGGCGATTTAGTTCATATCGCGAGTTACCCCCCGAAGGGCTCCACCCGCTCTGCCCCCCTTGTTGTGCGATGTTGGCAATCTGATCAGCCTGATCGAAGTATGGGGTTCCTCCTTCGGGAGAAAAAGAATCGGCATCCAACCCTAAAAGAACATACGCATAAAAGCTCAATACGGAGACCAAGTTATTTTCAAAGGTATTGGGGTTAAAGCGTAAAGGCTGGTTTTCATCATACACAAAGTTAAAATGGTTATCCTTATAGTTAAAAATCGGAGTCATCATTGACGATCCATAAACGGGTCGGGAAGATTGAATTTGTAGGGAAGCCTTAAAGTTATTATCATCGTATTGGTGAACGGTAATAAATAAATTACAGCGAATACGCTGCTCTCGGGGTAAACTCTGATTGCCCCAGGTATTCTCATTCATAAAATCCTGAATCGCACGCTGTAAGGTCCCAAAAACAGAAAGTTGAGTACGCCCGGTTTGCTGCGCATCAAGAGCTACTTCGCATCTTAAATCCTGAGCCAATCCCCCCACTCCGATACCGAGTACCCATAAAAAAATTAATACGTGTTTCATAATTCACTTTCTTCCACTTCTTAAAACTAAAAAATTAATTGGATTTTACCTGTAAAATCGAACAAAAACCCCTCTCTTATCGGACCTATAGGATTTAACCTGCTTAATTCATGAATTTAATTTTGAGGAGATTCAAGGCGTCGGAATCCGCAGGAATAGTGAACTATTTCAAGGATTTCGCAACGCGGAAGCTCCCAAAATTAAATCAAAATTCTCTTTCGTAATAAATATATTGTTTTACTATTTTTCATTTTATAACATGCTTGTAATGAATGTAATAGCACGAAATTTGTTTTACACATTTATGCATTGGTGAATTATGCAGGTTAAAAAGGGAAACCGCGAATAGTTGAATTTATAATTACCTTCCTTACATTCACATGGATATTATTATCGAGGTCATTTAAACTTTTAAATTTCTCTATGAACCTTCTCAAAACCCCGACTCCAATCGCAGGCAATTTTTCACACACTTCAATTTAAGAAAGAAAAAGACAACTCTATTGTCGTTCTAAACCTGCCGGCCACGGCTTGACTCAGAATTTCAGATTCCTTAAAATTTATTTATTGCCGTCATCTTTGGATATTGGATGCAGGGAAATAATCAATCAACCAACTGATAATCAATTTATTTTATAAATAAAAAATTTAAATCACTATATCAGCAAAAATTTATTGATTCAAGATTTCTTCTTCCGATAGTGCTGCAATAAAATGAATTGCTTTCTTAATCTCATCGGCCATGATGGTGTCTTTTTTGACGATGGGAACCACCGCTCTAAACTGCGCAACCAGATTCATTACCGTTTTTGATGATTTTTGGGGCTCCCGATAGTACAAGGCTTGAGAAGCATTAAAGAGTTCAATGGCCAAAATACGTTCCAGATTATCAACCACCCGAATCAATTTTGTCGCCGCATTAGCTCCCATACTCACATGATCTTCCTGCCCATTGGAAGAAGTGATGGAATCAATACTGGCCGGGGTACACAACTGCTTATTCTGGCTTACAATACTGGCTGCAGTATATTGCGGGATCATGAATCCGTTATTCAATCCCGGGTCGGAGACCAGAAAATCCGGTAATCCGCGCTGTCCCGAAACCAATTTATAAATCCGACGCTCCGAAATATTCCCCAATTCGGCCATGGCGATAGACAGAAAATCAAGCCCCAAAGCCAAGGGTTGTCCATGAAAATTCCCACCGGAGATAATCTTGTCTTCTTCCGGAAAAATATTGGGGTTATCGGTCACACTGTTGATTTCGACCCTTACCGTATTTTTAACAAACCTCAAGGTATCTTTGGAGGCACCATGCACCTGTGGCATACAGCGAAAAGAATAGGGATCCTGCACATTCGATTTCTGCCGATTGGCAAGCGGGCTGTCTTTTAATACACGTAGAATGCGTTCGGCCGTTTCTATTTGCCCGTGGTGTGGACGAACTTTATGAACCAACGCATTAAAAGGCGCCAATCCGCAGTCAAAAGCATCTGCTGAAACCGCCCCGATAAAATCGGCTAAATACGATAGTTTTTCAGCTTTTAGAAGCGCATAAACCGCATGAGCACTCATAAACTGTGTTCCGTTCAACAGGGCCAGCCCTTCTTTGCTGCGCAATCTCAAAGGCTTCCATCCCATCTCTTCCAGCACTTCTTTTGTCGGTTTGATGACTCCTTTATAATAGACTTCCCCCAACCCCAAAACAGGAAGACTCATATGGGCCAGCGGGGCCAGATCGCCGGAAGCTCCCAAGGAGCCCAACTCATAAATTACCGGGGTAATATCGGCATTAAAAAAATCAATCAACCGTTGCACCAACTCCAGAGTAACTCCCGAATGACCATAGTTTAGGTTTTGAATCTTGAGCAAGAGCATAATCCTGACGATCTCCGGTTTTACCCTATCCCCCGTTCCACTGGCATGTGACATGACCAGATTGGTTTGAAGCTGGGAGAGCTTTTCCCGCGAAATCTTAACGTTGTGAAGGGATCCAAATCCGGTGTTAATGCCATAAAAGGGAGTATCTGAAGTTTCCATTTTACGATCCAAATAATCCCTTGCCTTTTGCATGACGGTTTTCGCTTCATCGCCAAGCACAAGGGTTTTATTTTCGGCTAAAATTTCCCGGATATCCTCGATCTCCAGCACCCGATTACTAATAATATGCTCCTTCCTCATAGTTTAAATCCTATAAATTACAATTTATTCTCTTTTATTTTTTTATAAGCAGCCCCAAAATTACGAATTAAATCTCCGGCAATTAAGGATTCTTCACCGGATTCCCGGGCGGCTAAATCTCCTGCCAAACCATGGAGATAAACCCCCAACAAAGCCGCTTCTTTTGCTGAATATCCCTGGGCCATTAAACCGGCCAGTAAGCCTGCTAAAACATCTCCGCTCCCTCCGGTGGCCATCCCGGGATTACCGGTAGGATTAATATAGAGTTCTTCGGGAGTAACAACCAGACTATGGGCTCCCTTAACGATAAGAATACAATTATATTGGGTGACAAAGTCTTTCACCATTTTAATTTTCTCAAAATCATCTTTCCATGCTCCTATCAGCCGTTCCAATTCGCCGGGATGCGGAGCCAGAATAGACTGTGGCGGTATCAACGACTTCAACTGGGGGCGTTGCGCCAAAATATTAAGACCATCGGCATCAATAACCATCGGTTTTTGGAAAAATTCCATCAAACTCCTAAAGAATAGAGCCGTTCTTTTATTGCGCCCCACTCCGATTCCGAAACAGATACTGTCGGGTTCTATAGACAGCGGAATAAAATCGGATAAAATGCGATCATCAGGACTGGTAATGACCATGGCTTCGGGGGCTGAAGTCTGTATAATATCATAACCTGCTTTTGGCAACAGCGTCGTTACTTTTCCCGCTCCACTTCGTAAAGCACCCCGGGTTGCCAAAACAACACTTCCCAACATCCCATAGCTTCCTCCCACCACGAGGGCATGGCCATAGGTTCCTTTATGAGAATACTGAGGTCGTTCCCGGATCATCTTTTTTATGCTGTTCGAACTCAACAAAATAGCCTGAGGCTCCAAGCTGTTTAGATATTCCTGATCCAATCCGATATTCAGAACTTTTAAGTCTCCTACACAGCCGGCAGAGTCCGGAAGATAAAAAACGAGCTTCGGACTCTGAAACGTAATCGTTTGGTAGGCCCGCAACACTTTGTCATCCGTATTTAAAGGACGACCCGGAAACAGGCCGGTGGGCAGGTCGATCGCATATATTCGGGGGGATATGGCATTAATCTGCTCAATAAGATGGCCGATCCATTGGGGAAGTGGCCGATCCAGCCCGGCACCAAAAATAGCATCGATCAAGATATCTTTTGTAGTGATATCCGGAAACTCCGAATCAGCTTTTAAAATTGTTATATTTCCCTTATAAATCTTTTCTAATCGTTTTTGATTCGCTTTAAACTCATCGGAGTAATGATGGCTATATTCGGTTATATATACTCGAACCGAATACCCCTTTTCAATAAGTTTGCGGGCAATAACTAAACCATCACCTCCATTATTCCCAACGCCGCAAAAGATTTTAATCTCTTGGTCTTCTCCTTCTATATCCTGATGGATCTCCTTAAAGGCCAATCCGGCTGCGCGCTCCATCAATTCGAGGGCGGTTATATGTTGCCGCTGAAGGGTCTCCTGATCGGCTTGTGCCAGTTGTTTTGCCGTATAGATTTTCATAATGCTTCCGGTTTTTCTGACAAAAGTAAAAAGATATAGTTTATTTTTGGGTGAAAAGCTTTTATCATATTAATCCTTCTATGGCAAACACGACAAAACGAAAACAACTCCAAAAACACAAGCAACTGGCCACGGGTTTACTGCTGCTTATGGCTGTGATATACAGTGTTCTGGTCTATCTGGAACAAGAGCACTTTCAAGCCTGGATGGGGTATGTAAAAGCTTTTGCCGAAGCCGGAATGGTAGGAGCACTGGCCGATTGGTTTGCCGTTACGGCACTCTTCCGCCATCCGCTTGGCCTTCCGATACCGCATACCAATATTATCGAACGGAAAAAGGATACACTCGGTGAAAATTTAGGCCATTTCGTCAATGAGAATTTCTTGAATCCCGAGACCATACGACCTTATATTGAAGAGCTGGATATCGTAAAGATCATCGTGGATTGGCTGCAAAATCCTAAAAATAAAAACGGATTGGAGCAGGAACTGGGAATTCTGATTCAGAAGATTGTATCCGATCTCGACGATCAGGAAGTAGAACGGTTCTTAACCGAAAAAGGAGCCGTTCTATTGCAACGCTTGGACTATCCCAAAATCGTTGAAAAAGGGGTCTCTTATCTCATCGAGCGGAATGAACATATTGTATTGCTGGAAAATATTTTACCACAGATCAAAACTTATATCATTGAAAATGATCAACTCATTCTTCAACGTATTTCTAACAGCCGACCTCTTATTGCTCTACTGGCGGGAAGAAAAATCACCAAAGAAATCACAGAGGGGTTGGTCGCTTTTATCGACGACATCGAGAAAGACCCCCATCATTTTGTAAGAGAAAAACTAACGGAAAACCTGAGACGATTGGCCTCCGATCTGGATAGTTCTCCAAAATGGGAATCTAAATTTGAAAAATTAAGAGAAGAACTCATTATCCCCAAAAATCTTGAAAAATATGCCCGGGATTTATGGAAATCGGGGAAATACCTTTTACAAAAACAACTAAAACACCCGGATACTTCGCTGCATCATTTTATTTCTCAAAGCATTGCCCGGCTTACTCAAAACCTAAAAAAAGATATCGATTTGCAAAATCGTCTAAACCAATGGATTCACCTCTTTCTGTACCGCATGGTTTTGCGAAACCGACAGGAAATTGAAAACCTGATTAGCGATACCGTATCCGGCTGGGAGGCTCGGGAGCTCAGCGATAAATTGGAAGCCGAAGTAGGAAAAGATCTTCAATTTATACGGGTCAATGGAACCTTGGTGGGAGGTCTCGTCGGGCTACTCATTTATCTCATTACTCATCTCTTTATTTCCTGACCCATCTCTATAAAATACCGTATTTTTGTTTTGTAATTAATTCTTTTCGAATCCATGAAGAAATACATGTTTCTATTTTTTATCAGTTTTTGTTTAGTTTCTTGTATTAATCATTCTGAACCCATGTTTCACTTTATCCAAGGAGAAGTCCGGGATTTGCATTGGGATGAAAACGGGTTTATGAAAATGAATTTAAAAACTGAACAGGATTCCTTAATCACTACCCTTACCGATATTAAATACGTAGATCGAAATCGCGCTATTACCAGAAATCTTAAAAACGGACAAATCATTGAAATTAAAGGAATTAAAGATTGTCCAATTAGTTTCGGAGGCTTTTTGGGGAAAGAAAAGGACGAATGTTATATCGAAATTCGCGAGTTTCGGATTCCTTCAGAAAGGAAACCATTAGAAGATTAATCGTCAACTTTATATGAAATCGATAAAGGCCGTACCGCAGCGTATTCAGGCTGCGTTTTGACAGAAGTTTCGAATACTCCGACGGGTGGAGAAACCATCAATGCCCTCGATTATACAGACTCGTTTCAAGGCTTTTAATTTGATTATTTCGCATCGAGAAAAAGCATAATTTTTTTTTGCGACCCCACAATTAAATTTACGTTTCTGCTCGATCTTCCTTATTTTTATTCTTATCAAAAGTTTATATTTGCGAAAAAACGGAGTAGATTATGAAAAAAACTGCTTTAAACGGGATTCATAAATCCTTAAGGGCAAAAATGGTAGATTTTGCCGGATTCGAAATGCCGGTGTCCTATGCAGGCGTTAATGCCGAACATCGCTGTGTACGAGAACAACTGGGAGTCTTTGATGTTTCTCATATGGGCGAGATTATGATCTCCGGAGCCAAGGCTCTCGATTTGGTTCAGTACGTCACCTCCAATGATATTTCTAAAATTGTAATCGGACAGGCGCAGTATGCCTATCTACCCAATGAAAAAGGGGGAATCGTGGATGATTTAATCACTTATAAACTGGACGATGAGCATTATTTGATGGTGGTCAATGCCTCTAATATTGAAAAGGATTTTAAATGGATCACCGATCATAATCCGGTTGGAGCAAACGTAGAAAACCTCTCCGATCAATACGGGCAGCTGGCCATCCAAGGTCCAAAAGCAAATGAAGCCATGCAAAAACTCACAGCGATCAATCTTAAAAAAATAAAATTCTATCATTTTGAGATTGGTGAATTCGCCGGTGTATCGGATGTGATTGTCTCAGCTACCGGATACACCGGGAGCGGCGGAATTGAGATCTATTTTAAACCGAAAGACTCAGAAACCATCTGGAATGCCGTAATGGAAGCCGGAGAGGACTCTGGCATCCAACCCATAGGTTTGGGAGCCCGCGACACTCTACGACTGGAAATGGGGTTCTGTTTATATGGAAATGACATTGACGAAACTACTTCCCCTTTTGAAGCCAAATTAAGTTGGATTACCAAATTCAACAAAGACTTTGTAAACGCCAAGAATTTAAAAAAGGAAAAAGAGGCCGGCGTCAATCAAAAACTTACCGCTTTTAAACTTACCGGAAGAGGAATCCCGCGGCAGGGATATCCCATTGTCGATCGGGATGGGAATGAAATCGGAAAAGTTACCTCCGGCACCAAATCCCCTTCTACCGGAGATTCTATAGGGATGGGATACGTCAAAAATACACATAACAAAGTGGGAGCAGAAATCTTTATTCAAGTTCGCAAAAAAACAATCCCCGCTGAGGTGGTCAAAACTCCTTTTTATAAATAATCTCATACTAATTCTATTTTAACCTTTAAAAAATTTGTTATTAGTTGGTTATATATGTAATCAAATGGGAATTAAGCGTTTTATCAAAAGTAGAATGAAAAACCCTTGAGTGTTTGAAACGCTCAAGGGTTTTTAACGTTCAGTACGATCGAACCCGGACATCCTAAGGTTATAAAGTTACAAAGATTCCTTTCTATCTTCTTTCTCCCTGCTTCACTATCTTTACTTTTGTAGCCTAAACAAATGCATAAAAGAGAACCATTATTTCAAACATCAAAAAAATATTAATTTTAGGAGGAAGCGGATTCATCGGGCAAGGTCTGTACAAAGAACTGTATCCCTACTATGATGTGCATTGTAGCTATTGCAGAGGAAACCCGGAATATGATGAAAATCACAAATTTCATCAGTGGGACGTAGAAACCGAGTCCTTGGAGTTTTTGCTGAAAAACTTAAAACCCGACATCATTATTTCGGCTTTCCGAGGAGATTTTAATGCACAAATTAGGGCCCATCATGAAATGATCAATTATATACTAAGAAACGATTGTAAACTCCACTTTCTTTCTTCAGCCAATGTTTTTGACGCCTTTACCAATTTTCCCTCTTATGAATATGACAAGACCCTCTCTTTGAATATTTACGGACGTTTTAAAATAAAAATTGAAAATGCCCTCCTTCGACTGCCCAATGAGAAATACAACATCTTTCGGATTCCTATGATTTTTGGAGCCGGTTCCCCCCGGGTAGAAGAAATCAAAACATTACATAAGATGGGGAAGCCTGTTGAGGTTTTTCCAAACGTGGTGATTAACGCCACAATCTTATCTAAGATTACACAACAAATTCATTATATCATCAATCAAGAAACAAAGGGAGTTTTTCATTTGGGAAGTTCCGATTTAGTCCACCATGAAGATCTGATTTTGGATATAGGAGAAAAATTAGACTTGAAAAACCTGAAAATCACCCAGGTTTATGAATCTAATGAGGATCGCTTTCTGGCCATCTTACCGAAGTCGAATCTACTCCCCAAACATCTACAAATCACTATACGACAGGTTGTTGAAGGATCGATTATCCTTCCGGATT
>CAZBXQ010000016.1:50212-54882 GCA_964495935.1 uncultured Flavobacteriaceae bacterium
AGTTGTGTTATTCAGGTAAAACTCAGAGTAGAACTAATTTCTTTTACTTTCCGATAAATTTCGGTGTGCGTTTTTCGATAAAAGCGCGAACCCCCTCCCGCGCATCATGAGATGTTATTAGTTTTAACTGCTCCCGACCCTCCCGATCCAATTGTTTGGCCAGCGGGTTATCATAGGTCTCGTTATATAACACCTTCGTCTTTCCCAGTGCTTTTGTCGGCATCTTTGAGAGTTTTATAGCCAATTTTTCAACCCATTCTTCCAGTTTCTCGGTTGCAACCACTTTATAAATCATTCCATGTCGCTCTGCTTCCCGTGCAGAAAGCGGTTCTGCGAGCAAGGTTAAAGCCAATGCCTTCTGAAAACCGATTAAACGCGGTAAAAAATAAGTTCCTCCGGTATCGGGAATTAATCCGATCTTACTAAAAGCTTGAATAAAGGAAGCACCCTCTGCGGCCACAATCACATCACATGCCAAGGCGATACTGGCACCGGCACCGGCTGCAATCCCACGGACTCCCGCTATAATCGGTTTTTCAATTTCCCTGAGAAGCTTAACAATGATATTGTATCCTTCAAAAATGATCTTTTTATGATCTACCTTACCCAAACCTCCTGCAGCTTCTTTTAAATCTTGCCCGGCACAAAATCCTTTCCCTTTTCCGGTTAATACAAGAGCTCTAACCGACGGGTCGTCACGCGCTTCCTCCAGTGCAGCAATCAGCTCCAGAGCAAGACCGTGATGAATACTATTATAGGCTTTGGGCCGATTTAAATAGATATAATAAACAGCCTCTTTTTGAACGACCTCAATGTATTTATACATCATTTTATTTTTTAATTATAAGGTGGTTTAAACTTTTCGTTTATAAATCAAATTGATTATCAGCGGTTTGCAAAATAGCTGTTAAAACAAAACAATAAGCAATGCGGCTGAAGCCTAAAATAATAATAAACTCTGTATCCGCCGCCTAAAGACGACGGCAATAAATAAATTTTATAACCATTCAAGGGTGTGAAAAATTACCTCCACTTGAGTTGGGGGGCTTAGAGGGTTCATAGAATTGGGCTTCAGCCCATAAGTACAGGGCTCCTGCAAGCCTATAGAGCGATTTTAAAGTTTAAATGACCTCTATAACAGGAGTTTTACTGTAGGGCAAAATATACTGAAAAAAACGTATAAAACTGAACGCTCAATTTTTCTCTTCTTATTTCTGAAAATTTCATTTTTATTCATGCCTAATCACTTATTCGTGGCAATTTTTTTTATAATTTCGTAATTATATTGAATTTTTACCCAGAATTATCCATGAAAATAAATTCCATCTTTCTACAACTTATCATTCTTTTCGTCTTGGTTTCCTGTGGAGCTTCTCAATCGGAAGTCCTATCTTCTCAGGAGTCTTCCACCAAAAATGAAACTTCGGTACCCGGGGTGCTCAAAAAAGAAAATATTTCTTTTGAGGAAGGCATTAAAAAAATCAACCACGTGGTCGTTATTTACATGGAAAACCACAGTTTTGACAATCTTTTCGGCGAATTTGAAGGTGCTAATGGAATTGCAAATGCCACACGGGAACAAATTACCCAAGTGGACGAAAACGATCAACCCTATGACAGTTTACCGGAAATCCCCCGAAATTCGGCTTTTCCCACCAACCTCCCTAATGATGTATTCAGCATAGAAGAATATGTTCCCGCCGATAAAGCGACTCCGGATGTACGGCATCGGTTCTATCACAACATCGAGCAGATTAATAACGGGAAAATGAACAAATTTGCGTTGAATAATGATACCAAAGGTTTAACAATGGGACATTATAAAACCGAAAACCTGCCGCTTTATGACTACGCCAAAAAATATACGTTAGCCGATAATTTCTTTCAAAGCGTTTTTGGAGGTTCTTATTTCAATCACGTCTATTTGATTTCTGCCGCTGTACCCATCTGGCACAATGCTCCGGAAGATATGATAGCCGAAATCGATAATAAAGGAAGAATGGTAAAAGACGGTGTGGTCTCCCCCGATGGCTACGTGGTCAATCACGTATATCCACGCAATCCGCCCTTTCCTCCTCAAGCCGATACCACAAAGCTACTCCCTCCTCAGGGGATGCCGACCATTGGAGAACGTCTAAGTGAAAAAGATATTTCTTGGGCCTGGTATTCTGAAGGCTGGGACAAAGCGGTTGCGGGAGAAGAAACTAATTATGCATATAATCACGAACCTTTTGTGTATTTTGAAAAATACGGTCCGGGAACAGAAGCCCGAAAAAAGCATTTAAAAGATCAAAACGATTATTTGGAAGCGGCCAAAAACGGAATGCTCCCTGCCGTATCCTTTGTAAAACCGGGACATGGGTATGACGAACACCCGGGATCGGCAGCGATTTATCCCTCAGAAGAACGCGCTGTAGAGTTAATCGATGCAGTCATGAAAGGACCGCATGCCGATGATTCCTTGGTCATTTTGACTTATGATGAATATGGCGGTTGGTGGGATCATGTCAATCCCCCGATTATCGATCGCTGGGGTCCGGGATCTCGTATTCCGGCTATTATCATCTCCCCCTTTGCCAAAAAAGGATATGTTGATTCTGCTCAATATGAAACCGTGAGTATCCTGGCCTTTATTGAACAGCGATGGGGATTAAAACCCTTGTCCAAACGAGATGCCAATGCCAATCCCTTTCGAGGAGCATTGGAATTTAATTCTACCTCACCGCGTGAAGAATAAATAGCCGTGCAGATTTTTTCCAAGGTATTCTTTTTGGTCCTAATCGTAGGGGGAAGTATAATTCTATATCTGCATCCCACTCCGGGTTCTTATGAACCCCTTGTCAAACAGCAAAAGAGCCGGCGGGAGAAAGCCATTCAAGATACTCTGTATAAGCAAAGCCTGCGGTTTCAGGATTTCGTCCGAAACGAATTGGTTGCTGAAATAGAAAAAGAAGATATAGACGAAAGCCGGCTTCAAGAAAACTTCCTTGCGGCTCGCCTGCTCTACAAAAAGTTTGAATGGGCTGCCGAATATTTTATGGCTCCGCTTGCTGAACGAATTAACGGTCCGCCCGATCAAGAAGTAGAAAATGCAGATTTAATGGATCCTGCCATGTCTGTTGCTATTGATCCTACAGGGCTTCAGGTGATAGAAGAATTTATTTTTCCAAAACTAACCGATACCCATCGAGATGAGCTTATCAAACAAATTCATGAACTCGACAAAAATGCAGGATTCTTAGTTTCTTACTTTAAAAATTCGACTCTTAGCGACTGGCGTATCCTTGATGCCGCCAAACTTCAAATTTTCAGATTGATATCACTTGGGATTACAGGATTTGATAATCCATTAACCCTGCACAGCATGGAAGAATCTGCCGAAAGTCTTAGCAGTTTGCGCAAAACTTTGTCTTTATACCGTAAAAACGAGAATACAGATTCCCTGCTGCTGCTTTTGGATGAGGCTATTCAATACCTGCTGGAAAACGAGGATTTCAACAGCTTTGACCGGGCTGCCTTTATTACTCGGTATGCCAATCCCATCAGTACGGCTATTGCCGAGCTGGAAACGACGATCGATAACCCCGGAATTCGATATAATCGCATGCTCAACCAAAATGCCCAAACTCTTTTTGAAGAAGGAGCCTTTAATGTCAATGCCTTTGCTCCCGGTTCCGCTTATCACCTGACCGATGCCCGCGTAAAATTAGGAGAAAAACTTTTTTATGAAAATCGATTATCGGGAGATGGGAGTAGAAATTGTTTTACCTGTCACAAACCGGCTTTAAGCTTTACCGACGGATTGGTAAAAAACAGGAATATCTATAAGCCCGATCAGGAATTACCCCGAAATACACCCACGCTATTAAATGCCGCTTTACAATCCAACTATTTTTATGATATGCGGGCCTTAACTCTCGAGGATCAAGCTTTGGATGTCATTCAAAATCCGGATGAAATGGATGGAAATCTGCAAGAAATTACAGCTTTCCTCAATCAGGATTCTACCTATAGAAAACTATTTTCCAAAGCGTACCCCAAGGAAACACACACCCCGATCAATAAAAATCAACTGGCCAATGCATTGGCTTCCTATGTGCGGAGCCTCACCTTTTTAAACAGCCGTTTTGATCAGTATATGCGAGGCGACCAACAGGCCTTAACCGATGATGAGATTGCCGGTTTTAATCTTTATATGGGAAAAGCAAAATGTGCAACCTGCCATTTTGTACCCTTGTTTAATGGTACTACCCCACCCAAATATATGAGTAGCGAGACCGAAGTTATCGGTGTCCCGGCCACGCTTCAGGATTCCCTGACCGACCCCGATGCAGGTTGGTATAACATCATCGGTATAGACTCCTATAAGCATGCTTTTAAAACTCCCACCCTACGGAACATCAAAGAAACGGCCCCTTATATGCATAACGGAGTGTACAATACACTCGAAGAAGTCATGGAATTTTACAATAACGCCGGGGCGATCGGATTGGGGAATGAGTTGGAAAACAACACGCTTCCGGAAGACTCCCTGCGCCTCTCCGATCGCGAGATGAATCAAATTATAAAATTCATGAAAAGCCTGAGCAGTAAATATTGACTTGTTTTATCGTATAGCAATGAGGTCATTTAAACTTTTGAGATTGAAGCGAAAAATAGAGATTATTGTT
>CAZBXQ010000017.1:0-53159 GCA_964495935.1 uncultured Flavobacteriaceae bacterium
TGAACTCTGCGGTTAAAAAATGAGGGGAGTGATTAGTGGGGAGTGGGGAGAGAATTCGAAATTGAACTGGAAATTGAACTGGAAAAAGGAAGATCGTTAGTAATAAGTGAGTGGTGAGAGTTAGTGTGATAAAAATTTGAAATCAAAAATCTCCAATCGTTAATCGTATAATCGGTTATTTGTTTAATTGGTTAATTGCTGTTCGTGTTTTGGGGAAGGCTACAAACTCTGTGAACTCTGCGGATACTCTGTGAACTTTGCGGTTAAAAAATGAAGGGAGTGATTAGTGGGGAGTGGGGAGAGAATTCAAAATTGAACTGGAATTTGACTTTTGAAATTGAAAATCTAAAATCTCCAATCGTTAATCGTATAATCGGTTAATTGGTTATTTGGTTAATTGTTGTTCGTGTTACGGGTAAAACTTCAGTTCTTTTGAGGAAGGCTACAAACTCTGTGAACTCTGCGGTTAAAAAATGAAGGGAGTGATTAGTGGGGAGTGAGGAGAGTTAGTGTGATAAAAATTTGAAATCAAAAATCTCCAATCGTTATTCGTTAATCGTAGCTCGGGGGGATGAAACTTTATAATAAACTCTGCGAACTCTGTGGATACTCTGTGAACTCTGCGGTTAAAAAATGAAGGGAGTGATTAGTGGGGAGTAGGGAGAGAATTCGAAATTGAACTGGAATTTGACTTTTGAAATTTGAAATCACTACTCACAATCTCCCTACGTCCGCTGCAATTAAAGAACAGAACTACATAAATAAGCCGTCAAAAACGGATTTGATTCCAATCCTGCTCTGAATTGAAATCTGAAATCCTATCTTTGAAAGTCAAAATTGATACGTTTTAGAATCCTTCCAAAAATATGGCCAAAACAAAAACAGCTTTTTTCTGTCAAAACTGCGGGACTCAATATGCCCAATGGCAGGGACAGTGTAACTCCTGCAAAGAATGGAACACCATCGTCGAAGAGGTTATTCAAAAACCCGATAAAAAAGACTGGAAAAAAGGAGCCACTGCTTCAGGTTCAACCCGTCAGCGGTTATCTCAACCCACCTTAATTAAAGATATTCAATACCGGGAAGAAACCCGAATCGATACCCACGACGACGAACTCAATCGCGTCCTGGGCGGTGGTTTGGTCCCGGGATCCCTTACTTTATTGGGTGGTGAACCGGGTATTGGGAAAAGCACACTCTTATTACAAATCGCCTTGCATCTCACCCACCGTACCCTGTATGTCTCTGGAGAAGAAAGTCAGCAGCAGATTAAAATGCGGGCCGAACGCTTGTATCAAGGGAAATCGGATTGCTATATCCTTACTGAAACCAAAACTCAAAATATCTTTAAACAAATCGAACGCCTAGACCCCGAAATTCTGGTGATTGATTCCATCCAAACCCTGCACACCGATTATATCGAGAGCTCGCCCGGGAGCATTTCACAAATCCGGGAATCTACTTCCGAACTGATTAAGTTTGCTAAGGAAACACACACCCCGGTATTAATTATCGGCCACATCACCAAAGACGGAAGCATCGCCGGCCCAAAAGTACTGGAACACATGGTCGATACAGTCCTGCAATTTGAAGGTGACCGCAACCATGTGTATCGCATTCTACGGGCGTACAAAAACCGATTTGGTCCAACCAACGAACTCGGAATTTATGAGATGCTGGGAGAAGGCTTACGACAAGTCAGTAATCCTTCCGAAATTTTGATCCCGAAAGCCAATGAAGACCTCAGCGGAACGGCTATTGCCGCTACCATGGAAGGAATCCGCCCCCTGATGATCGAAGTTCAGGCCTTGGTGAGCTCGGCAGTTTATGGAACCCCACAACGCTCCACCACGGGATTCAATGCCAAACGACTCAATATGCTACTGGCAGTTTTGGAAAAACGGGCTGGTTTTCGGTTAGGCACAAAAGATGTTTTCCTCAACCTAACCGGTGGTATTTCTGTCGATGATACCGCACTGGATCTGGCCGTTGTAGCAGCTATTCTCTCCTCTAATGAAGATATCCCGATTGATTCGGATATCTGCTTTTCTGCAGAAGTAGGGTTAGCCGGGGAAATCCGCCCGGTAACCAAGATCGAACAACGCATTAGCGAAGCCGAAAAACTTGGCTTTGCCACGATTGTCATCTCCAAGCAAAGTAAAATTACAAAAAAGGGCTATCATATTCGTATCCAACGAGTATCACGGATTGAAGAAGTAGTCGAATTTTTGTTTGAGGTATAACCTGAAAATCCGCATTGAAAATACCTTTAATAGACAGTCAAAACACCTGTGCTATATAAATGAATTTATGGTTTATGACCAGCAAGCCTTGATCCAACCCCGAACGGTATTATTGATCCTGTCGCATCAACTGTGACCTCATATTTCTATCGGATGTGTTAGATCCGGAGTGTTGCCTTAACCGCTTTTAGCGATCTTCCGGTTACATTGCCAATTGTTCTATGAATTTGCATCTTTGTTATATATTTTCACAATCTTTCCATGATGAAAAAATACTTCGACCTCTTTATCAAAACCGGAAAGCAGTGGATCAAGAACGATCCTTTTCAGCAAAGTGCCGTGATCGCTTATTATACACTGTTTTCCCTCCCATCACTTATGGTCATGATCATTTCGGTGGCCGGTTACTTTTTTGGAAAATCCAATGTACAGGATCAGATTATCAGACAGATGGGTGAGATTATGGGAGAAAAAACGGCAGGAACCATAGAAAGCCTGATCTCCAATGCCGAAGTTCAGGAAGGTTCCCAAATTGCCTTTTTAATCAGTGTCGGAGTCCTTATTTTTGGGGCTACCGGAGCCTTTTTTCAGCTTAAAAAGGCCATGAATAAGATCTGGAAAGTACGGCTGAAAAAGGCCAATCCCTTGATGACCGTTCTCAATCGTTTGATTTCCCTCGGGTTGATCCTGGTCATTGGGTTTATGTTGGTCGCCTCCCTGTTAATCACCACTCTGGTCAACGCGCTGGGTGATTATATACGGGAATATGCGCCTCAGCTTACCTCTACTGCCTTAAACGGTTTTAACCTGCTGTTTTCTTTTACTTTTATCGTGCTCCTTTTTGCCGCCATTTTTAAAATCTTGCCAGATGTCAAAATCCGTTGGAAAGCCACTTTTGTCGGGGCGGCTATTACCACCATCCTTTTTTTAGTAGCCGAATACGGATTGGGAATCTACTTTGGAAAAAGTAATCCGACTTCCGTCTTTGGTGGTGCCTCATCGGTTATCCTTATTATGCTCTGGATTTACTATTCCTGTCTGGTCCTCTTTTTTGGGGCTGAGTTCACCCTTCAGTACTCCCTTTTTAAGGGCTATGGAATCCAACTTAACCGCCTTAGCGAACCGGCTATTATTCAGGATTTAAAAGATCTTAAGGAAGAACGGATCTTTCTCAAGGAAAGTCAGGTCATGCTGGAGGAAATCCACAACGAGCTAATTTGGGAGGAGGAGTAAAAGATAGGGTTCCTTAAAAATAATCCCGTAGAAACACTCTTTTCTGCCTTATGAGTTTTCAATATATTTGTGAATCTTTTTTATTTCTTAACTATGCGACTTTCAATTTTTCTTTGTTTTATGATGATTTCGACAACTCTGGTAACCGCTCAGAAAAAAACGGCTCGTTGGCTTCAAAACCCGGCCTTATCTCCCGATGGAGAAACCATCGTTTTTGGTTATAAGGGCAATCTCTATAAAGTCAATAGCACGGGAGGAACAGCCGTGGCCATCACCACCGGAGACGCGTATTACACGCATCCGGTCTGGAGCCATGACGGAAAAACCTTGGCTTTTTCAAGTGACCGATACGGAAGCTTTGACGTTTATACCATGCCTGCCGATGGCGGTAAAATGACTCGGATCACCTACCACAGCGCAGCCGATTATCCTTATGATTTTACGGCTGATAACCAATCGGTTTTAATCGGCAGCCATCGGGATGCACCGGCTAAAAGCGTGCGATTCCCGGGAACCCGATATTTTCAATCCCTGTATCTTATTCCCAAAGACGGAGGCCGACCGCAATTAGTAACTGCGGCCGGCGTTGACAATGCCCATTTTAATGCCGATGATTCACAACTCCTTTTTCAAAATGTAAAAGGATATGAGGATTATTATCGAAAACACGAAAAAGCGGCTATCACCCGGGATATTTGGCTCTATGACATCGAAAAAGATGAATATACCCAGTTGACTAACGATAAAAATGAAAATCGACTTCCTCATTTTACGGCCGATGGAAATTCTTTTTTCTATACCAGTGAAAAAAACGGTGATCTTAATATCTACAAACGTTCTATAGCAAACGAAAATGACGAAAAGCAACTGACACATTTTGAAAACTTCCCCATCCGGAGTCTCAGTATCGGACAAAACGATCAAATGGCATTTAGTTACAAAGGAGATATTTACACGTTTTCAGAAGGCGACGAACCTCAAAAACTGGATATCACCATTGAAAACAATCCGGGTTACAATACCTTAAATCACAAAAAAATAAACAGTGTCACCGAATTCAGTGTTAGTCCTAATGGAAAAGAAATCGCTTTTGTCAATCGCGGTGAGGTTTTCGTGACCGGTGCAGATAATAAGCAAACCAAACGCATCACCAAAACGGCGCAACAGGAACGTATGATCGCTTGGTCACCGGATAGTAAAACCCTGCTTTTTTCGGGTGAACGAGAGGGAAGTTGGAATATCTATAAAGTAACCCTAAAACATCCCGAGGAAAAGTTCTTTTACTCGGCTACCACTTTGGATATCGAGCCCCTTGTAGCGACAGATGCTGAAGAGTTTCAGCCTAAATTCTCGCCCGACGGGGAAAAAATTGCCTACGTAGAAAACCGAAATATCCTAAAAGTGATGGACCTCAAATCGGGTAACAAGCATATCGTTCTTCCAAAAGGCCATAATTTTTCCTATAGCGACGGAGACTGGGATTTTGAATGGAGCCCGGATAGCAAATGGCTCTTGGTGGACGACGGTAAAGGCTATTTCTCGGTCAATAACACGGCCTTAATTGCAGCCGATGGAAAGGGAGAGATTCGATATCCGGTCAATAGCGGCTTTGGAGAAAGCAATGCCAAATGGGCTTTGAAGGGAAAAATGATGACTTATAAAACCACCCGAAACGGAAGAAAATCACTGGCCTATCAGGGAAGCCACGAAGAAGATGTTTATGGAATTTTCTTCGATCAAAAAGCCTATGATGATTTTACCTTAAGCGAAGATGAATTTAAGTTGAAAGAAGCCCGAGAAGAGAATGAGGACGAGGATGAAGAAAAAAAGGAGAAGAAGGAAAAAGAGGAGCCAACAAAACCCTTACAATTGGATTTACACAACCTTGAAAACCGCAAGGTTCGATTGACGATAAACAGTGCCAGCATTAGTGATTATGTACTCAATAAAGATGGCAGCAAATTGTATTATCTGGCTGCCTTTGAAAAGGGATATGACCTGTGGGAAACCGATACCCGAACGCATAAAACCAAGATTTTAGCAAAATTAGAAGGATCCGGAAGCCAATTGGAACTTAGCAAGGATGAAAAAACCCTGTTTCTAAGCAAAAAGGGGAAACTCACAAAAGTGGATATCGAATCGGGAGAGGCCAAACCCATTTCTATCGATGCCGATATGCGCGTAGATCACGCTGCCGAACGGGCCTATATCTTTGAGCATGCTTGGCGACAAGTTCGCGAAAAATTCTACGATCCGAATTTACACGGTGTGGACTGGAAGATGTATCACGACGAGTATGCCCAATTTCTACCTCACATCAACAACAACTACGACTTTCAGGTGCTGTTAAGCGAACTCTTAGGAGAACTGAATGCCTCTCACACCGGAGGCCGATTCAGCCCCAAGTCGAAGAATGCGGAACACACCGCCTCCTTAGGATTACTGTATGATGAGACCTACCAAGGAGCCGGTATCAAAATTGCCGATATCATTCCCGGAGGACCGATAGATAAGGCTGAAAGCCAAGTTCAGAAAGGAGATATCCTCCTTCAAATCAATGGGCAGGAGATTGGCGAAAATGAAAACTGGTATCCGTATCTCAACAACCTCGGCACCAAAAACACCCGCCTGACCTTTTTACGCCAGGGAAATGAATTTGACGAAACTGTAAAACCCGAGTCCATGGGAAAACAACAGGAACGCATGTATAAGCGATGGGTTCATAAGATGGAGCAGCTTACCGATTCCTTAAGTGACGGCCAACTGGGATATGTTCACATTCAGGGCATGAACGATGGTAGTTATCGCGACGTCTATGAAAAGGTGATGGGTAAAAACATCGACAAAAAAGCCTTGATCGTCGATACCCGTTTTAATGGCGGAGGCTGGTTACACGACGATTTAAATACTTTTTTAAGCGGAAAAGAATATCTGAAGTTCAGTCCGCAAGGCCATACCACCAAAGGGGGTGAACCCATGAGCCGATGGACTAAGCCCAGCGTGGTATTAATGAGTGAAGGGAATTACAGCGATGCCTTTATTTTTCCTTATATCTATAAACAAAACGGAATTGGAAAACTAATCGGGATGCCGGTAGCGGGTACCGGAACCGCGGTCTGGTGGGAACAACAAATTGACCCGACGCTCGTATTTGGAATTCCCATGGTGGCTACTATTGGCGACGAAGGCCGCCCCACCGAAAACCTGGAATTGGAACCCGATATTGAAGTTCCTCTTCCCTATAAAGAATTTTTAAACGGAAAAGATCGGCAGTTGGAGGCTGCGGTAAAAGAACTTTTAAAAGAAGTGAAAAACAAAAAATAACGGCCTTCCATGTAAACCCAAGCCCGAGCTCTCAATAACTGTTTCCAGAGAAATGGCATTTTTATATAGATGGAGCTAATCCTTTAAAATTAGCTCCATTACTTGTATTTTATCGGTTACTCATATAAAATTTGAGTTCGCCACCGGCCATCAATTGTTTGTGCGTCAAGGTAAAATCCTCGAGCTCCTTTCCATTGAGCAGCACCTTATCGACATATATATTTTCCGGACTTTGATGTACCGTTTGGATGGTCAATCGCTTTCCATTCTCCAGATTTAAAACCGCTTTCTCTACTGCCGGGCTCCCAATTGCATATTCCGTTGATCCCGGTGCTACCGGATAAAAACCAAGCGAACTCAAAATATACCAAGCACTCATTTGACCGGTATCATCATTTCCATGCAACCCGTCAGGAGCATTTTGATATTGATGTTCCAGAATATTGCGAACTCGTTGCTGCGTTTTCTTCGGTTGACCGGCAAAATTGTACAAATAGGCCACATGATGAGAGGGCTCATTACCGTGCACATATCCACCCAGAATCCCTTCGCGGGTAATATCTTCGGTATGGGCAAAAAATTCATCCGGTAAATGCATTGTAAATAATTTGTTCAATTTTTTTATAAACTTCTTTTTTCCGCCCATTATCGCTATCAAACCTTTCGGATCCTGAGGTACAAAAAAGGAATAATTCCAAGAATTTCCTTCAATAAAACCTTGTCCATCAGTCTTTAATGGATTAAAATCAGTTTTAAAACTCCCATCCGCCAGACGGGGTTGCATAAAACCGGTATCCGGATTGAAATTTGCCTTCCAATGTTCTGACCGCCGTATAAATTCCTTATAGATCTCCTCCTCCTTTAAATGTTTTGCCAGTTGAGCGATAGCCCAATCATCATAAGCATATTCTAAAGCATTGGAGACCGAGGTCGCGCTTTTTTCTGCGGGGATATAGCCCCGATCAATATACTCCCCCAATTGCATATAATCCCGGTGATTGGCCGTTGCCACACACGCTTCCAAAGCAGCCTTTGGATCTCCGCTGTACTCGCCTTTTATAATGGCATCGGCAATCACACTTACACTGTGATACCCGCTCATGGTCCAGTTTTCATTGGCATAACTGGACCAAATGGGCAGCATTTTTATCGAAAACTGGTCAAAATGCTTCATCATTGATTTAATCATATCGTCATTGCGTCGGGGTTGAATAAGGGTAAATAAAGGATGCAAAGCCCGGAAAGTGTCCCAAAGTGAAAAAGTCGTATAATTGGTAAAATCATCGGCCGTATGAATATCCTGATCCAATCCTTTATACTCTCCATTAACATCCATGTAAATGGTAGGATTGATAAAAGCATGATACATCGCCGTATAAAAACTTACCTTTTGATCTTCTGTTCCTTCTATTTCAATCCGATGAAGTTCTTGGTTCCACTGCTTTTGCGCAGCCGATTTAATTTGATCAAAAGTTAAGCCGTCTGTTTCCGTTTTTAAATTTTTCAAGGCATTGGCCTGACTCACCGGAGAAATGGCCAACCGCACTTCGATTTCCTCTCCTTCATCGGTATCAAAATCAAAATGTGCCCGAAAATCTCTACCGCTCATCTCCGGGAAATCATGAGTCTGATCAAACTTTCTCCAAAATCCTCCATAAACGGAAGCCCCATCTTCATTTTTTTGACCATAGGAGATAAAAGGTTTTGAAAATTTGAGTGCAAAATAAACTTTTCTATTCCGAGCCCATCCGCGGGTCTGTCGATACCCCGTCAGGGTTTGATTATCTGCTATACGCAAATAGGACCAGACGTTCTTTCCCGGATAATTATAAATTCCCGAGATCATATCCAAAATAATATGGGCTTCCTCACTCTTGGGAAATGTATATCGCTCTACGGCAGTCCTTGTCGTAGCCGTTAATTCTGCCTTAATATTATAATCGGCAAGACGAACCCTGTAATATCCGGCTTCTGCCTTTTCCTCATGATGAGAAAACCGGCTGCGGAATCCGGTATCGGGATTTTTGGCGGTTCCGGGATTCAACTGAAGTTTGCCTACAGTGGGCATAATTAAAAAATCACCCAAGTCAGAATGCCCAGTCCCGTTATAATGAGTGACACTAAACCCGACAAGGGTAGGGTCTTCATAACGATAGCCTGCGCAATACTTATAGACCTCGGGATTGTATTTTCCATTGAGTGCATACGAAATCGTATCGGTATCCGGACTGATCTGAACCGATCCAAAAGGTACGGTAGCCCCCGGAAAAGTATGTCCCATCTTCTCGGTTCCGATCATGGGATTGACATATTGTACAAGATTTTCCATGTTCTGGGCGAGAAGAACAGGGGCTAAAAAAATAAGATTACAGAGAATTAAGCATTTTTGAAATGACATAATGGATGAACTTTTAGAAATGCTCTAAGCTAAGGAAATCAAAATCTACTGCGGTTCCAAAGATGTAAAATTTTTCGGTCGAAAGCATGCTTCTAAAGCATTAAAAAAACTATCTTATGGGCGTAAAGTACTGAATATCTACATTTTTCATTTTTTAATCCTACGGGAAAAGCTACCCGAATACCTGAAGTTTCTCCAGATTCTAAAGAAAAAACCGGATATTTTAATGAGCGACTCCGAAACACGGATTGAAATTCGATCTAATAAACTGTGGCATCATGCAAAACGAGATACGATCCTCAAACATTATTTTAAAACCGAAAACAGTTCAATCAATTTTTACGGAAATATTATTATATTGCAGAAAACCAGCATGCTATGGAGGGCTACAGTTTTAGAATCAATTCACGGATTGTCTGGATCCTGACCATTACAAGCTTTTTATCGTTTCTAACAGGAATCTCGTTTAAAATATTTGAGGAACCACTTTCTGACAGTTTATCCCTGACCGGTTTTGTTGTATCCTTTACCGCTTGGCTTCTTATTTTTGCCGATATGCTTTCTCACAGGTTCTATCATAGAATCTTTTGGATTATTTCTTTATTCCTATTTCCGCCCATTACTCCCCTTATCTATCTGATTCAACGCAATCGGCTGATCCGGCTGGAACAGGGCTTTTCATTAAAGCAATAGCGCTCCACTACAGTAGAGTTCCAAAAGCTTTTTAGACAGTATTTATGAAGGGTTTCCATTGATCTTTTGCACAGGCCTTTTTTTCAGTGAGATGGTTTAAAATTTTGAGATTGAAGCGAAAAATAGAAATTATTGTTACCAAATGACGGCTTTTTTGTAGAGCATAGCTATAGCTACGGTCGAAAAAAGGACTAAATCTGGAGCAATAAGGTCATTTTGCAACCCATTTTTGAAAGTTTAAATGACCTCATTTTATAAAACCCTCCGGAAAGCCGTAATTTTATGTACTTTTGAACAGCGATTTCCATCGTTGCAGCTTATAACTGATAACCGCTGCCCTTATAGTGCTCTTGTATTAGCTTTCAGGAAGGATGCTGTTCATTAATCGTAAAACATTATCCATACTTCCCGAAGGCTCAGATTTATTTACATAGGAAAATCGGGTAGCAAGAACAAAAAAGTGATTAGAGGTATGGATTATTCAAAAATCCTGAATATTATAGAAGATGATTTAACTCCCGCTGATCTGGGCGGAGAAATGCCGGATTACATCCCGCAACTGGCCGGTATTCCCAAAGACAAATTTGGAATGCATCTCTATGATGTCGAGGGGAATCACCACTTTTTTGGAGACAGTAAAGAACTTTTTTCGGTACAAAGTATTACCAAAGTTTTTACGTTAAGCCTTGCATGGACGCACGTGGGCGACAAAATCTGGGAACGGATTAATGTCGAACCTTCGGGAAATTCTTTTAACTCCCTATCGGAGCTGGAACGCGACAACGGGATTCCCAGGAATCCTTTTATTAATGCCGGAGCTCTGGTAATTGCCGATATTCTTGTCAATCATTACCACGACCCCAAGGCCGAGTTTTTAAAATTTGTACGCCATCTAACAGAGGACTCATCCATAGATTTTGATCATAACGTTATGCAGTCTGAAGCAGAAAACGGATATCGCAATCGAGCCATGGTAAACTATATCAAATCGCTAGGCAATATTCAAAATGATGCCGAAGAAATTCTGGATTTCTATTTCCATCAATGTTCGTTGGCCATGTCCTGCGAACAACTGGCGAAGGCTTTTATGGTCTTCGCCAATAAAGGGAATAAATTACATCGAGAAGAAGAGGTCATCCCCGAACTTCTGGTAAAGCGAATTAACGCCTTAATGCAAACTTGCGGCTTCTATGACGAAGCAGGAGAGTTCACCTATCGCGTCGGATTACCCGGGAAAAGCGGGGTTGGCGGTGGAATCACGGCAGTTTGCCCCAGTCGGTATGCGGTAGCCGTTTGGTCTCCCTTACTCAACAAAAAAGGAAATTCAAAAAAAGGAATGCGCGCCCTCGAGGAACTGACGGTTTTGAGCGATACTTCTATTTTTTAAACCATTCCCGACGATCCCTAACCAGGTCGTATATTTCCTCTACAGCTTCATCGATCGGAAGTGCTGAACTATCAATGGTAATATCGCTTTGATAATAGAAAAACTGGCGTTCAAACAAATGTTTTCGAATAAAATCATTTAATTTTTCTGGGGTTTCAATTTCGCGGATTAACGGACGGGATTCTTTTTCTCTGAATAACCGGGTAGTAAGCGTTTCTATATTCACTTTGAGATAGAACAGAAGGGTATTTTTGTGATTTTTCAACAATTCCATATTCTTACCGTAGCAAGGCGTTCCCCCGCCTAACGATAGCACCAGATCATCCTCCCGATTCAGACAGGATTGCAGCACCTCGGCCTCCAACTTTCTAAATCTAATTTCTCCTCCTTGTTGAAAAATTTCGGGAATACGAAGTCCTTCCCGATGTTCGATTTCATCGTCCAAATCAAGGAAAGGAAAATTCAATTTTCGGGCTGTTTTTTTACCTATCAAGGTCTTCCCACTCCCCATATAACCACAGAGTACAACGATCATAATAAAGCTCCTTTATCGTATTCATTATTTTTTCAAATTTATAGGAATTTCTCTTGATAGATTCAAAAAGGATATTATATTTGCACCCGTAATAATAAAGATCTGGTAGCTCAGTTGGTAGAGCATCTCCCTTTTAAGGAGATGGTCCCGGGTTCGAGCCCCGGCCAGATCACTTCAATCGGGGGAATTTAATTAAAAAAATTCCCCTCGTTTTTTCTCAAGTCGAATTCATGTCTACGCCCGGGTGCTGGAATTGGTAGACAGGCATGGTTGAGGGTCATGTGTCCGTTAGGGCGTGCGGGTTCAACTCCCGCTCCGGGCACTTTTCTTTTCAGTTTTGTTGTATTTCCATATTTTTTGAATACGATCATATCTAACTACTTTCGTAACTAATTGATAATTCATTAGTTGTGTTTTTTGAATACCAGATATAATTTGAATTGGCAATATCCTAAAAATGGCATCTCGCAGTGAGAGCCCTTAATCCATAAACAGGAAAAAGATTTCGACGAAAGAGAAATGACAAACCACTCCGAAAAAAATAACAAGAAGGCTACTTTTAGTCAGGAATCGCACTCCCCATTACATTCATAGATTTCACAGTCACTCTATACAGTTAGATCTTTTTGGTTAGCACTGATAAAGCTGGATTTGAAATGCGGATTTTACTCCAATAATCGTTGAGAACAAGTTCCCCAAGGAGGAGTGATATTTACCAAATTTGAAAAAAATTTCTTTTTAACTCGAGTTTGATTTCAAATCAAGTTCAATTTCTCTCCCCACTAATCACTCCCCTCATTTTTTAACCGCAGAGTTCACAGAGTTTGTAGCCTTCCCCAAAAGAACTGAAGTTTTACCCATAACACGAACAACAAATAACCAATTAAACAAATAACCGATTATACGATTAACGATTGGAGATTTTTGATTTCAAATTTTTATCACACTAACTCTCCCCACTCCCCACTAATCACTCCTCTCATTTTTTAACCGCAGAGTTCACAGAGTTTGTAGCCTTCCCTAAAAGAACTGAAGTTTTATCCGTAACACGAACAACAATTAACCAAATAACCAATTAACCGATTATACGATTGACGATTGGAGATTTTTGATTTCAAATTTTTATCACACTAACTCTCCCCACTCCCCACTAATCACTCCCTTCATTTTTTAACCGCAGAGTCCACAGAGTATCCACAGAGTTCGCGGAGTTTGTAGCCTTCCCCAAAAGAACTGAAGTTTTACCCATAACACGAACAACAAATAACCGATTATACGATTAACGATTGGAGATTTTAGATTTTCAATTTCAAAAGTCAAATTCCAGTTCAATTTCCTTTAGACTTGTAAAGTGTATTTTAGTGGAAATAAAAACGGATAAATTATTGGATTGAGAGAGGGAAGTTTAAGTAAACTATTTACAAGTTCCAGGATATAAATGCCTATAACTCGATACAGACTTAAACTTCCCCACTATCAAAATTTCAAATAGAAATTCGGGACATAAAGCCCATTATAAAGGAATTGAATTATTGATAGTTTTCTCTGCAATCTTCTAAACTTTTACAAAGTTATGAGAAATATTATTATTGGAATAGACATTAGTGCCAAGACTTTAGATGTATTGAAAACCTCCGAGGTTTATCTTCACCCCCATAAAAACCTCGGAGGTTTGATCACTTCAAGTTCAAGTTCGACTTCAAGTTCAATTTCAAACTTCCCTCAACGCCGTTTTATGATGCCGGTGCCGCAACTTTATAAGCGTTTCCAGATTAAACAAAATCACCGAGAAGAAAACAATCGAATAGGCAATAATTTTCAAAAGACTCATTTCTTCCTTGAAGTAAAGGAGAGCCAAAATAAAACTCAAAATGGGATTGAGGTAAATAAAAATTCCGGCCTCGGAAGAAGTCAGCCCATCGAGTGCAAAAACATTCATATACATCGGGATAATAGTAAATCCTACCGCTATTAACACAAGAATTGTGTAATAAAACTCCCCTTTTACGGGAATAGTGTGTACATGGGTATATAATGGAGACAGCAGGACAGCCGCGACTACAATCTGAAAAGCCAACGTAAAAAAACGATCCAGTTGATTATTATTCTTTTGCAATACCAGATAAACGGCATAGGAAAGCCCTACCGCAAAACTGTAAAAGAAGTCGATATAATTGCCAAACGTAAGCATAACGCAACTTATCAGACTCAAAATCACGGCAACCCACTGAAGCCGGCTCAACCGATCTTTTAAAAAAATAAAGGCCAAAACCGTGGTAATAATCGGGCAAATCATATAGGCCAGCGAGGTCGCATTAACACTCACATTGTTCATGACATAGATAAAAAGATACCAATTCATCGCCAAGGCTGCCGAACTGGCGATATTAACAATCCATAAGCGTCTTCTCACTTTTGGCGTAAAACCTCGAAAAAGCGCGAGTGCATGAAGACTGGCCTTCTTCCTAAAAAACAGACTGAACAACACGATCAAAACCGCGGAGAAAGAAACCCGTGAGAGTAAAATATCCAGTGCATTATAAGTATCTATTGCCTTTAACGGGAGGCTCATCAACCCATAAATAAAAAAGGCCCCCATTACCGCCAGATAGAATCTTACTTTCATGCAAATTTTTTAAAACGATCTGCCATTTTTGTGATACCGAATCCTGCTCTCCGGAAAATTTAAATGGCCTCTACAAGTTCGGGTACTTTCTACTCCGCAACTCGGCTGTTATACCCAAAAAGCTCCTTTTCTTTAATCAGTCTTGTTACATTCTCCGGCAGTTTCTCTTCCCAGCCTTTTTCCCCTTTCGAAATCATTTTTAACACCTGACGCGAAAAGATGTCCAAATATTCTTTATGATAATCGTCAATATCAACAAACTTTCCGTTGTGTTTGAAATACTTGTATAACTCATGCATTTCCTTGGGTACTTTCAGGTTATTACTGTTGGTAATCTCCCCGGTTTCCTGATTTTTAAACGGATAGAGATAAATTTTCAGGTTATCGGAAAACAGTTTCCCAAAGGCCTCCAGGGTTCCTCCGGTCAAATCATTATAATAGTGTTCATCAAAAATATAGATTAAATTATCGACTCCCATCGCCAGCACCTTTTTGGCATCACTATACCGATTAAGATATTCAACTAATCGATAATACTCTTTAAAGGTAGAAATCATTACCGTTTGTCCCATGGCACAGAGCAGATCGGCACGGTCGATAAAATCTTTTTCGTCGATACTTCCATCGGCCCGTAAATTATGTAAGGTCATTTCAAAAATACTCATTGTATTTTCTTCATGAACTCCTTCCTCCTTTAGAAAACGCTCTCGTGAACGTTCATAGATATCCATATTAACCTTGGTGACCGGTCGGAAACTCCCCCGGATGGCCAAGACATTTTTATTATACAGCTCATCAGATATCAACATATTATGGCCATCGGGGGCAAACATTACGGCATCGGTCATCCCGTTTCTTACCAGTTGCAGGCTCATCAAGCGGTTATCCACCCCTTCAAAACAGGGGCCTGAAAAATTGATGGTATCGATTTCTAATAAATCCTTGTCAATATGATCATAAAGATGTTTTAATAGACTTCGCGGAGCGTCATAGTGATAATAGGCATAATAAATCAGGTTAACGCCCAAGGTTCCCAACGTATTCTGCTGATAGGAAGCTTTGTTTTCATGAAAACGAACGTGTAAAACAATTTCACTATAGGCTTCGTCCGGTTTGGTTTGATAACGCAATCCAACCCAGCCGTGTCCCTTATATTTCTTGCGGTAGTCAATCGTTGCAACGGTGTTTGCAAAGCTAAAAAACAACTTGTCTTCATGTTGTTTACGATCAATGCGCTCTTCTACTAATTCCAACTCATAGGATAACATCTTACGCAAGCGGGATTCCGTCACATAACGTCCATCTTCCTCATGCCCGTATATGGCATCACTAAACTCTTTTCCATAGGCACTTACGGCCTTCGCAATAGTTCGGGAAGCCCCGCCGACAGCAAAAAAATTACGGACGGTCTCTTGCCCCGCACCAATTTCGGAAAAGGTTCCAAAAATACTCTTATTCAAATTGATACGGAGTGCTTTTTGCTCGGTAGAGGGAAAGTCTTCAACCCCGCGGTCCCCCATAATTGTAATGGCCATAAAATAGGTATTCTTTATATTTTTACTTCGTTTTCCAAATATACAGATAACCCTCCTGAACCCGAAAAATTAGTTTTACTTTTGTAAAAAACCACAAACGTGCAAATCACTTTTTTAGGAACAGGGGGATCTTTGGGGATTCCGGTATTGGGCAATGATGATCCGGTATGCCGAAGTACAAACCCTAAAGACAAACGCCTGCGAACCTCTGCCCTAATTGAATGGGAAGATTATAAATTTGTCATTGACTGCGGACCCGATTTCCGACAACAACTCCTCACTCATCAGGTTGACTACATTAGTGGAATCTTCTTTACACATGAGCACACCGATCATGTCATCGGCTTCGATGAGGTTCGCGCTTTCGGCTTCCGGCAGGGTACTATCCCGATTTATGCTGATCACCGGGTTATCAAAGCTCTAAAAAGTCGTTTTTCTTATATTTTTGATCCTCATCATCGCTATGCATTGGCACCTGCGGTAGAAATCCATGAAATTATAAATGAGTCTCTCAAAATAGGAGGAGTCCCTATTATACCCATCCAGGTTCTCCATGGGAAGCTCCCTATTCTGGGCTATCGCTTTGGTGATTTCACCTATATTACCGATGCTAAAACCGTACCTGACCAAGAAGTAGAAAAAATAAAAGGTTCTCAAATCATCGTTGTCAATGCCGTTCGGAAAGAACCTCATGCCGGACATTTCAATCTCCAAGAAGCCTTGGCCTTTATTGAAAAAATTAATCCGGAGAAGGCCTATATTACCCACATCAGTCATTATTTGGGATTTCATGATGAAATCGAAAGACAGCTCCCCGAAAATGTGCATCTTGCCTACGACAACCTCAAAATAACCTGCTCATGAAAGCTCGTATCTTTTTATATCTCTTCATTTTTGCTTTCCTGTATTCGATTTTCCAGTTTGTCAACACCAAACGCTATTCTGAAGCAAAAGAAAAGGAAATTGCCGAACTTGAAGAGCATCTGCATTCCGTAGAAGCCGATTTAGAAAGTTATAAAGTTATTTCTGAAGAAGGAAAAGGTGATGGATTTACCCTACAAAGCAATACCAATGCCAAGGAATTCTTTGAAGATCAGGATATCGATGTGGATTCTTTGGCAACGGAAATTGAACGTCAACTCATTGCCAAAAACAAACCCCGACAAGACAACCCCCTTATCCCTTATGCAGCAGAACATGGGCGCGCCATGCATATCAACCGTATCAAAATCCTGAATAACCGTTGGATTATTGCCGAATTTACTGATGGTGTTTTCTGGGGAGAGGCTCTTATCTCCTATTATTTAGATGAAAATAACCAATTGCAATTTGACACCAAAGACGGAGTATTATACAATCATTAAAGAGGTAAAAAGATCCTATAAAAACCGGATGATCTCCTTTAGATACCGCTCATCAACGGCATCAAATTGATTGAAGCGATCACTATCAATGTCCAGCACCATAACCACTTTTCCATCTTTCTTAACAGGAATCACGATCTCCGATCGAGAACTTGTATTACACGCAATATGACCCGGAAATTCATTGACATTATCCACAATCATGGTTTTCTCCTGAGCCCAGCTTTCACCACAAACCCCGCGTCCTTTTTGGATACGGGTACAAGCGACCGGCCCCTGAAACGGCCCCACTATGAGTTCGTCCTTGCAGACTCTATAAAACCCTACCCAAAACCAATTAAACTGCTGTTTTAAAGCCGCCGACAAATTGGCCAGATTAGCCATTTGATCCTGTTCTCCTTCCAATAGTGCTTGTACCTGCGGCAACAAAGATTGGTATTGCTCCTCCTTTGTACCTGTTATAACCTTTAAATCTTCTGCCATTTTCTATTTCTTTAACCAATTCAAAACCGACCCTAAATTCTCTTGCGAGACGCCATGCCCCACAGGGTATTCTCTATACGTATTTTTGATTCCCAAATCTTCCAAAAAAGGTTGGGTCTTTCGATCCCAGGCAACCGGAACCACCTCGTCTTCTGAACCATGCGAGCAGAACATCTCCAAATGGGAAAAATCTGAGGTTTCGTAACCGGATTTCAACAAATCTTTGTCAATATAACCACTCATTGCCACCACTCTTCTAATCCGTTTTGGAAAAGATAAGGCCACCGCATAGCTCAAAATCGCACCCTGGCTAAACCCCATCAGCGTAACGTCATTCTTATCGACCTTAAATTTTTCAACAACCTCCCCAATAAACTTCACGATTAAATCCCGAGACTGCAAAGCCTGTTCAGTATTGATAAATTTGTGGTTATCAGGATCATATTCTATAGCATACCACGCATAACCAAAAGGAGTAAGCGTAAAAGGTGCCTGTACCGACACTACCACATAGGACTCATCGATTTGAGGAGCAAATGAAAACAAATCCTTTTCATGGCTTCCATACCCGTGTACCATAATCATCACGGGAGCCGCTCCTTCCTGTATAGAAGAGGGCCGAACCACGTAGTTTAACGATAGATTATCATATAAGTTCATCAGGCCATTCCTTTAAACCATTTTTGAAAATAAGTTCCCAACAAGGGTATTACCGAAAGTTTTCCTGCCAGTGCTCCCATCAGACCAAAGCCCCATAAGACCGCAAAAAATACCCAAAAGGGAATGGTTACCATCATACTATTAGCTCCCGAAACCAAAATCCCCAGAACAATAAAGGTAATATTCAGTCCGATATTCTGTCGAATATGAAAAGAAGCAAAAGCATTTTTTTTCCGGCCTCCCGTATTATCGGCATTCATACTCCAGGCAATCAGGGTTCCGACAAAGGTAAAGTAGGCCGTTATTGCCATATTCTTTCCTTCTTTAACAATCTTATTTTCGGCCATTATCGGCTATTTTTATTTCTACAATTAGTTACGTCCCATTCCTCCCCCATCATTTTAAGTATCTCAGCAACAAAAATTCTCCCAGTGCAAATACCAATGCAAAAGTAACAAACCATTTCCAATACGAATCTTCGTTCTGTTTATATTCTTCGGTTTCTATGAGTTGCTTTAAATCTGAGCTCAGGTGTACTGATTTTTCACTCCGGAAATCTTGAAATCGCAAATCACTTTCCGTACGGGATGCATTAAATGCCAGGACTCCCAAATTTTCTCCCCGGGCCTCCATACTATACAAACCGGCCTCTTCAGGAGCACGACTAAGATCAAGTTCCACTTTGGCATTAAACCGCCGTTGCGCAGGAATAATATCTTCATCTCCTTTTTTCAAATGAATCACCTCATCTCCCCGTAGGGTTACCTTTATATCTACTTTTTGCCGTCGCCCAATCGTATAGGCTAATTGCGGCAACTTGGAGCTCTGCAATCCCATATTATAAAAAGTAGGAACAATTAATGGCGATTGTTTAAAATTTGTCGTTTTATTATTCAAGGGAGTCGTAAAAAGATAGACCGTCCCTTGCCCGGACAAAAATACATCACCATTATTAAAGCTCAAGATTGACACCCCATGCCTGTAAGGGTAATAACCGTTAACCTCCGGATATTGAAAATTTTCAACCTGATCTTCAAAAACACCGGTATATAAAGGATGAGAAAAATTAATTTCCGAAATTTTGACCGGCTGTACACGAAATTCTTCATACCCTCCCAATCCCAGATGAAGCAAGAGCTGATTATAATTTTCTATATCCGCTTTTGCACCCGGAATAATCGCAATTGTGCCTCCGTCATCCAAATGATTTTTTAAGATCGTAGAAATTCCGGACGGCAACCGTCGCAATTCATTTAAAATGATAAAATCGGCTTCTCCAAATGAGGTGTAATTCAGATTATCGAGTTGTTGTTGCTCCACCTCAAACATTTCCCTTCCAAAAATTTTACGTATGAAATCTTGATTATCGGCATGCTCACTTAACGACAGCACTCGGATCTGCCGGTTTTGTTGAAGCGTAAAATAGTAGGTATTATCAAATCGTAACTGCTTATCGGCAATTCTTAATCTCCCTTTTTTGATTTCCTGATCGCGAGGTAGGGAAAAACGAACTTCAGCACTTTCAGTCCCTTCGAAGTGTGCTGTATTTTTGGCAAATAAATCGGTTTCATTATATACATCAACGGGAATACTTTGACTCACCTCTTGAGAAGAAGAAAGAAAAGCGGTTAAATTAGTGGTTTGAGCATCCGTATTTTCGATTCTCAGGCTATCCACACTAATATTTGGGGTTTCTCTGGCTTTCAGCCGGATAAAATGAAGTTGAAGTGTAGAATCAGCCTTAATGGGAGTATCAAAATTCTTTTTCTGAAAATCTGATATTACAATCAGTTGGTTTCTTTTTTGCCTCGTTTTTGAATATAAATTTTTAGCCTTTAGCAGGATCGTATTGAAATCATCGGAGGCTATGGAGTAATTAATTTTCAATAATTCGTTTTTAAGCTCTCCCAGCGGGGCTTCCCGATATACCCGATCATTTGTCATTACCGTAACGAGCCGGTCTTCGGGAACAGCCTGCACAACTTCCTGAACCGCCTCTTTCAACAATTCTCCACGCTCCCCTCGTTGCTGCATACTCAGCGAATTATCAATATAAATTATCGTTTTATCGGGCTTCCAATACGTTGCATCATGAGAGCGATAGGGCTGTGCAAAGGCCAAAATCAAGGCTCCCAATGCCAGCAGGCGAGCTCCCAAAACCAACCATTTTTTCAATTGTGAACTCCTTCTGGATTTTTGTGTAATCTCTTGCAGAAACTTGACATTGGTAAAGAATTCCGTTTTAAATCGTCTAAACCGAAAAAGATGAATAATAAGGGGGATCAACAGGAAGAAAAGGGCCCATAAAAACTCCGGATTCTTAAACTGCATATTACGGATATCTGTTGAGAAACGTCCATTGCGGGACATCCCAAAAACGAAAGGTTATCCTCAATCCTTAACCTCCGGCTTTTGGATGGTAAATTCAAAAGTAGTGAATTCTCCGGGTTCTGAAGTAAGTTTGATCTTTCCTCCCAGCTTTTCGACAATTTTTTTTACCGTGGAGAGGCCGATCCCGTGTCCTTTTTTTCCGGTTTTATCCTGTTCTGCCGCAATTGAGAATAGATTGAAAACCGTTTCCTGTTTTTCCTTCGGAATTCCCATTCCATTATCGGTAACCGAAAAGGCATAAAAGGTATCATATTCTCGGGCTTGTATGGTAATTCTTGTTTTTTTCTTATCGTTGTACTTGAGACTGTTGCCCAGTAAGTTTAAAAAAACTTGTTCCAGCGCACTGCGATTACAAATCAAATCAAAATTCTTCTCCGGAAGATTAATCTCACAATCCTCTTCTATATTAAGCATATCAATAATATCCTCCAAGAATTCTTTTAAGCCGAAGGGATTTTTTGAATAATCTAAGGAGGAAATATTTTCGGTTTCATAATATTTTAAAATGGTAGAGATATAATCACTCATTCCAAAAGAAGATTGCTTGAGACGGTCTAAATAATCCAGTGCCTTTTTATCCAGCTTATCGGCATATTGCTTCTTTAAGATATCGACTGTCAAAATCGTATTTGACAAAGGCATTTTCAAGTCGTGTGAAACGGTTCCCGCAAAATCTTTTAACAGATCATTATGATATTTCAAATTGGACTTTGACTTTTCAAGCTGATTGTTTTTCAGTCGTAATTCCAGTAAGGCTTCCACCTGGCTCCCCAGGGTCTTTAAAGCTTTCTTTTGTCGTTTATCCAAACGGCGGGGTTTATGGTCAATGATACAAAGGGTTCCAAAAACGTGACCAAAAGAGTCCTTCAACGGATATCCCGCATAAAAGATAATGGGATCCTTTTTTGTCAGCACCATGGGATTGTCATGAAATCGGACATCTTCCCGGGCATCTTCCACCTCCATCAATTCATGGGGTCGTAAAATGGCATGACCACAAAACGAAGTCTCTCGTGAAGATCCCGTAAAATCACAGCCGTAACGGGACTTCGTCCACTGCCGATCTTGGGCTACCAAATTGATAAGAGCAATAGGAGTATCACAAATATAAGCCGCCAATTCGGTGATATTATCGTATTGTTTTTCGGTAGAAGTATCAAGGATCTCCATCTCCTCCAAGGCCGCCAAGCGCTCTTTTTCGTTATGTGTTATTCCCGGGTTTTCCATAAACTGCAAAGATATCCAAATTTACAAATTTTAAGTTCGCCTTAACGCGCAATTTATAGATGTTTTTAGAATCCTTCAAAAACGCCCAACCCAAAGAGTGCAAAATCATATTTAACAGGATCTTCAGGATCCATACGGCGTAAAGCGGCATCGAGTTCACGTACTGCTTTTGCATCGTTCTGCTTTCGTTTCAACAAGCCTAATTTACGGGCAATATTACCGCTATGAACATCCAACGGACAGGATAATGCCGATGGCTCGATACCTTTCCACAACCCAAAATCAACGCCGTTAGGGTCTCGTCGTACCATCCATCGCAAAAACATATTAATACGTTTGGCCGCCGAATTTTTAAAGGGATCACTTACATGTTTTTCGGTGCGACGTTGATGCGGTAACTCAAAAAACAGCTTTTTAAATTGATGTATTGCCGGTTGCGTGGAAGTCGTAGTACTGAATTTTTCAAAAACACCTTCCAATCCCCCATAATTCTCATACAGATGCCGCAACCCCCGAATAAAATATTGAAAATCTACATATTGAAAAGTGCGGTGTACCGATCCTTTCAGGGATATGCATTCCGCAGCAGAAGCATTCCGAACGAAATCAGCAGGAGCATTTCCCATCATATCCATCATTTTTTGTGCATTTCTCAAGATGATCTCCCGTCTCCCCCAAGCTATCGTAGCTGTTAAAAATGCGGCAATCTCAATATCTTCTTTACGCTCAAATTGATAAGGGATCAAAATCGGATCGGTAGCGATAAATTCCGGTTGATTATAGTATTGAACTTTCTCTTCTAAAAATGGTTTTAACGCTGCAAAAGTCAAAATGAAAATTTAAAAATTCAATGATTTTCTACCGTACTTCCAGGTAATCCAAAACGGCCGAAAAGAAAATATACACCAATATAATAAGTGGCAGTCCCAAAAATTGCAAAAACAACAAGGTTAAAACGGCAAATATCAAAAACCCATACCGAAACCAATTCTTCCGAACCGTCCACCCTTTAAATTTTAAGCTGAACATTCGAAGTTCTACATTAAGCAAAATGCTACTGAGCAGGGTCAAACCAATAAGTACCCAGGGATTCAGCAAATATGTTGTGGCTCGCGGCAGATCCTGATAGGCCTCCATAAGGGGCAAACTCAAAATAAGAATGGTATTGGCCGGTGTGGGCAATCCTATAAAATCGGTGGTTTGCCGGGTATCCAAATTGAAATTAGCCAATCGATAGGCCGATGCCAATGTTATCAAGAGCCCCCATAAAGACAACACCGGCAAGCCAAAATAAAAGGACGGCCGGGTCTCCCAGTTATACACATAGATTGCACTGCTGCCTCCCAGAGATTGGGCAATGAGTTGTACCATCACGATTCCGGGAACCAGCCCACTGGTGATTAAATCGGCCAGGGAGTCCAATTGTTTCCCCAGTTCTCCGGAAACCCCCAGTAAACGCGCCGAAAAACCGTCAAAAAAATCAAAAAGAATACCTATTCCCACAAAGAGTGTAGCATAAACCAAATGATTTTGCACAGCCAGAATAACCGCTATACAACCCGATAACAGATTACATAAGGTTAAAAAATTAGGAATAAAGGCTTTTATTCTATTCATAAAGAACGCGGGTGAATCATGCAATAATACTAACTTCTGATTAATATTTTTTATAAATCGGGCTTAAAACCCAAAAAAGAACCACGTCCAAAAAGGCCGAACAGGCTCCTTCTCCCGTTTATTAAAAATCATTTTAAATAAAGAATTTGGGGTGTGTATTCCTGAAGAAACCTTTATCTTTGAAAAAAATTACAAAGGATTATTATGATTACGTTTCAACAATATCTCGGGTTTATGATATTTGCCATTATCGCTACGGCAGGATTTTGGATCATGATGTTCTTAGTGAGTATTCTACCCTACTGGATTTACGGATACTTTAAAGATTTAAAAGATCAAAAAAAAGCAAAGCAGGAAGATGAAGTTCTGGCCTAAAGAGAGCGCCAGCGAATAACACTTGAAAAAACATACCAAGGCGATGTCCTTCGTATGTTTTTTTATTTCTAAATTCGAAGCTTCAAACCAAACCCCACACCTCCCAATAGGATGAAAAAATTATTTTTGGCCTTACTTTCCGGAGGGTTACTGGCGTTGGGCTGGCCCACTTACGGCTTTCCTCTTTTTCTATTCTTGGGTTTCGTTCCTTTACTTCTTATTGAATTTAAAATCCGTACAAATCCCAGAAAATTTGGAGCTGCTCAAATCTTCGGCTGGAGTTACCTCGGATTCCTGGTCTGGAATCTCATCACCACCTATTGGATCTACTATTCCACCGCTTCCGGAATGGCGGCTGCCATCCTCCTGAACACCCTGTTTATGAGTACGGTGTTCCTGTTTTACCATCATATTGCAAAACGCACCGCTTTCACCACTTCGGTCGTTTTCCTTACAACCCTATGGATTTGCTTCGAATATCTGCATTTACACTGGGATTTTTCCTGGCCCTGGCTCAACTTGGGAAATGGATTTTCAGAATATATCGGCTGGATCCAGTGGTATGAATATACGGGTACTTTTGGTGGTACACTCTGGATATGGCTTACCAATCTTATCGTCTTTAAATCAATTCTTCTCTATCGCCGGCATAAAGATCGCGGGATTCTCTACCGAGGCCTCCTAAAAGTGGTACTGATAATCGGAATTCCTATCGGTATATCACAAATCATTTTGGCAAATTACTCCATTCCCGCCGATAATAATTTTGAAGTGCTCCTTTTACAACCGAATATCGATCCCTATAATCAGAAGTACAGTTTGGATGATGAGGAAATCGGAGAGCTTCTGCTCAATATGACCGATAAAAACATCACCGATTCTACCAAATTGGTCGTCGCTCCGGAAACCGTCTTTGCCGATGGAACCGAACGGATTTATTTCCATCAATCGTTTGCCTATCAATATGGAGAAGAACTCTTGAGAAGGCATCCTCATACCAGTTTTTTATCGGGCATCTCTTTTTACGATTTGATTTACAATAAAGATAGTGTTCAACCACAAACCAACTTCCTTCGTCCCGGGCTCTGGCTCAACGACTACAATTCTGCATTCCTGCTCTCTCCTCAGCACAAAGACCAGTTTTATAACAAAACAAAATTGGTTGTCGGGGTGGAAACCTTTCCTTATCAAAAAGTTTTAAAACCCATTCTGGGAGACATCATGATTGACCTGGGAGGCACCGTGGCTAAAAAGACAACTCAGGACTTCCGAAGCTCCTTCAGTTTTGACGACGGCCAAACCACGGGGCCCATCATTTGCTATGAATCGGTTTATGGACAATTTGTAAACGGATATGTACAAAACGGGGCTCAATTTCTATCTATTATTACCAACGATGCCTGGTGGAAAAACACGCAAGGACATAAACAGCATCTCAGTTACGCACGTTTGCGGGCCATCGAAAACCGACGGGATATTGCCCGCAGTGCCAATACCGGAATATCAGCTTTCATCAATCAAAAAGGAGAAATCGAATCGCAAACTCAATATGACATAAGAACAACCCTCAGAGGAACCATTCATCCCAACGAAAAAATCACCTTTTATACACGACACGGGGATTATATCGCCCGTATCGCCGGATTTATGAGTCTTTTTATTTTTCTGTTTGCCATCACCAAAAGAAGAAAGGGAATCTTCCCGCAGAAAAAAGAATAAGAACGGGAGTACATTTTAATTTTTAGTATTTTAGCACCATGGATTGGTCAACGCTTAAAAAAAGACGATGGTTTAAGGTTCTTGGCAATAAATATGTCTTGGTCATTTTTGCTTTTGGAATCTGGATGCTTTTTTTTGACAGTAATTCTTGGCTGGTTCAACGAGAACTGTCCGGTGAGATCAAAAAACTAAAGAGCAACAAAGCCTACTATCAAACGGAAATTAATCATGACCGCAAGATCATCGAGCAGCTTCAGGATGAAGAAGGATTAGAACGTTATGCCCGGGAGCAGTATTTTATGAAAAGGGACAACGAAGATGTCTTCATCATCGAATATGAGGACAGCCTAAAGAAGAAGTAACCCCGATTCTGCGAGTACCGCTGCTCCTTCGACTAAAGTTCAAATCAATTTTTCCCTAAAAAAGCTCAAGTCATTTGCTTTATCCATGAGAATAACGTAATGAGGTCATTTAAACTTTCAAAAATTGGCTGCAAAATGATCTTATTGCTCCAGATTTAATCTTTTTTTCGACCGTAGCTACGGCTATGCTCTACAAAAAAGCCGTTACCTGGAACAATAATCTCTATTTTTCGCTTCAATCCCAAAAGTTTAAACCACCTCTATGTTAATTTGCCACTTCACTGATAAATTTCATGCGATATAAACGAAGTTCCTCTTCTTCATAATCACCTTCAAATTCTTCCAGGGCATCGTTAATATTGTCGTCATCGACCTCCATAAAATAATCCTGTAAATCTTCAAAATCATATTCATCCAAGATCTCGTCCAGAATATAACTAATATTCAGTTTCGTACCGCTATAGACAATGGCTTCCATTTCCTGAATCAAATCATCCATCGAGATCCCCTTTGAATTTGCAATATCTTCCAACGGCAACTTTCTATCAATCGACTGAATAATATATAGTTTTAAGCTGCTATTAGCACCCGTTGATTTTACCACTAAATCATCGGGACGGGTGATATCGTTTTCTTCTACATAACGGCTTATCAAGGCGATGAAAGGCTTGCCGAACTTTCTTGCCTTCCCTTCACCAACGCCTTGGATATTTGTCAATTCTTCCATCGTCGTCGGATATTTCAGGGCCATATCCTCCAGTGAAGGTTCCTGAAAAATAACATACGGCGGCAAACTCTTTTGGCGACTCACCTTTTTTCGCAAATCCTTTAACATCCGCATCAAAACCTCATCGGCAACAGCCCCCGAACGCCCTATGAATTGATCCTTCTCCTCCTCTTCAAATTGATGATCTTCAGACATCATAAAACTTTTCCCGTTCTTCAGAAAATCCTCACTTTTATCAGAAAGTCGGATTACACCATAGGATTCAATATCCTTTCGCAGAAGTCCGGCCACCAACATTTGACGCAGCAAGGCCATCCAATATTCTCGTGATTTGTATTTTCCTTCCCCGTAAATCGAAAGTGTTTTGGTCTTGTGAGATTTCAGTAGGGCATTGGTTTTTCCCAACAATGCATTAACCACATTTCGAGCCTTAAACAATTGGTTGGTTTCCTTTACCCCTTTAACCAGAAGTTTAGCCTCTTTAACAGCTTCGTGTTTGGGCTTGGGATAACGAATATTATCGTCCATATCGGCTCCCTCTCCATTGACCTCATCAAAATCTTCTCCAAAGTAATGGAGAATAAACTTGCGGCGACTCATAGAAGTTTCGGCATAGGCTACCACATCCTGCAACAAAGCATGGCCTATTTCCCGTTCGGCCACGGGTTTCCCGCTCATAAATTTCTCAAGTTTTTCAATATCTTTATAGGAATAAAAAGCCAAACAATGTCCTTCACCTCCATCTCGGCCTGCTCGCCCGGTTTCCTGATAATAACTTTCAATACTCTTAGGGATATCGTGATGAATCACAAACCGTACATCGGGTTTATCTATCCCCATTCCAAAAGCGATAGTGGCTACCACTACATCTACCTCTTCACGCAAAAACATATCTTGGTGCTGGGCTCGCACCTTGGCTTCCAACCCGGCATGGTAAGGAACTGCAGATACTCCATTAACCCGCAATGTCTCGGCTAATTGTTCTACCTTTTTACGAGCCAGACAATAGATAATTCCGCTTTTTCCCGAATTGCGCTTAACAAATCGGGTAATATCGGCAATCACATGAGCCGTCTTGGGGCGAACCTCATAATATAAATTCGGTCGGTTAAAGGAAGCCTTGAATACATTGGCCTGATCCATCCCCAGATTTTTAATAATATCGTCCTGCACTTTTTCGGTGGCGGTAGCGGTAAGCGCAATAATGGGAATATCTTCTTTAATCTGTTCTGCGATCTTTTTAATATTCCGGTATTCCGGCCTAAAATCATGCCCCCATTCACTAATACAATGCGCCTCATCAATAGCCAGAAAAGAGAGCGTTTGTTCCTTTAGAAACTCAATATACTCTTCTTTAATCAGCGATTCGGGAGCGACATACAGAAGCTTTGTAATTCCATTTTCAATATCCGACATGACTTGCCGTACCTCCCCTTTGTTAAGAGACGAATTTAAAACATGAGCGACTCCCTCCTGATCAGAGATACTGCGCAGGACATCCACCTGATTCTTCATTAATGCAATCAACGGAGAAATAACAATGGCCGTACCGTCTTTAATCAGTGCCGGCAACTGGTAGCATAAGGATTTCCCGCCGCCGGTAGGCATAATCACAAACGTATGTTGATTTTGCATGATACTCTTCACTACACTCTCCTGTAGTCCCTTAAATTGATCGAAACCGAAATGCTTTTTCAGTGCACTCTTTAAATCCACATCTGTCGAAGTCATCTTTATTATTTTAGTTAACTTTACCGTCCATTAAGAAGTCCATTCCGGTGGCGGTAAAATCAAATTTACTTATATTCAATGAATAATCAAAGTTTACTATCCTTTGCTCATAATACCATCCTTAACGAGGCCAAAGCCATAAAAAAGTTAGATGAATATCTAACCGAGGACTTTGTTTCGGCCGTAAAATACATCTACCAAGCAGAAGGTCGTACCATCCTCACCGGTGTTGGTAAAAGTGCTATCATTGCACAAAAAATCGTAGCTACTTTTAACTCCACAGGCACACCTGCCATTTTTATGCACGCTGCCGATGCCATTCACGGGGATTTAGGAATTATACAAGAAAACGATGTCGTTATTTGTATCTCCAAAAGTGGAAACACTCCCGAAATTAAGGTTTTAGTCCCGTTCATCAAAGCCTTTCATAATAAAATAATCGCAATAACCGGCAATTCCTCCTCTTTTCTGGCAGAACAAGCCGATTATGTTTTAAACTGCCATGTTGAACAGGAGGCTTGCCCCAATAATTTAGCTCCAACAACCAGCACTACCGCACAAATGGTGATCGGCGATGCGCTTGCGGTATGTCTTGTTAAACTTCGTGGGTTTTCAAGCAAAGATTTTGCCAAATATCATCCCGGCGGTGCCCTTGGGAAAAAATTATATTTACGAATTAGCGATATTACCGCCCGCAATGAAAAACCACAGGTAGAACCCGACACGCCCATCTCCGGAGTGATTGTAGAAATAACCGAAAAAATGCTGGGGGCAACCGTGGTCATCGACAACGGAGCAATCATTGGGATTATTACCGACGGGGACATCCGCAGAATGTTATCGGATCAAAAAAACGACGTGCGGCAACTCGCGGCGAAGGACATTATGGGGAAATCTCCCAAAACCATCGACAACAACGCCTTGGCGGTCGATGCTATAGAACTTCTGGAATCGAATGAAATCACCCAGTTAATTGCCGAAGAAAACGGAGAATACAAGGGCATCGTTCACATCCATGATTTAATTCAAGAAGGTATTATTTAAGATATGAGCAAAACAAGACATGAGCAAAAATAAAACTAAACCACAAAAAAAGACAAACCACAATGAAATGTCTTTTTTAGAGCATCTGGAGTCTTTACGCTGGCACCTCATTCGATCGATATTGGCAATCTTTATCGTCGCGATCGTGGCTTTTATATTAAAAGACCTCATCTTCAACTCCATATTATTTGCGCCCAAAGAACCCGATTTCATCACGTATGAAGTACTCTGTAAAATTGCCAAATCATTAGGATTGGATGAGAGTGCATGCGTGAAAGAAATTCCCTTTAGGATTCAAAACCGAACCATGGCAGGGCAGTTCAATATGCATATCTGGACCGCCATCACCACCGGATTTATTGTTGCCTTTCCCTATATACTCTATGAACTCTGGCGTTTTATTTCTCCGGCATTAACGCGTGATGAAAAAAAGTACTCCCGCGGTTTTATTGGCGTAGCTTCTGTTTTATTCTTCGCCGGCGTTCTCTTTGGATATTATGTGATTTCTCCCTTATCTATTAATTTCCTGGCCAATTATACCGTCAGTAGCGATGTACACAACGATATCGATATCAATAGTTATTTTGGGTTAATCCGATCTACCGCTCTGGCCAGTGGCGTGGTCTTTGAATTGCCCATTTTAATTTATATCTTGACAAAAATCGGACTGGTCACGCCCGAAGCCCTAAAACGGTACCGAAAATTTGCAATCGTAGGAATACTGATCCTGGCTGCGATTATAACTCCTCCGGATATTGCCAGTCAGGTTATTGTGGCAATCCCGATCTTAATCCTATATGAAGTAAGTATTTATATTTCAAAAATGGTGTTAAGAAAAGAACGAAAAAGAGAAAAAGAACGAAAAGAGGGGATCAAGCCGGTTTAAACTATTTTGAATTTATGTACGCTTATTTTGAATCGCTTCCCGTTAGAACTCAATTCCTGCTCCTGGCCATCGGATTCGGGATAGTGTTCTTGATCGTTCGTTGGAATACCAAGAATAACCGAAAAAAACGGACCCGACAACAGGGGAAAAACTTTGGGGAAAGGTTGCGGGAAAGGCGAAAAGAACGAGAAGAAGAAAGGCAGCAAAAGGAATAAAAAGAAATCTATTTCAGGATATAGGTCTGCTGTATTTCCCAGTTCTTCCGAACGTCCAAAAGCTCCGGCATATATCGAACTTCCTCCGGTTGGATCTGTTTTAAATAATTACCGGTATCCCACCTCCCATTATCATTATCATCATAGATCACGCGCACATGATACTTTCCGGGCTCCACAAAACGGAAGGCAAATACCTTTCCATCCTCTTCGTGATGAATAATCTCCCGCTTGGTCTTTCCATTATTATCGGTAAGTTGCACAATTACCGGATAGCGGTCTATATTTTCAAGCGTAATATCCAAGTCGGCAAAATTTCGCTCGGGCTGGGTTTTCAAGGAATATCGGAGCGTATCCTCATTGTGTTGATCGTAAAAATCTTGTATTGCTCCGGGTAAAAATTGAAAAAAGTAAGTCCCCTCCGGTTGTTTATCAAAGTCAAAAACATACTGATTCCCTCTCGATTGATAACGAAACCGGTAGGGAACAGCAACAGAATCTTTATCTCGCAGGCTCATCAAGGTCGTATCAATCTCCTGAAGCGGGGTATTTCCCGATATTCGGAAATCCCCGACCATAGACAAGCTTGCGGTAGGCTCGGCTTTTATTTCCAATGAATCCCGGTTCATTTCTGCGTTATATCGCAAAGCAAAAGTATCCCGTTGCCCTTGGTTCTCTACAACAAATTGAAAACTATCGATCTCCGTTTCAGGTTTAAACCAGTATGAGATTGTATCGTGATCCGTCTGCGTATAAGTGGCCGCTTTAAAACCTTCCGGTCGTTCTGACATCCAATAAATCTTTATACTGTCAGGTTTACCCTCATATCCGAAATAAAAATTTTGACGGGAAATCTGTTCCGGCCGTTTTGCTTTGTAATCCCAGATCTCCTTAAAAATATTCAGGTGATATTCTTGCTCCGTAGGCAATTCGATCGTATCGGTCAGAAATCCGATTTTTTCGCTTTTCTGATTCAATCGATAATTCTGATTCTTATCGTCCAAAGCCACGATTCGATATTTTCCGGGTCGGGCATACTCAATACTGAAAGTATTGGTCGAGTCCTGCGTATAGGCAATGTATTGGGGCGGATTTTTATAAACCACCGAATCGGAATAAGTGGAATCGAGCCGATACAAAAGAATGGAAATACCCTCCTCGGTTTCCCGGTTATAGGCATCCTTTACGGTACCCGAAACCCGTAATGAATCGATATAATCACCCGTTGAAAATACATATTTATAAAAGGGGAGTGTGTTGCCCTCATTATTATCTTCGATACTCTTCCCAAAATTAATGGTATAGGTCGTATTTTCACGAAGGGTATCCATCAGCTCAATTTCAATATATTTTGAAGCCTGTCCTATCGGCTTGACAATCGGCTTATTCTCGAGCGGCGGAGAGATCAAAATCTGCTGATTCGGTTCCTTAAGCTTGACAAACTCATCAAAAGTGATGATGATAAGAGCGTCGTCAAATTGCGTCGAAAAGTTGGGGGGCTTGGTACTCAATACCACAGGCGGAATCGTATCTTTAGGACCGCCCTCAGGACGCCCGCGTTGCGCACAAGAAAAAGGAACCTGGCACAGCAACAGCATTATGGCAATAAAAATCAAGCAGCGTTTAACAAACTTCACAGTCGCAAGTTTAGTGCAAAGAAACGATTTATTTTTTAATCTCTACACCGTTATTCCCATCGTCGCCAAACTAATTTTTACCGAATTTTCTGTATGTAATAGTTCTGTGCAGGCCTCGAGGGTGGCTCCGGTAGTAATCAGATCATCGACCAGTAAAATATGTTTATCCCGTAAGATCTGCGAATTTTTGAGGGTAAAATACCCCTTATCCATCTGTGAGCGCGCCCATCGATTTTTAAACACCTGCGTACGAACCTCGGAAATCTTAAACAGTAAGTCTTCTCTATAGACGGCCTTTAGTTTTTTAGCCAGGGCTTCACCAAAACCTGATACCTGATTGAAACCCCGTTCTTTCTTTCGTCTTTTCGACAACGGAACCGGCAGGATTAAATCCACCTCCCGTGCCCAGGAAAGAGGCTTTAAGACCTCCCCCATCCAGATTCCCAAAAATGTACTGATCTCGGCTCTTCCCCGATACTTTAATTGATGCAGCAAACGCTGTCCGATTCCTTTCTTTTGAAAAAGGAACAGTGCTGCTGCATGGGCAATCTTCACCCGGCCATAGAAATGTGCCTTCATCAAATCTTCAGCATACGACTGCCGATTGATTAACGGAAGCCGGTGCAGGCAGGGAAGACACAGGACCTCTTCTTCGGGCAACAACACCTCGTCACAAGTCACGCAAACCCGTGGAAAAAACGTATTCAATAAAGCGGTAATCATAGATCAAAAAACAGATTATGCCTCCATAAAGTTACACTTTTTTCGGAAACTTCATAGCCGATGAAGGCCCCATCTCAGCACCCCATGGCTGCACTACATTTGCTCTGGGCAAAAGCAAGATAGCACCCGAGGTTAATGATATTCCGAGCTCTCTACATGGTGAGCGGGTTTTGATTTCCAAAAATCACCTTCGATTTTATAAAATTTCCATCCCCATTAAAAAGACAAGAGCCCTGTTATTTAAAACCGAATAGGAACATCTCTTGAAGGGTCGATTCCCACTCGGAAAAGCAGTTTAAACAGGCTGCAATAGATAGCCGAATAGCCCCAAAACATTGAATATTTAACAAATTCCTTGGGTATTCGAACGGCTTTGACAAGAGCTATCCTCAATCCACAAAAACATAGAAAAACATCCCGTAGTTCCGATCCCTCATAAAGCACTCCAATTTATAACTCCTACAGATTTGAGCCCCCTTCACCGGTCTGCTCACCGGTATTAAAATAAAATCCATTCGGCCCCACTCCTACGCCGCGTTTTCCCAATGATATGCCTTGAAGATTAAAAACTTCAACAAAACCATTTGACGAGAAATCGCCGGCATCGGCAATATAAATTTTTTCCTCGTGCACCTCCAATCCATATACGGCTCCAAATTCCGAATTTGAAGTGTATTGTACAATCGGCAGCTTGGGTGCATCCTTTTTAAAATCAACTCCGTAATCATAAATTTTTGTACCTACGGCAAAATATAAATGATCGTTATCGTATCGCAATTTATCGGGGGTCTCATCATAAGGCAACTCGATTTCGGCTTCCAATTCCCGGGTTTGCAAATTCCATTTCTGAAGTTTATCGGCCGTCAAAGCATACACAAATTGATGATCCAAAACGATAGAATTGAGGGCTCCGACCGTATCTATAGCATCGACGACCGTATCAGAGGAAGGGTCGATAATAACGATTTCATGGCCTTCACCAAAGGCCGTTCCCTCAACATACAAAAGCCCGTCATCTCCTTTAAAAATGTGTTCCGCATAGGTCCCCACAGGAATTTGTCTTTCTACGGAAAGATTGTCCAGATTGATGACGGCCACATAATCATCATCACCGGTTGAGAAATCCCCTTGATTGGTAACATAGGCCTTGTTGCCCACAACCACGCCGTAACGGGGAGCATCCAATCCCTCTTCTATTTTTCCGGTCCTTTCAAAAGTATATCGATCGACGCGGGTTATAAAATTACCTCCATTAGAAACGATCAAAGCAGAGCGATCCTCATCAAAAAACAGAGATTGCACGACTCCTCCCAAATCTTGATCCTCCCCATTAACCTCTTGAAAAATATGGTGCAAGGAGAATCCAAAATCCGGGGTTACCAAGCTAATACTTCCGGGATTGGGAAATTGTCCTTCATTGACAACCAATATCGCATCCTCTAAGGGATTTACAACCGGATCTATAGGGGCAATTTGCTCATCATTATTATCGGGGAGGCAGGATCCCATGATAAGGACGGCCCAAAAAGCAATCGACAGTGTTTTTAATAGTTTCATTTTATATTGTAATCAAATTAAAAAGTAAGATTTACAAAAATACTAAAATTTATGCCCGGCATCTCATAACGTTCAACATTCTCATAATGGGCATTAAAAAGATTACGAATCTTTCCGCCTATCCGGAATTGCTGTTGTTTACCCAAGCCATAAGATCCACTTAAATTACTCACCGTATATCCCGGGAGTTTATAGTCGGGATTGTTATTCGATTGCAGAAAAACATCTCCGATATACAAAAGCTGGTAATCGACCCGGAGAGGTTTCCATTGGTAGTTCAGGTTCAACGTTCCTTTGTGATAAGGTACATAAATGAGCTGCTTGCCCGTTTTATTATCCTTAGACCGGGTAAAGGAATACGTAGAACTAAGCACAAATTGATGCTGATCAAAGGATTTCTTCCATTGCACAAAAACCTCCATTCCATAGGTTTGTACATGATCTTCATTACGCGGTTCGAAAAGCCCGCCGGAAACCGGAATCCAGTGGATCATATCGGTAATATCATTAAAATAGCCGGTTACACTAAACATCCAGGAACCGATCGCGAAATGATTGCCCCATTCTACCTGATTAGACTGCTCGGCTTGTAGATCGGTATTTCCGGAGTTTGTCCAAAACAAATCGTTAAAAGTGGGGCGTCTGAAATTCTTCGAAGCCGAAAGCTTAATTTCATAAAAGTCAACCGGTTTATATTCCAACCCAAAAGCGTATAAAAACGGGCTCTCATAACGACTTGTAATCTCCTTCCTCCCGCCCAGTTGATATCGCAATTTGGAAAGAATTTCCTGTTTATAAATTATTCCCAACGCCGTGATATCTCTACTGTTTTCCCCAATATCACTACCTTTGCCACCGGCATGTCGATAATCGGCAAAACCATTTATCAAAATTTGATTACTGACTTTATACTGTAGATTATACTTGCCTATAAAAGTCGTTGTCTTGCCATAGGAATATCCTGTTTTTTTGAGATCGGCAAAATACCGATAATCTTCTTTAAGAAAGGCGGCTTTTGCATTGGATCGAAATTGCCCGAACTTACTCTCCCATTCCAACAATGCCCGAATATCAAAGTCTTTATATTTGGAAGGATTTTCTGAAGTATAAAAAATGGGGAAATGACGATTACTTCCATAAATTTGACTATAGCCGTAAATGGTATTTCCGGTATTTATTTGATATCCCAACGCCGCATTGACCGTATAGTTATGATATGCTCCGTTTTCATTTCGTCTTGAGGTTTTGTGATACTTATAATTATTGGAAGAACTATTTTGTATTCCGGCCAGCCGAAAACTCCATTTTTTATTGGCCACTCGAAGTCGGTATCGATTACGCCAGGTCGCATAACTCCCATAACCGGAATAAATTTCATTAGCAAACTCCTTTCTAAAAGGCAACTTGGTTTGTAAATGTACGGTTCCGCCTATCGCGCTACTCCCATAGAGCAAACTTCCGCCTCCCGAGCGCACGTCAATCTCATCATAGCTCCCGGCATCCACCGTGTTAAAATCCAATTGCCCGTTAAATCCGGAATTTATGGGAATCCCATTCCACAAAACGGCAGTTTGTGAAGCCGTTGTCCCTCGAAAAGAGGGGGAAGAAACCATCCCCAATCCATTTTCTTTAAAATAAATCGGGGTCGTAAAATTTAATAGTGAATTCAAGGAAGCGCGATTCGGATTTGAGGCACGCTCCCGAATATGCTGTACCCATTGCCCAACCGAGAAATCGCGTAATCGATTGGTTTTTAAAAATACCGAATCCAATGATTCAGGCACTACCGGAGCCGGAGCTCGTCGCTGTCCGTATAAAGTAACCGGCAAGACGAAGAACAGAAAAAACAATATGCCTCCCGCAGTCAATCTCATGCTATCGATTTTTCCTCCGGCTATTTGTACCACAACAATTTCCCCTTTTCTTTATTTTGAAAGATTTCCTGAAGTCCATTCTATCACGCTTCCATTTCCCGTGCCAACTCCAATTCCCGCTCTTCTCGTATTCGGGTAGCATATACACTAATGACCAAGATTTGAAAAGCATGGTAAATCATCAACGGCAATAACAGAATCCCGATAATACTCGTATGGCCGAATAAGGCCTCAGAAAACACAGTTCCATGGATTAAGGATTTTTTGGTTCCACAAAACTGATTGGTAATCCGATCGGGGTAATTAAATTTCAACAGCTTTCCTATCCAGCCGGTGAGGTTATACATTAAAAAGAAGAGAGCAATTGTCAAAATTACGATCATGCTCATCGTTAACACATTAACACTGGTAAAAATCTGATCTTCAAAAGAGTGCACAAAACTCTTATATACAATAACGAGAATGATGAATTTATCAAAAAGATCCAACTGGCGTTTATAGATAGAGGCCAGCTTCCCAAGATATCTCCGTAGCAACAGCCCGAGTGCCAATGGCACCACAATCTCCGTAATCAATTGCCTATAGATTGCTGTAAAATCAAAATCGATATTGGTCTCGGGAATAAAGGGAATCATCCATAACGGGGTGAGGAGAATCCCAATTATCCCCGAAATACTGGCGTTAAAAATAGCAGCCGGCAAATTTCCCTTGGCCATCGATACCAGCACCACCGAAGAAGAAACCGTACTGGGCAAGGCCGCCATAAACAGAAATGCCAACCATATCAATTCCTGTGAACTATCTTTAAAAACGGGATAAAAAGGCAATACCAAAAGGGGAAACAACACAAATGTACTGGCCTGGATAATGACGTGCAGCCGCCAATTTTTCAGTCCGCTTCTAATCGCCTCGGTATTGAGGCTTAATCCGTAGAAGAAAAAAATCAACGAAATCCCTATACTACTGATTAAATCTAAATTTATCGGCCCCCGCGAAGAACCCGGATAAGGAAAAAAATAGGCCCCCGCCACGCTCACGAGAAGGGCCAAAACAAAGGGATCTATTCTCAGCTTTTTGGGCATGGTTATAAGTTTCATGCAAATATAACCGAGTCTATGGGGAAAGTCGAGGTATCGCTATAAAAAAAGGCTTCTATTTCTACTTCTAAACATTTAAAATATTTGTAATCAGTCGGCTATAAAAATAATAGACATCCCACCCCGGCTCTCTCTAAAGGGAAGGAGAAAAGCCCCCTTAGAAGGGAGATTTAGGGGGATGCTATTACTTTCATTTCGACAAAGGAGAAATCTTAGGAGTTTGATAAAGAGGAGATTCCTCCTTCGTTGGAATGAACAAATTACTCCGAAAAACAGGTTATGAGACAGCTACTGCCGTAGGCGGGATATTTTTGATGAGTTGAATCAATTCACTGTTTTTTGTAACCTGTTAAAAATCAACATTGTGTAAATTTATTCAAATAAGCCGTGGTGAATTCAATACATCAGAAGATCTCCGAAACTTCAGTTATATATCAAATCGAAAGGCCAAAGTAGAACTATATAAGATGTTGAAAACCTTGATCAGGTTCCTCCCAATAGGTTTTCGTGTCGTCTCAGCTCATAGGCGATTCCGACTTGAGCAAAGCCAACCGTCAACAAAGCAAGCACGGTATTGAGTGTCAAATTCAAAACTCCAACACGGGTTTCCCAAATTGCCATAATTGCGAACACTATGCCCAGTATTGATAAAATCAAAACAATGAACCAGTTCCGTACTTTAAATTGTTTCAGATAGGTTGAAAAACCAACCCCGATAATGGATCTGAAAAACAAAATAAAACCTACATATACTGCCAAACCAATGACATCAATATTATGCGAAGTCATCAATAAGAACATAAGTGCCAAATCAATCAAACCACACATTAAGGTCCATCCCCAATGTTGCAGCTGCTTACGATTGCTGAGTGCATAATAGGCTTCCAAAAGTCCAACCACTCCAAATCCTACCATAAAAATAGTAGTAAAGTTGGAATACGATGTCGCCGGATAAAAAACGATTACGGCTCCGATTATGATAAAAGCTATCCCGGCCGTTAAATTCAACCACCACTGTTCTACCGAATACTGATACTGATACTGATTTTCCATGACTTTAGGTTTTGACGTTAATAATTTACTAAAGTTAAAGATTAATAATCATAACCACAAGGTAATTAATCATTTATGAATGTTAATTTATATCATATTATTAACTCGAAGGTAAGAGTTGAGATTTAATATTTCCCTGTAGATCTTTCTCTAAGACAACGATACCGCCGCTTTAACTTTTCTTTTTCATTACGACATTCAGGTTTGCTTTAAAATCTCGGTTCCCCTCATATACTTCCATTAGAATCCTATGGCAACTCAGATTTCATGGTAAATTGCAGGCTTATTGAGGCTTATTTTTTGGGGAGAGACTCCAAAGTATCATTGGTAGTTGGCGGGTTGCAGTGCCAATTCCATCAAGAGGAAATGACAGATTACTCCAAGCGTCTATCTTTTTTATACCGCCATAAGAAATAGAGGAAATGCCCTCCACCGATCACTATAGAAATATAGAAAAACGCCTTGTCCCGCGCACTTTCTTCGGTCATAAAATGATGGATAAAAGCCAGAATTATCAGGACCATAGCGATTCCCAACCCCACTACGCTAAGGATCGACCGATCTTTAAAATGTTTTTTTCCCTTATTAAAATGGCTCTTTTTCACGCCATATCCCTCATAGATATCCAATCCGATCAGCATCCAAACCAAAAGCCGAATCCAGGTATCAAAAGGCAGGAAAGCCATCATCACAAAACAAATCACAACTCCCAACACCGGGATAACCGGCACAAAGGGTACCCTAAACCCACGAGGCGCATCCTTCATGGTATAACGCAGTACCAACACCCCAATACATACCAATATAAAGGCCAAAAGCGTTCCTATACTCACCATCTCGCCCACTACTTTTCCCGGAATAAAGGCGGCAAAAAGACAAATCAAAACCATAAATAACAGGTTTGACTTATAGGGAGTCCGAAATTTATGATGAATTTCTGAAAACAGACCGGGGAGCAAACCGTCCTTACTCATGGAGTAGAAAACGCGGCTTTGCCCCAACATATCAACCAATATCACCGAAGAGAATCCCAACAAAATAGCAATTATAATAGCCACATTTAACCAGGGATAATCCGGCTGAGGCACTCCGTTTACAACTTCTCCCATCCATTCAATAGCCCGGGCAACAGGGGCCAGGGCGCCGGAACCATCCGCTCCCTGTAATTGCGTATAATGTACTACCCCCGTCAAGACATAGGCAAAAAACATATACAGTATGGTACAAATAATCAACGACCCTAAAATCCCAATAGGCATAGCCTTCACCGGATTTTTAGTTTCCTGAGCCGCCGTAGAAACCGCATCAAAACCGATATAAGCAAAGAAAACAATCCCGGAAGCGCGCAGTATTCCCGAAAACCCAAAAGCTCCAAAATCTCCCTTATTTTCAGGGATTAAAGGAGACAGATTCTCCGGCCGAACATACTTCAACCCGATGACGATAAAGACAATAACAATCGCGAGTTTTAAAACTACAATAAAATTATTTACCCAGGCCGACGTACTTGTTCCCCGAATTAATAACAACGCCATCACCACCACGATAAAAACTGCCGGCAAGTTCAAAATCCCTCCTTCAAAAGGTGTTTTCAACAAGGCTTCGGGCAAAGCCCAGCCAAAATGATTCAGCAGTTCTTGCAAATAGGCACTCCAACTGGCCGCTACAGTAGCTGCACCAACAGAATATTCCAATACCAGATCCCACCCGATAATCCAGGCGATAAACTCGCCCATGGTGGCATACGAATAGGTATAGGCACTACCGGCCACGGGAATCATCGAGGCAAACTCGGCATAACACAACCCTGCCAATCCACAACCTAAACCGGCCACCAAAAACGAAATCATAATCCCGGGTCCCGCATATTCTGCTGCAGCCACTCCGGTAATGGCAAACAGGCCGGCTCCCACTATAATACCAATACCGATAGCAATCAAAGAAATAGGCCCCAGTGTTCGTTTTAAGGTTCCCTCTCCCTCATTTTTAGCTTCTTGAAGTAATTGATCGATTGGTTTTTTGACAAAAAGACTCATGAAATTTGTAGTTGTTTTTATTACCGGACAAAGGAGCAAGCCGATCGGCTACCCTTCAAAATATCCGGATGCAATTCTATACTCCGAGAGGTTTCCAAGGAGGCGTTTGCTACTCTTATTCCGGATCCAAAATAAGAACTCACGATTCTTAAATCCGGTCAATTTCTACGACTTAAGTCGATCAATACGCCTGTTTCTGATGTTTTTTATCCTGCGCATACCGCCAGATATAATACCCCAAATGGCCAAATCCGATAACCATTGAAATATAAAAGAATACCATCTCCCGCTCATCCTCTACAGTTCCAAAATGATGGATAAAGGCCAAAACAAGAAGTAATGCGGCAATTACAAGCCCGCAAATACTAATAATCACCCGATCCTTCAGGTGCTTCTCATTCCGATTCAATATGCTCCTTTTTACGCCATAGCGTTCATAAATATCCAATCCGATCAGCAGCCATACCAAAAGCCGAATCCAGGTATCAAAAGGTAAGAATACCATCATCCCCAAACATATCAACACTCCCAAAACCGGAACTACGGGAACGAAAGGAACCCGAAATCCGCGAGGTGTATCCGGCATTCTTTTTCGACTTACCAAAACTCCGATGCAAACTAAGGCAAAAGCAAAAAGCGTTCCTATACTCACCATCTCGCCCACCACATCACCGGGGACAAAAGCCGCAAAAATACTGACCAGAACCATAAATACGAGATTGGAACGAACCGGTGTATGGTATTTTGAATTTACTCGAGAAAACACCTTGGGCAGCAATCCGTCAACACTCATGGAATAAAACACGCGGCTCTGTGCCAATAACATGACCAGAATCACCGATGAAAACCCGAGGAGAATCGCAATTATAATCCCCATATTCAGCCAGGGGTAATCCGGGTGAGGCACTCCGTTTACAACCGGCCCCATCCATTCGACGGCCTTGGCTACCGGTGCTAATGCGCCGGAACCATCTGTACTTTTAAATTCCGTATAATGGGCCACCCCGGTCATGACATAAGCAAAAAGAATATACAAAACGGTCGTAATCAAAAGAGACCCTAAAATCCCTATGGGCATTGCTTTTTTAGGGTTTTTCGTTTCTTGTGCCGCAGTAGAAATCGCATCAAACCCCAAAAATGCAAAGAAGACAATGGCCGCCGCCCGAATCACGCCGGTCCAGCCAAACTCTCCAAAATTCCCCTCATTGGGAGGCACCAACGGATGGAGATTCTCAGGTCGTATATACTTAAAGCCGATCCCGACAAAAACAATGATAATGGCAATTTTTAAAACGACCAGAAGATTATTAATGAAAGCAGAGGTACTCGTTCCACGAATCAACAACAGCGACATCGCCACCACGATAAAAACCGAGGGCAAGTCCATGATTCCTCCATCAAAAGGAGTTCTTGTCAACTCCGGAGGCAGCCCCATCCCAAACCGTCCAAAAAACTCCGAGAAATAGTCACTCCAGCTTGAAGCCACTGTGGCTGCCCCCACTGTATATTCGAGGACCAAATCCCATCCAATAATCCAAGCGACAAACTCACCCATGGTGGCATAAGAGTAGGTATAAGCACTACCGGCCACCGGAATCATCGAGGCAAATTCGGCATAACATAATCCCGCCAGTCCACAGCCTATGGCCGCAATGACAAAGGAAATCATAATCCCCGGTCCGGCATAATTAGCCGCTGCCATTCCGGTAATTGAGAATAATCCGGCTCCCACCATCACTCCCACTCCCAAGGCAACCAAAGAAACCGCGGTTAATGTTCGTTTAAGCGTTCCTTCTCCCGTACGCTCGGCTTCGGCCAGAAGTTGCGGAATAGATTTCTTATTAAACAGACTCATAGACTATTGGTATAGGAAATATAGAGATTATTCAACGCCTCTTTAAATTTCATGAGCCTGCTCGCCCAAGCGTTTATCTTTAAAATATTTATAGATAAAGTAAATTAAATGAAGCAGGCCAACCCCCTGAGAAACATAAAAGAACACGATATCCTCTCCTCCCTCTACATAGAAATGATGAATAAAGGCCAGCATCATCAGTAATAAGGAAATTGCAATCCCGCAAATCGCAATAATCACCTTATCCTTAAAATGTTTATTCTTGGCATTCATTTTACTTTTTTTGACGCTATAATTGTCATAAATATCCAATCCAATCAGCAGCCATACCAAAAGCCGAATCCAAGTATCAAAAGGCAGAAAAGCCATGAGTCCCAAACAGACTAAAACGGCCAGAACAGGTATAAAAGGAACCCACGGAACCTTGAATCCGCGCGGAACATCCTTCATGGTATATCGCGTCACCAACACTCCAATACTCACTAAAATAAAGGCAAAAAGAGTCCCTATACTCACCATTTCTCCCACCAACTCACCGGGTAGAAAGGCCGCAAAGAGGCTTACAAAAACCATGATTAGCAGACTGGATTTATACGGGGTTCTGTAATTTTTATGAATATCTGAAAATAGTTTTGGCAACAAACCGTCTTCACTCATCGAGAAGAAGACTCGACTTTGCCCCAACAACATGACCATGATAACCGATGAGAAACCTAACAAAATGGCTATGATAATGGCCGTATTTAACCAGGGGTAATCCGGGTGCGGAACACCATTGATAATAGGCCCCATCCAATCAATGGCCGTAGCTACCGGCGCTAAATCTCCTCCCTCTCCTCTAAATTCGGTATAATGGGCCACACCGGTCATAACATAGGCAAATGCGATATATAAAACGGTACAAATCACCAGCGACCCCAGAATCCCGATGGGCATGTTCTTCTTGGGATTAATGGTTTCTTGTGCCGCCGTCGATACTGCATCAAATCCGATATACGCAAAAAACACAATGGCCGCAGCCCGCAAAATCCCGCTGATTCCAAAGGATCCAAACTCTCCTTCATTAGGCGGAATAAAAGGATCCAAATTTTCGGGACGAATATATTTTAACCCGATCCCGACAAAAACCAAGACAATACTGACCTTAAGAATCACAATGATGTTATTTACCGCCGCCGATTGGCTGGTTCCCCGAATCAGAAAAAGAGACATCAAGACTACAATAAAGACTGCCGGAAGGTTGATAATCCCTCCGTTAAAAGGCGTTGTCAATAACTCCGGAGGCAATCCCACCCCAAATTTATTGAGTAATTCCTGAAAATAATCACTCCAACTCGATGCCACGGTAGCTCCCGCAACAGCATATTCCAACACCAAATCCCACCCGATAATCCAGGCGATAAATTCGCCCATTGTGGCATAGGAATAGGTATAAGCACTACCGGCAACGGGAATCATAGAAGCAAATTCAGCATAACACAGCCCGGCCAGCCCGCAGCCTACAGCCGCAACAATAAAAGAAATAATAATACTGGGACCCGCATAATTGGCAGCTGCCATTCCCGTAATCGAAAAAAGCCCGGCACCGACAATCGCCCCGATTCCCAGAGCGATTAGAGAAGTTCCCGTTAATGTTCGTTTTAAAGTCCCTTCACCCGACCGACGCGCTTCCTCCAATAACTTGGGAATAGATTTTTTTACAAATAGGCTCATTTAGTATAATTACCGATTTTTAGTTTAGCATTAATTTCTTAAGAAATCCGAAAATAGCAAATAAAAGATAGCCTTTTTATAAAAGCAAAAATAAATCCCGGTTTTATTAAGAATTTATTCGATTTTTTACGAAAAAACCAACATATAATATACTAATCCATTATATAAATGAATATTTCATTATTCATATAATGAATTAAATTCATTATTTTTTATTAATCCATTAATGATTTACACACTCATTATCTATAATACTGCGGATTATTAAAAATATATAAAATTTAAAAAATAAGGCAGTGATAGAGGGATTCGCTATTCCTTGTAATCGGAGTTATTTTTTTATAAACTCCAAAAGTTTATTCACGACACCTTCCTTGAGGGGCAATTCAGGATCGGAATAGGTCTGCATATTCTTTTGCGGATCGGCAGGAGCCTCCTTTAAGATATGATTCATCCCTTCTATAATTTTCAATTCTGCCCTCGGATTTGCTGCTGCTAATTTTTCTGCTTGCGAAACATCAACCTGTAAATCGGTGGAGCCCTGCATAATAAGAATCGGGATATCAAGCTTTCCTATTTCTACACAAGGGTCATATCGGAACCAGGAAATCATATAGGGTTGTATGCTGGGCCGAAAAACAGAATACAGCATCGGCGGAATAGAATCGACGGTCTTCCCCGCTTCCAGCTCATCGACAATCGCTGTCGTTTGCTTCGTAAGTATCGGTGCCTGATTACTAATTTGTTGCCGAATCAAATCTCCGGCAGGCAATCCCGCTCCCGACAAAGAAATAAACTTCGACACTTCTTTTTCCCGGGCTGCGATCATCCCGATTAAGGAGCCTTCACTATGGCCTATAATCACAATATCGGAGAATCTGGGATCCTTTTTCAGGAGTTGAACCCAATCCTTAGCATCATTGATATAGTCTTCAAACCGCATATCTTCTTCCTCACCTCCCGCAGACCGGCTCGCCGCAATACCCCGTTTATCATAGCGCAATGTGGCGACTCCCCCATCGGTTAATCCTTCGGCCAACATTTTTAAGCTGTTGTTCTTCATCATCGGGTTATTGCCATCCCGATCGGTGGGTCCCGATCCCGCAATAATCAGGGCCACCGGAACTTGATCGGCCACCGGAGGAAGCAACAGGGTTCCCTCAATATTTCCGGTCTCCGTGTTCAGGGTAATCGAATCTGACTTCACTTGCGCTTTCACCTGTATAAAAAATAAAGCTGCGAAGCATAAAACTCCAATCTTAATTTTCATTATTTATATTTTTGAATTCAAAAAAAATCAACCTCTATTTTGGTGCTCTTGGTGCTCAATAGCTTCTATCTGAAATGCAATCTTCCGGTTATATCGATCGACCTTTGACGGCATGGTAAACAAATCGATAAAGGCCCAGATTCCGATTCCTCCGAGGGTAATCCAATACAGAATCTGAAGCCTCCACTTCCCCAAATAGGCATAATGAACCCCGATAAAAAACCAACACAGATAGGCTACACCGGTGGATTTCATTTTAGATTGCAAATAATACTTGCTCGTTTCCATTTTTGTAACGCAAATTTCTGTTCTTTCTATTCGTTTTTCAAAAATTCCTCCACCAATTCCGGTGGGCGACCAACAATGGCTCGATTTCCCCGAATTATAACCGGACGTTCTATCAATCGCGGGTTTTCGGAAAGAATTTGAACCCATTCTTCTTCCGAATAGGCATTGCCCTTATACTTCTCCTTATAAATCTTTTCGTTTTTTCGAACCAATTCTTCAGCGGGAATATTAAGTTTCTTTAGTAACTCCTGTAATTCCATGACCGTGGGAGCGTCCTTTAAATAATAACGAATTTCAGGCTCGATTCCCTTTTCCTCCAGTATGGATAAAGCGCACCGGCTTTTGCTACAGCGATTATTGTGATAAACTGTTATTTTTTCCATGTTGTTTCGCTTCCTTGTCCGTTGGCCAAAGCCCAACGGCAATAGATTTAGTACCCAAAAATTTCTTTTAAATCCAGCACCTTTACAGTCCCCAAAGAATTCAATTTTGACTGCTTCAGGTTTCCTTTTCCGGCCACGATGCAATAAGTATAATCCTTCCCTTTGATCTCGTTTTCAAAGAAATTCTGAAGGTCTTCAAAATCCATATCTCCAATCCGCTCATAAATCGTTTTCCGAACATCATAATCACGTCCCAGTTTTTGAGCCGCCAGGTAATTATACAAAATGGCTCTTCCGGTAATCCGGTCGGTCGCCAGTTTTTTGCGTAAAGCAGTCTTTGCATTATTCACGTTCTTGGATGATTTCGGCAATTCGGTAAGCAACTCATTCATTCCATCGACGGCATCACCAAACTTATCGCTCTGCGCTCCCACATAGGCCATAAACACATCTCGCTGATCTACTTTTGAAGGCGTATTATACCGGGCAAAAGTAGAATAAGCCAAGGCTTTTGACTCACGAATGGTCTGAAAAACGATGGATTCCATACCTCCTCCAAAATACTGATTAAAGAAAGCGATATCCGGCTCCAGATCGGCATCATACGTAGCTCCGTTTCGCATCCAAAACACCTCCGCCTGAACCATATCATAATAGGCCATTAACACCGCTTTAGAACTGGTTTCTTTACGTTTATAATGAATTCCCTCCGGCAGCTCCGCAAATTCTTCAGGCGAAGGATGTATCTTCTCCATTACCGTTGCAATATCTTCTCCCGACGTGGGTCCGTGATAGAGAATTTGATGCGGATAATTTATCATCTTATGAATGACCTGAACGATTTCCTCAGCTTTCAAGTTATCCAATTCCTCCTCGGCAAGCTTATTATTAAATGGATTTTCAGGGCCGTATAAGGCATACGATCGCAAACCGGCCATAATTCGCCCTTTATTATCCTTTGCATTTGCGCGACTCTTTTTTAACCGTCCGATATAGGAAGTTAGAGCTTCTTCATCGGCCTCTGCATTTTTCATAAGATCGTCAAACAGTTGAACCGTTTCTTCAAAATTCTCCTGAAGTCCACTCAGTCTCAAATACGTTTCCTCTCCCGATACGGAACCGCTAAAGGAGCTTGCCAATTTATAAAAGGCCTTGCTGATTTCTTCTGCCGATTTCTCTTTGGTTCCTATATAATTAAGATATCCTACGGCAATCGGCAACAATTTATCGGCCCAACTTCCGGTCTCAAACCGATAATCCATTCTAAACAATCCATTATCTTTATTCTGCACGGCCAAAACTTCATAATCCCCGGCTTGGGCATGTGTTATATCCTGATCATAATCGAGCCAGACCGGTTTGATTTCATTTTCGGGCATTTCGTTAATTTTTTTAAGGAAATCAGACTGATCCTCACGATTTACCGTAACCGGAGTAATATCGGGCTTTTCCACTTTTACGGTCTCTTTATCCTCCCCTTGTCGTTTATAAACAGCCACATAATTATCCTTAAAATACGTATTTGCAAAATCAATAATATCCTGCTTATCAATAGTACTCAACCAGTCCACATAATTTACCCGTCGTAACCAATCTCCATCGACCGTAAAGTTATCCATCAATTCATAAGCCCGGCTGGTATAATCTTCATTGGCTTCAAGAGCATCTTTCTTTTCATTATTGATGATGGAAGTGATGAGATCGTCTGAAAAATTCCCTGCTTTCAAACTGTCGATCTGTCCTAACAACAGTTCTCGTACCTCATCCAAACTTTGATCCCCGGTCGGGTTACCGCTTAACAGAAGCGTACTATAGTCTTTTAAGACATAGGGAAAAGCATAGGCCGATAATAGTTTTTGCTTTTTGATCAAATTTAAATCGATCAACCCGGCCGAACCGTTGGTTAATATTTCGCCCACCAAATTTAACATTTGTGTATCTTCAGATGCTTCTCCGGGAAATCGGTATCCCAGCATAATACTCTCCGGTTCGGGTCCATATACTTCAGATACAATGGGGCTGGTAATTTCTTCTTCCGGTTCAAAGCTATACTCCGGAATTTCTTTTTTCTGCATTCCTCCAAAAGCCGAATCAATCTTTGCAATGACCTCATCCGGATCAAAATCTCCCGCCATAATAACCCCTATATTATTAGGTACATAATACGTATTGAAATACTCTCTGATAGCTGTTAATGACGGGTTTTTCAAATCTTCAATCGTCCCGATCGTCGTTTGTTTCCCGTAATTATTCTTTTGAAAAAGCTGTTTAAACATCTCTTCAAACACCTTACTCCCATCGCTGTCTAAACTTCGATTCTTTTCCTCATAAACCGCTTCCAACTCGGTGTGAAACAACCGGAATACGGGATGTCGAAAACGCTCGGCCTGTACCGCCAGATATTTATCGATCACATTACTGGGAATATCCTCCGTATAGACGGTCTCTTCTACCGAAGTAAAGGCATTGGTTCCCCGCGCTCCCATGCCCGACATCATTTTGTCGTATTCATTGGCAATGGCGTACTTGGCAGCCTCTCCGGAGACCTGATCAATTTCTTTATAAATCGCCTTGCGATCGTCTTCGTCTGTGGTCGAATTATATTCCTCATAGAGCTCTTCAATCTGATCCAGCAATGGTTTTTCCTTATCCCAATCCAACGACCCGAATCGATCGGTCCCTTTGAACAGCATGTGCTCCAGATAATGCGCCAGCCCGGTATGATTAGCAGGATCGGTTTTACTGCCCGCCTTAACCGCAAAAAAGGTTTGGATTCGCGGCTCTTTGGCAGAAGGACTTAAAATTACCGTTAAACCGTTATCCAATGTATAAAAACGCGCTTTGGAAGGATCATTTTTTACATATTTATATTCATATTCTCCTGAACTCGCAGTTGCCCATGATTTCTCGGTTTTCTTGGCTTCTGAATTATCCGTACAGGATGCCAACAAAAAAAGGAAAGCACAACTGCTTACCATTAAGATACGAAAGAGCTTTTTCATAATTTTAATAAAATTGATTTTTCAAATATAAAAAAATGAAGCTCTCGCTCCTTCGATTTAATGAAGAAGTATCTACCAAAAAAAATAATTTTTTTAGATTTTACTTATAACTCCATAGAAAATTACAGAACTCTACTATAAACTCGTTCTTACATTTGAAACCTAAAGACAAACTCACTACCTTTGCAGACTCATTTTTGAAGCCATAAAATATGCAACTTTCCAAACCTGAAATTATACGGAGAGAGAAATTAGATCAATTAAGAAATCTGGGGATTGATCCGTATCCGGCGGCGTTTTACGACGTTTCTCACACGACCCGAGAAATCCGACAAGACTTTCAAGCGGGTCAAAAAGTGACCGTAGCCGGGCGATTGATGTCACGCCGAATTCAGGGGAAAGCTTCTTTTGCCGATATTCAGGACGCCCATGGGCGGATTCAAGTGTATTTTAACCGTGACGAGATCTGTCCCGGCGAAGACAAAACCCTCTATAATAAGGTCTATAAAAAACTTTTAGACATTGGAGATTTTGTAGGGATTGAAGGAGAGTTATTTGTGACCAAAATGGGCGAGCAAACCATTAAAGTGGAAAACTTCAAACTGTTAAGCAAGGCTCTAAAACCATTACCGCTACCAAAAGAAGATAAGGACGGCATCGTGCATCACGGATTTACCGATCCCGAACAACGCTATCGTCAACGATACGTCGATTTGGTGGTCAATCCCCGGGCTAAAGAAACTTTTATTAAACGAACGAAGCTCTTTAATGCCATGCGGGAGTATTTTAACCAATTTGGGTATTATGAAGTGGAAACTCCCATTTTACAGCCTATCCCCGGAGGGGCCGCGGCAAGACCTTTTACCACCCATCATAACTACCTTGATATTCCACTGTATCTGCGTATCGCCAATGAACTCTATTTAAAACGACTGATCGTCGGGGGTTTTGACGGCGTTTATGAATTTGCCAAGGCCTTTCGTAATGAAGGAATGGACCGCACACACAACCCGGAATATACCGGAATGGAAATCTATGTAGCCTATAAGGACTACAACTGGATGATGGAATTTGTTGAAAACATGCTGGAGCATTGCGCCATTGCCGTCAATGGAACCTCCAAAGCCACCTTTGGAACCCATAAGATCGACTTTCAAGCACCCTACAAGCGTATTACCATGACCGATGCCATCAACCAATTTACCGGATTTGATATCACCGGTAAATCGGAAGCTGAAATCAGAAAAGCGGCCGAAGAAATGGGACTCGAAGTGGATGATACCATGGGCAAAGGAAAATTAATCGATGAAATATTCGGCGAAAAATGCGAACCTCATTTTATACAACCTACCTTTATCATCGATTACCCCATAGAGATGAGTCCGCTAACCAAAAAACACCGAGACCATCCCGAACTCACGGAGCGTTTTGAACTGATGGTTTGTGGTAAGGAAATCGCCAATGCCTATTCTGAACTAAACGACCCCCTTGACCAGCGGGAACGTTTTGAGCACCAATTGCAACTCGCTCAAAAAGGAGATGAGGAAGCTACTCAATACATTGACGAAGACTTCCTACGAGCTCTGGAATACGGAATGCCTCCCACATCCGGACTGGGTATCGGAATGGACCGTTTGATGATGTTTCTCACCGATAACCCCTCCATTCAAGAAGTGTTGTTATTTCCTCAAATGCGCCCCGAACAAAAGAAAATAGAACTCACCGATGAAGGAAAAATCATTTTTGACCTTCTTCATAAGGAGAACCCCATAGGATTGGAATTATTAAAAAGAGAAGCCGGATTAAGCAACAAAAAATGGGATCAAGGCCTCAAAGAACTCCGGAAAAAAGAATTGGCCACCGTTGAAAAAACAGACGACGGATTATTTGTAAAATTAATAGAATAAGCGTTAATTTGCAGTCCTTAAATTATTCGGGATATAGCGCAGCCCGGTAGCGCGCTTGCATGGGGTGCAAGAAGTCGTCAGTTCGAATCTGGCTATCCCGACCAAAGAAAATCCTTTCACACGGAGTGGAGGGATTTTTTGTTTTTGAACGTTGGCAGGCCGAAGGCTTGCTATAAAGACAAAAATAAAAAAGATCCACAAGCGCAGCTTGGAAAAGGATTTTATTTTGAATCAACCCTCCACTCCCGATCACGACCGTAGGGAGTAATCTGGCTATCTTTAATATGAGGAGTGAAAAGTCTGTATTGTTGGGCGTTAACAGACCATAGGCTGTCACAAGAACGAAAACAGAAAAGCCCCACAAGCATAGCTCGGAAAGGATTTTTCTTTTCTTACCGGCCTCGCATAAATAAAACGGTAGAAATAGTTTTAAAGATAATCCGGATATCCAAAATCAGCCCCCGGTGCTTGATATAATATAAATCATATTTTAGTTTTTCCATGCTGTCTTGAAGGTTATCTCCATATCTGTATTTAACTTGAGCCCACCCTGTGAGCCCTGGTCGAATGACATGCCGAATTGCGTATAAATTAGACTCTTTCTCAATCTGTCGGACGAAAAAGGGGCGTTCCGGTCGAGGCCCAATTAACGCCATATCTCCTTTAAGAATATTCCAAAGCTGAGGTAATTCGTCTAAACGGGTTTTTCGTAAAAGTTCTCCAAAGGGGGTAATTCGGTTATCCTTTTTCCCAGCAAATTGTACACCGTTCTCCTCGGCGTTTGTCACCATAGTCCGGAGCTTAATAATTTTAAAACACTCGCCATACTGACCCACTCGCTCCTGAGTATAGAACACCTTCCCTTTATTGGCTATACGATTTCCTATATAAATAAAAGGAATCAACAACCCAAGGATTACCAATCCTACCCCAGCAAATAAAATATTTAAAAGACGGTTCAACAACAAGTATAGCTGATTATTATTATTTCTATTCGTCAGGAATCGATTATAAAAATCCTCATGAATCAAGTCCAAAGGAAGTTTTTCCATTTCCTCTTCAATTAGCGAAGGGTAAGTGCGCACTCGAATTCCCATTTGTATACACTTAATAAAAAAAGGTGATAGGTTTTTGATATCTACTGAATTATTAATAACGATATCATCAATATTCCAAAGAGCGACATACCGCTCTAACACATCAAAATTTCGAATAATACGAATCTTGCGTAAGAAAGATCGGCACCGGCCGGCGTTTTCATCAAAAACCGCAACAATGTGCTGATGAGGATCTATTACGGCTAATTCTTCAGCCATACGATCGGAAACATTCTCACGAGAAATCAGTAAAACACGCTTCGATAAATAGTAATTATTAGTCAGGAATTTCACATATCCCCATCGCCCCAAAGTGATAGGGACTAAAATTGCGACCAGCAACATAAAAATTTCTTTACGAGCTTGAGGCAGAATCGGGCCGAGATAAGGTGTAAACAAATAAAAGAACCAAGCCAGAATTCCAGATCCGATGCAGCGAACCAAGGAAATTCTGAGTTTGAAAGCAACCCAAAGATTATAGTTTTCAAATATTAAATTGAATCCACAGATATATAAAAATAAGAGAAATAAATTTTGAAAGCTTGCCAAGATTTCAATGAAATAGGGAATATGCCACAAGAATTTTATCAATTCCAGTCCACCCCAAAGGGATATTAAGTCCAGAAGCACTAAAAATACCTTTCGCTCCGAAATTTCAAAATGAAAGCCCCTATTTACCTTCCTCCTTGTCATACTTAAACACTCTGCTCATAAGATCGTACCACGACCCTTATAACGAGAAAAATAAGTACGGCCGTCATATTAGGTATCGTTTTATAAAGGGAGTTAGGATGTGCCGTTATATACACCGATCGACTTAGGCACTTATGTACTAATATTTTTAATATAACAAGGAGGGCTGTTCACCATTCTTCTCATCAGGTTATCGAAG
>CAZBXQ010000018.1:0-52539 GCA_964495935.1 uncultured Flavobacteriaceae bacterium
TAGCGCATCAGATTTCGGCTCTGAGGGTTGCAGGTTTGAATCCTGCCGGGGTCACAAAAGGTCTCGACCGGTATGCTTTTGTATATCGGTCGAAGGCTTTAAAAAAGGTTAAGCCTCTGTTTATGTGAGGGTTGATAACAATGTTTTATCAACGGCACAAAATGGAGCAGGTTTTCTTCCAGCAGCAAAATTCTATTTTTGACACACGGGATGGCACAAAAAAAATCATTGTGCCAATTCATACTCGATTCGTCTTGCGAAATTACAAACGCAAGGACGGTACATACCCTTTATACCTGCACATCACCTCACAGGGAGAACGCCATCGCATGGCGCTTGATCTATTCATAAAGAAATCGGAATGGAATGACCGTAAACAACGGGCCAGAAATTCAAACCGAGATCTCAATCTGATTTTAGACCAGGTACAGGCCAATATCGCCGAAATCAAAATCCAGTATCGGCTCAGCCAAAAGATGCTGACCATCGATCAATTCCTGGAGGAATTTCAATCCAACTTTAGCCGGATTGATTTTTTGGCATTCTGGGAGACTTCTCTTAAGGAGGAACGAAGCCGCATCGGGCACGGTACTTATCGCCGCTATAAAGGAGTGCTGGGAAAACTGAAACGGTATAAGAAACGGATTCTCTTCTCCGATTTTGATTATTCCCAGCTGCAGGGAATCGTCAAATATCTCTACGACATTGGAAATTCGAAGAATACCGTTCAGTCTAATCTGGCGGCCATCAAGAAATATTTGAACCGGGCGGAGAAATACGGAATTCATTTCCCCATCGATACCAAAGATATCCACGTAAAAGAACAAATCGGAAACCGAAAAGGGCTTACTGCAGTTCAGGTCAAACAGCTTTGGAATTATTTTCACTCCGATTACATCCCGGAAGAATGGCGTTTGATCCTGGGATATTTCCTATTCAGCTGTTTTACCGGGCTTCGATCGGGCGATATCCACGCCTTGCAGCGGGCAGCAATAAGCAATCGGTTCCAGATCACGATGCGCAAAAATGGGAAACCCATCACGATTAATCTCATTGAGAAGGCAAAGGAATTACTGCAGGCAGAGCCGCGGCTTTTTCTTGATTTCCTCACTCCGGAATATATCAACCGCGAACTGAAGAAAATCGTCAAGGCCGTCAACATCAAAACAAAGGTTACGTTTCATGTGGCCCGCCATACATTTGCCATCAATTATTTGCGCCAGGGCGGGAATGTGGTCTATCTGCAGCAGCTCCTTGGCCATGCCGATTTAAAAACAACGATGATCTATGTTAAACTGGTTGACGAAGAGCAAAATAAAGACATTCACAAACTGGACAATATGTTTTAGGCTTCCGTTTCAATCTCGATTTCCACATGATCGTTGGATAGCAGTTTCTTGGTGATTTTGCGGGTCAAGTGTTCCATATTATAGGCAAATACCTTTTCATATACACTTTGCCGAAGAGCGCGATCGATGATATCGGTGTATTTCCACTTTATTTTGTCGGAATGTATTCGGAAATCAATCCAATCCCGGTAATCTCTTTCATAAATTGTAATCATTTTTAATCGTGGATCAATCGTTTCATTGCCGTCAAACTGCTCATCATACCGGGCCAGCTTCAAAATGTTATTATCATCCTCAAAATCATACGCCGTATACACGCCATCTTTTCCGGCCATGGGAAGAGGAATCAAATCAATAGGAATTTCTTCGGTGTCTTTATCTTTTGTATAATCATTGGTTTGATAGCCATTTGAAGTGATGTATACTTTTTCCATTTTTAAATCATCATTATCCACATCTTTAAATTGTAGAAGATATGTTTTGGAGGTGGTAAATTCGCGCTCCGGATCCTTCTGTTCTTTGTGTCGCAGGTCGACCGTGGCCGGGGCACTCAATTTGGGCGTGATTCGGTTAATTTCGATCACCCGGTCTTCCTTGGGCACCATCTCATAATTGTAAAGAGAAACGATCCCCTTGACATATTCGCCAAAAGTCATATCCGGAACCGACTTCCGCAAGTCAATCTGAACGGGATCGACCAACGTAGGAACGAGATTTCCTTGGGCATCATAATCGGAAATCTTAGAAATCGTCATATCCAGCATGGTTGGTTCCAATATTTCCCCACGTGTGGGCGGCAGTGCCCGAGTATATAAACGAGCCGTAAATCTTACTTCAAACGGGGCTTCTCCCGGGCGTATGTCGACCGGTACATCAAAGGAATCAAAAAAGGTTTGGGTAGGGGATTTGTCTACTGAATATACAGATTTGTCATTTACCCACAAAGTTGCACGGATCCGCCGGGTTTTTGAAAAGGGGGAGAAGTTCCCTGAAAACATATAATATCCGGAGTCGCTGATGGTGATGGTTTTTTCATAACCCAAATATCGTGTTTGGCTATCCCGGCGTGGGTCACCCATAATACCGCCCAATATATAATCGTCAGTATCGATAATCATTTCCTGTTGCTCATCGGCAATCGAAGTGTAAAAATCATTTTCGCAAATCACCAGCATTTGCTTCAGCTCTTCATTTTGCAGCACATCACCCTTCAGGGTGTAGCCTGCATCTTCAAAGCCCTGGCGCAACAGGGCCAGCGCATACATCATTGGGTGCATTACGTTCCGGTTGATTTGTTCTCCTCCTCCGGATCCGGGATTAAACTGATTTTTTAGGAACGCACCATTTGTATAATTGTTTACAAACCCTTCAAAATGTGCCCATTTCTCCTCGTTGGTATCATATTTATCATCCGGAGGAATGATCTTGGGAAATTGAAAATCGACTTCATCTACGTTTTTGTCGATATAAGCAGCGGCCAAGGCATAAATATCCTGATACGGAGTTTCATTTTCAATGTCGATACGCGCAAGATTGAGCTGCTGTAATTTTTTTTCAAAATTGGGGAAGTCGTCAAATCCATAATAAACCTGTACCGATATTTTTGGCAGCTGGATGGATTGAACTTCCAGCCGGGCAATGTGGTGCTCGCTACCGATGTACAAATCTCCTTCGAAAATTGTTTGAATGGATTGACTATTGATATTCGATATCATTCCCAGTGCCCGATCCAGATCCGGGGTGAGATCCATTTCAAACGGAAAAGAGTACCGCACAAAAAAGGAATCTGAAAACCATTGGTTTTCCTCGACAATCTCCAATCGGTACTTCCGAAGGTCGATTTCGTAATTATCAATTATAAACTTCAGCGTCATTTTCAGGAATTATATCAAATTCAATATCATAGGAATAAGTATCGGTATCGCTATCGGTATTGGCCAGTTTTTCGGTTTTTGGGCGCAGCTCGATAAATCGGCCATGGGCACGGTCGAGAAGCCAGGCTTTCTCTGCCCGTAATATTTCATCGATCACCACGTCATTTCCTTTTAAAAGGTAACCGGTATTCATAATAATAGATTGATTCCGGGAAGTATCCAGGTTCCGGATCTCTTCAACCGATAAGTTTAAACTCTTCTCGGTATTGTGGTCATATTCGGTTGAATAGCCAAAACCACCGGTAAATTCAAACAGTTCCGGCTTCCCGTATTCGCTCAAATAAATAAGCGTATTCGTTTGTTTTCCCTTTGGAAAGACGTAATACTTCTGTACGATTCCATTCTGCCCGATCTCCTCCCACATATCATCGACCAGCCGCATGTAGAATTGCTTCAGCTCGATCACATCACCGGGCGTAAAATCTTCGCATGATAGCAGCACGCCAAAGGTTTCTTTTCTACGATCGACCGAGACGGTCTTGATGAGATTTTCATTTTGATAAACGCGGATTTCAAAATCCGGAGTATTGGCGCGATGATAATTGGCCAGAATAAAAGAATTGGGCGTGATGCGGATGTTTCGTTCCCGATTGGCCAGTAACCGACTTCCATTTTCATAATTGAGTGGCGAACGGCCCCGCATCCATCGGGTTTGAGAATCGACCACCCGCACACCGGTACTATCGTCATCCATATTTATGCTTTGATAATTGAGCTCTACCTGCAGCGGCGCTTCATACTGCAGTAGCTCGATGCCGGACGGATTCATGAGCAGGGAATTGAAAAAGATATGCTCGATCTCCCGGGTGGTCAATCTGGGATAAAGCCTATCGATGATAGTCCCCATCAAGATCACCGATTGATTATCAAAATATCCATTCTTGTAATCAAATTCCAAATCCGGGGTAAAATCACCAAAAAACAGCAACGGTTTGACCAGGGTAGAGTAGGAGAGCATCATCCGCTCTTTGTTGTCGTAAAAAATCGTTTCTATATTATCTTTTGTGAAGTTCACGCCAGTGGAAGAATAGCCCTTTTCCACCTGGTCGACGATTTTATAATTTACCGGGATGGTAAAATCATCACCGCCGATCACTTCTACTTCTATAAAATCTGCATACACGCCCACCGGAAGTGTATTGGCTTCGACCGGATGCAAATCGCGTATTTCAATCGCCGTTTCCCCGGTAATATCTTCATGATCGATAAAATCGGGGAAAGTCACGTTCATAAGATAGGAGGACTTCAGTCGCAGCGGTAAGGGTTCTGCAGGCTGGATATCACGGATGGCAAAATAACTATAAAGCTCACGATTGGCATAACTGGCCCCATCGTCGATGATGCGAACTTCAAGGTCTTGAAAATAATTGGAATCAGAATTAAGGAAGCTCGCCATGAGCTGATAAATCGATTCAAATTTATCTTCTATAAAATCGGGTTCGTCAAAAGCCGATAAATCCGGGCGGATTTTAAAGAGAAAAGGATTGTCAAAATCATGGGCCGACTCATCGATGATAAAAACATCGTATTCGGGGGTGCTGTTTCTAAAATCTTTACCGGGAAGCGGGTTTTCGGTTTCAAATTCCTTGGGTACTTGAATGCGGAACGGGTCCAGGCTGTAAATTTCCACTTCTTTATAATCCGGAGTATCGCCAAAAATCCATTCAAACAAATTATCGTCATTCTCCATAACGATATACAGCTCGCCATGATCAATGGCGATGAGCTCAAACGAAAAACGCTTTCGATCCAGTTCAATCTCGGTATTCGAACCTGTTTTCCTACCCTTGACATATAGATCAATGTAAAAAGTATAGTGATCGGCTGCCGCTCGGATTCCTTCTTCATCAAAAATAATCTTGCCCTGAAGAATATTATCCGTAGGCTGGAGAATAAAATCTTGCCCAAAATCATCCCCCATCCCATATAGACTGGAATACACAGGATTATCAAACTCAATCTTAATTTCATCATATTCGCCATCAGGATCATAAAAAACGGCATCCGGAACCGTAATATCGACCTGAATAGGAGCTGGGAATTGGTCGACGCTCGAAACGACAACTCTAAAAATATCAGTGGGAATAATCCATCTATTTTGTGCCATAATTATTTTTATATACGGGCTTTCTCCCGGGTTCGGTTGTAGTTATCAATATCTTCCTGCAAATTCCGGGCGTTGCCCATGCTGCGGGTCAAGAATGCCGGGATCCCGTTCTTTTCCATTTTCTCAATCGCTTCTTTAAGGTCAATCACCGCCGAAATAAATAATAATTGCGTTTCAGAAGAAACGTCGTCTGTATCATTATTGGCCGGTGTGTTGTTCGGTCTTTCTCGGTCAGTGGGGTAAAAGCCATCTTCATAACCTCGCACTCGCCCCAGTTGGCGGCTAAGGGCGGCTTTAAACCCGGGGTCAAAATTGGCATAATCACGTCCGTTTATGATCATCTCGGGGCGGTGTCGGCCTTCTTCTCCTGCAATAAATAAGGAAGGGCCATCGGTCAGCCCAGATTTGGAATACCCCTTATATTTTGCCCTGAAGGGTTTCCCATCCTGCTCCCGGGTCACATCGTAGAGCCCATCTTCAAAACCACGAGCGGGCAGGGGCTGTTTTAAAATCGTTCCTACTTGCAATCCTGTCATGGCGGTTACCAGCGCCTCCATAATCAAGGCTTCAGGAAACGGTACCGTGGCCAGTGCGTTCGTCACCGCCAAAGCCCCGTTTGAAACGGCCTGTGTTACTTTTAATTGTTTATCTCGCTTGGCCGATTTATACTGCAGCTCGGCTTCTTTTTCTTTTTGCTTGGCCTCAAGCGCCTCGATTCTGGCATTATACTGGCGTTGATTGATATACCCCTGGTCGAGACGTTTTTGCTCGACCCGTTTTTCTTCATCAATTTCTTTCCGGAATTCCTGCAATCGTTTACGATCGCCCGCAGCTCGCATTTGGTTATACTGCCCCCAAATGGACGTCGTGATTTGCATCACTTGAGCCAGATCTTCTATCGATACTTTACCCTCCTCGATGTGATCGAACAAATCTGTCCAATCATCGGGGGTCATCCCAAAAATATCGGCGCGGGTGGGATTGTCAAAAGAAAACTCATCGTCATCGTCGTTTCCTTTTAATTTGCCCAGCTCTACACCTACCTCTGATAATTTCTCTTTGAGATCGTCAAGATTATCTTTAAGCGCCTGGGTCTGTTCATTGTTTAGAAGTCCGAGATCAAAGCCTTTAAACATTCCTTTTTCAAAGGAATCTTCAACCTGCTTGATGAGCTTTTCCAGATATTGTTTTTGATTTTCCAGCTCCTGCTTCCGGTGCGCATCAATCAATTTTGATTTCTCATCCTCATTCAGGTCGAGGGCGGCCAGCTCGTTGTTAAAAGCCGTATCTCGGGCTTGTTTTTCTTTCTGATACCGTTCTTGCGCCTGCTCGATATCCCTTCCTTGGGCGTTCTCGATGATTTCTGCCACTTTAAATTGATGCGTGCGCTCATCGGTGGCCATGGCTTCCAGAATAGACTGATTAGTCTCCCGGCGAAGCTCCAGCTCGTCTCTAAAATGTTTAAAACGTTCGGTATCTCCAGTGGCCAGTGCAGCATCTCGTTTTTGGGCAAGCGTTCGCAGCTCCTCTTCATCGGTCAGGCTCTTTTGCAATCGCTGCAGGCTTTCGGCATAGCGACGATCTTCCAGCTCCAGCTGCTTTTGAAATTCATCTTCCTGTAGTTCGGCGCTGGCCCGGGCATTATCATTTTGAATGCGCAGCATCTCGTTTTCTAATCGGTCGAGATTGGCCAGGCGTTCTTTTCCTTTTGTAGAATCGGGAGATAGCGCATCTTCATTACCACCTAAAAAATCAATATCATCGATGATTTTTTGCATACGTTTGACAAAATCGTTTGATGAACTCATGTCAAACAATCGTTCGATATCACTTTCAGAAAAATTAAGCTGCTGCAGTTTCTTGGTGATATCAAATCGACGATCTTCCTGCTCGGTGATTTCTTTTTGAATACGTTGATAATGCAAGGAAGCCTGGATCATTTCATCATAGCCTTCCATTTGTTCCCGGGCTTTCCCTCGAACATTATAAGGGTCGAATCCATCGCCACCAAGCGCTTCCAATTCTTCTTTGTTGACCTGCTCAAACAATCGTCGGCGGCGTTCCAGTTGTTTTTCGGCATCCTGCTCTTGAACGGCCAGCTCTTTCAATGATTCTTTGGCACCTATTAATCGTGAGGCCAGCTGTGAGGCTTCCTGGTCGGCTGCCAATCGTTTGATTTTGATTTGCTCGCGCACCGCCTCGGTGTTGATACGCAGCGCTCCGGTTTCTTCATCGATAGATACTACAGATTCTCCCAGACGGTCCTGCAGGCGCAGGGTAATGATCTCCAGCCGTTCTTTTTCATCGGCATTGGGTTCTACCCCTTGGGAAGTTAATCGTTCATACTCACTTAATAAGGTAGAGCTTTCTGCAGCCAGACGTTGGTTGGCTTTTGCAGTCTCGTATGTTTGTGCCGTTTCTTTGGCAAATTCTTCATTCACATCCTTAATTGCGCCAATCAATTTACCGATCCCCTCCAAGGAAGAGTTTAGAAAACTCTTCATCCCATCGGTAATAAAAATACCTTTTAATCGCCGACCTATTTTTTCAAGATTGGCGGCCAGGTTGTTATTTTTAAGATTATACTCGGTAATGAGCGAAGTCCCTTCTTTTAAGGCCTCATTGGCGGTTTTTTGCCGGGCTTCTAAGGTGTCTATGTTATTGGCCAGCGCGGTAAGGGCGGCAACTCCACGGGCACCTCCCGCATCGAGCTCCTGTAGCCGTTTCACCATAATTTTAAAGCCCTCGTTATTTCCTTTCAAGCCCTTCAAGAAAAGTTTAAAGGCGGCATCGGTATCCTCGTTCAGGATTTTATTAAAATCTTCCAATTCTACACCGGCTATTCTTGCAAAGGTTTCGGTGTCCTTAAACATGTTAATGATCACCTTGTTCATGGCCGTGCCCGATATCTCGGCACTTTGCCCTGCCTCATCAAAGGCGGCAGCATAGCCCAGCATGGTCTCTGCAGAGAGATTTGCTGAAGCCGCCACACCGGCAGCCCGTTTTAAAAATTCTACCTGAAAAGCAGCTTGGTTATTACCGGCTTTAGAAACTTCATTAATGGCCGACCCCAATTTGTTTAACGCATCGTGATAATTGGTCGATTCTTTGGTAGCCACTTTATAAACATCGACCATCTTTCCTACATCGAGAATCTGTTTTTCAGAAAGGTCTCCCTCGAGGGCCACTTTAATCATGTTCATATTCTCGGCAAAGGCCTGGATATCGGGTAACGTCTCAAATCCTAATCGTCCCGCCGTCTCGGCCAGCTTTAAAAGCTCGATACGAGAAGTACGAGTATTCAGTGCGCCAAAAGATTTGGTAAGCTCATCAACTTCATCCCGTGTAAGCCCGGTCGTTCTCATCACGTTGGCTTGAGAGTCTGAGAGCTTGCCATTAAAATCAATCATTTTTTGAGCCGATAAAACGATACCGGTAGTCGTAGCAATGACCGAAGCCCCCAGGGCAGCAAAACGATTAAACCCATCGGCCAGCCGTAATATTCCGGAGCGACCGGCAGTAGCAGATACCCGTAGTTGCCGGAGCCGGGCATTAATGGCTTTTAATTCCGTTTCAAAAGCTTTGTACTGTTTTGATCCCGGGACCAGGTTATTAAGCGTTTGGCGAAGAAAACGCGCCCGTTTGCGCAGCTGCCCCATCGTGAGGCCGGTAATGCCTATTTCCTTTTGCAACCGGTTCATCTCTACCCGGTTCTTTTTGAGCTGGCCTTCATTCTCCTTTATAGTAGCGCTCAACTTTTTATATTCGGCACTGCCTCGCTTTCCTTCCCGGTACAGTTTGCGCCGATCTTCTCGCAGCCGCTTGGTCTCTTCTTTAAGAGAGCGGGTTCTCTTTTCAACATCATACAGCGCCTTTTGGGTTTCATTTCCATTCACCACCAGGCGGAAGCGCATCACTTCCTCTTTGTTCAAAGCTCTTGGCATCGTTGCGGGATTTTACACAAGGTTAATCAATCCCATTGCCTATTCTTGTGACAATTCAAAAGACGGGAAATGCAAAAACCCCTAAGGTTTGAACCTTAAGGGCTGTTTCAATTCTTTAACGGATGATGGGGCTTACTCCTTTATATTCTGAGAAGAATTTAATTTGAACGTTTTGCCAAATATTGACAAATACCGATCACTCCACGATTTTCTCACATTTTTATCAAGCGGGATGCCGGCTTTATTTACGTTTCCTTCCCATCCGTATTTTATATGGGCGATGGAAAGAATACCCAGATTGGTATAATCCAGGTCAAAATTTGAAGAAAAATATTTACCTGGGGCCAGAATAGGCTTTGCCTCTTTGAGTACACGAGGGATATAAAACTCGGCTTCAGGATCTGTACTATTCTCAATCTCATTGAGAAAATCTGATTTTGAAGTATTGGATAACGCCAATACTCCAATCAACACCACGGCAAGGATATATAAAATCTTTTTCATTTAAACGAATCTTGATTTAAAATCGGGAATCAATTCTTTGATTTCTTCCTCTTCTACAATTTTTATATCTCCTTCTTTAGCTTTTCTCAATTTTGAAGGGCCACAGCCATCACCGCAAAATAGATAATCGGTATATTTTCCTATTCCTGTGTCGACATCAACTCCGATATTCCATAAATATTCTGCGAGTTCATAGCGGATAGGAAAAGTATCAAATTCACCAGAAATAACGACTTTTTTACCAAACAGGATGTGGCCGTTGTCTTCCAGTTCCTTTTTTGGGTAAAGAAATTCACTGGGGATCTTCTTGTTTTTCCAGATTAAAAAATCTTCTGGTAGAATATCAGGATCCTTCTTTGTTTTTTTTTGCTTCTTTTTCTTATTCTGCGGCCTTTCAGCGACTTCAACTTCTAAATCTATTAACCGATTATCTAAATCATCTGCCGAATCAAGAAGACTATTTACGGCTTTACTTAAATCATCAATCTTGGACTTGTATGAAATAGTAATAATTATGGCTAAAATAGAAATTATTATGGAGATAATCGGGATTGCAAACACGCTCATTTTAAGTATTTTTAAGATTTTTATAAAAATACTTAAAATTTATTTAACGTTCGGAAATTACCTATTAAACATTATTCGTATGGCTCATTAAAAAATACCGTTGTCGACGGGAACGCTTTTCAGAAGCTGATAATTCAAGATTTGTTTAAAATCGAATATGATTACCAAATCGCTTTTTATAAATCTCCGAAGATGTGATGAAGGAGAGTCGTAACAGTTCCTGATGAGGACAGATCTATATTGTTTCTGAAATAAGTCATACATCAGATTCCTAAAATGACTGGAATAAGAAATTTTTCCTGCATAATCTATCTCTTTGAAAGGTGCTGCCAAATCAAATTTATAAATATAACCCGTATTTGTTCTTTTTTCGCGGGCATGATGAATAGCATATAATTTTGCCACTTCTTGATCTGTAGAAAAAAACAAGGCAGGGAAACCGTAACGGCTCATTTCAAATTCAGAAACTTCAAAATCCGCACAAAAATCACCTCGATAAGCTATCATTTCTTTTCAATATTACGCACCATCGGCCGTGGTGCTGTGATAAGGATTGTTATCAATATCTCGCTTAAGTCCTCGTATTTCGGCTCGCAGGTCATGGTTTTCCTCCTGCAGCTTGCGCTGGTACCGGATGGCACGATCCATTCGATCATTGATCTCCCCAATCGTGCGAAAACAATAAAACAAGATGGCCACAAAAACGACCACCATTAAAAAAGCCCAAAAATTCATGATATAAAATATTAAGATTAATAGTGTTCAATATAGATTACCATCTCTTCATGCGGTGTGACAGGTTGTTGGTAAAAAAACTAAGGCGTTTTTCCTCCTTGCGCCACCGGTAATAATTGCGGCGTAGGCTCTCGGGATCAAACCCAAACTGCCAGAGCTCATATTTATCCATAAATAGCTTAATCCCGTTTGAGATGCCCACTTCCCCCTCGTCGCAGCCCTGCACATAATACATCATGCTCGTCCTGAAGATGCTCTCCAGGTGATCGTTGATAAGCCGCTGTCCTTCCTCGGGAATCTTAAGAAATGAGGACCGGCCATCGATAAAACGATATACCTTGCCGAAATACTGCGTTTGATTGGGCGAGATCTGTTCGGTAATCGATAGGAAAATCGCATATTTTTGGTCGCACACCGGTTTTACATCGCTTTTTTCAGCCAGGTACCGTATGATCTTCCCCAGGCTGTTGGTCAAGCTCACGCGCACCGCCTTTACACGTCGGTTTTGGTAATGCGCATCAACCCCGGTAAACTCCCGGAAGAGGAACGGCACCAAGTGCGGGCGTATTTTAACGGGAATAAGAGTTCTGCTCATTATTCTGAGCCTAAAACTTCTTCAATCTTTGAGATTGAATTGCGCAGGCGCTCTTTCTTCACATTGATTTCTTCCAATTCCTTCTCATATTCCTGGTTCACTTCCTCCGCCTCACTTTGAATGGATTTCAAAATGCGTTGGGAATCACGTTTCATCCCTTGCAGCTCTTTTATTTTGCTGGTGATGTTTTTGATTCTCTTGATTTGTGTGTCGGCGTCTGTGATTTTTTCCATCCAGCCAACGGTTGATTTCTTTGCCATGATTAAAATTTTAAAAATTGATAAGTCAATCCGGCGCCTATAAATAATTGAGGCTGGTTACTGCCGGTTCCGTAACCACCTCCAAAAATCGCACTTACACCAATGCGTTTATTCTTTTCTATAATCAAATTGCGATCGCCAATGGCTTTAATATTTTGAAGCTTATATATCGCCATACGGTAATTTTCTATTTGTTGATCGGTAATATTGATCTCGTTTTTTAATTTTTCAATGATCTCATCACTTCTATTTTGTTCAATTTCTGCTGCAGCAATGGCTTCCTCAAAATGTTTGATGAGCCGGGCATCATGCTTTCCTTTTTTAAGCCCTTCTTTAATCTCTACCCATTGTGTCTTGGGCAATGTGATCGTCAATACGGTATCTTGAGAAAAACTCAATGAGGGAATCATTATCAACAGCAGTAGAAAGATTGAGCGCATAAGCCCCTTGTGTTGAGATTTCGCATATAATGGAATCATAGCTTTTGATTATATTTTCACGCGATTGAAGCAAGGCTTCTACACCGCTGTGTATTTGTATTCTTTCGGCTTCCAGTTTTTCATTTTCTCTGATGCGTAAATAAATATCATCCTCCAGATTTCTGATTTCGGCATTATAATTACCGATCATCCCGTTCTGACTTTGGAAAACGCCAAACTGAAACAGTACCAGTACGATCAATCCCAGTATGACATAATCCTTATGGTTCATTTTTTAAAGTCTTTCAAATCGGCATCGGTCAAGATGAGATGCTTGGCCAGTGCAATGTGGTTGTGGGTTGTATATTTTAAATTCTGCTTCTCATTTATCTGGATAGCACCTATATCATTAAGGTGCTTGGCGACCAGGTAGGTCTCATCCGGCGTGAAATTGTCGATGTACACATCGGCCGCAGCGCCTTTCATGTGATCTGATGTGTTGGAAGCCCCGGGGATAGTACTATTGTGTGCCGGCGATCGGTGGCCGGAGTTGACATGCTCCCGGTTAATGTGGATTTGTAGCACCTTTTGCACGGCCCCGTCATTGACAAAGTTGCGAATGGCCTGCAGGACATCTGCCATTCTTATAATGTTGAGATATTCTGCATGAGTAGGCCATACCCCATCCCGGCTTAAAAACTCATTAAGGATGAAATCTTTGGCCACGTGCACATTATGGCGATCCTTCTTGGGCAGATCCATCATTTCTGCATAGGACAACGGCAAGAATCTACGGCTTTCCGTATCGCTGTGCTTCGGTACATAATCGATCACTTTGGGTACGGCACCGCTGCCATGCACCGGGGTGACCGCCGGGCGTTTCACCTCCTCGGTATAAGGCGGGGTTTCTTCAACCACGATCCCGGATCGCTTGGTGTTAAATACCATATAGGAATTAAACGCCAGCATCGCCAAAACGCCAACGATTATATTAATTGCCCAGTGATTCTTAAAGCTTTCTGTGTAAATTGATAATAGTTCGGTCATAATCCAAAACGGTTAATTATTTTATCTATTTGAGATTGTGGGGCATTTTCAATGATGTCCCCTATATTCCTTTCGCTGGCAAATTGATTGAGCTCAGGCAACCAACTTCCTTTGGCATTGCCCTCATAAATTGATAATTTTCTATATTTCAATCCATGGGACCAGGTCGCCTGTGTGGATGTTTTAGCCCCCAGGCGAACACCTTTAAAACTTGTTATAGCCTCATTGATACTGAATGTGCCGGTTAGGTAAAACTGGCCAAATTCTTCGCGCAGCCCTAATCCTACAACTAAATCTGGCGTAGACCCGGATCGACCGAGCAAAACATAGAAGTAACATAGTTCCTTGCTTCCTTCAGTGTTATCAACCTCTATGAATGCAGTATAAGTCTTCCCTGCTTCCAATTTTGAAAATAAACCTGGTGGATCATATATAACATGAGATTCGATCTCCTTCCAGTCCCATGTGTTTCCTTCCACAAGGTTTATAATGTTATTTTTACGAAGGTCCTGTACGGTGACTATGCTATCGCTCCCAAACGATACTTCTTTTATGTTATTTTGCGCATCAGTTGATGCAATGGCAATTATTTTTTCATCGTCATTAATTACATAATTTGTTGACGGATTTGTAGTGTATTCATTCTCCCAGTCTGTTTTTTCTACCAATATTGACTGCTGATAAAAACTTTCTATATACTCTTTGTTTATGAGGGATTTCTCATCTTCACTAACCGTCTCCAGCGTTCCGGTTCCCGGCAATGTGACTTCTTCATTTTCAGTTCCCAGCATGATCTGATTGTCTTTTTGAACCTTGGCACCCGCACCAATGGCTGTAGATTCTTTTTTTGTAGCGGATGATCGATCACCTATTGCGGTTGATGACAACCCCGAAGAATCTACATTATACCCAATGCTAACAGAAAAATCTTTACCAGCAGCTGCTCCTTGACCGACAGCTACTGTACTTTTTTCTGTGGCCCATGCATTTCTACCTACAGCTGTGGCGCCTTTTCCCAATGCTTTAGATGCATTACCTATTGCGGTGGTATCTGATTCGGATGCCGATGATTCTTCTCCGATCTTCATCGATTTACTTCCTTTTCCCTTCATTTCTACTACTGCTTTTGCAGTCGGAAAATGGTTATCATCAATATTTTCATCGTCATCCATCGAAGTTATTTTTTCAATGGATTTTGAAAAGTCTCCTTCTTTCACATTATTTTCTTCGTCCGTACTGGCAATCGTTACTATATCATGGTCTTCAAAAATGATATAAGTGCTGTTGGGTTGTGTTTCAAATGGGTTTTGTTCATCCTCCCATTCGGTTTTGGACACCACCTTGACTTCTTTTTCCAATTCCAGATCTTCAATCTGGTCAATCGACATTCTGTTAACGCTGCTTTTCATATTACGTGAATTGAAAGGATTCTCCTTCTTTGGTTATTACGGTCTGGAAAGGGAGCTCTTCGCGGGGTACTTGCTTGATCATATTGGTAAGTACCTTGCTGCCCGTGAAGAGCACCCGTTTTTTATCTTCGAGTTCAATTTGTAGATAGAGACATTTCCCGTTTCCGTTATCCCGAAACTTGGACTCGTTAATCTTGTAATCATGCACGATTATCGGCCGATTCAAGACGTTGTACATCTTGATTTTTTCGCCGACGAAACGGCCGTGTTTAGGCTTGATGTTGAATTCTGAAAAACTCTTCATTGATCCAGTTCTACGGTGTGTTCGTATCCCTCCTGATTGACTTTCTGTTGTATTTCTGATTGATCTACTGGATAAGGCAGTCGCACTTGATCATAGTCCCAATTGTCGTCTTTTCCACCTCCTTCCGTCCGCACTTGCGTGTGTACGGCATTGAAATTATAGTAGAAGGTGCCATCCTTTAGATTTTCGATTTGTGGCGGTGGATTGTTTTTTCCAGTTCGGTTTGCTTTCATGATACTTTTAGGTTTAAGGTTCTTAATAAGTTTACGGAATCGCAGTGAATAGCCCATCCAACATAAGAAGGCAGGCTTTTCACTTTATTTCTTTTGACCGCTTTGGCCAGGCTTTTTTTGATTGATTTTCGCAGTAGAGTGTGAGTGTGGTAGAACACGTAACCCACGAAGTCAATCCCTCGTGCCTCTACGGGGAATACCTGGTAATTTTCTTTGATATGGAGTTTTAAGCGGGTTTCAAGATATTGACGCATATCGGCCAATAATATATGTAATTCAGCCTTTGTGGGGGCCAATATGACTATATCATCGGCGTATCGATAGTAATATTTCCGTTGTTTTTTTTCCTTGATCCAATGGTCAAAATAAGCGAGATAGAGGTTTGCGAAGTATTGACTTAGGTAATTCCCAATGGGTACCCCGGGTGCGCTGTCTATAATTCCATCCAATAACAAAAGAAGATCCTGATCCTTGATTTTTCGGCGTAATATGCCTTTCATAATTCCGTGGTCAATGCTGGGATAGAATTTCTTAATATCAATTTTAAGGGCGTACTTTGTGCCTTCAAAATCGTCTTGCAAGTCCTTTTTTAATCTTTTTGCGCAGGCATGGATACCCCGATTCTTAATGCAGCTGTAGGTGTCCCGGGTAAAAACACTTTTCCAGATAGGTTCCATTACATTCATCACAGCGTGGTGAACGATCCTGTCGGGATAATATGGTAATCGGAATATGAGCCGCTCTTTGGGCTTGTAAATCTTAAATGTGTCGTAAGTGGAAGTTTGAAAGGCTCTTTCTTTCAATGTCTTATGAAGCTTTTTAATGTTTTCTTCCCTATTGACATCATGCCGAATCACTCCATAGGTATTTCTTTTTCCTTTACGTGCTTTTTGGTCGGCCAATTGGAGGTTTTCCAGGCTGATAATCTTGTCATATAAGTTATTAATTCGCTTCATCTTGTTTGCTTTGTTTCAAAGTCTTTTTCTCCTTCCGGGTACCAAAGCCTTTTTTTAATTTGTTCTCCCTTTGAGAACTCTATTTTTTGCCATGTGGGCAGGGCTCATGGAAAATTTTAGTTTCATAGCATAGACGAGAACCGTGGTTCGTAGTCGAAGTCGAGGGCGTGTTATTCGAATTGAGAATGAACGAACCCGCTTGAGTGGTATTATTCGCATTCGCCGAGCGAAGAAGGCCCCGTTATTTCCATGCAGCCGTTATTTTCATTTTTCTTTTTTAAGTTTTTTATATTGTTTTTCTGAACTCATTTCAAGATCTTTTTTTTGACGCTCCGTGTTTCGTTTCTCGCTTACCGGCGAACAAAGCAAAGACGAGAACCGCGGTACGTAGCCGAAGTCGAGGGCGCGTTATTCGAATCGAGAAAGAACGAACCCGCCCGAGCGGTATTATACGCACCCGCCGAGCGAAGAAGGCCCCGTATGGTCTCTGTGTCATTTGTATATAGATAGTCGGCATAATAAGTCCCGCTGCTTCCACTGTTGGCCCTGGGCAATACCGTACCGGGCCACATCTCTTCTATGTAACCGTTTGAAGTCGGCCTGGGTCCAATAAGTTTATAACCATCGACATTATTGTCGCTTTGTAATTTTCCAGTGGTTTTATAAAACTTGTTGTCAAGCACATTGACACCGCTTATCCACTCGTAGATGTCGCCCCACCAATTCTCCAAACCTCGATATCGAAACACCTGGGTTTCTTCAGTACCTAAATCAAGCCCGGTAAGATCAACGGGGATTTCCCCGGTTCCATTTCCAAAAACGTCGGTCAATCCACATTTGAATAATGGATAACGATCGTTGAAGTTCACCCAGTTTGTGGAATTTATATCAGTGGGGCCTTCTGAAATAGCAGTTTGATGATTCCTGGTCCCGGTTTCATAAGTTATTAACCACGCAAGCGCTTCATGTGCTTGGTATAGGATTGGGTACCAATTGATACCTCTGTTTTTGGCATATTCCCAGGCATTAATTCGGTCAATATTAGAGACGGGCTTCCCGATCTGGCTTTTGATGTCGATCTCACTGTCCCAGGCGCTTTGGTTGTTTCCTCCCCGGTAGTCCGTCGTATGATTAACCACACTGCTAAGGATGTTCCCATCTCTGTTCAAAGCCGCTTTGTAAGCTCCTATGTACATTTCGGGTACTTCTCGGTTAGCCTCGAAGGGCTCATCTGAAAACAACAACACCCGATAATCGCCATCTATATAATCCTTCACCCAGTGGCGGGGTAGGCGCACCATCACCTGGCCATCGGCACCGGTGAGATCGGAGGCGCTGTCGTCGTCTTTTTTTGCCCAATCGTCATCGGCCAGCCAGTAATTCCTTTTTCCGTTGTCAAGTAGTGTACACCCGCGCATCCTTTTCTGGATGGGTAATTCTTCACTCATGTCTGCCCCTATTCTTTCTACCTCTGGGGCCGGAGTATCAACCTTGAACCGGAATCCGTGGATGCGCTTCCAGTTGGTGCGCACAAAAGTGGTAACGCTTATCTCATCCGGTACGCCGTTCTTCACCTCCAATTCTTCGGAGGGCATGATCTCTATTGCCTTGTGCCATTGGTTGTACTGGGCTTTCTTCAGGGATTGCCCGTTGACATCTACGTCAATTACTCGTACATAGTCATGGCCCAGGTCAAATTTCTGATCTTCTCCTTCCTCGTACATAAATTCATCGGTGACCGTAATGCAGCCTTCTTTGTTTTTAATGTAGGAATCCAGCTCTTGATCGAGCTCGAAATAGTCGGATTGAGTGTTTTCCTGCGCATTGGGATCCATGTTTGCCAATGTGGTATGATCTTCATCGATCTGCTCAGGATCGAGATTACCCAATTTGGTCTTTTCATCGTCCGTGAAGGGATTGGTATCAGGTTGCTCCTCATACATCTGTTTGATCTGCTCACCCGTGAGTTCAGGAATTGAACCTTGAACCCACTTGAAATCATTGAAATCCCAGATATATCGCTCGGGATCTTCTCCTTGCTTATCCACGTCAGCATACCAACCGCCTTTCCCTTCATGCCAGGCTTCGTTTTCACCCTCGGGATATTCCTGTTTGATTTCAGCAAGGCTTCCAAAAGTTCCCCTGAATTTTGAGGATTCCATCTGGGCGAGCTTCTGTTTTTCGGCATTGGTATAATTATTATCACTCAGTTGTTTACCTTCTTGCTTGCTAACTTTACCGTCAAGACCATCATCGAATTCCTTCTTTCGTACTAATTCATGGTCGGAAGCCGCGGCTTCTTGTGAGGTCGGTGACTTTAAAAAATCCTTGACGCCGTCAATTTCCTCGTCGCCAGTTAGGTGAACAACTTCATCGTTTTCTGATTTGTCACTCAATTCGGTATCCATCTGGCTTTTTCGCACCAGTTGGTCTCCTGCTGTTGCGTCTTTCTCTGATTTGGGGGCCTTTTTGAAAGTTTTGGTATCTCTAATCGTCTCGTCGCCCTCCTTGTGAACGACCTCATTGTCAATCGCCTTTTTGTCGATCTCTGCAAGCTCATCGCCGCGTTCGATTTGGCCTAACTTTATTTTCTTTGAACTCTTCATAGTCTATTTTTTGTAATATTTTATGATGATGAAATCGTTGTTGTCCAACTCATCCAAGACCTCTATTTCAGTATCTGAGTTTTCATTGTATTGGCTATCGCTCAACTCCACGCCATTGGATGTGATGCTCAATAAAACAGTCATGGGCACAGGCAACTGGAATTTCTGGGAGTCTCCTTCAGTGTAGGTGTATTCTTTTTTTTCTGGTAGATTATTTTGGATGTCATACATCTGTGCAAACATCTTCGAGGTCTTCTCTGTGAAAACTTCAGTTCCTCCTATTGGAATCGATGTAAATGCTCCTTGAAGTGCAACCGTGTTCAGATTAGGAGTGCCAACCTGCTGCATGGCATTGACCAGATCCTGCTGGGTGACATAATTGACCAGGATATTGATGATATTGTGAGCTTCATCGTTGGCAATATGATTTTGTAACGCTTCCCATAATGCGGCCAGCGTATTGCCGGAGCCGGGATCGGGAATCCCTGTTCCGGGTTCGTCATCTACTCCGGGCATTTGTGTAATGCCAGATAAAGCGCTGTACCCACTGGAAAACATACTTTTGGAAGCGATCTTAAGCGAGAGCTGGTTTTCACTGGCCTCGGTCTCGATGATTGGGGCGGTGTTCTGGTAGAAATCGTTTCGGCCCATCACGATGATGGCACCATTAGTAAGCTCGATGGCCACATTTTTGACCATGGTGAGCTTTTCAATGCGCAGTGAGCGCTGGGAATCGCCTATCGGGATGCGCAGGGTGAGGGTTTGTGTGTATTCCATCCCCGAGCGACTGGTCTTTCCTTTCTCTTTATAAGAAGTCTTGGATTTGGTATTGTAGATTGATACAAAATCGGCATCAACAAAATCAGAATCATAAAAGGATTGAAATACCTCTGTATCTGAAGCTGGAACAATTTCTCCGGAATAATTAAAGAGAACCCCACAAATAAAAGGATGGGAGAAATCACGTTTGGAAAGATTCATAACTACTGACGTATTCTGAGCTCTAAAATACGTTAAAATACGTCAGTAAGTATGTGACATGCAGAAAATCTACACGGTTTTAAAGATTTCCTCTGAAAACGGAAAAGTGATATATTGATCGTCATCGACCAATATCATCTCCTTTTCTTTTCGTTCCCAAAGAGCGCCGGGATCGATTTCAATCCCTTGATCTGAAATAATACTTTTTTGATTGCGGTAATACGGTTGTAAGCTCATTTTTGACAAATAAAAGAACAAGGGAATTGTCCGGCTCGAGCTCACAATAGTGAAGCGACCGTCGGTCCTTACGGATACCGAATTCCCTTGTGAGGTTTTTAAACAACATGTGAGCTCAATTTGACAAAAGCGAAGATAAAACAATTTTTTAATTTGTCATCCTGAATTTGATTCAGGATCTTCTTCACTAACCACTAAAGACTAACCACTAAACCTCACCTCTAAACCTCACATCTCCGTCCCATCCAGCTTCATCAGTTCCTGCCGTACGCTTTCGGTAAACCCAAAAGAGATCCTCCGAATGATGTTATTGAAAATCCCATATATAGGGCGGTTATGAATGGCGTGGCTCTTTTTCTTTTTTTTGCTGCCGTCGGCCTGCTTCCTGGTGCGTATATCAATAAGCCGGTGCACCGCCTTGTGCTGGTAGTCGAGCTCGGTGCCGTGCACCGTAAAAGATCGGCCGCCAAAGGTATCACCGGAGAAACCGATCATCTTCTTTTCTTGGGCCTCTTTAATATGCTGCCCTTCCTCCCGCAAAACGCGGGCGATGAATTTACCTTCAGCAAATTCTTTGCTCCGCACCGATCGATTGCTTAATAGTGGCATTATAAGTAGGATTTAAAGGAAAATTCAATGCTCCAGCCATGGCAATCGGCAAAAGACCGGATCGGGTTGATATCAAGACTGTTCCAGTCCAGAAACTGCAGGAAAAAGGCGCAGCCTTCTTTATCTGCGGCCATCTGTGCAATGATCTCTTGTACCGATACCTGCGTGTTTTGCATAATCTCGAGAAATTCTTCATGTGTGATCGAGGAATCGTATTTCTTTAATACCAGGAACATCATCCGGTTGGAAAATCCCGGAGAAGTATCGCCGCCTGTGCCTGATGCCGAGGGAACGACCGTGAGTAGGATATTGTTGTCATCCCGGGTAATGTTTTTTAAAAATCGTACAATCTGACCTTCATCTACCACCGTACGCTCAAAATTGATGCTCTCAGCTACATCTTTCAAAATCCCTGAGTATGCTCTTATGTCTTTAACTTCAATCATTTTCTTTCGTTTTTAAGCTGTTTAGCACGTTCCCGATCGTCCAGGTCTCCTTTTTTGATGTCATACATGAGAAAAAGGACTTCCCATAGGTCGGTTTCATTTACATTCCGGAGATTTCCCAAGATTCCCGTTTCGGCCAGCATATAAGAAGTACCTTTCATGCCCAACCCCGGTAATTTTGAAGAAAACCCGGTTTCGGTCGAGTTAAACAAAATCGACAAATCCAATTCCTTGCCTTCATAGGTTACTTTGGCATGGTTGAGATAATGCTGGAAGGAAGCCAGGAACACAAAAACCCCGTATATATATCCAAAATCAGTGTATTTCAATCGTTTTGCGTAGATATCGACTTTTGAATCATCATATACTTTTCCTTTGGGACGGTATAATATCGCAGCCAGGTCATACAGCAGTGCCGGATCGCTGGTCTGGTTGAACAACCCCATAATGTTAAGCGCATCGCTATAGGCCCCAAACTGCTCCCCCCTGAAGAAATCCTGCGGCCCGTACAATCGTCCCTTGGCCAATGGGATGGTGGGAATGGGATTGTGTTGGAATTCCTGCCGGATGCTGTATTTACCTTCTTCAATTTCGATAAAGAAAGACTCAAACAAAAGCGTTAAATCATAAATATTGGCCAGCAGGATGTCATCCTTTACCTCTTCTTGGTTGGGCTTCATGCCAAGCAGTTGATAAACGGCTGCCACTTTAAATTGAGCAAAACTTATTTCCCTATTGTGATATTGAAACAACAATCGGCACACCATGGCATATTGCCGGGGGTTACATTCTCCCAGATGTTCAGGAAAATTAAAAGACCAATCTTTGTCGGGTACTTCAAGTAAAATCATTTCTTCCAGGTTAAATCATAATTTAAAACCAAACTCAAATCCTTTATCTCTCCTGCATATTTTTTCTTTAATACCTGATAGATATGATACGTATTGACACCGCGAGGAGGGATGTAATCTGAGATATGAATGCCGAATTTTTCAAGCGTGTAGAAATAAATCTCTCTTTTTAATCGAATTCTTTCCTTCTCCTGTTGAATCACTGCTTTTTCTAACTCCCGGTTCACTTTATCGAGTTTGGAAGGGAAAATCTGTCGCCAGATCTTGAGGATATATTTTAAAATAGAATGCATATATAAGAATTAAGATAGTACAAAGGAATCATTGGAATCAAATCCAAAATCATTGGGTAACGGGCCGTCATCACTCAAATTATCGATATTAACAAGCCGTTCTATTGCCTGCAGCGCTTTTTTATAGTCCCGCGTAAATTCCTGTTGTGCCAGCTGAGCCTCGTTGTAATGCGTGACGTTCTTGGAAGAAAGAATTTCATCACTCACGTAATGTAGCAGGACGCCTTCTGGGAAGAGCTGAGCACTCAGCCGCTTGAGCCCCCAGGCCAGCGCATAATAAACACACACCTCCTGTATGAGCGCCAATAACGGGGCTTCCTCTTCAAATTCCTGTTGTTCGCCCGGCTCTGATCGCTCCGATTGAAATAAACTTTTAAGTTGATTAAAACGAGTACGGCCGATGACCGGTATCAAATGCTCACGTTCAACCTTGCGGAAGGCAGGCATGAGCTTGAGCAGCAACAGCCGGCTCTGGATCGGGAAATACTCTTCAAAATCATCGGTCGTGGTTACAAAATATTTACGGGCTTCCTTATAGCTGGAGGAGGATTTCCAGTCATGAGGATTGGTATCTTCCAGAAAATTGAGTAGATCATCCAGGGATCGGTAATATTGGATCTCCAGATTCTTATCGTCTTTATCGATCATCCACTGGAAGGGAGATTTTTCATTGTCATCCACTCGCATCATCCGGCCATTGTTGGAATGCTTCAGGTCATTGGTCGGGGCATATTTGCGGTATGCATTAAAGGCAATGGGATAACGAATATATTCCAACAGCAAGTTGTCAAGGGAGATTTTCTCGTTTCGTTCATCATCATCTTCAATATTATCGTAATGCTCATTCTCTTCGTCTTCAAAAACTGCAACTGCATACTCATATAGTTCGGTGCCGATCAATTTGATCATCTCACGGCTGGCACTTTTCAATCCCGGTTGGAGATTCGAGAAGTGCATATCGGCATCGACAAAGCCCAACAGGTTTTTATAATCTCTCCCGAATCCGGGATCTTTAAACAACAATTTCATATCAAGCTTGGTTTTTTAGACGTTCGTTAGGCGAAGTCTCTGCCTCGCTCTTGGTGGTTTGATGGTAGAACCCAATACGCAGGTTTTTGTCTGGGAAATTGGCCTTGAGCGCAAAGTTCATGGGCTTACAAACAATCTCTTCAGGAATCTGCACGCCCGAGTTGATGTAATTCTTAAAAGCGTAGAGCTGCTCGCTTCCGCTGTCACTACGATCGTTGGTAGTATTGGCACTCAGTGCCCCATGCAAGCCCAGCGAGGCCCCGATTACCCGGTCGGCTTTGTTGCTGATATCTATGTGCGCCTTGACAAAATCCTTGATGTTCTGGTCGATTGGTTTGATCTCCCAGTTTTGTTCTAAAAGGTTATGGCCATCGACATGCATGACCTTTTCACTATGCCAGAATTTTCCCGTGTTCTCGTCGCCCGATAACGTTTTGGCTACTTTTTTAAGGAATTCTGTTTTATACTTTCTAAAATATTCATCTCTAAAAGTCTTTCCTGCATCAGTATATCGGTTCTTCATTTCTTCCTTTCGGACTCTCCAGAATTCGGCCGGGGATTGAATATGATATTTGATGTTCATTGAATTTTTGGACAGTGCTTTAAAAATAAGCGGGATGGCAGAGGAGCGCCGAATCCATTCAAGAGTACCATATAGATCAGGCACGGTGTAATAATCTGCACCAAAGGAATAGAGATTGGAGTAATAGATAGAATTCCTATACTTAAAAGGATCATTGAAATCAAACAATCGGTAAGCACTATAGCCGGTCAATGCCCTGATTGAATTGAAAGACCAATCGGTCACTATCGCATGCGAAGGGGTTAATTTATTTGTGCTGTATAAAGAAGCCAGGCGTGCTTTATTAGGAGATACATGTTCCAGTTTTACAATCCGGTTACGGCCTATACGTGCGCCACGGTTCAGGACAAACTTGGTGAACGTACCCTTGACATATTGAAAGTCCTCGGCCGCCCGCATGAGATATCCTTTCCCGTCAAAAGAATTAATCCATCTCCAAATCTCATCGTCATCCATCCATACACGCCGAAGCTCTCCATCTACAAACTCCTGTCGGTATAACTGTGGCCCCGTGCCCCATAGCATCTCCTTCTTCTTATTGATCTGCCCGGGAGCCATGTAATGGTTCTGAATGACCAGCCGGATCTCCTCGGGAAGGTTATTGTCATCTCCGTATGGGTAGATCCTGAAATCACCAATATGGAAATGATTGTCCTCCCACTGCAGGGAATCCCTCTGCGGTCTCATCTTCTCAAACTCCCTGGGATTGTCTGTCACCTCAAAGGAAAATGCTACATCCCCAGTATCAATCAGGGCATTATCTCCATAATATTCTATTTCAGTCATTGTAACGGTATTTCGTTGATTGATAATATCAAAGGAAGATACGCCCAGCCGTTCTTCTCCTTATCAAGGTCATAGTAACCAATAAGGATATCCTTCTTATCTGATTGTTTGGCGGTGTAGCCAGGCCTGAGAAGAGCACGCTCTATTTTCTTAATGCCGTTGGTCTTTCCTTCCGTTTCTGAATACGTGAAAAATGAAAACGAGAAAGGCAGGTTGCTGTCTGTTAGCTCCCGCATTCGCTTCAGCGCCGTGTAAACCTTTGATATCATCTTTGAACTTTAATCCAATGATAAGCACATTGTGCCGCTAACCCTGTGACAATTGGTTGATGCCTGCAAATGCAAAGCGGTTTGAAGAAGTGGTTGGCGGCGGCAGTCGCCAAGGCGGGGCGGGCGGGGGCGCTGTCATATATCTCAAATTTTGATTGGCTGCAATTGTCTTATTAGAAGTCAGTGGGGCGCTCTCGACTCCGTTTACACCTCGAAGTTTTTTATAACTTCAAGGTTTATTTACTGTTTTTCAGGGGTTTAATTTTTTTATTTTTTCCTTGACCTGGCAAACATGGATGCAAAATTTAAAAAGTAGACCCTTTAAAGGAATAAGATTTAATTATTGAAATATCAATATAAGTTATCTGTTAATCAGGTTATTACGTTTATTTTTTGTATATTTATATATAACAAATAAACATTTATACACATGAAAACACAGACCAAAAAGGCGGAAACATCCAAAACTGCCAAAAAGAAAGCCGCACCCAAGACGGCAAAAAGCGAAACCACTTTAAAGGAGATTTTAAATCCCACCGCAGAGGACCGCATACGCAAAATGAAAAATTTGCAACTGCTGGCCGAGAAATACGGATTTCTAAAAATTAAGATGGAAGAGCTTGAACATTTTTTTATGAGCTCCGACGGTACCAAAGAAAAAATCACCGTATCAAACGGGCGAAATTTTGAGTTTACCGTATCCAATACGCAAGTGATCGAGGAAGTTTTAAAAGTCCTTGAAGATCGGCTAACTCAATTTATCGAAGCGACCGAAAAACAAATTTTAGAATACTCCATTTAAAAAACTTTGCCCCCGTCATGATCTGGGCAGACCAGCGGGGGCAATTTTCAAACAACAAATAAACATTTATAACCATGGAAACACACAACGAATTAAACACCTATAAAAAATACTGTCCGAACGTATTTTTAGCCAAGTGCCCCCAATCCCATAAAAAAGGGGAAGTTATTATTTTGACTACTCGCCACGGAAAAGAAAATCCTTCAATCGTTCATAATCTGATCTTTGAAAGAGATGGTTTTTATTATTACTCCATCACTCGGGAAGATGGCTTTAACGCTCAAACACGAGCCGAAAAGAAAGCCGAAAAATATGAAGCTTGGGCGGCAGCACGAGAAAGAAAAAGCACCGAGTTTTATGAAGCATCCCAAGAGGGGAGAGATTTTTTAAGTTTGGGCGAACCTATAAAAGTAGGGCATCACTCCGAAAAGCGGCACAGGGCATTAATAGAGCGCAACCACGCCCGTATGGCCAAGAGTGTAGAAAACCAAGACCAAGCCGATAAATGGGCGCAAAAGGCTAAATATTGGGCAAATCGCACCGATATTATTAACCTTTCAATGCCCGAGAGCATCGAGTTTTTTAAATACAAGCTTGAAGAAGCAGAGAAAACGCACGCTTATTTAAAAGCCAATCCCGACAAGCGACCGCACGCCTACGCACTGACATACGCAAAAAAAGACGTGAACAAATTCAAGAAGAATTTAAAAATGGCTCAAAAGCTATGGAATTAATTTAAAAATAATAGCCCCCGGGAATGATCTGGGCAGACCTCCGGGGGCATTAACAAATAAACATTATCACCATGTTACAAGGCAATAACACTCAAGACAAATTTAAACTTTCGACCCGAGTAAAAAAAATCCTATTTGAAAAAGGTTTTTCATTTCTCTTCAATTGGCAAGATTATAAAATCTTTAAAAAGGAGTGCGAAAATGACTTTAACCCCGCTTATTCAATAGTCTATAAATTTCTACAGCAGGCAGAGCGGGAAAGCGATTTTAAAGACTACATTTTTTAAGAAGCTGCAGCGAGCGGATGAATTTTCTTAGTCCTTCTTTTGAGGAATACCGCCACGGCTGAGGAGTCGAAAACAAAAACCTGAAAACGAAAACCGCAGGGGCTTGGAGGCCTGCCAGCGTTAAGGGCAAATCACCCCCGAAGGCGATTTTTTAAGAGTGTAACCGTTTACAAACGGCTAAGAAACCTCCAAAAAATCGCCCTTCGGGCGAGTCTCATTCCATCCGCATCGGCAGCTTTGTCAATTTAAAGATAGAACAATCAAAAACTCCCTGGTTCGCTCCATTCCTGATCCGGTTTTCGATCAGCGATCTTCACCCATCGCGGGCGGTAAATCAAATATTTAAAAGCATCAGAGAAGTTAGTCGATTGCATTGGCCGTTTCTTCATCGGCAGCTGCTCACTGCTTTTATCCTTATAAAGCATCACCGTTCCTTTGCTGTTGCGCTTCATTTTGGTTTTGGCGAGTTTTAAACTGCTTTTCAATTCCTTGCATTGGAGCTCATCAATACGAATCTCCGGAAGACCTTTATAATAATTTCCCAGCAGTTTCTTGGCAAACTGGAATTCTTCTTCCTGGGTAATCACGCCTTGATTCCGGCTCATTAAGTTTACCCGCCATCCGGTCGAGCTGCCTTCATACATCTCGATGTGATCTTTGATCTCGGTCGCCCAGTCCCGTTTGATCTTGCTGTACTGGTTCCCGGCCCGGTCATAATAAAGATTCAATACCTTTTGCCGGTGCGGCTCAAAGAAATCAATAAACTTCTTGGCCAGTTCTTTGCTGCTATCGGGTGCCAGGACAAAAAAGTTTTTGAAAATGTAATAATAATTGCGCGCATCCTGACCCAGGGCCATACACGTCATATCACCAAAATCCATCCCCGCATCAATTTCCCTTTTAGGATCCAGATATCGCAGCGCATAAGAAGTTTCATGAATCTCATCCTGAAGCGTGAATTTATTCTTATAAAAATCATTGTTCACCCCGTCATCATAAAAATGATGCTCCCCAAGATTGATATAAAATTTCTCTCCTTTTTTTACTTCGGGCTTCAGCGATAAAATAGAGGCTCTAAATTCCTCCGGGCCATCAGAGATCAGCACATCATTAAAATATCCTTCCTGCAGGATATCCGCATTGGCAAAGCTCGACACGATATAAAATAAAGTAGAATCCAAACGCGTGCGGTACCAGCGTTTGTACCAGCGCGTATAATTGCGCTGGATCAGCTCCAGCTTGTGCGCGCTCTTTTCGCTCTTCAGCGCCGTGTAATATTCATGGCGGATCTGATTCAGCTCGCTCCCGGCATAAATCGCCAGTTTGACCTGCTCTACATCCATGTTTTTCTCATAATCCAGGATCCAGTCAAAATCCCCCTCTACGATATTGGGCATGTCGGTCGTAAAAGTAACGCCGCGATAAAATACAGACTGTGCGACTTCAGGAAATCCCCGCCGTGCCGGCATCAGCTTCTTCAGCTTCTGCGGATTCAAATACTTGGCTTCATCGCCAAACACGTGCTGGTAGGAGTTCCCTGCCAAACTGGACACCTGGTCCAGGCTCCCCAGATTGATAAAGAAACCATTGTGAAAGGAAATTGTATGTTTATAATCAACAATCGGCTTATACGGTTTATCAAAAGAGGAGGGAGGCCGTTTATCGGTCACATAATGGATGTTCTCGATAAATCCTTTCCGGGCAAATCCCTCCAGTATAGAGGGCACCACGTTAGTCAAGTTATTCACATACGTATCACTCATCAGGGCCGCCATCGCACGCGGCATATCATAGGCAATATCAATGAGCCGGTCGGCCATGATATCGGTCGTTTTGGCGGTTCCCCGGCCGGCCACCAGCGCCAGATTCTTGGGCTGTGCAAAATCAATCATCTGCTTCACCCAGGTGGCATACCGTCCCTCGACATTAGGATGGTCAATAGCAATCATTCTTTAAAGGCTTTAATCGGTTTCAGCTGGGCATCTCGTTTGGCTTTCATGCGTTGCGCCTCGGTAAGATCCGGCAATTCATCGATAAATCGACCCAGTTCATAACGATTAGCCTCCGGGAGGCCTAAATCCTTGGCCACCATCGTGTAGAGTTTCACCGGCTTGTCAAGTAATTCCTGTGGAATCTCGTCTCCATTATCTTTGGCTTTTTCAATCACTTCGATCACTTGTTTATAGGCCCCTATAGATTTGACTACATCATTCGTATTCTCGGCCATCAGCAGCGCCAGATCGGCCGCTTTTTCCATTTTCTCACTAATTCGGTTTACATACGATTTAAAGCTGATCCCACGATCAAAATAAAAATATTCAATCGTGTCATCATAAAGCTTGGAAGCCAGATATTGAGAATAACCGTCAAATTTGACCAGGTGATTGATCACGCCGTCCCGCCCGCTGTATTTGTCAAAGCGCCGGGACATCCCCAGCACTTTTTCCATCTCCTGAAGGTAAAAAACAATTTCTTCGGGAACATTCGACATATCTCCATGATCCCGAAACTCGATGATATCCTCCAGCGCTATGTTTTTTATCTTTTCTAATTTCATGTTTTTCAGTTTGTCATCCCGGACTCGTTCCGGGACCTATCCAAATAAAACCTGTTCCTTCAAATCTTCCAGCCGTCTCTGTTTCGTTTCTTTTACATGTATTTGATCGGCCGTGAGATTCCCGTTCCGGGCATTCTGCAACCGTTTTTGAGCAATCTCAAAGTCGGCTACCAATTTGCCCCGGTTATAATGATACCGGATGAGAGAATCTTTATCCTTCCACACCTTCATAAACTCATCCTTTGAGAGGTCAAAATATAAAGCGATAGATTGCGGCGGGTAATTACAAGCCGCCAGATCCTCCAGTGCCTCAAACTGCTCGTCGGTAAATAATAATTTATTGCTCATAATCTTTTGGTTTGTCATCCCGGACTCGTCCCGGGATCAAGTTCAAATTCGACTAACTCCATCCCCATCAATCACTGCTCGTATTTCTACATTTTCAAACAATTCCTTGCGGAATTCAAACAGCCCTCGACTATTGGCAAAGAGATACTGCTCATAACTCGCATTTTCGCTCCAGTTCCCGCTTCCTTCAATCACATAATGATAGAGATCGGTTTCCAGCAAAGCTACTTTAGCGTGGCTCCAGGTAAATTGTACTTTAAAATTTCCCCGATTGCTTACCATTGCCGAAAGTAAATCTACCGTAACCGGATTTCGGCGTATCAAGGAATCTGAAATACAGAGCGTGATGCGCTCGATAAATCCATTATCATACAATTCCATCAACGCCTCGATCACCCTCCGGGAAATGCTATAGGTTGCCGCATACAGATGTTTTACACGGTATCGCTTGACCACAAAAGGAATGAACGTAAAAGCATTGAACTGTTTGTCGGTCTGCAAAAAATAAAACTCTTCCTTGGCCGGCAGTTGCTTTAAACCTCGTTCAACGCTCGACAGCTTTTGATAATGCGCCAGCAAGTATTTAGACCGGTAAAGGGTCGAAACATCATTTTCTTGCATTGATTTTTTAGTTTCGTTTATGTCAAAAAACTTTGTTAGCATTAATGGCTATTTTAGTTTTTTAGTTAAATCTGGATTAGTAGATTTAATTATTACAAAACATTTTCCGTCTCCCGGATCCTTCTTTGAAAACAGATATATTCCATTACAGTATTTACAAGGATCTTCCGTTGCTAAACACAATGATTTTCTGTGTTCGGCCAATTGATATTTATACCAATATCGGTGACCTTTATAATCGATAAAATCAGCTATTTTGTTCATTAATCTTTGTTTCAATTAATTTTAGTAGCTCTTCCCAATCTTTTAATTTTTCCTGAATCTTTTTCCGGCTTGCTTCATTCCGTGCGTTTTTGAGGTTCCGTTTTTCTTTAGAAATATAGGTGCGTATATTTCTAAGATTACGGTGCGCATCATTCAGGCTCATTTCATCTACTTCTCGCTGGCGAACTTCCTCCTTAAATATTGGATGTTCGCCCAATATCTCGCCGTGCTCCCGGTAATAGTCCATCTCAGCAAAAATCAACCGGTTCAGCATGAAATTATCAACCACCTCTTTGCACAAGGCAAAAGCCTTAGGCCCGGCTGTAGAAGGAGCCATTTTAAAAAGAGCTTTCCGGCCATCTTCTACTTTATGATAAGATCGGATACGATCATTGATCAGTATCTTCAATTTATCCGGGCAATCGTCGGCCAATAAGAAAGGAAACTCCTCATTCAGCTTCTTGCCCGATCCGGAAAACGGCTCAGCTATTTTTTTTTAAACAGCTCTTCCTTGGCAGCTTCCAAATACGCGATCAAGTCTGCCTTTTTACGAGACTTTAGATCTTCTCCCTTTGAAGCCGCCCATTTAGTGGCCAGCGGGAGAATCTCTTTATAATAATCTGCCTCCTTTAAATTGACTTTCTCAATATCTTCCGCAACTTGTCCCTTCGCTTTGTCATCCCGAGCTTGATCCGGGACCTCTTTCCCTTCCTGTTCCGCGCTTGTTTCGAGATCTTTTACTTTGTCATCCTGAACTTGATTCAGGACCTTCTTCAAATCCCCGGCCGATACCTCATAAAGTTGTTTCACGTCATACTCCAGCGTTTTTAAATTGTTCTTGGAATACCCCGATCGGTTATAATTACGGGACAGCATCGGGTTTGCATACCGATGTTTGCGATACAATTTTAGGAGGCGGTTAAACCGCTGTGCACCTTTTAATTCTTTGTCTGCCAAAGCAGCAACCACTTCATTTTTCATAATTATAGTTTTATTACCAATACTCAAATATTGTCAATACCCACAGGGTTTCCTGTGACAATTGTTAAAAAAACCCTTTAAGAGCAACACTCCCAAAGGGTTTTTATTAGCATTCCACCTGTCATCCCGGGCTTGATCCGGGATCAATACACCCGATTAATACCGTCGCTTCTCCACCAGGTATTCATCAGCGCCATCATTGAAATACTCCAGATCAATGCGCTGCCCTTCTTCTGCAACCCAGGTCGTACCGTTGATCAATAAAATGGTGGGATCGGTGCCACCGGTCGCCAATTCTGCAGGCTGATCGCCGCCACTACCGATGAGTGTTACCACGTCTCCCGATTCTAAATCGATAGAATCAACAGCAATAGCAGTACCTTCAGCATCTGAAGGAAGTTTATAGACCATTCCATTTTCGGTAGAAAGAGCCACTTCAGCAACATCGCCCACCTGGTGAACGTTTCCGGTAGGGATGGGGCCATAATAAATGCCCGGGGTCAATCCGGTTCTTTGCGCCTGTTCAAAGGTCATCACAGTGGCGGTGCCGTCATTGTCTGCGGTGTGCTCTCCTTTGAGTTGCAAAGGCGCACATTTCGAGCCATACACAACCAGGTGTTTGCTTTGGCAGCTGCCGGCCAGTATAATGACGTTCCGGCCTGTAAAATACTGGATAAATTCAAAAACCTCCAGAGTCTCCCCGGGATGGTTCCCTACATAGTCCTGATTCATCCCTACGGCATCTTCATCCCCATCGGTGGCAAAGTGCCGGGATTGGGTAGAAGGCGTCATATAAAGTTGCACGGGCTCATATCCGGGCTTAAAAGTCCAGCTCCCTTCCATCTTTACATTCCCGTCGTCCCGTTCGGGCTCGCTTACGATTTGATAGACCTCGATGATCGTAACGTTAGGATCTTTGGCTATCGGCGCTCCGGGACTAATCGACCCGCCCGCCTTAAATAATGATTTTGGTGTATACATTTTAAAATATTTTTAAAAGCCCGCCATCACAGGCGGGCATTATTGATATCGATTTACACACGGCTGGTTTCGATAAACTTGCCGTTTACAAACACAAAGCTGATCGCCTTCTCTTTCTTCAGGTCATAAGAAGATCCACCGGTCAACGTAACCGTATCGGCAGCCGTTGAATCGACAGTGAGGAAATTGGTGTCATCGTCTCCATAAAGCGTGATCTCCATGCCTTCTACACCATTTTCGATAGCCGCAAGCGTCTTGGGCTCTTCAGCTACATATTTCTGTTCCAGACCGTTCTCCACATCCACAGTATCTCCGTCAAATTCAAACGGCTCGTTTACAATCGCGGCGTCATCATTGTCATACCGGTCAAGCTCGACAAATTGAGTTCCCGTAAAGTATAAGACCAGGGTTTTATCAGAATCGAATTCAAACTTCCCTCCGGTCAATGAAAATTTACCGCTGTTGTTAATGCTACCTGTGGCAGAGTCATTGGCCTTGATCTTGATCACTTCGCCTTTATAGGCACCGTTAATCTCGGTCACTTCATCCTTCGCACCATCGGTAACGTGCATGTTCTTATAGGCCATTTCCAATTCTCCTCCGGGGGTTTCATACACCGGTACAGAAAAGTCAGATTTAAACATCGGCTGGCCGTTCGTCCAGAGCACTTGTTTCTTAAATGCCTCCGGATCTTCATCAGATACCTTGGTTCCCAGCAATCGGGGTCCACATCCCATTTTATAATCACCAAAGGCATAAATATTACGCTTCAGCATTTCCAATTTGTACTGCAGTTTTTCTGCAGGAACATCTTCATCAATAGAAATATTATCGGCATACGTGATAAAGTGGAAATCCAATCCTTCCAGATCGACCAAGGTTTCAAACCGAATGTTTTCATAATTCGGGATCGTTCGGGTCGCGGCATCGGTAAAGTCTAATTCGGTGCCGTGTACCTGGCGATATCGGTTTTTATACCAGCGCAGGTGAGTAGGGCACAGGTTATAAACCAAATTAGCCTGGTTTTTATCGGCTTCCTGCAGGTTCTTCTCAATGACCATTTCCACATGATCCAGAATATTTTGTGGAGTAGGGGCCGGGATTCCTTCCGCGACCTTAAATTTACCTTTGGCATAGCCGCGGTAAATATTGATCAGCAACCCATCCTGTCGGTCAATCATTCGTCCGGGTTCTTTCCATCCCTGGGGAGTCGGCGTGTAAACGCCCAAAACACAAGCCTTTCTATTCTCTACACGCGCCTGTTTAAACAGCTCATCAATCAAGAAACGCACAAACGGAATCTTATAAGGCTGTGAACCGCTGTTTACAATTTTAGATAACCAGGACTGCTCCAATTTCTGCAATCGGTAGCCGCTCCATTCCATATCAATCTTAATCGGATATACCTTTCGGGTTTCCGGTTTGATACGTTGTTTGTTCTTGGGCAACCATTCGCTGGTACGAGCCTGCGAGATTTCACCCGTTACAATGCTGGCTTCAGCAGTTTGATCGCGCACGCCCACTTCTTTGTGCCAATATTCCGGCAGCCCAAAACGATCATTTTGAAGGCTTCGTATCACTTCGGGATTGTCCCTCCAGTAATCCTTCATGTCTTTATTCAACTTCTCGACAATCGGGCGGTCATTAAAATCGGTGGCTTCGGTTTGCATGCCTGCCGCCCGCTGATTCCAGGGACGATTGGCAAAAGCATTATAATCCTGTCCCGAAGAAAACAGGTGGGTCTTGCTGTGTTTCATAGTTTGTTGATTAGAAATTTGTCCTTTTGCTTCCGGACTGTCATTTTCCGGCTCATTGATCAACTGCTCAATCAGTTTGTCCTGCCGCTTGAGCGCATCGGTCAATTTCTTGGCCAGTGATTTTATATCTCCAGATAAATCGGGAGTTCCGGCGGTCGCTGCAGGATCTTTTGAAGATTGAGTTCCTTCCCCGGTCCCTGAGCTTGTCGAAGGGCCCGATTTCAAGTTCGAGTACGAGTTATCACCCGCCACTGCCTCAAGCGCTTCCTCTTCGCTCATATTAGTATCTCTAAGAGCTTCCTGCAATTCCTCTCGTATTTGCACCAGTTCGTTATCGGTGTCCTGCTGCTCCAGTATCGCAGAGGCTTCTTTGTCAATGGCGGCAACTACCTTCTTGGTCGTATCTTCACCCAGTTTCTTCTTCATTTTATCCAACTGATCGTCAGAGAAAGAAGATTTTCCGTTTTCGATCGGCAAACTCGAGATGCCCAGAAAGGCCGTCAAGAAAGCGATCGTTCGTTTTAGCTTGTTCATAATTGTTTGATTAGTATTAAGGGTTAAATAAAATTCACATTTTGAGTCTCGGCCAGCATCTGCCCCATAGTAATAGCATCTTCCAGTGTGCCGATGCTATCGATCATTCCCAGCTGAAGGGCTTCCTCGGCACCAAAAGTGCGACCGGTCAAAACGCCTTCAGCATCGGCCTTCAAATTCGGGCGATTCTCTTTTACACTGTTTTGAAATTTCCGGGCCATTTGCGTGAGTTCCTTTTCAATCAGCATTTTCTTTCCTTTCTCCTCGTCTTCTTGCAGCAGGCGCCAGATTTCATTTTTATGTTCCGATTCCGGGGGGTACACTTCCTGTACCTTAATCCCCAGATTTTTATAATATTCTTTAAAATCCATCCAGCTGCTCACCACGCCCACGCTTCCATATTTGGCGGTAATGGTATCTTGTGCCATCACATGGTCGGCCACGCCGGTCGCCATCCAGTAATGCAGGCTGCAAGCCATATCACAAAGTGCGATCACCGGTTTTTGTTTTCGAGCCGAAAACCGAAGAAAGGGAGCAATGGCCGATGCCGATCCGCCCGGGCCATCAATACGGATGATAATAGCCGTGATATTAGGATTGTTATTCAGAAAATCGAGCTGCTTCATATAGTAGGCAACGCCCCAGGATACCCAGCTTATATATTTGGTCATCACTCCGTTGATATCGACCAGGCCGATAGAACCTTCAGGAATATCTCGAATATCACGCACCAGTCGCATATCCTCATCAAATATGCTCAACAAGTTGGGCGATTGATCATCTGTCATCCCAGCCTGTCCCGTCCCGCACTCGTTGCGGGATCCTCCGTGATCTTTATCCTGTAATAAAGAAAAGAGAAGACGGCTCACCAGGTCTTTATCCATCAACCAGTGATCCATCAATATTTGCGTTAAAAAATGACGATTGGCCATAATCAGTAATTCTATTCCAAAAATGACCAAACCCCCTTATAAATCCTGTGACATGTTTTTTTGACACCCTCAAAATACCCTCAAAATAAACCTTGTTTAGGTTCTGTCACACAACAAAAAACCCCGCCATATGGCAGGGTTTTCACTTAAATATTATGATTTATATTCTAAGTTTTACTTTTTTTGACTTGTACAATGGTTGTAGATATTTATAATTTTATTATAATCATTGGTGACTATTATTCCTTTATCTACACATAGACGGAATTTTATGTCGGGCTGGGATTTTAATTTGGATACAATGCCATGGAACACCTGTTCTTGTACATCAGGTTCCTCCCAATTTGGATGTTTAATAATTAGATCATGATAAACTTTTTTAATTTTTTCGTAGGCCTCTTCCATATCATCTTTCCATGGAACAATAATTCCACCGTGTTTCAATAGTTTTTTGAAGCCTTGATCTATAATTTTATTAGTTTCTTCTTCTTTCTTGTTTAAGTATTCCATATTGATTTTTATTTAAACATTGATTTTCTACAACTCTTCCAATATTTTTAGCAGCTCGGGCTGCGACACGTCGTGATGGCTGAAGACGCCATCAATAAGAACTTGATTCGTCATTTTAGTACGCCTAAAAAGAAACACAAGTATTTCATGTTCCTTCACATAAAGCTTATAACGAATCTTGTGTCGATCATAAAAATCGATTTCCGCACACAGGTTTTCCCTTAAATACCGATCGATAGCTTTATTCCACATATCCAAATATACTAAAATTCCCCTCTTTTAAAGAGGGGTGACGTCAGGCGGGGTGTTCATTCCACTCTGGTCCCGGGAATTGTCATCCCGGGCTTGTTCCGGGATCTCCATCCTCTTGCCCCGCACTCGTCCCGGAATCACCCAAAATATCCCGCTCTTTTTTATCGGTATGAAAAACTCCCACAATATCATCCTGAAACTTGATAACGATGCGCTCCAGGCTGGATATCGTCTTCCGCTGCAGATAGATCACCAGGCATAAAAACCCGATGATCAGTGCCGCTATTATTAAAATTGTTATTGTCATAATTCACATATATGTTAATTAATACTTTAAATCAGTCCAGTGAATGATTTTGCCCTTGAAGTCTTTATTGAAATAGTTAAAAAAAGCTTCGGCCGATGGAAATCCGTCGTTTATAGCAATCTCATTCATTTTAGGATTGGGATAAACTTGGTTCCACGCATAAACAATGGTTTCATTATCGACTATAACCTCTTTGTGTTCTTCAAAATGTCTAATCTCAATCTTCTGCGTTCCAGTGCACTTGATCACGGGCGCAAATTGGAAGCGGTCTTTTGTCCGGTTATTGACGACAAAGTGAATGTCTCGGCCTTCCTCCCATCGGTCGTGTTTGTCCTCCCGGATGGTGTGGGGCTTAAAATGGAATCCTTCTTTCTCTAAAGCAACAACCTCTAAAAATGAAGTCAACTCTCTACTTTTGTTTTTCACATATAGATTCCGTATTTCTACAAAAGAAATAGGATAATATCTGAATAATCCAAGAAGGATTTTCTCTACGAAATAATTAGGCTTACGGGCCAATTCCGGCCCCATTCGTTGCGGCCATTTCTGTTGAAAACTTAAATTCATAATGCTAATGTTTATTTGTTGATTATTATTTGTAATCCCAGCCTGTCCCGCACTTGTTGCGGGATCACTCCGGGATCTTCCGGGGTCAAACCCTTCCTTTTATCACGCTCACCACTTCGGTCCCGTCATAAAAACCATTATCGTCATACCGGTCTCGCCTTTTCAGTCGAGCGGGAAAATCCCGTAAAAGGGAGAGCCCATCAATCGCTTCCATCAATGCCGTATTCACGACATACTGTTCCGGCTTCTCTCCGTTTCTGCAGTGATGATTTAATTCCTGCTGCAATACTTCAATTGTTCTGTTTAAATCCATTTTTGACAGTGTTTATTTGTTAATGTTTCATTCCGGACTTGTTCCGGGATCTATTAATGTGTCACCCAATCTTCAGTCGCTTGATATTGATCAACCGGCCGGCGAGCTCGTTATTGATTCGTTCCCCATGACGGATCAGGTAATTCAGCATGTTATGCACCAGCTTCAGCTCGTGTTGCGTTACGCAATTCCCCACCAAAATCGCCAGCTCCAGATTGTTGTAGTAATTTGATTGCTTCATTTCAAGTTCGATTTCGAGTTCAAGTTCAATTTCTCATTGTCATCCCGGGCCCGATCCGGGACCTCCAACGCCTCCAGGCTGCCGGCCAATACATAGATCATATCATTGGCCAGCCATTCCATCAGCTCAATGACATCGGTGTCCTCATTGATGATTTGACAATTATTGTCAAACTCTCCTGTTTCCTTTGACCGCACCCAAAAGGGAAGGCCGTACTTTAGGGTTTTGCGGTCCTCCTTCAGATCGTCGGGAGTAGCCTTGCGCAGTACTAATTTTGCAGTTTCCATAGTTAAATACATAATTGAATAGAATAGTGATACACTTTTTGAAGCCGGACCAGATATTTGTTCTTCATGTCATCTTGATGATGTATAAATACTGTTTTCTTTCTCGATGCCACCTGGCCCACGGTCATCCGGTGGCAGTAATACCGATTGTTGTTATTTACTTTTTTCATAATTATATCAGGATTTTGGTTTTATATCTGTAATCCATTAACAAACAAGGATTTTAAAGAAATGTCTCGAAAATTATACGACCCCTATCCCAAATCATCCCACACATCCTTACACCTCCAACACGCTTGATTGATAAGGAGTTACCTTTATATTCTTTAAAAAATGTGTAAGGAACGGTTAGGAATGGAAATCCAATCCTTACACATCCTAACCGTTCCTTACACGCTTCCTTACACATATTTAATCTTCTTTTTTTATTAATTAATTGATTGTCAGTAGTTTGATAATCGTGTAAGGATTGTAAGGACTCCCGCACCCCATTTTTAAAATTTTTTCCGCAAAGCGGTCTTTTTTGAGGGTAACAGGGAGTGAAAGACAAATTTTGAAACGTTTTCATGGTTGAGTCGTTTTTAATGGAGGAGAAATCAGAACGGCAGGTCTTCCTGGCCGTCTTCAGAATCATCAGTGTTCTCGTTGTTTTGTTGTGCATTTGCTATTGCGCCCAGCATCCCGTTCTGGAAGTCCAGCGCCATCATGATCTCGTCATACAGCGGGATGTCCTTGGCGCGCACGACATAGGCACTGGAAGAGCGAGCCGATCGCGTAGAGCCAAACCGGTGAACGTTCTTATATTCAATCCAGGCTTTGTCCTTGCGCAGGGCATCTTGCATAACCCCCTTGCTGGGTGCGTTATCTCGGTATTGGATAAACCATTGCCGCTGTATGCGATTGTAGCAGTTGGTAAAATTGAAATAAAACTGATTTCCGGAGACATTAAAGTCACGGCCCACCTGGATGATATCGTTCGGGTTTCCGCGCATCCCGGCCAAAAAGCAATCCCACCAGCGATTGATGATACTGGCGCTATCCAATTTGTTCATCTGCTTCTCGATCGTATGGTCAAAATGGCCGTCCATCTCCTGGTGAGAAAAGGTAAACTCAAAATCATTGTGAAAGAGCTGGTAAAACGCGCCCAAAACCGATAGATTAGAGATCATCCGGCTATTGGCATCCTTGTGCCGCGCCCCCAGATTCTCCTTGTATTGCCGGTATTTCTTTTTAAATTCTTTCTCCACCCGCTCACGGTACCGTAAAAAGTCCCGGGTGTAAGAAGAAATTCCTTTCCGGATGATGTCCTGAAGCTTTTCATAATCTTTGTTTTCCTCGTCGTCAAACACCGTTTTATCCATAAAGCACCAGATCAACCGGGTAACCAGGGCTTCCTGGTCGGGGGCATAATTCCCGGTCATGATCACGCTGCTCAAAATGGGAATGCTCTCGCTCGAGACGTGAGAATCCAGCGTTCCGCGTTTATATCCTCGCCGGTCCCACAATCCCTTCAGGATCCCGTCCAGCTTCGGGTCGCCATATTTATACTCGCTCAAATGGGCAATGAGATTACAAAACTGAGCAAACTCCCGGATCTGTGCCTTGCTAGTCGATACGCCGCCTTCTAAGTTGATGGCCGTTTGTGGCTTTCCCCAAAAACTCTGGCAGGCGGCGGCGAGCTGGTCTTTACCGGATGATGCGGGACCAAATAAAAACAGCATCGGGAAAGAGCCGATCTCATCAACCACGATATCCTGAAACAGGCTGGCCACTGAAAACAGCAGCCCCATAATCGCATGCTCCCGGTGCACCTTGATCATCTGCCCGCAAAAACTTTGGAAATTGACCGGAGCCTGATATAAAAGCACCCTTTTTTGACTGTCATATTTGTAGCGGTTGTTTTCATACGCCTGGTTTGCAGAGGGGACGTAATAAGAAACTTTATCTTTTTCAAAAACGCCGTTCTCATCAATCTCGATGTCTTTCCCGTCGGGAGAGATCACCAGGTCATTCGTCACGGCAAACCCTTCCGTTTGCCAGCCCAATACCTCGATCATTCGGCCGTTCCCCATCTTATCCATGAGATACGTCTTCAAAAGCTCATGATCTTTCCGGTTTCCTTTCCATCGGTAATTTCCGTAATTGGTCACCGCATTTTCAAACGTTTGTGGCGTGTTCATCTCGGCACTCTGGATGTCAAATACCTTTTCCTGCTTATATACGTTCCGCACGCGAATTAGCTTTTTGGGAAATTTCTCATCTTGCAAATGCTGCAGGATCTCGATTTGAAAATTAGACACGCTGCGGAAATGATACGGCGGCTGGTCCCCGCTTTGCACCCATATTTGATTGTTGGCCATAAAGAGCTGATACCGCTGTATCGTGTCTTTTAAATCCTCCAGTGGGATATCGACTTCCTTGGGCAGTATGTAAAATTCATTTTCAGACTCTTCTTTAATTTTCTGCAGGATTTCTTCCTGCTCTTCCTTCAGGGATTTTACCCAGGCATTGATCGTCGATTTCTTAACGCCACTTTCCTTGGCCAGCCAGTCCAGGTAAATACTTGACATGGCTTCATCTACCAAATCAAATACGAGGGCCACCAACTCCTTGGCCTCCTGGGCCGTGCCTATTTCGTCTTTATTGGCAAACCGGGCATCCATTAAAAACTTAAAACCATCGGTGCGATAGGCAGGATCGTTAATGGTTTCGGCAATGTGCTTTCCATCATCAAGATGGGCATTCTCCCGGGCATAATCATCGGGATCCATCCCATCAGGAAGCTGTACCATTTGCACCCTGAAGCCTTGCTTGATCAGCCCGGGTATATATCGTAGCATCGCCTTTTTTCCCGCTTTGTCGGGATCCAGGCAAAGAATCACTTTGTCGCACAGCTTCCGCAGCATTTTCATTTGCGATTTTGTAATCGCCGTGCCACATCCGGCCACCGTATTGGCGATGCCGTGTGTTTGCCAGGCAATCACATCATTATAGCCCTCCACGAGCCACACTTCCCCGCGTTTTACGATTTCGGCCTTGGCTTTGTCCAGCCCATACCAAAAATGGTCTTTGCTATACAGCGCACTGTCGGCAGAGTTGAGCCACTTGGCATATTTCTCATTATCATCCAGGCGGCGACCGGCCAGCCCGACGGCAAAACGGCTTTGTCCTTTTGATCTTATCAGGGGGTAAATCACCCGATTCACCCATTTATCGCCGTTATCCGAGATCAATCCTATCTTCTTGGCATCGTCAAATCGTCCCGCTTCTTGCGCCAGCTCAAAAATAAACCGCCCACCGGGAGCAAAGCCAATGCGGTATTCCTCCACGATCGCATCCGTATAGCCCCGATGCTCATACACCTCTTTCTTGGCGGGGTGGGTGGCAGGGAGCGCGGCAAAGGCCTCCTCATACTTCCGGATGGTCGATTCCAACACCGGCCGCAGGGCTTCCTTCTTCTTTTGTTTTTCCGCATAGGCTTTGGCACGCTTGGAATCTTCATATTCTAAGGGGATACTGTATTTCTTGGCCAATATCTCAATGGCTTCCGGGTATGTCAGCCCGTCCTTTTTCATCAGGAAGTCGATGGCCGAGTTCCCGCCATGGCCACTGGAGAAATCCTTCCAGATTCCCTTGGCCGGTGAGACCATAAAACTGGCGGTCTTTTCTTTTACAAACGGGCTCAATCCTTTATAAGTCGATCCCGATTTCTTGAGCTCAACATAATCCCGGATGACCTGCACCAGGTCGGCAGCCTCATATACTTTGTCGATCGTTTCTCTTTTGATATAAGGCATTATTTCAAATGTTTTTTAAACTCTTGTAATGATTTTTCAAATCCTTTTTTACAACAAAAGATATGGAGTTGTTTTCCAACACGGACTTCCAAGGGTTTATGATCACAATCGGGTACTTCGCATACTTGTATTATTTCTTTCATATTTATCATTTTTAAAAATTACCGGGGTTTTGGCATCGCTCAAACTCGTATACCCAGACCCAGGGGTTATTACTCCAGCTTCCTTTTCCATATATAGATTCCCATAAGGTCTCAAAGCTCCAAACAGCATCGATATCTGTATAAGCTTTATCTGGTTCTCCATAATGGATATATCCCGTGGACCCATAGTCAGAATGCTTTTTAACTCCCTCCGCAACAGCATCTTTTTCTGTAATGTTTTGAAGTCTTTCGACCCTTAGGTTGGTTACTTCTAAGAATATTCTACATGCTGCTTTGGGCATGTATATAGAGGGTTTCCATTTCATCTTTAGTCCGGTGTTAAAAATAGAAGCCTTATAAGCATATCTATGGATCGGATGATTTGAAGGAGCAAAAGTTTCTCGAACCCAAAGAATGTCTCCGGATTGATATTTAGCACGATCGGTTGGAAAATCAGCACATGCAGAACAGATTGTCTCTTCTTTATTAACCCAAGAGCATGGCTCTCCGGTCCTTTTGATACATTTCCTGCAGTCCATATCTGTACAACCACAAAACATACATGCGCCCGGAGCTTCTTTGATGACTCTGCGTGTTTGCGTTTTTCTACCCGATAAGATGGCACGTACCATTCTGGTATTAAATAATATAGGCTTCATCATGATTCTTTTATTTTTACGTTCGTCTTGATGACTCTAAAATCATCGGTATCCAGTTCTATTGCTTCTACTCTTTTAAGCTTGATCCCATGCGATCCATCCAATGGATAAAAACCTTCCTTGTTTGAAAATTCATCAATTACCCCATTGGTATTCCAATTTCCATTGGTCGCAACCAGGATGGCTTCTCCTGCATATTTTTTCATGATTTCATCAACCGGGTCGGCTGTTCGGTCATAAAACCAGGCAAAGAAATCCAGATTGTCCTGGGCCATTTTGGGCGTGAATTTTTCGGTGTCTACTTCAAATTGGGCACTGGAGTTTGTACACCAGTGCGCATAGTCATATACTTTTATCATAATGCAGCTCGTCTTTTGCGTTCGTTGATTAATTCCAGTTCATTTTGATAAGAAATCAATTGGCGGTTATAGATTTCTATCAGATGCTCCTTTTCCTCCCGGCTCCATCCCGATCGGGTCGTATAATGGATGCTTTCCTGCAGCCGGTTGATTGTGTTTCTCACCTCTATTTCCCGTGTCATTCTCGAAGTTTCCATAACATTGATTTTTAAAAACCCGCCCCCGCTTCCATACAGAGGCGGGAAAGGTTAAGCCTCTGGTGAAGGCCCTAAACTTCTCAGTTTAGACTCGTAATATTTTCTAATGGCGCAATAGTTCTGTGTGCTCCAGCGCGGCAGTTCTTTATGCAGCTGGCGTATTTGTGCGTTGTAAAAACGTCGGGTGGCCATCGTTGTGGCGCGTCGATTTGATTTGTTGTGTAACATGGTTTTGAGTGTTTATTTGTTAAATGTTTACTTTAAAAAGACCGGCTGCTCCCGTATTGAAAATAGGTTCTGCCGCATCAGATGAGCATGAGGAATAATTAAAAAACGTATAGATCGCAGCGATCAAACGCGGATCTTGTGTAGTTTGGACATTAATCGTTTCCCCAGATTTCTGATTTTTCATCAACTCACTTTGATGGGCATGGACGATTCTATTGGCGCATACCATATCGAATAAAGAATATTCCTTTACCCGAAGAAGAAGGGATCTCGAGTGCTTGTAGTTCTCGATGACCCCTATCGATATTAAAGTCATCTTGGATAGATCGGATACAATTTTTTGAGCTTCTTCCAGCGAGATTGTAGATTGAATTTTCAATTCTGTTTTTTCCATGGTTGTAAATGTTTATTTGTTAGTACTTAAATTCGTTCCCCGGTGAGAATGAGGAAAAGCAAGCGTATGAATAAGATCCCGATCACGGCGATAAAGACGATCGAAGAGACTTTTCTAAACGGCTCCCAGTAGCTGTTTAATACGTTGATGATTTTTTGCTTTTTCATGGTGCTGTGGTATTAATGTTTATTTGTTAATCTGTCATCCCGGACTTGATCCGGGATCTATCCCAGTTGTCACCTCAAGCGAAGTCGAGAGGTGTAGAGACGTGTGGCGATGCATAATCCCAGACTGCTTTTTTTCGGAGATGATCGATAAGACATCGGTTTTCCCCTTTCTGCCAGGCCTCCTTGTGTTGGGGCAGCCATTTCTTGTCAACCCGTTCAAAGCCATCCATACGGAGCTTGAGCGGTAAATTCCTGGTGTATAGTGGTTTTCTCATAAGGCAAATAATTAATGATTAATAAATTCAGTGACGTGTTTACTCCGACGTATTAGCGTCTCCATCTTTTTCTCCTGCCGACCCAGCTCCTCCTTCCACAAATTCCGTATGGCCCAAACCAATACTGAATGTGCGCGACCGTTCACCACCTTCCTCACGCTGTACTCGCTGTACGGCTTCCCCTTTCGGTTCAGGAAACCACCCTCCCGAAGCTGGTCGGTGATTTTCTGAACATACAAAGGCCCGTAAGTGCGTTTGATAGCTGTTAATTCCTCACTGGTTATCATGTTTTCGTTTTTTTGGCTTTATATTTGAGACGTATTTAAGACGTATTTGAGACAAAAGTAACGTATTAGAACGTATTATACAACGTATTAAATGTTAAAATACTTCACTTAACAAATAAATATTTACACCATGAATGTTACTTTACAGAGAATCAGCAGGTTGATTGCTGAAGAGGGGATTGGCATGAATGAATTCGACCGACGTATAGGGCGAAAGGGATACGTCAGTAATGCAATCTCACGAGACTCCAGAATCAGGGAATCCACCTTACGGAAGATCAAAATGGCCTTTCCGGAGTATAATATCGCCTGGTTGCGTGGGGAAGATGTCCCCATGTATGAGAAAAATGTAGAAAATTTAGCCAGTGAGGCTGAGAACGATAATCCAAATCATTTAAATGATTTTGAAATCGGCATTTTAAAGGCCTTAAGGAAGAACCGGATCCGCAAGGAAATCCAGTCCATCATCGCCGAAATGCCACAAGAATGACACACAACAGAAGATAACTAATTGTATAACAGTCATCTCTGTGTTGATACTGAATCCTGCCGGGGTCACTTGACGGGACAAGGTGGAAAAATCAACTTTTGTCCCGTTTTTTATTTTGCCTATCTCACTGTTAATCAGTGAGATATATCGTATAAAATCGTTTCGTCTTGCGGTTCGAACTCTGTTATTTTGAAACCTCAATTTTTTGGGGTAAATCGAACCAATATCTTCCCTAATTTCCAATAACCCCCCGTCTTTTAAGCTATTACCGATTCTTTTAATCTTTTTTATCCCTCTGTCAATTAACAGTTTTAAATTGTTTGTATTATAGTCAATATTGGTCAGTTGCGATTCCAAGTCTTGAATTTTGGGGCCATACTCCAATTTCATATCATGGTAATCGGAGACATCAATCTGTTGGGTTGCCAAAAGGTCTCTCGTGTATGAAAGCCTTTCTTCATAATCTTTAATTTGTTGTAGTATCTGCTTCTTTTCATTTGAAATTTTATTATCCTGATTTTTCAGATACCCCTTCATTACTATTTCATCATAACATATCGAATTGTCTATTTCAGGAATAAATGCTCTAATGTCATTTTCAATGGCTTCATTTACCTTTTCTGAATGTACCCGGTACTTACAAGGTGAGATACAATGGTAGTAATAGTAATAACGACTTCTCCCTTTTGATTTACTAGCAGTTAACATCCTGTTACATTCGGGGCAGGTTAAAAATCCTCTTACCGGAAAGTCTACAACGGTTTTTATCTTTGGCCGGTATTTCCTTCCCCTATTATCTAATACTTCTTGTACTTTATGATAAAGGGACTCCGAGACTATTGCATCATGCTGTCCGTTTACAAGATAGCTGTCCTCATCTTTATATTTGGGTATAAAAATCTTTCCACAGTATAGTGGACTCCGTATAGCTCGCCAAAAAGCATTTTTACCACACTTTAATCCCCTTTTTCTCGCCATTTTCCATATCTGTTCCGTATTGAAATTTCCTTTTGAAATTTCGATAAAAGCCCATTTTAGGATTGTTGCATGCGGTTCTTCGATAGCAATATACTTTCTTCCATGCTCTGTTATTTTATTCACATAGCCTACGGGTGCCAGTCCCATATACCTGCCTTCCTTTCTTGCACGTCGCATCCCGTGAAATGTATTCAGCGCCCTACGGTCATTTTCTACTTCCGGAGCTGCCAGGTAAAAGGCGAGCATCATTTTGTTCTCTGGAATTGAAAGGTCTAAAGGTTGTTCTATAGCCTGTGGTTCTACACCCAGTCGTCTCAAGGTATTGATCATTTGATAGGCATCCCCGGCATTGCGGCTAAAACGATCCCATTTGGTGAAGAGTATTAGGTTAACATTGTTTCCCCGTCTTTTTAGATTTAACAAAAGCTTTTGCCATTCAGGTCTATTGAAGGATTTAGCGGAATAATCCTCATAGATAATGTTACGAACTTTGATAGAACGGCTATTACAATATTTGAGCAATACTTCTTCCTGATTCCTCTGTGAATACCCTCTGTCAGCCTGTTCATCTGTACTCACGCGAATGTATAAATCTGCTATATACTTTAATTTGTTTTCATTTTTTTCAACCATGGCACAAAGGATTTTAAATTGGGAACCCCCAATTTAATGTTTTTCACGGACTTAAAACCCTTTAAAAACAGTTGAATTCGGATGTAATCCTTCTAATAACTTGGTCAAAAATGGAAAAGCAAACAGGGTATAATAAGGAGAAGTAGTTGAATATAGTAAAGTAATGTAGTATCTGTGGAGGTCAGATCAGAGAGCAAAATTCATTAATTCGAATCTTTACAAAGGGCACGTCTTACCACTTCAAAAACCGGTATGTTTGTAGTGGTAGATATAGTTAAGGGCTTCATTTATTTTTTCGGCTTCTAAGATATGCCCGTGAAACATCAATTTTTGTGGATACATTAAATGTACCATTGATCTGGGGACTGTAAAGTATTTTGTGTTTTTGGTAAATCTTAGTTTAAAAATGATTTTGAACTTCATGGGTAAAACGTTTACTTTTAAATTTTTATCCTATGCATGAAGAATTAGAAAAACAATTAGAAGCCTTAATCAAGCAGATTGGTAACAAAGAGGACTTTGAAAAGGTTCGTGAACAGTTACTTAAACGAGGGGTTGAGTCTCTGCTAAGGGCAGAGATGACAGCCCATTTAGGTTATCAGAAAGGCCAATCCAAGCCGCGAGGCAACCAACGTAATGGCTTCTCAGAAAAGACGCTAAAGACACAGAATGGTGCCCAGCGTATCAAAGTACCTCGTGATCGGGAAGCCTCCTTTGAGCCTGTGATTGTACCCAAGCACCGCTCGATGAGTCAAGAGCTTGAGGACTGCATTCAACTGCTCTATGCCAAAGGAATGAGTAACTCCGACGTCATTGACTTTGTAGAAAAGACCTACGGAGTAGCCTATTCTACTTCACAAGTCTCGTTAATCACCAATCAGCTGTTAGAAGACATTAGGCAATGGCAGAACCGGCCATTGGATGATATTTATCCCATTGTTTGGTTTGATGCCATCCACTACAAGATACGCCAAGAAGGAAAAGTTATCTCCAAGGCCTGTATGATCGTTTTGGGAGTGAATACAGAAGGCCAACAGGATATTCTAAGCATGAGTATTGTCGAGACTGAAAAAGCCTCCTCTTGGATGACCATCTTGGATGATTTACGCCAACGTGGCGTCAAGGACATCTTTTTCCTTTGCTCTGATAACCTCTCCGGGTTGGATAAAGCTGTGGAAGCTGTTTTTCCAAAAAGCATAAGACAGATCTGCATCGTCCATCAAGTCAGAAACTCATTGAAATACGTGAGTTATAAGGACCGTAAGAAGATGGCTTCGGATATCAAGGCCATTTATCAATCGGCAAATGAAGAAATGGCAAGACAGGCCTTGGCAGTGTTCAAAGAAAATTGGAGTGGAAAGTATTTGCCGGCGGTAGCATCTTGGGAGAACAACTGGGATAATCTGACGGCGTTCTTAGCCTATCCAAAAGAGATCAAGAAGCTTATATATACAACCAATATCATCGAAAGCTTCAATGCTAGTTTACGCAAATATACACGAAATAAAAAGGTATTCCCTAACGACGATGCGGCCTTGAAGTCTATTTATTTAGCGGCTCAGGCGATTAGCAAAAAATGGAATAAATCGAGATTTAACTGGGCACAAATTTACAATCAACTCTATATTTGTTTCCCAGATAGATTATAACCACTATTTTTAACACCCATGAATTTTGAAATTATTCTTCAAAAACACAAAATTTTGGATAGACTCTTGATCTGATATTTTCACTATTACCATCCCTAATCACATCTTCTAACTGTAGGAGTTCCTTGGTATTTAGAGACAATAAATCATCAATATCGGGAACTCTCTTCTTGAGAACCTTTAATTCCTTGTCCAGTTTATTGATTAAACCTTCATATTCTGTTTTGAATTTTTGATAATCCATAACATCAATTTTATCCTTGGCCAATAAATTTCGGATATGCTCCATCCTTTGTTGGAAATCTTTGAGATGGGTTAATTTTTGGTTTTTTAATATTTGATGATTTCCTGTAAGGTCGTAGTATGTTTCTATGACAATTTTTGTGAAGACCTCGAATATTTCCTTACGAGGCAAATATTTTTGTAACTCTATTTGAAAGGCATCCATTAATTTATCGGTACTGATACGATGTGGGCAGCCTTTTCTACAATGATAATAACTGTAGTATTTGTTTCTACCTTTTGATGTGCTTGCCGTTAGGGTCCGTCCACATCTTGGACACACGAGGAATCCTCTCAGCGGAAATTTTGGATGGACCTTTTTTTTGGCACGGTATTCCCTTCCGCGCCCATCCAGAATGTTTTGAACTTTATGGAACAATCCTTCGGCAATAATTGCTTCGTGTTGTCCCTTAACAAAATAGTCTTGTTCATTCTGATATTTTGGAATGAAAATCTTACCACAGTACAAGGGGTTCCGGATGGCCTGCCAAAAAGTGCTTTTACTGCACCCCAAACCTTTTTTTCTTGCCATTTTCCATATCTGTTCCGTATTGAAACTTCCCTTGGACAGTTCGGTAAAAGCCCATTTTAGGATAGTTGCTTGTGGTTCTTCAGGAGCAATGTACTTTCTTCCATCTTCCGTTACTTTATTGATATAGCCTATGGGCGCCAGCCCCATATACCTACCTTCCTTTCTTGCACGTCGCATGCCGTGAAATGTATTCAGTGCCCTGCGGTCGTTTTCTACTTCCGGAGCTGCCAGATAAAAGGCGAGCATCATTTTGTTCTCTGGGACTGACAGATCCAGAGGCTGTTCAATGGCCTGTGGTTCTACGCCCAATCGTCTCAGGATACCGATCATTTGATAAGCATCCCCTGCATTTCGGCTAAAGCGATCCCATTTGGTAAATAGGATAAGGTCGGTTTTACCTTTGTGTTTTTTAAGTCCTGAAATTATTTTTTTCCATTCAGGTCTGTCAAAGGATTTAGCAGAATGGTCCTCAAAGGTTACGTTCCGAATTGCAATGGAATGATGAAGGCAATATTTACGCAGTACCTCTTCTTGATTTCTCTGTGAATACCCCTTATCCGCTTGCTCATCTGTACTTACTCGAATATAGAGATCAGCTGTTTTTTCCCTTTCTATGCTCATGCTTTTCCAAATATGCAGTTACTTTGATTTTGGCTATTTTTCTTAAAAAAGTCAGGATTTCCATAGCCTCCTTTTCATCCACAGGTAGATTTTCTTTTTGGAGCATTTTGATGACTTTATTCGGAGTCATTTTTGTCCTATGGTACAGCCCCTTTTTCATGTTACCTATTTTAAATATTTTCAGTAACCTTGAATTTAAAGGAAGGGAGGAGTTCTATTGGTTTTAGGGTTCTCTCTGTCTTTTGAAGGACATTTTTGACCATTGTAATCCGCAAAGCACATTTATCACCTCTCCGCTAGCAGCCTCTCCCATAAAAGAGCTTTGTTCGGATGCTGGAATGAAGCGTATTGAAATAATGCCTCGGCATTATTTTTCAATACCCTTTCCGTTATAGGTGTGTGCAGTACGAAACAAGGTGGTCATTAAGTAAAATGATGGAGCATAAAAATATTTCTACCACACAGATTTATGCAAAAATAACAAGTCAAAAAATTAGTAAAGATATGGATTCCGTCTCCCATAAGTTTTCTAATATGGAGCATGTATATATTGAAAGTGAGGGTTAAATCGTATCGGTTTGTTTTTGATAATCTTTATCAGGAATTGAAATTAATTTCTGTAGTCTAAAACACATTTACAGCCTTCCCTTTGTCCGGGCTGTAAAAGAGTTTACGACTACTTTTTACACAGAAAATTGAATAATGCAGTACATCTTCATCATCCATTAATACTGCATTTTTCAAATCTCTGTGCCAGGCTTTCATAGCCTGCGTCATTTTCATAATATGGGGAATTAAAAAAGTATTTTCCCCAATCAACCGATAAAAAGGCAGCTAAGGTATTGCGGGCTATCCTCGCTTCGGCCAACCAAAAGACTACGGCATAATGGGTTTAATCGTTCCTTATAAACCCACCCTTCGGGACTTATTCCGTTTCCTTTTGGTCCTTCGCTACGCCCGCTTAAACTGGCTGCTTTCTTTTTCCGGTTTTCTTTGTGGAAAAAATAATTTGCAGGGTAAAGTGGAGACAAGAAAAACTATATCGTATGCAAAAGCTGGAGCCCCAAATATTATAAACATTTTTGATAGGTGCAGAAAAAGCCTTGTGCTGCTGGGGCGGACAAAGAAGCGGAAATTTTCGGTTTAGACCCGAGCAAAGAAAACCGACCGTTGAATTTTAAACAATACTCGCCCTTGCGGCAAACTGTTATGTGCAGGCTTTATTCTTTCTTGTTTTAAAATTATTAAATAAGTTTTTGGTCATTTTCTTATTATTCTTTTTTGAACAGGAATTTTTTACCACTTTGTTCTAATGTCATTTCGTTTTTGTCCGGATTGAATTCCAATTTTACACCAGCTTGTTCAAAAATAAATATATCTGTGTCAATTGCTTCTAAAGGAAATGCAGGTTGGCCTGTTGCTTGTGCAATTAAATTATTGCCTTCTTTTGAAATTATGATTTTTGGTGGTATTTCTGTACTGGAATAGGTTCCTAAATATTTGTCTAAATCTTCCGAGATTATTGTTATTGTTTCAAAATTAGGCAAATCAAATGAATCGTTATAGAACGTGGCCAACACAGCCAACAAAATTTTATTTATATCATAATTTGTTCCGTTTGAACTTAGGCTAATTGCTAACTTATCTTTTGGAAAATAGCTTGTAACGGATTTAAATTCATCAATTCCACCCGTGTGTCCATAACTGATTTTATCATTATAGGGAAATCGAAGTAATCCCAAGCCGTAACCGTTCTCTATTGTTTTCATTAATTTCAGGCTTTTATTCGAAATAATATTCCCTAAAAATAACTGTTCGATAAAAGTGTTTAAATCTTTTGGGTTGGAAACAATGCCTCCAGCACCTTGTGGAACGGACATATCTGTTTCCTCTTTTTTAACCCATTTGCCCAAATAGGAATAGGAATGGGCTTCATTGTTGTTTTTTATTTTTCCGCCGTAATAGGTGTTCTTTAGGTTTAAAGGTTTCACGATTTGTTTCTTCAATATTTTTGGAAAGGTTGTTTCATAAATATCTTCCAAGATAAATGTCAATAAAACAAAATTAGAATTGCTATACTCGCTTTTGGAATTGGGTTCAAAATCATTTCCAGAAATTACAATCCTTTCAATCATATCTTCTTTGGACTGAGGTTTTGTGTTCCATTTTAAATAATCATCATTCCTTGTGAAATCGTGTATTCCACTACTATGGTTAAGCAGGTTTTTAATAGTAATGCGATTGGCGTTTTTTGTTTTTGGAAAATATTTTTCTATGGTTTGATTTATTTCCAATTTTCCTTCTTCAATAGCCTTTAAAACCAAGGTGGCCGTAAATATTTTGGAAATTGAACCTATTCTGTATTTTGTTAAGCTGTCGGCTTTTATTTTGTTTTCAACATCTGCAAAACCGATTGATTTTTCATAAATGACTTTCTGGTTTTCAGATATGGAAATACTCCCCATATGTTTTGACCCCTATAAAACAAGAGAAATCTTTTAAATTTCGTTGCTTAATTTA
>CAZBXQ010000019.1:0-50498 GCA_964495935.1 uncultured Flavobacteriaceae bacterium
TCGCGCTTGCTTTGGGAGCAAGAGGCCGCAGGTTCGAATCCTGCCACCCCGACAAAAGCCACTGATTATCAGTGGCTTTCGCTTTTTGCGGACATATTGCGGACAGAATAGAGGCTTTTAAGGGTAGAATAGTAAGGTAGATAAGATGAGAATAAATAAGGTTAAGCCTCAGTAATTTGAATTATAAATACGCCCTACCTGATTCTTTGACAGAAACTATATTCAACTATATTTGTACTAATAATATCCGCCAGGCCTCTTTACAAAGCTCACTTGGGCGGATTTTCGATTTATAGAGACAAATTACTTCTTCGGATAAACAGAGAGCTCTCCATTAGAGGTTACTTCCAACCGGTCTTCAAAAATCTCGAAGTCTAGTACAATTTCTCTTGCATAGGTATTATGACAAAAGCATTATTAATCGCTTCCCGTAAGGCTTCATCAGTCTTAATAGGCTTCTTTACTCCCATTTCGAAATTTTAATTCTCAAAGATCCGTGCCAATTGCTGTAAGTTTTAGGTATACTATGTTTAACTTTTGTAGACCAACAAAACTTAATGTTTAATCTCACGACCTAACCAAACTCCATATATTTTCCAATGTTCATACCATACAATCCACTCACTAATCCAAGGAATCATTCTATATAACGGCATTATTTGAAATAAGGGTTTATCGATTACTGGATGATACAAGCATAACGAATTATCAATATAAAGATGATTATCCCTTCTATACTCAATTTGATCGTCATTTATAAAAATCCTATCATACCTATGATTATGAAAAGGCGAATAGGAAAGTAGAATTTCATATTTCTTCTCTCCTATTGACAATTTGCCTTTTCCTATAAGAGCCTTAGACTTATGATTGATTTGAAGTTCTATCCACTCAAAGTTTTTCTCAACTAAGTATTTTTGGACACTTAAAAATGAAAACCAATATTTTTGATTCTCTCTCCTAATATTCGCCACCATAATTATGATGATATTCGTTTTTAATGCCCTCTTTTGTATTTATCTGGCCTTTTTTATTGGTATAGGCAGCTTCCCCAATAATTAATCCAGCTGCTTTGGTTAATTTATTACTGGAAATAGCAGAAAATCTTTTAAGTTGTTTACTCAAGGATTCTTTATATATCCCTTCACCGAAAAGCTTTATATAATCCTGCCCACTTTCTTCAAACGGTTCTTTAAGACTTTGCCATTCCTGATAAAGATTTTCAATAAAGTCATAAAAACGACGGTAATGTTGATCTGTCCAAGAATCCGTAAAATCTTCCTCAGGATTAACCGGATTTAAAATCTTGAATCTATGACCTTTACGAATTGATGAAGTATAACCCTTTTCGATTTTCATTAAAACATTGTCTATTGTTTCAAAAATGGAATCTTCTCCATTATAATAATAGGCGCACAGGGTAGTAATTACAATACTCGAAACCTTAATCTCCTTATCTTCAAAATAAATATCTCGATATCTCTTGATTAATTGAACAGCACGCTGAAGTGGCGTCTTTGTGTACAACTCAGAGGGCAAATCCTCTGTTTCAACTTCGGCCTTAATTAAGGAATCAGAAAATCTCATTAAAACTGACTCTTTAACCGATTTCGCTATTCTTTTAAACCATTCTGCAAATCCTTTTGGATTACCAGAAGACCAAGATTTTAATGTTTTCTCGGGAATCTTTATAGCTTGATACTCAAAGTCATTTGGCATACAAGCTGGCAAGATATCCATATGGAAATCACTTTTATAATTGATTCTAACACAGCGTTTTTTTATTTGAATCATTGGTTTGTATGTCTCGTTATTAGACAATACCCTTACCAAAGAATTAAATATTTCAGCTGGAGTATGCTTATAATAAGGGTCGTAAATATGAAGAACAATATCCAAATCAAAATCATCTCCATTAATGGGACGCACAGTAGTCCCTATACGCTTCGAGCCTTGAGCATACACTTCAATTTTTAAATCTTGAAAAAATTCCTTATCCGCTTCCAAAACTTCGGAGACAGCTCTATAAGCACTCTCCATTCTATTGATCCTATCTTGGTTCAGTTGTAATTCTTGGGCAATACGTGCCAACAATTCCTCTCTTTGTAAATTATAATTGTTAAATAAATCCATTTCTTAAAATTCTTGATTGATTAATAATTTTGTATGTGGTCCTATTTTCGCGATTTGCTCGTTATCTACCATATACCTCTCTTGCTCTATATTATCACAACTCACAATTGCATATCCCTTTGAAATACCGCCTTCACTTGCTGCTGCCAACTCTATGAGTGCCCGTTTTTGTTCTTCATTGGGAATAAGCTCAAAAACGTCAAAGATCAATATCTCATAGCAGCTGAAATGTGTACTCCACCTTAGGTCTCTTGAATATCGACGAATATGTTTATGGTCGATATGCTGGAATGTTTTGAAGTCCAGAATATCCGTATGGATTAACTCTTCTATAAATTCTCTACGCGGATCCAGCTCTCTTTCTTTTCCTTTCTCAAACCAGTTCAATACGTTTATACAATATTTTCCCTTAACCATAAACCTTAAATCTTCATTGCTCCTGTTATCTATACCCAACCCATTTGTACTGTTGTCTGGTTTATAATTCCATTGGTTAAATAAGCTATCATCCCCTTTTCGCTTATATGCCCCTCCGACCGGTTGAAGTTGATTAGGTATTTTTCTGTTCAACACCAGCAAGTAATTATTGGTTTCCGGAATTTTGATTTTATATAATCCGCTAATGGAAAAACGGATGTTTTCCTCCCTGAACTTACCAAACTTGGTCTTGAGCAATAATTCAAGATGCTTTCTATTCTCCCAGGTTATATTTATTCCTTTAGAGATAATCGGCGCCATTGCTTGTACTATTATGCTAGCCATAATCTATTAATATATTTTTCTTCCTAACTTCTGGCATAGAAAGATTGCCTTCAAAAGGAACCCTTTATTACCATAAATGGAAAACCGTGACATTGGGATATTTTTTGTAGATTGTAACGGATATTCATTTATTATTGTAAAATGACAATTGCCGAAATAGAAGACATATTATTGATTTTTTCAGATAAAGAAGAAAATCAAGCTAATGCCGAAAAGGCTTTTGTTGAATTATATAGGTCGTATGCGCCCTACGTGGGAAAAGTAGTAGGAAACGCTTTAAAAAATCAAGGTATTTATGACAAATCCCTTTTCAATACAGTACTTAACAACACTTTCCTAATTCTATATGAGAAACCCTTTAGTTTTGAATTTAAAAAGAAAGCCAAAGACGATAAAAGCTTTAAAGGATGGCTTGCAGTTGTAGCTAAAAATGAGCTAAAAGAATTATTGAAGGACTATTTTCAGAAAGAGGAGGAATTAACTACTAATGTGGAAGAACCTATCAGTAGAAGTCTGGAAGTACCGGACAATTTAGCTGAAAGCATAAATCATAAAAATATAAGTAATGCCTTGAAGAGCCTATCTGAAAGAGATAGGCATATTCTTTGTACATTATATTTATATTACGAAGAAGGGAGAGATACGCCTTCCAGTGTATTGGACCAATTGTGTGAGCTTCATCAAACCACAAGGTCAAATATAAGGCAGATAAAAAGAAGGAGTGAAAAGAAAATCATAGATTATATGATTAAAAACACAAGCTTAAAACCCATAAAAAATGTCAAATAAAAAGAGACTTATCGATTTTTTTCAGTCTGAGGGGATGTTATTTCCTGAAACGGAAGAAGAGGTTAAAAAGTTTGAAGAAAGAAATATTGAACTGGAATTTCCTCTTCCTGACTGGGATGATCCAACGAAAATAATCAGAAGAGGACGTCAGAGACTTAAAAACTTAAATTTAACTCTTGACAGTTCCACAGAATCTGATATTGAAGGATTAAGAATGGTTGCGAGAAAAGGAGATAAACTCTCCGAAGAAATCCTGAAAAAGATGAAAGACAACCAAGAAAAAAATGAAAAGAATAAATAGTACATCCCTAATTGAAATTAAAGACCTTGCCGAATACCTTGCTATAAAGTTTAATTCTCCTAATACCGATTTAGAAAAGATTGTAAAAAAGGAAAACATCTGTATTATTTATGATGATTATGACCATTCTACATTTGATGGGATGACTGTGATTGACAACTCCCAATTTTATATTCATCTAAATCGTGAAATGGGGAACCACCCAAATTCTCATAGAGGAAGATTTACCTTAGCTCACGAATTAGGTCATTATTTTATTGACACCCATAGGATAGGGCTCATAAAAGGGATTCTTACGCCCCACCCAACCTTATTAAATCAAAATTCTATCAGTAGGATTGAAAAGGAAGCAGACTATTTTGCCTCCTGTCTATTAATGCCTGAAGAACTTTTGATTGAACGAGTTAAAAAAAGAAAATTTTCCTTTGAAACAATTGAGGATATTTCAAAGACTTTTAATGTTAGCACCCTTGCAGCTGCCATTAGATTTAGTCAACTTGGGAATCATCCCATTATGATTATCTATGCCGAAAATGGACTGATAAAATGGAAAACCTACAGCGATGACTTTCCTTATAAATGGATTTTATTAGAAGATAATAAGATCCCCGAAAACACCGTGCTGGGAGAATACTTTAACCTAAACAACACGGATGACGTTAACAGCGAAGAAGAAGTGTCTGCTGTCGATTGGTTCCGATATGTAAGGGATGAAGATATTGTTAGAACTTTTTACGAATATTGTCTCCCATATGAAAATAAGGCGGTAAGCATCATCTGGGAAGATTAAGAAACCGCCCCTCAACATTTCATTTTAACGACACGCAATAAAGCCTATACAAGAAGTTATTACATTTAATTATCGCTTCTTATTAGTTCCTCTAAATCAATTATCCGCCTTAGTTTATAGACTACTTCTTTAGCCATTATTTTATATCCAACTTCCATAGATATGGGCGTTTCGGATTTTATTGGCTCCTCCCTCGGGTCCTCTCCTAAAGAATTATCAGGATAATATTTAAACGAAGGGATATAACCAATAATCTTTTCATTTTTATCGATTATTCCCTGAAGAAAAAAACCGAATCCAAGTCTAAAACAAAAGTCATCGAAGATGGCAAAATAGCCTAAACTTTTATAATTGGAATTTAACCTCATAACCTCATTAATCAATTGAGCGTTATTTCCTTTTTCTCCTTCCTTCAGGAATTTTTTTATTGTATTATTAAAAATGCTTTCTGGATTCATCTACTATTATTTTAAGACGAGTAATAAATTTAACACCTTAAATCCCCTTCAACCCCAACTCTTTTAAAAACCGATTATGCTCTTCTGTCTTGGCTTTAATGGTCTTTTCTATGGTTGAAAGTTTTTCATTTACTTCTTCTAAATCTACTTTAGGTTCGGGCTTTGCCGTACTTACATATCTCGTGATATTTAGGTTATAATCGTTTTTTTCGATTTCCTGCATCGGAACTTTGCGTGCGTACCGTTCTATTTCATTGCGGTATTGATAAGTATCTACGATTAGCTCAATATCCTTATCTCGTAAATGATTTTGGCGTTTGCCTTTTTCAAAATGTTCACTGGCATTTATAAAAAGTACATCATCTTGTTTTTTGCACTTTTTTAAAACCAAAATACAGACGGGGATTCCGGTGGAGTAGAATAAATTGACAGGCAATCCAATTACCGCATCTATATGATTGTCTTTTAAAAGTTTCTCACGGATTCTTTTTTCCGCATTGCTACGAAACAATACGCCGTGGGGCAAAATAATGGCCATTGTGCCTTCTTTACCTAAATAATGGAAACCGTGCAATAAAAATGAAAAGTCGGCAGCTGATTTCGGGGCTAAGCCATAGTTTTTAAAACGGAAATCTTCTTTTTCCTTATCCCCCGGATCCCATCGTAAACTAAAAGGCGGATTGGCTACCACGGCATCAAACTCCATTTTTTTGGCGGGATTCATTTCGTTTAAAATATCCCATTCATTTTTTAGTGTGTCGCCGTGAAAGATTTCAAACTCGGTGTCTTTCATCCCGTGGAGCAACATATTCATTCGGGCAAGGTTGTAAGTGGTTATGTTCTTCTCCTGACCGTAAATCTTCCCAATATTTCCTTCGTTTTCTTTTATTTGACGTCTTACGTTTAAAAGTAACGAGCCCGACCCACAGGCGAAGTCTAATACATTCTCAAGCTTATTTTTCTTTCCCGTTGTTGGATCTTGGCTGTCCAAGGTTACAATTTCAGAAAGAATAGTGGAAATCTGCTGTGGCGTATAAAACTCTCCTGCCTTTTTGCCGGAACCTGCTGCAAACTGACCGATCAAATATTCATACGCATCTCCAAGTGTATCGGTATCGGTAGAAAATGAAGCTATACCTTCCGCAATTTTCTGAATGATGACACACAGTTTTTTATTTCGGGCAGTCGGCGTTTTCCCTAATTTTTCGGAATTCAAATTAATCTCGGAGAAAAGACCATTAAATGCGCGACCAAAGGACTCATTTTCGATATACTTAAACCCTTCCTCCAAAGTTTGCAACAAATCAGGATGTTGGGTACGCGCCATTTCAGCTATGTTACTCCACAAATGTTTTGGTTGAATGACATAATGCACCTTTTTACGCATTTGAGCTTCAAAAGCGCTTATATCCTCTGTATTTTCACTATACCAAACTTCTAAAGGGCTATTTGCTTTTAAGTTTTCTAATACATCCTTGGGAGTATCGTCTGGATAATCTCTACCCAATTCCTTTTTGACTGCCTCTTCATAATTAGTAGATAAGTAACGTAAAAAAAGAAAAGAGAGCATATAGTCTCTAAAATCATCAGCATTCATTGATCCTCTAAGAGAGTTAGCTATATCCCAAAGCGCTTTTCCTAATTCTTGTTGTTGTTTTTGCGTCATATTTCTTCTTGTTGTATTTTTCCCTCAAAAATTTCAGGAAAATAAAATTCATATTTTTCTAAAAATGTGGTAAGTATCTTTTTAAATAAATCCTTTGTATCCTGCATCATTTCAACTTGGTCAAATACAGAATATGGTCCGTGACTGAATAATTGTAAAGCTCTTTCAAACCTGATTTCATCTTCATCTCTCAATTCTTCAATACATTTATCAATATTGTCATATCCAAAAAAACTTGCCGTTTTTTCAAGGACGCTACGTAAAGCGTTAAAGTGAAAGGTATAAATTTTCTGGTGCTCAGATTCTATCAATTGTTTTAATTCACTCAAAACAGCGATATGATGAAAGAAAGGAGTATCCCCGGTATCTTGTAACCTAAAAGAGTGTGAACCTGTAGCGTGTAAAAAATATCTTTTGTTCTTTAATTTTCTTCCTAATTCGTTGAACATCACATTGAAAAATAAACTATGGTGGGTAGAAATTATTGTTTTAATAATACCCTTACCTGCCAGTATTAATTTGGCTAAATCACAAGCTACACCGATAACTTTATTTTCATCTAAAGACGAGATAGGGTCATCTATATAAACGAACTTAACCCAATCATAAGCTTCATCTTGATCTATTGCCAACTGATAAATAGCTAAGAAAAACGACCATCTAAACAAGGTTTCCTCCCCTCTGGAAATTTTGATATTCTCTATGGTTTGCTCTTCATCATTTATTATTACACTACGAGAAAAACTTATCTGTGCTTTTTCATAATCTATATCAAAATGGAGACTGGTATAATTATTAAAAAAAGGTTCAATTTTAGTGTCCATTTCCAGTTCGTGAAGACCATCAAAAAAGGCGGACTCTTTGTTAAACTCTAAATATCTGTCAGTGTCATTTTCCAAGTCATTATTCCATACAAACAAATCTTCAGTGAATGCATTAAAATATAGTGTGTCTCTGCTATCTTCTGTTTTTCCCAAGTCCTTAAAATCCATCGATAATCTGGTTTTCCCTGAACCGTTATGAGCAAACAACAAGATAATATCTTTTTCTTTTCGATGATCGCCTAATAGGCTTTTACGAAAGTCTTCTGCAATAGCCGTTAAACTATTAAAATCCGTAATCTTGCCCATAATTAATTCTTCATTTCAGGAAACAACCCTTGCAATAATCCTTTTTTGTGTTCTTCTAACTCCTCAATCTTCTTTTGCTGTTGCTCAATGATGCTGTCCAAAGAAGAAAGCGTTTCTGCTATTTTTTGTTGTTCTTTTGTGGATGTAAAGGGAAGGGAAACCTGGTAAACAATTTTACTACTAATATTTTTCACAATTCCTCCTGCCGCCAAGCGCATATATTGTTGTTGAACTAAATTAGAGTTCAGTAGATAAAATAAAAACCGTTTATTAAAGCTTTGTTCATATTCACGTAAAACAAACCAGCCATCATAAATACAACCACTAATTCCTAATTCGTAAACTTTTCCATAGCTCATTGAGTTTGCCAAAATCAATTCACCTTTAAAAACTTCCCGAGACTTTTTTGCCCCTTCCACAGTTATTTTTTCTGCAACTTCTTTAATTATAGTTGTTGCATCAGATTCCACATCTCCTATTTTTATCCAATTAACACCTCCTTTATCTTGGGTTAAATACTTTTTAATTGGTCTTGGTGAGCTACCTCTATATAACTTAATTAAGTCTGAAAACTCCTTAAAACCCCAATCTCCATCATTTTCAAACTCAGGAAACCGATACTTCGGTACTTTTTCTCCTTCTTGAGGAAATAAGTTTTGCAACAATCCTCTTTTATGTTCTTTAAGGATATCCAGTTTTTCTTTGTGGGCTGTAATTAAATCATCTAAAGAGGAAAGGCAAGCGGCTATTTTTTGTTGTTCTTTACCGAACGGTATTAAAATTGGTATTTTTTCTATTATTTTCTTTGAAAGACTGGGTACTCCACCAGCTTCATTATAGTTCAGCCAATTAATGTTCTGAAAAATTAAATAGACAAAAAATGGAGAAACATCCTTAAATGAATGGGTGTAAAACAAAGTATCAACAGTCCAAAATTTTCCAGTTAAAAACATTGGGTTGTTTATCGTACCTTTTCTACCAATACAAACACTTTCACCATCATATAAATACTCGTCCACGGAAAGCATATAGCCTCCAGATCCATAAACTGGTATTTTTCCTTCTTTCAGATGTTTATAATCCTTGCCACTTCCTATTGATAAAATCTTTCCTAATTTCGCTTCTTTCCACTCCCCATCAATAGCAAACTCCGGGAATCTTAATTTTGGTATGTTTTTTAAATTCCCCATCGATTTTTTATGTATAATAAATTTCCATTTTTAGGTTGATAATTTGGATAGATTTCTGCTTTAAAGATATCCAGCGTTTGATTCGATTTTTTAATCAAATTGTTCTCTAACAAATACATCAAAGCAATTGACGGGCTTCTTGATTCCCCTAAACTGCAATAAATAAAAACTTTATTCTTCATAGCTATATGTTGATGAATAAAGTCTAAAGCCGGGTCAATCATCGCATCATTTACGTATTTAGGATCATTTCCATCGATCATATTCAAGTAAATGGCATCTGCTTCACGTTTATACAAATAGTGAGGATGATCTGAATTGCATCCTCTGCCTTGCCAACCCACTACAGATTGATGAGTAACAAAGCCTTTGGCACGATTTAAAGCGCAAACTATTTTCATTCCTTCACTTTGGGCCACAGAATATTCTTCTTTTCTCCCCACAAATAATGGGAGATTTTTAATCTGTTTCATATTACTTTTTTTTATCGGCTTCTACTACAGCATTCAATACGCTTTTTACAGAGTGCTTTTCCAATTTTGAAAAGGCAAACCATTTCTTGCCCAAATCCTTTAATGAGGCGCCTATATGATATATTTCTTCGTTATCAATAATCAGAAAACGGTCGTGGCTGTCCTCAAATGATTTTGCTTTAAAACCGCCGTATTGTTGGTTGGCTTTCTTAATATCCAATCCAAGTTGTTTCGTAACCTTTTTGGTTAGCAATAGCACTTTTACACTTTTCTTTTTCTTGGAAAAATGGGTAAGAACACTTTCATCGATATAGTTATCTATCAAGACAATACTTTTCTCAGCAGAGCGAATGAGCTTTGAGATCAACTCATACGCATCGAAGACTTGCCCGTTAAAGAAGATACCCCTTTGCGGCAATTCATTTTTTTCTAAGGCCGAGAATAACCGATGAAACTTTTGATCGTGTTCAATCAGTTTATTTTCTATATTCGAAAAACGCAAGTCTTGAATGGTCTTTTGGCCAATTAATTGCCGCATTTGAACAAAAGCTTGCATAATCAACACGCTAACTTTTATGGCAATATCTGTATGTAAAACAGCTGAAAGCATTGCCACACCTTGCTCCGTAAAAACGTAAGGAGGTATTCTTCTTCCACCGTGTGAACTTGAAGTGCCATACTGGAACTTCAAGTTTTCCCATTCCTTATCATTTAATTGAAATGCAAAATCAATTGGGAAGCGCTTAATATTCCTTTTTACTGCTCTGTTGATATATTTCGTTTCAGTCTGGTACATTATAGCTAAATCACTATCTAACATCACCTGTTTATCCCGAATAATGAAGATTTTGTTTTCTATCTGTTCTTGCGATATGATTTCATTTTTACTCATCTTATTCAATTACGAATTATACAATTACGATTTTCAATACTAACTTGTAAAGACTACCAATTTGTTTGAATTAGGAATATGCATTTTTTGCACATTGCTTTTTTCTCTCTATTCTTCATTAACTATCTATTCATTTTATCTTTATTGGGCAACGGAAATTTCAATTTCAAGTTTACCTTCCTACATTGATTTGAAGTGCCAATTTGGAACCTCAAAATTTTTATTTTTTTCATTATTTCCGCTTAATATCACAATTTGTGATTTCAAGCTCTCTTATTTTTGAACCGGTCACAATTTGCGACCAGTTCATCCTTCTTTATTCATAAGCCGCTAAGCCTGAGATTTCACGGCCTTCTGCCAACTTTTTAAGTTGTGGCACTAAATCTTCCATTAAAGCCAATTCTCTTTTTCTCCGTTCCTTCCACCCTAAATCCAATGGTTCCAGCAAATCAGTCAATTTTTCTCCATCAAAAATCATTCGTCCCATAATTTGATCTACAAATCCTTTTAAGTCTGCTGTCTGCAACCCATTTTTTTGAGCAATGGCTGCCAATTCTTTTTCATTTTTTTCAATTCGAAAAGTCTCAAAGCCTTCTTTAAGGTTGTTTACATCTTGTCCGGTACTCCAATCAATGCTGTTGATATATGCAGTCAAATCTTCTTCATCATCCATAAAATTGGCATTGGAACGTAACAAGCTAATAATTTGAGCTTTTGTCATTTTTTGCTTACCTGGTTTTTTCTGTGTGTTATCGGCAATCAGATTCATTATATAATCATAATCGATAACCGCAGAGGCAAAAAGAACCAGTTCAAAATCCAATTCTTGAATTTCTTCGGGAGCTTCATCTCCTTCTTTTTGTTGAATTTCCTTTAGGTTCTTGGCCGTTTCAAGATAAGAGCTTCTAAACCCTTGTAAGGTTTCTTCCGGTATAATATGCTCAATCGTCTCCTTTTGCTCCTCCGTTAAATCCGTGTATTGATCTAATTGGGTTTTTAGCCGTTGTACTTCCTTAAAGTTTTTTACAAAAGTTATTCTTGCCGCATCCCCTTTAAGATTATATACTTCTTCTGGTTCGCTTACCAAATTATTTTCAGTCATAAACTCTTGCATTTTGGCAACGGCAGCTTCATATTTTTCAATAACCGTAGGTGCAGGATCAACCAGCCAGACTTCTTTCCCTCTCTCTTCTTCACCCTCTCCTGAGAAAAGCGTGATGGCATCGTTTACATTATCCTGTTGCGTTCGGAAGTCCAAGATATTACCATAAGGTTTGGTATCGTTCAACACGCGATTGGTTCTGGAAAATGCCTGGATCAATCCGTGATATTTTAGGTTTTTATCTACATAAAGCGTGTTTAAATATTTCGAATCAAATCCGGTCAATAGCATATCAACCACAATAGTGATATCAATTTTCTCACCTCGTGGAACATCTTTATTAGAAAATTTCTGGATTTTTATTCTTGACTGTACATCTTGATAATACAAATCAAAATTGTTAATGGTGTGGTTTGTATTGAACTGAGCATTATAATCAGCAATAATGGTAGCCAAAGCCTTTTTCTTTTCCTCCGGATTTTTCTTGTTGTCTTCTTTCTCTTGCTGTAAATCTTCTTGTAGCTGTTTAATATCCTTATTCCCTTCGGCTGGAGGAGAAAAAACAGCAGTAATATTTAAAGGGCGATAATCCTCGTTTTCCTTTATATACTCTTTTTGTTTCTCTTTAAATAGTTCATAGTAGTGTATTGCATCGTTAATAGAGGCGGTAGCAAACACTGCATTGAATTTTTTGTGGTTAGTCGCCTTATCGTGCTTTTTTAAAATCTCTTCTACGATAGCTTGTTTTGTAATTTTATCACCTGGCTTCGGTTTATTTTCTCCTTCCCCCTGAAAATAATCAATATGAAATCTCAGCACATTTCTGTCGTCGATGGCGTGCGTAATCGTATAGGCGTGTAGCTGTTTCTCAAATATATCTTTTGTCGTTTTGTAATATGCTTGTTCACCTTCACGAACCAAATAACTCGCGTTTACTTCAAAAATCGGAGTACCGGTAAACCCGAAAAGCTGCGCATTTGGGAAAAACTCTCTAATGGCTTTATGGTTATCTCCGAATTGTGAACGATGGCACTCATCAAAAATAAACACCATCCTTTTTTTGCTCAACGGAGCCAATCGCTCTTTATAATTTCGTTTATGAGTTCCCCCCAAGGCCAATCCTAATTTTTGAATGGTGGTTACGATCACTTTGTCAGCGTAGTCTGTTGATAAAAGCCTTTGCACCAAGGTTTCTGTATTGGTGTTTTCTTCAACGCTTCCCTCTTGAAATTTATTGAATTCTTCCCGAGTTTGTCTATCCAAATCCTTTCTATCCACTACAAATAAGCATTTTTCGATATCAGGATTGCTTTTTAGAAGAGTAGATGCTTTAAAAGAAGTTAGGGTCTTTCCACTTCCGGTAGTATGCCAAATAAATCCATTTCCTCTATTTTGTTCTATACAATCAACAATGGCCTTTACTGCATAGATTTGATAGGGTCGCATTATCAAAATCTTCTGCTCGTTTTCTACCAAAACCATATACTTGCTGATCATTTCTCCAAGCGTGCATTTACTCAGGAATTTCTTCGTAAAAGGTTCCAAATGAGAAATCTTCTTGTTGTCTTGATCAGCTAATTGATAAACGGGTAAAAACTGCTCATCAGCATTAAATGCAAAATGTTCGTTTCTGTTGTTTGAAAAATAAAAAGTATTGACTCTGTTGCTCACAATGAACAATTGCATAAAACAGAGCAAGGTGTTTCCATATCCATTGCCCGGATCGCTTTTGTAATCCACAATTTGCTGCATTGCTTTTCTGTGAGAAACATCCACACGCTTTAACTCAATTTGAACCAGTGGAAGCCCATTGACCAACAAAATAACATCATAGCGTTGAAAACTATTTTCTGTGTTGATTCGCAATTGATTGATAACTTCATATTCATTTTTACACCAATCTTTATTATTGACCAATGAATAATGTAGTGGTGTGCCATCTTCTCTTTCGAAATATTGATTCTCCCGTAAAAATTTAGAAGCTGTAAATACATCCGGTTGAATGATTTGTTCCCGCAAACGGGCAAATTCTTTATCGGTTAAATGAACACGGTTTAACTCTTCAAATTTCTGTCTGAAATTTAATTCAAGTGTATTTCTATCTACAATATCCGGCCGATAAGTATATTTCAACTCCTGAAGCTGTTGAATTAAGCCTTCTTCTATTTTACTTTCTTTGTTCATTTGTCGTCTTTAGTTGAGTTAAGCAAATCTTTAATATCAACATCCAAAAGTTTTGCGATACGTCTAAGTGTATCTAAATTAGGTTGATAAACATTGGTACACCATCTCGAAACGGTTACATAGTTCACGTCTAATTGCTCAGACAACCACTTATTGGTTTTATGTTTTTCTTGCAGTACTTCTTTGATACGATTAATACCCACAGCTATTTGTATTAGCATTAAGCGCTAAAATTAAGCTATTTTTCCTACTCAACAAGCCATAATTGTTTTATATTTGCTTCTGAAAGAAAAAATATAAGTTAACGCGAAAAGCGTAAGCTATCGTTTGGCAGTCGAAAACCGCTAATTTTCAAAAACGTCCAAACCGATAAGCTTACGCCCGTGCCATAGTCTTGGCGTGGGCTGTAAGTTTAATCTGGACGTTGGGCTCTTAGCGGTGCCTCGATTGCGGATTTTGCGAGCAGTTCCACGCTTTTTTAATTCCGAATCTATGGCACAGCAATTCTATTTTAAGAAGTCAAACTCTCCCTTTAAAGACTTACCAGCAAAAAAGGTTATTGAGCTTACCCAAGCTTATCAATCTGCTACGACAGTAAAAGAAATTATCAAGGATATAGAAGGCGTTACTCCTCAGGCTTTCTATCGTTCACTTCCCTATATCAAATCGGAAATCAAATGCGATAAATGTGAGCATCCGGTGTATATAAAGGTTCCGCCTCGCACTTACTGTGATGAAGGCGAAAAGAAGCTTTGCTTAAACTGTCACCACGATTTTACTACGCAGTGTAATTGCGACCACTGTAAAGCCGAACGCAAACAAAGATATATCCAAAACAAAGCGGAGTATGAACGACAAGGTCGTGAATGGCTAAAAAATCAAAGTGGACCTGCCCTTAAGCCCAGTGAAATCAGTTTATTAGAAGAAATTCAATTGGTCTTAGTTGTCAGAAAATACGGAGATAAAAATGGGATTATAGAATTTGATGGGCCATCTTTACGTGGCTATCCAGGCTACAAAATAATCGTTCGTCAGCATAGGGATTTTGTTTTGGATATGATCGACAAGAAATTACTCATACCCGTAGGCTATTTAAAATATGAGGCTAACAATTATAAAAACAAAGACGGGAAGTATCAATTTAACCTTTATCCAACCGAATGCTTGTGGAAGATAAATATTGACTTTGACAATGATTTATCCTCTTATATACAAAGTATTGAAGAGAAAAAATATACCCCTGAAGAGTTAGCTATTTTATGGAAGCATATTTATCGCCAAGAACTCCGCCAATATCTGGATTATCATAACGATTATTACCTTAAAAATTGGCTGGATATTAATCTATTAGACGTCTTTCTCGATGATTTAATGGAACATTTTTCCTTGGCAAAGGCTTATGCTATCGTTTATTACACATCCACCAGTTGCCTTAGATATATTACGAAGTACGACCCTACCACAAAGGCTTTAAAAACACGGTTTTTAAACTTACTAAAAGAAAACATCGAGAGCAATATTGGTAATCCAAACCTTAAAGATTTTGACCGTCTCGATTTTAAAATAACCGACGTTCAAGAATATATCCTTAAAGATGTTTTTAATCAAGCGTCTCATTTTTTCAATCTAAAATCAAAAGACCTTTTAGCAATCGTAAATCACTAACCTTTATATTATGAAAATCAAATTCACTCTATTATTAGCACTGCTTTTTAGCGGACTTACCTTCTCTCAACAGTATTCTACTTCTGATTTTGAAGACGATGAAGAATTGGCTGTTTACAATGTTAAGGATACCGGAAACGAGCTAATTATCAATGATTCTCTTACTGTTACAAAAGGAGGAACGCTTAAAATCAATCTTCCTTATTCCAGAAAGGATTTTCAATTTGTCAAGAAAAAGAAATCAGGTTTTGGGAAAATAGCTAAACAGGCAGCAGGTGCGGTGAGTACCGGTGCTTTGGCCGTTGGTTTAGGCTCCAACAGTATTGGCACAATGGGCGGAGCCATCCGTGTAATGCAAAAGGCTGATGCTGTTTATTACGGAGCCGACGCTTTGGAACAAATCGATAAGCTTCCTATTTCCAAGGATGCGAAGAAAATAGCCGGCCAGGAAATGGAAGTCCTAAAATGGGAAAAAGATCAAGGGATGCACATTATCACCGCTTTGTTTGGAAAGAAAAAATATGAAATTACCCTCGAAGCGGCTTATGTCACACACGAAGTTTTATTGAATAAATCTAACTAACCCCAATACCAATGAAAAAATCAAGTTTACTTTATTTACTGCTATTTGTCTTACCAATGTTGAGTTGTTCTTCTGATGATGACTCAATAGGTGACGATTCAGAAACGCTTTTCCAACAAAAAATGGTACGAGTGGAATTGACAGCTCTGACTGAGAATCCCGAAAATTATCAAGATATATCCATCAAATTTTTATTTGAAAGTTATACCGAGCCTGGACTAGAAACGGCCACTCCTGCGGATTCGACCGAAATCGATACTCCGGGAATAAATCCAATAGTAAAAGATCTCTATTATTCCTATTCTGAATTGGAGGAAAGCATAAGCTTTTCGACTAAGGAGCCAGTTATTGGTGGTGTGTTTTCTTTCGACACTTATACAAAAGAATCTTTGGAAACTGACGAAGATATCTACGAAGTCAAAATCTATCACGATGACGAATTGGTTGAAACCAAAATAATTTCAGGTGAAAAAAGAGACAGTTATATTGGCGATGCATTTCTACTTATGGATGCCACTTTACTTTAAAATTCTATAAATGAGAATAATTTTTTCCATTCTGCTCATTTTTGTGGGCTGTGTTGTAGGTTTTATGGCCGTTTTATCGGGAGACTTAGGTGCCTTAATTATGGCAAAGGTCCTCATTGGAATAGCCATCTATTTACTGGTGTTCAAAGGAAAAAGGAGTCGTTGAGTGGTTTCCGCTCGACGGCCCTCTTCTCATTAAAATCATCACTTATGCAAAAACTGATTCAATCAAAAGCATTGCGGATTACCTTAGGAATACTCCTAATCATACTCGCCATTATAGGCGGTCGTTTTGGCATAATTTTTCGAGATTTCGGGGTTATGCTAATGGCACTTATTATTGTTTGGGGAGGGGGTTCTTTGGTGTTTAGGAAATAACGATTATGGAACTTGCCGAAGGAGTGATGTTAAAAGCCAAAACTCCGATTTAAAAACCAAGCAAAAGACGAAGCTTGATTTAGGAGAGACACTATCCCGCTCTTATACAAAACTACTCGATTAACGGCTGGGCAATCTATTATCTTTTTACTTATTATTCATTTAAAAATAGGATATTAATTATTTGAGTTTTGTTTTTTGTTTAATAGCTGTAGGTTATTTTTTTCCCATTTCTTTAGGATAATTACCCAAATGACTACTGATATCCCTAAGATGATCAGTTTTTGAGTTCCATTGATACCGTCTCTAATCAATGTATTAGCAATCATTATTTGGACGATTAAATGAAAACAAGCACTTGCCATTACGGATTTAGTTGATTCTGCCACTTGACCTATTCCCCAACTACCAACTACCATTATACCGAGAAAAAATAGATTTCCCCATAAGGTGGCACCCGTTAAAAAGGTCAAATGCCAAAAATACCAAATGAAGCCTATAAGAACATAGCGTTTAATCGGATTTAAACTCTTTAATTCTTCTTGTAAATATCCGCGCCACCCCAATTCTTCCATAATACAATAGAGTAGTGTTCCTAAAGTAATAATGAGACCATAATAATGTTCGTTTACTCCATATTCATTTTTTACGCCGATAAGCGGCAATATAATAATTGGAATAACTGCCATCAATATACTTTTGGATTTTGAAGTACCGAACAATGAGATTTCAACTTTTCTTTCTTTTTTGAGTAAATAAATGGCAACTAAGGCTCCGATAAAAACACCTGTTCCCTCAAGTATTATAAGAGATGATAGATTAATCCATACAGGTAATTCGGCTAAAATATTCCTATTTTCAAAAACATTAAATCTGAAGATGTTGGATAAGGGAACTGCAATTATTAAAAATATGAATATTCGTTTAAGACTAATTCCGTTTTCTTTTACAGGCTCATTTTTCTTATCCATTGTTAAATCAATTCTTCTGTTTTTTCAAAATTAGATGTAATTGAGATAAAAAAAATTGACTTTGGGTAAGAAATGCTTTATTCAGAAACTCTTTTTCGAATACGGCTTAAACTCTCAGGTGTTATCCCCAAATAGGTTGCTATAACTTTTAAAGGTGTTCGTTGAAAAACTTTAGGTCTTTCTTTTATGAGATTAATATAGCGTTCTGTAGGCGTTAAGGTTAATAAATTGATTTGTTCTTTTTGTTTCTCAATATATCGAGCTTCAAGAATGGCTTTTGTAATTTGTAAACCTAAAGGTTTAGCTTGCAACTCTTTTAATTTTTCATAAGACAAGGACCAGAGTTCGGTATCTTCCAAGGATTCGGTTTTTATAACAGATGGTTTCTGGGTTAAAAGAGACATATATTCGCTAAAGACCGTATGTTCATAAAAAAGATTGATGCAAATATCACTGTCCTCGCTGATTAAGAAATGAGCCGTTGAGCCTGAAATCAAAAAATTTATAAAACGTTCGGTTTTATTATACGCTTTAATTATTTCATTTTTCTTAAAGTACCTGGGCTCCAAATAGGTAACAAATTCTTCCCAAAGCTCAAGAGGGGCTTCAAAATAACCATCGAATATTTTTTTAATGACTTTAGCATCCATTATCTTCAAATAAAGAGGTAAATATAAGTAATAGAGAATGCCAATTCTTACCTTTTAAACCTGTTTGCATTTTGTTTATTTTCTGAGCAATATTTTCTATTATGTATTACCGTCACCTCTCGAATATACATAAATCATCTCGTTTATAAGCACTTATAAACTATTAAGAACAACTCTTATAACCTCTCATTTCGAAACTTAACCAAGTCAAAAACTTTAATCCCCTTTGCAATTGCGAAATCGGATAGATTTGAATCTTCAGCTTCACTTACTCGCAATTTGTTGTCACGAATAATTGCATTGTAGGCTTACATGTCTATTGATACGGTTAATTACTATTTTTTGTAATTTTAACTTCATCTTTTTTTCGGTTTTTCCAGCTTATCTCCTTTTAGGATACAACCAAACTCATTTTGGCAACATTAATAACGAAATAAACGCAGAAATTTGTCTTATAAAATTTAAACAAGCAATGAACCACGACCATCCAATCACCATTAGTTCTATATCGGAACTTCACCGGGCACTACAGCTTTCTGCACCAAAGAACCCGATGATTACACTCATTGACAACAGGGATGTAAAAATTGACGATAGTTCCGTTGGACAGCGCTATCAGTTTGATTTTTATAAAATTGCATTTAAGAAAACATTAAAAGGAAAAATCGGTTACGGACAGGGTTATTATGATTTTGATGAAGGCGGTTTGCTGTTTACATCGCCGAGACAAGTGATTTCCATCGTGGAAGAAGAAACGAAATTGGAAGGTTTGATGCTCATGTTTCATCCGGATTTTATTCATCAGTATCCGCTTGGGAAGCTGATTAAATCGTATGGTTTTTTCGATTATGAAACAGCGGAAGCACTTCATCTTTCGGAATCGGAAAAGTTGGTTATTCTGGATGTTTTTGCCAAAATTGAAATGGAGCTGCAAAATCCAATTGACGATTTCAGTCAGGATGTGATGGTTTCCTATCTGGATCTGTTACTCAATTACAGCAACCGATTTTATAAACGCCAATTTACTACTCGAAAAATAGTGAATCAGGGAGTGGTAACACGAATTGAAAAAATGCTCGATGACTATTTTGAAAAGGATTTGAGCGTGGAAAACGGACTCCCCACCGTAGAATATCTGGCTTCACAAATGCATCTGTCACCGCGATATCTGAGTGACTTGCTGAGAAACCAAACCGGAAGCAACACACAGCAAATCATTCATCTGAAACTTATTGATAGAGCCAAATTCTTATTAAATTCAACTGAATTATCCGTAGCGGAAATCGCTTATCAATTGGGTTTTGAAAGACCCCAGTCGTTCAACAGACTTTTCAAGTCCAAAGTAAACCAAACACCTTTGAATTATCGCCTGGAGTCTAATTGAGCTATTTAAATTATTAATCATCAAATACAAAGCTGTTATCAAGATTTGATCAAAGTCATTTACTCAAATTTTTAAAATTAAATACAATGAAAGACGAAGAAAAAATTATCCGCAGAACTGCTGCGACAAGTTATCCAAAGAAAAAAGTATTGTGTCTGGTTTCCAATCCCGCCGATTTGATGGGTTTTGAAGTTGGTTTTTTTGGAGAAGAAATGACCACGCCTTTTTATGAATTCAAAAAAGCCGGCTTTGATGTCGATCTCGCTTCGTCAAAGGGTGGTTTGGTAAAGATGGATGTGCACAGTGATCCAGAAAATCCTGAAGGTCAATATCAAAACGATTTGGTCACCTTAGGGTTTAAACATCACAAAACCTACGGTCCGCTTTTGCAGCACACTTTGTCCATAGATGAAGTTGCTATTTCCGACTACGATGCGGTGGTCGTGGCTGGCGGTGGTGCACCCTTAATCACATTTCGTCACGATGAGAAACTGCAAAAGTTTATTGCGAATTTTTACGAAGCCGGAAAAATTGTATGCACGGTTTGTCACGGTTCGTCCTTACTTTTATGGACTAAACTTAGTGATGGAACTTTGCTGGCAGATGGAAAAACGTGGACCGGTTTTGCGGATAGCGAAGAACAAATAGCAAATGAAGCGTTTGGAACTGTGGTAAATGAATATACCATTGAAACTGAGGCTCGCAAAAACCCAAACACCAACTTTGAAGTTGCCGGAGCGCTGGAACCTTTCGCCATCCGCGACGGGAGACTCATTACTGCACAACAACAAAACAGCAGCGCTTTGGTTGCGCAATTAGTAATTGAAGCATTGACGGAATAAAATATAGACCATATAACCTAAACACCTATTTCAGGACGAATACAATAGTTTTTCCAGTACTTATCTAAATAAAAAGAGGCCGGCTCATTATTTTTAGTCGGCTTCTTTCATTTCAGGTTTAAAAGATTTTATATATAAAAACTGATGTTAACAACTCCAAAAACCAACGGCAAAAAAAGCGAAAGAACCATAACTGAATCTCCCAAAAACACGGGTTTTAACGCCAGCATAAATACGCCTGTGCTCAACACTCTGTTTAAGGTTTATAAAGATTCACGAGATAAAATGACGATAGCTATGCGTTTTGAAATTATACAGTCAAAAACCGTGTTTTCATTGGTCGATAAAATGCGAGAAATTTTAATGGGTTTTGGAAATGGTTTAGTGAGTTTTGAATTTCTAAGCGGCCCTGCCATTTCCAAATGCGTTTAAGCTATCTCATTTATAAACGATTACAAAAAACCATTCTCCCATATAAACCTTGACCATAGATTCTGCATACTCATTTTATGAGTTCTTCTATCAGATAAATGTATCCATCCCCATAGGTTTATATTAAAGAAGTAACTCGATACAAAGTAGCCTATTCTTTTTCCTCCTTCTTCGGCTTCTTCCTAATTCTTAAAAACCCAATCGTCTTTGAAATCAAAGGCTTATGTCAGCATAATTCACAAGGACTTCGGAGTTACTAGTGGCCGTTATTATTGTTTGGGGTGGGAGTTCTTTGGTGTTTTTATTAAGAACTATTTAAAGGAGTAAGCAGAATACTCTTTTAACGGTCTATTATGATGTTGTGTTTGTAGATAACGTTTCCATGACTTTGTGCAAATGCGGTTTATGGCAGAAGCTTGGATTTATGAGCTAAACTGTACTTGTGCACGAAACCGCGTATGCTTGTGCCTTTCTGTTCTTTTAGCTAGACACTGCTTTTAATCCGATAATTGAGCCGATTAAAGTTGTTATGAAAAGTAAACGCAAAAAGGTAGCAGGTTCTTTAAATACCAAAATTCCGATTAGAACTGTTCCAACTGCTCCGATTCCCGTCCAAACTGCGTATGCTGTTCCAATTGGTAATGTTTGAGTAGCTTTTACTAATAAAATCATACTTATTGTTAGTGTGATAATAAAACCTGCGTACCAAAAATACACATCGTTTCCTGTTGCTGTTTTTGCTTTACCTAAACAAGATGCAAAAGCAACTTCAAATAAACCTGCTATGATTAAAATAATCCAATTCATATTTGCTATATTTTTTGTGCAAAATTCAGAATTGTTGCGCAGATTTCTTTTTACAAATGTTAAAAACGGAAGTTATCTTATTTTCGAACGTATTCGGCTTAAAGTTACTTGTGTAATGCCTAAGTAGGAAGCAATATAACCCAGTTGTACACGCTGAATTAAGTCTGGATTATCTTTTAAAATTTCTTTATAACGTTCTTTAGCTGTTCGAAATTGTCGGGAAATGAATCGCTCTTCAGTTTTTATGAGTTCATTTTCAGCAAATTTTCGTGCCCAATTTGCAATATGAATGTTTTTGTTTAGAAGCTTGTGCAGTTTTTTCGTTTTTAATTCGTACAATTCAGAGTCTTCCAATAATTCGACATTTTCATAACCTTTTTTGTTTTGCACGTAACTTTTCATTGAAACGATTGTATCTCCTTCTTTACAAAATAAAAATGTGATTTCATCCTCTGTTGAATTGGTGTAAAGTCGAGCAATTCCTTTTTTCATAAAATAGATACTTCTCTCAACTTTATCGGCTCTCAATAATAAATGTCCTTTTGGAAAGTTCACTTCAATAATACTTTGTTTAAGTTCCTGTTTTGAGGTGTCTGGAAGTAAATATATTTCGTCAAGTATTTCGTTTATGTTCATTTATTATTGTGTTCTGTTGGCATAGCACATAACGTCTGACCAGCGAAGTGGCGTTTTACCTATAAACTTCGATCGAAGAACCGAACCTTGAATCTACCTTAAACGTTGAATTAAAGCCGTTTACTATTGCGGAAAACTGGCGGTTAGCAGTCCGGGCTCCATTATCACGGCATTCCATAATATTGTTTTATTAATGTCGCTAAAATATTTGCAGAAATACCAGTTGCAATTTTACCAACACCATTTAATGACTTGTTTATGATTTTTGAAATCCATCCGTTTGACTTTTCTCCAAGTCTATTCTGTTCCATAATTGGTTGTTCACTGGTAACAATTTCTGAAATTTCCTTAATATCTTCTGGGTCTATTCCTTGTTTTTCTAACTCGGTTTGAAGTCTCGAAACATCTCCTTTGTAAAGTGTTACATTATTTTCTATTTGATTTTCACTTCCAGTGTTAATAACATTTCCGTCTCCAGTGTTGTTGATTGTTGTATTCATTTGATGAATTATTGTTCTGTTATTAATATCTGATTTTTTATTAAATGATTCAATTTCTATGTCATAGCCAAATTCATTGGCTATTGACATAACAAAGTCCAAAAGTCTCGTTCTGATGGCATTGGGGATTTCTACTACAATGTTTGAGTTTCCTGATAATCTTGCACCAATAACATCCACCCTTGCATCACTTTTATAAAGTTTTCTTGCCGGGCTCTGCAAAATATGAAGAATTTCCATTGGCAAGATTCTCGTTATTTCTCCATTAGAATTTGCTTCCGATTCTTTTGCAAGTTTTTCTATGGCTGCGATCCCTTCTCGTATATAAACGTATTGAAACTCCGACTTATAAGGCTCTTCCAACATAGAAATAGGTAGTTGCCCTGAACGTCTATGAATATACATTTGCATATCAATATAAAGCGTTCCTAATGTACGTCTATAATCAGGAATTTTACCTTTATCTCCTTTATATCCATTTAACTCAGAATTTGTATATTCAATTAACTCTTGGTTCTTTATAAGTCTTCCAAAATAATTCAACTTTATCAATGCCGCAGATAGAGATTTATCTGCGTCGACCAAATCATTGATAATTTCTTGAAGAGGAAAGGATTTTTTCATCATATAGTTTCGTTTTTTAGCCTGAACGTTAACTTTCAAATATAAGCAAATTATCTCGTTTATAAGCATTTACAAACAACCATTCTTCCATATAAACCTTGATCACAGATTCTACATACTCATTTTATGAGTTATACTATCAGATAAATACACCCATCTCCATAGGTTCATATTAAAGAAATAACTCGATACAAATTAGCCTATTATTTTTTCCTCCTCCTTCTTCTGCTTCTTCCTAATTCTTAAAAAAATCAATGTTTTTAAAATAAAGGTTTATGGCGGCTTAACACATAAGGATTTTGGGGCTATGTTAATGGTCGTTATTATTTGAGATGGGAGATCTTTGGCGTTTAGAGAAACATCGACATAGATGACTCTCATTGGGTTATTCTCCCTTTTCAAGTGACTCCTCAAATTCTTGGGACAGTCCCAAGTTTTGTATAAACTCATACATCTCTTTATTAATATTTTGAGATTTTTGAAATTCTTGTTTGAGTGCTTTCTTTTGTTCATAAGTCTTAGCCAAAAACCATACGGAACCGACAGTTATTAAAAAGAAAGCTCCAATAAGTAGGTAAAACTTCCAGAGTTGGTCTTGTTTCTCTCTCAATACTTTTTTGATGTCTTCCTTTTTTTGGTCCAATTGCCCCGCTATTGATCCAAATTGCTCAAATATGGACTTAAAACGGCGGTTTACCTCTTCGAAATCCTGTTTATCAATAGGAATTTCAAGTCGTTCAATTTCCTCTAACTTTTCGGTAAACCTTTCATCTGTTAATTGGATATTATCTAATCGTTTCTCTAACTTATCCAGTGTTTCACTGATGATTTCCAGAGAGTCTCTTACTTTGGGTCTTGTACTTGGCATAATTATAGGGTTCTTCCTTTATATTTTTTTCTTTTTTTCTTCTTTTTCGTTACATCATCCTCTTCGTAATAATTGGTTTGATTCAGGTTTATGCTAAATTGTCGCAAAATCTCATACCAATTGTTAGATGAATCATATTCAATAGCTTCCCTTGCTTCCGTTATTTCATCATTCTCAAAAGGAATTCCGGTTTTTAAAATTTGATTTAACGACATATTTCTATGGACCTCACTCGATTTAAATTCTTTTCCTGTTTCTAAATCCTTCACACGTAGTCCTTGTAATTTGTTGGAGTATTTGTTATAAACGGGGGTAACTTCCACTTCAAGTTTCTTCATTAAATTAATATAGGATTTTACCGAATTTGGGTTTTGTTTTATCACCCAATCGTGCTTCTTTTTGATTTTCCTCTTAATTCCTTTCAGTTCCCTTTCATTATTAGCTTTTTCTTTAATATTTTGAATCTGCCTTTGTTTCGCTGAAATCAATCTGTGCTTTCTGGCTATTCGGTCAGCAGCCCATTGAGCTCTCTTTCCGATATGATGGTCTGATATTAATTTTCCTTCAATAGTTACCCGGTTGGCTAAAATATGAATGTGCTTATGAGCTTTCTCGGTATGAACAAAAGCGACAAACTCTTGTTCCTTGGGGTCGATTCCAAGTTCCTTCATAAATTCTCGCGTCAAGGTTCTCAATTTTGCATCTGATAAAAAGTGACCTTCTAATTTTTCAGGAGAAAGAACTAAAGAAAAGGTTTTATTCTTTGCTCTTTGGTTTAGGTTTCGAATAATTTCCATATCTCTAAGTACTTCCGATGGTGTGTCACCATAAACCTTATTTCTCATTAGCTCATATCCTTTTTCTGGCTTCATTATATAAACGGCTAATGCAGCGCCCCCAATACAGGCTTTTGCTTTTCCAATCATTATTAGTCAAATTTTTTAAGGTGTTCTTGAATTAATTTTGCAGTATGTAGTGCATTTGTCCGAGCTCCTGTTGAATCGTTTTTCTTAATTAGGTTTGTTATTCTTTTAAAGTGATTTTTATATTCCTTCAAAGTATGATAACATCGGATTTCTTCGGGCGTAAGTCTCGCTTTTATTTTAGCTCCAAAAGCAAGTTTTCTTATGAATTCAGAAGTGCTCAACCCAGCTCTTTTAGCGTTTTTCTGGATGACGTTTTTTTCCAATTTGCTCACTCGTGTTTTGATAAATTTATCTCTCATTTTTTTTTTTTTAAAGTTCACTTATGCGACCCTCTAAAGGGAGCATAAGCAAGATCGCATTTGGTTCCACACCGAAAGTGTGGGGACAAAGGCACATCTTGATTATCATTTAAGTCATTTTTTTATTATCAATTATGTCTAATTTCTCTGCTATCCACGGCTTACAAAACCGTTTTTCAATTGATTTTTTTCAGTATTAATCTTTAATTTATGTTGAAAGAAAAAGGGAGTCTGGCACTTCTTCAAATGAAGAAATCTGCCAAATCAAAGCCCTCTTCTTTTTGTTGTTCTGTAGCTCTTTCTTCAAGGATTGTTGACGTTTGAATGTTGAAGTCTTCCATTCTTAATTCCATTGCAATTCGGTCCCATTTTTCAAAGGGAGTTTTTCCTTTATGAACAACTCCGGTATCGGGATAAAGAATAATTTCCCGATCTCGAATGGGTAATAATTTTTTCTTGTTGAGCCCATTTAAGCTTCCTGTGGCCATCCAAATTATTTGAGGTTGAATCGCACTCATCACACAGGCTGTTTTCTCAGATTCAACAATTCCAATGGATTTTTCTTTATCCTCTCCGATAAGATGTAGTCCAAACAGACATTGTTCTAAGTTGAAGGATCTAATCTCCTTCTTATACTTCAACTGGCTATGCACCCAATTAGGCTTCCCAAAACGTTTTCCCTTATCGTTATACTGAATGATCTTTCCTCCGTGAACATTTCCGAAGTGATCGATTTGCCAAAAAATAGTTCCGTAATGCCAGCTTGAAGCAGTACCTATGTTGTAGCGTTTAGTGATCTCTTCGGTTTCAATCTCTCCCAATTTATTTTTCAAGTACTGTAACAACTTATTTTTAGAGTTGGGTGCCAGGCTTTCCTCTACCAAAGCATAAGGATGATAGTTAGGTAGCTTTATTACCTCCCGATTCAACTGAAATACTTTAGAAGAATCATTTTTTCCAAAATACTTATGAAAGTAACCACATTTAATCTCTCTATCGCATCTCCCAAATTCATAGGGTAAATATCCTCCGGTCTCAAAATCTCTATATCGTACGTAAGTCTTCTTCCCACAACTAGGGCATCGAAACTTTTTTGGGGTGTTATCTAATTGGTATCTAAATATATTATTACTCATATCTATGACATTTTTGACATTTTTGACACTTTCCAGCATTCACAGGGGTTTAGGAGTTGAAATTAGGGTCAAACCCGTGACATTTTGATGACCCTTTCAATTCTTTCTTATAAAATTTTGATTTGACACCTTTTGACACTTTTATGACACATTTATTGACTCTCCATCATTTGAATATCAGCATATTAGCAAACAAAATGTCGATAATGTCAATAATGTCACGGGTAAAGAATTATTAGTAAATCTTCTGATAGGTTCCTTGTTTTATTTTTTTAAACAATGATCTATCCCTAAGGAACCTTTTGTAGGTGCTTTCACTCATTAGCTTATACTTCTTGATAATTATAATCCCATCCTTAGTTTCAAATTCTTCATCTAATAAGTCATAAAGCTTTTTCTTTTTTTGGCTCAAATTATCATAGGGTTCTGCTATCATTTCATCAAAAATCTGCATTGCGTTGAGATTAAAAAACTCATATAGTTTTGTAGCGTCTTCGACCGTTTCGTAAGAAATACCTTCTGAAAAATGTCCACCGGGAAATTCTTTCAGAATATGAAGCAGCAAGCAAAACCGAAGGAGGTATTGCTCTAATTTTATAACGGAACTTCGCTCAAAGTCATTTTCAAATTCATCTTGATTTATATTTTGCCACCTACAAACAAGCCCTCTTATACCGTAGGCAAAATCAATTTGAATTGGCTCTTCAAATCTGTTCGACTCCTCAGATATTTTCAGAATTCGTTGATTATACGCTTCCAATAGGGAGGGATCTATCTCTCGTTCACTCCATTTTACCTTTTTATTCTTTTGGCAAACAAATAGGAGCCTGTGGATTAATCCATTTATTGTCTTTTGCCCATAGAAAATAGATCGCAACAATCCCGGCTGTAACCCACCAAGAACACTTACACTTGGGGTTGTAATTCTAATAGGTTCTTGCGTTTTCCGATTTAATATTATAGGTGTTCCTGAAAACATTTGTAAGAACAACTCTTCGTCATTGCCTCTTCTATACCTATTGAACTGGCCAAAAAGCCCCTTTAATTCATCTGCATATACACCTATTCCTTTTTTTCTTCTAGCGTGCATTTCCAAAAGTGCTTCTATTGTAAAGTCGGACATTAAGCATTGTTTTAAAAGAGGCTTATTTATAGAAGAATCATCATCCTGACCGATGGCATCATATTCTTTTTTCTCTGCTTGATAAATTTCATAGTACTTTTTATCGATCTCATAGAGAGGGGACAACATCGTTTTGATTGCCGGTGTCTTACCATCGCCCGATTTCCCAACAATAGCCGCATAGATACTGGCTGTTTCTACCCAGTTCGAATTTACCCTCAATTGAATTTTATTCCCAACAGCCACCGAAGTCACGTATAAGAGTGCAATACTTAGATATTCTTTATTGAAATCTTGGGTTTTGCCCAGCTCATTAATAAATTCTTGATAGAATTTGGGGAAGACCTCTATAGGGAATTTGTTTCCGGTCTTTTTTAATTGCTCGCGTTCATTTTTTAGTGCGTTATTTAGATTTAATTCAGAGTTTTCCATAATTATATAGCGATTTTATGGAAGCACCCAAGGATAAATACCTTTAAAAAGGTTATATTTGTCCTACGATACTTCTGGTTGATAAAGTATTTAAGGGTAGTTGTTGGAGCAACTACCTTTTTTATTTTCTTGAATTTTGGATTTCTTGCATATAAGAGAAAACCTCGTCTCTATCGAAGTAAATTCTACTATGAAGTCTTTTATAAGGAAGTCCTTTTTTCATCCAATCCGTAAGGGTGACCAAAGAAATATCAAGCTGTTCAGCCATTTCTTTTTTAGTTAATAACTTGACCTCTTTAGGTTCATTATTAGAATGAAATTTCTTTTCTTTAAAGAATGTTTTTAATTCATTTCGCACTGCATCCTTAATACAGTTGGCCAGTAAATCTGTGTTAAATAGTTCCATTTGAGTTAGGTTTAAAAAGTTCGATAAACAATTTTTGGCGACTTTTCTCAATCGCACATTACCCTTGCAAGGATGGAACAAACTTAGAATGGATTTTTGCCATTCTTGACCGTAGCTACGGCCAAGAATTATTTAATTAATTTCTATAATTTTCATATTCAACTATTAATCAACGCATTACATACGCCTTATGAAATAAAAAAAGAGGGAAAGTACATCCCTCTTTTTAATCTCTTTTTGCGACTTTATCAGATTGTCATTCTTCTTTTACAAACTCTATAGATACATTCCGACTCTTTTCCGAAACCACTCTCTCTTTGACAAGATAATTTTCAACTCGACTGTATTCTATCTTCTTCTTATCAATTGAAAAATTATTACAAACTAATTTCACCCAAGTATTTTTAGATTTGGTATTAAAGAATAAGCCTTTTGAACGACGATCATTTTTAAGGTTTGGATCTTTTAAGTTTTCCAATGCCAAAATGATGTTCATAAACGTATGGAAATCATTTTCTCTAATAGCTATTTTCTTTGAATTAAAAATTCTTTTCTCTCGCAATTCCTTCTTCAAATCTACAATTTCTATTTCCTCCTCCAAAACCTTGTTCTTCAATTGCTCATTCTCCTCTTCTAAAGATTCCTCAATCTCCTTTAGCTTTTTCAGCTCTGCCTCTAACTTTAAATTTTTCTCTTTTAGGTTGCCAATTTCATCATCCTTATTACCAAATATTCCCCACTGATCTCTACTCTCTAATACCTCAAGGAATGAGTTAAAACTTCTAATTCTCGTATCTCGTTTTATTTTTTTAGATCGAGAAAGCTTTAGCGGATTCTTCTGTTTTTCAGTTTTTATACCTTCCTCAACGAGATCTATAATCTCTCTAAAAAATTCTTCCTCTGACGCCCCTTTTTGTTTATAGTTCTCTATATAGTGATCTCTATGGTATTTATACAGATCGAGGTATTCCGATTTTTTTAGTTCAGCAATTTTATTTAATAAATGCATATCCAAATGAGAATAGCTTTGATATGCCAAAATACCTAAATCAAATTTATGTGGTTTTATATCAAAATTTTCTCGTTTCTTTAACTTTTTGCCATCCATAATTAATTTGTTTTTTCTAATGATTCGGTTAGTGATTTTAAAGTGTGAGAAAAGTATTTCATCAGGGTCTCTATTTTTGAATGTTTGGTAATTTGCTGAACCTGAGGCATTTTCATTTCTTGATCATTAAGTAGCAAAGTCACTGCCGTTCGTCTTCCGGTATGGCTGGATATAAAATCACATTTTCTCCTTGTGATCTCTATTTCCTTTTTACCTTTATATCTAATGATTTTATAAGGTTCAGTAATACCCGCCTTCTCTGCAATCTTTTTTATTTCCTTATTGAAGTATTGATTAGCCATTTTGGGAAGTACATAGTTATACTTTTCTAAAATCCTTAAGGCGTGCCCTATATATCCCACGAAAGGAACCTGCGTTCTTTTACCGGTCTTAATTGAAACAAAATCCCATAATTTATTTCTAAAATCCAGTTTATCAAAATGTATAGCATCCGAGAATCTTTGGCCAGTATATGCCATAAATAGGAATAAGTCTCTTATTCTATCCCACTCCTCATTATCACTTAAATCTAAATCTTCCAACTTTTTTATTTCGCTCCTTTCTAAGGCAAAAATTTTATAATTAGATCCCTTCTTGTATAATGATTTATGTTTTTTGAAGGTATAAGGATGAACGGCATAATCATTTTCGTGGCACCACCTCAGAAATACTCTAAAAGTAGAGATATATTTATCGATAGTATCGTTTCTCAATCCTACTTCACCATTATTTGAATTCACCTTTTCTTTAGACAGGAAATACTCAAAATCTGCATAAAAGTTTTTATCAAAATCTAATAAGGAAAATCTCTTTTTCCTCTTCTTTTCAAATTCAAAAAAGCCTTTAAAAATAGTTTTGTATTCCTTCATCGTCCCCTTCGTAACTCTCTTCTTTTTGAAACTTTTAAATTCCTCGATTAATTGAGATAGTTCTGTTTCTATATCTGCGATTTCAGTTTTATCTACAACCATAGCCACAAGAGATTTGAAATCATTCTTGGACAAGAATTTATTCTTTTCAGTTGCTAAATAGGCTTTCTTAATAATATCTGCAGCCATATTATCAAGTTGAACATTAAGTTCTAAGGCTCCAGGCACATTAGGCCTAACTCTACTCTTATTGAAATCCCAATGCTCAGCCAAAATTTTAATTGAGGTTCGATATTTAATTCTTCCTATTTTTCCTGGTGAAAAGAAAACATAAATAGAAGTTGGTTTGAGGTTCAAGTATTTTTTGGGAAAGTGACCTTCACTTTTTTTCACCTCTTTCTTTTTCTTTTTCAACAGCTCTTTATCAATCTTTGGGTTGAATGGACGATCTAAATAAAAATTACATTTCATAGTCTAATTTTTGCGGACACATTGCGGACAGAATGCGGACATATTGCGGACAAATATACTTAATTTATCTATATGTTACTTTAGCAAAGTTAAGACAATTATCGCTTTAAAGCAATATACACAAGGCTTTACAAGATATAAATCAGCTAAGTGATAAAAGATCAAATCAAGCCTTCGAATCCTGCCACCCCGACAACCCTGCCTATAAAAGGCATCATAAAATACTTAATTGTATGATAACCAACGAAATACATTTTCGTTGGTTTTTTTTATACCTCTTTAAAACCATCCTAAAAGTGCCTAAAATGGTGCCTACTTTTGGAGCTTGTTTTTAACTGATAAATTCTTATCTTAGTAACTGAATCCTCTGATTAATAGGAGATTCGGTTTGGCTTTCGTTCAATAGATGTATTAATTTAAAACGAAAGTTATGATTTTTTCCCCGACCCTGAATGTCTTATTCTGGTTAAAAAAGGGACAGGTGCGTCCCGATAAAACCATTCCTATTTACGCTCGCATCCGTGTGGACGGGCGTTCCGTGGATCTCAGCACGAGAGAATTTATTTTGCGTTCACATTGGAGTTCCCCGACAAGACGTGTAAAGATAAATTCGCCCCATTGTGAGCGCATTAATTCCAAGCTCGAAAAAATCAATTCCGGGCTCAAAAGCGCGTTTAAAGAACTTCTTGAGGAAGGGCAAGTAATTACCGCCAAAGCGGTAAAAAACGATTCTTGGGAGAGGATAGCCCGGTTCTAACTTGTAAACAGCTCATGGCCTATCATCGAGAGAACGAATTGAAGAAGCTTGCTCCGGGAACTGCTAAAAACTATAGTGCTACCGAAGCCTATCTCTCCCGTTTTATCGAGGATAAATACAATTCTGCCGACGTTAAACTCAGTCAGCTGAACTACTCTTTTGTCGTTAAATTCGAGAACTATCTTCGTACCTGCAAGCCACTTAATAAATCTCGCCCTCTCCATAACAATGGCATTATGAAACATCTGGAGCGTTTCCAGAAAATGACAACGCTTGCCTTAAAGCACGATTGGATCTCCAAGAATCCATTTGCTTTGTATCAGCTCAAATTTGAGGGCTATGATTGCTCTTTCTTAGACCAATCGGAGATACACACACTTTCAAATCTTTCCCTATCTAAAAACTACCTTTGCAGGGTACGAGATGTTTTTATTTTCTCTTGCTATACAGGCCTTGCTTATAGCGAAGTAAAAAATTTAAAAAAAAGGAATCTGGTAGAAGGTATCGATGGTGAATTGTGGATCATGATCCGAAGGCAAAAAACCAAGACGTCTGTAAAGCTACCCTTGCTCAGCGAAGCTAAGAGAATATTGAAAGCCTATAAAGACCACCCCCATCCCACCAATGAGAATTCCTTATTCCCTGTACCCAGCAATCAAAAAGTAAACCGGTATCTCAAAGAAATTGCAAAGCTGGCCAAAATCGACATCGATCTGACCTTTCATATGGCTCGCCACACTTTTGCCACGACGGTGACTCTCCTCAATGATGTGCCTTTGGAAACCGTATCCAAAATGTTGGGGCATACAAAACTATCAACCACCCAGCGCTACGCGCGCGTTATTGAAAAGAAGATCAGTAAGGATATGGAAAAATTGAAGGCGAAATTAAAACCGACTCAAACACGAACTCATCATAAAAGTTCACCTTACAGTCAGTATCCGAAAGTCTATCGATTATGTAAAGGGTATTTTAATGGTAATGAGGACTTAGCTTCCGATGCGGCTCAGGAAACTTTTATTAGAATTTGGCAAAAACTGGACACTTTCCGAAACGAATCAAGTATAAGTACTTGGATTTACAGAATTACCGTTAACACTTGCCTTATTCATATCAGAAGAAGAAAAAAACGAAGAGAAGTCCCTGCTGAAAATTTTGATTTTTCGACGAAGGAGGGTATGGCTGTCGAAAAGGAAGAAAGATTGGCCAAAATGTACGCTTGTATTCAAAAACTAAAACCACCGGATAGAATGGTCATTCTGATGGTCTTGGAAGATATAAAATACAATGAAATTGCGCAAATCATTGGGGTTTCAGAAGGAGCTTTGCGCGTTAGAATTCACCGTATCAAAAAACGTTTGACAAATTGTGTGCAATAATGAAGGATTTTGAAAATTTACAAAACATTTGGAAGGAACAAAAAAGTGCTGAAAAGCGCATCAAATCAACCGATATAGCCCAAAAGGCTAAAGCAAAAACCAAAGCAGTTAAAAAAAAGCATATTTGGACTATTTGTATCCTTGTGCTAACTTCCTTATTTTTAGTAGGGGTACTTTATTTGGGTTGGCTTTTACCATATTAGCTTGTTTACCGTAGGACTTGGGGGAATGGTCGTATGTTACTCTTAAGGATTATTTTGGAAGCAATCAGTATTCATAAATCAATGTCGTTTAGTTAAGGAAAAAAGTTATAAATTAGTAGGGGTATAAGGGGAGCAATGAAGGCCCCCGGAAAAACAAAAAATATCGCAATAACCTATTAAAAAATATCGATTATGAGCTTGAAGAAGAAGCCTTTGTCAGCCGTTCAAAAGACGGCAAAGAAGGAGTCTTTAAAGGAGGAGAAAGCTCACGATCAGGCATTTAATATTTTTTATCATGTCCATCAAGACTGCCCTTCAAAGGGATTTGGATAGGTTTTACAAAGCACTTAATAATACGGACTACAATATTCGGGAAGTAACCAAAGGGGCTTTTACCCAAGCAAGGGCAAAGCTTAATCCGTGGGCTTTTGAGCGGTTGAACGAGGTAGCTGTTAATACTTTTTATGACGAAGCGGAATATTATGTATGGAACGGGTTTCGGACGCTCGCCGTTGACGGGACGAGACTGATGCTGCCCAGACACAAGACTACTGTTGAAGAATTCGGTGAACATGGTTTTGGTCCCAAGGCCGATAGCAAACGGGTTATGGCCATGGGCTCGATGCTTTATGATGTACTCAACCACCTTACCATGGATGCGCAATTGGGTTCTTATGCCGGGAGTGAGCGGGACCTTTCGGTAAAGCATCTTGAAAAGACCGAGGTCGGAGACCTCTTGCTTCTTGATAGAGGCTATCCTTGCTTTTGGCTTCTTTTCCTTTTAAGGGCCAAGGGAGTTGAGTTTTGTGTTCGAATGAAAGCTGACTGGTGGCTTTCGGTAAAGGATTTTCTTGAGAGTTCGGATACCGAGCGGGTGGTCAGTTTTGAACTTCCTAAAAAAGACAGGGATAAACTGACCGATTATCCGGAACTTTGGAACACCCGGCAATCCTTCAGGCTTATAAAGGTTGGGTTGGAAAGTGGCGATGTGGAGATCTTATGTACTTCCTTGCTCGATACAGAAAAATATGTATATGAGCATTTTGAGGAACTTTATCATTTGAGATGGAATGAAGAGGAGGCTTATAAAATATTGAAGAGCAGGGCTGATCTTGAGGATTTTAGTGGTAAAACGGCAAGAGCCGTCAGGCAGGATTTCCATGTAAAGATTTTTTCTCTGACCATGTGCGCCGCCCTCTCGCATCCAATCGAAGAAAAGGTCAGAGCGGAGTTCAAGGCCGACAAGACCAGAAAGTTTGATCAGCAAATCAACAGAACCCATGCTCTCGCCAGTCTCTCGGATATGTTTATACCGATGTTTTTAAAACGAAAGCTTGGGAGGCTCTTGAAGGTATTTGATGATTTGGTTTATAGGACAAGAGAAATTATTCGTCCCGGCAGAAGCAACCCGAGAAATCATCGACCGAAAAGACAATATCATATGAACTACAAAAAATTATGAAACCACTAATTAAACGACATTGATTCATTAATCGTCATTTATTAGCTCAATCACTTGATTCAAAATAGTATCTGTTTGGCTATACCAATCCTCTATTTCTGGCTCCAGTAATATATCAGGCTCAACACCAACCCAATCAAAAAGACTACCATCCTTTTGATAAGACACCATTGTTGATAATCTAACCGGTATTTTGCTATTTGTAAGAGGAATTATGTAGCTATTACCACTTCGTCCATTAGTTGGTGTACCCACAAGTGTTACATTACTCCAACCCTTTAGAGTTGAAGCAAAAATATCTCCTGCGCTGCCGACTCCAAAATCAACGAGGACGTAAATAGGGCGATCATAAAAATATTTATTTTCTTCGGAATGAATTCCCATAAAATACCAATCGGTAAATTTATCTCTCGGCAAATCGCATTTCGGCTGAAAAGAACTTAAAAACTTAGCTAATGCCAACCGTTCATCTTCTGTTACATCTTCATCATCAATATACTTTAACTTTTTGTCTCCCACGTCAAGCTTCCCCTTAGGATCAAATTTTCCTGCATTTTCAGGGATTCGTAGTTTGGTAACGTTCGGAATATAAACAGAATCTGCATCCGTCATAAAATAAGGAAACAGAGTTTTGAGATTCTGTCTCGTTCCACCCCCGCTCTGCCGGGAATCTAATATCAACGCCTTAGTGTCACAAAACTTTAACATTATAGAGTCCAATTTGCTTGTTAAATCTTCATCGTGATGAGAATACAATCGGACATATCCAATGTTATCTTTTAGAATTTTACTTTGCTTTGGTAAATTAAAAGCGGTCCCCACAGTCTTTGTTTTTTCTTGGCTTAGCGGTAATATTATCTTCTTTGTGTTTGCCTTATCTTCTGATTCAAGGATATAAATTATAGAATCATTTTGTTGAATATCCAGTTCAGTTCTCATAAAACGAATATACTCCATGATATCTCTACCAAAATTAAGTCTTTCGGATGCTGTGGCATTTCTACCACTAACAATGTCTCCTGCCGTTGACATCCATAACCCGGCATCAACATTATCAATAGATTTTACAAAAGGGAAATTATTATCCAATAGTCCTGAATCACCTTCTTTATAAGCAAATATTCTATCATTATAAATACCGTATTTTACAGGGGAAAAGCCCCTTGGAAGATAACTTTCAAATTCATCGACTTTCGCATGGCCATCGCCTAAATTCTGAACGAATTTATGAATCATAATCCCAAACCTGTAAATCGGCACGCTATCCTTCATGTTTCTTTTCATTTCGTTAATAGCACCCTCATAATCAAAATCATTACAATAAATATATGAATGCGTATTGTTAATCCTTGCTAAGAGTTCATCAAGATCATCAATAGCATTCTCTTTGGTTATAAATCCCGGATTATCACGTTGATTATAAGAAGATTTTTTCAATATAAGTTCCATAATATCGAATTGAGTATTTTCCGAATCTGTCGTCACAACGGCCGTTTTTTGCTTACATCCTGCCATCATCAAAATAAAGATTATTATAAGAAAAAAATTCAAATGCCTATTTGGAAAGAAAAAAAATTCAAATTTCTTCATGATTAAATTAATTTTTCTCAATCAGATTTATTACTCTATTTAATTGACTATCCTTAAATCCTAAAACTTGATCCAGATCCCTTGGTATATAAATATCAGGTTTTGTGCCATTTGTATCTAAGGTTTCTCCATTTCGTTGAAAAGAAATCATTGTCGAATAGCGGACTATTATACCTGAATTATTCAAGGGTACTCTTCTACTCCGCCCGCTGGATCCGTCCGTATTAACACCTACAATTTTAATCTTATTCATTTTATTCATTCCTTTTAAAGCAGTTACAAATACACTGGTCGCACTAAAACTACGCTCGTTGGCCAATACATAAACAGGTTTGTCGTAGTAAAAAACACTATCATCTTCTATAGTGTCCATAACCATATAGAAAAAATCTGAATATTTATTGGGGTCATAATTCCAATTCACACTATAATCCTTCATAAAATCAGTAATAGACTTTCGTTCAGAATCATCCAGCTCGGGCGAGTCTATATTATACAAATAACGAAACTTCATCGAGCTAATATCCTCATCTAAGGTCTGATCTATTCTTATTTTAGCAAGATTAGCAACCCATGGAACTGACCCCGGTTTAATCAAATAGGGGGCAAGTGTCATGAGAATATCCCGCTCTCCCCCGCCGTTATTTCGAACATCAAGAATCAAAGCTCTAGTATTCCTAAATTCATTCATCTTCGTTTTTATAAGAGGGAATAAATCAGGGTTCTGATTAAAATTCCACATTCGAGGAATTCTAAAATACCCAATGTCACCATTTATAATTTCAAACAAGGTGTCATTCTCTACCTTATCTTCATCTATTGCTGATATCAAACTTCTTCTATCTTTCACATCACTCCAAGGTTTCTGTCTTTTTTTTCTGAGTTTTATTTTTTTATCAAAATCATTTTCTCCATCGGTAAATGTAAATTTAATCGAATTGGGTATCGGTTTATCCAATTTATAATACAACCACCCAATACTGAGCAAATCGCGAGCAGCATAAGTTAGCTTAGCATCATAAGGTGCATATTTGTTTTTCCAAGAAATTTCTTTCATAAAATCTTCAACAGCAATCCCATCGATTTTTTTTAAATAGGGATATTTCTCTATAAAAACTGAATAGTGACCTTCTTCTATTTCCTTTAACGCTACTAATCTTTTGTCTAATGGAGCAAGGACAAAAGGCAAGAATATATCTTCAATCTTTTCAAAGTTAGTAATCGAGGAATGGCGATCTCCCACTTCCCCCATTATCTTCTCCAATTCTATTCCTAATCTTGTTACTTCCACACTATCCTCAAATTTGCTTTTCAATTTCTCGAGCCTTAAATCTAAGTCAAAAGGTTTTAAACCAAAATAAGAAGATTCGACTCTTAAGATATGTTCAAATTGTTCCAGATCCGCTATAGCCTGAATTTTTGATATTTTGTCCATAGACTTGTTTTGGCACCAAACCTCTGTAAATGTTGATAGAGCAAAAATGAAACACAATAATAATTTAAGACGTCTCATAAATAATGTTTTCGATGTTACAAGGGATAGTTACCGAGCATACCGATATAGATTTAAATATTGCTACTTATCATAGCCTATCAAAGTCTTATTTTCAATGACTACTTCCCCGTTTATTTCAATTGTAGGCTCCCACATTATTAGATCATAATGCATTGGTGCAACGACATCTCCACCCAAAGTTGAACTTGTTCCTATCCCTATATGAATGGTTCCTACTACCCCTTCATCATCAAGCATATTACCCGTTAATTCTGCTCCAGGATTCATCCCAACTCCCAACTCAGCTACATTAAAACAGTTTGGGTCGCCATAAGAATCCAAAATCTTTTTCAAGTATTGGGTTTGTTCACCCCCTTCCATCGAAATAATAAGACCATCCCTAACTTCACATCTCATATCTTCCTTAAGAATTCCTATTCCAAGATAAGGAACACTGGCATCCATAATTAAAGTACCATTTGCAGATCCCGTTACGGGTACCACATTAACTTCAATATTGGGAACAGGTGCTAATTCTCCCGGATTAGGAATATTGGTCAACACATTAGTTCTTTCACCTCCTATAGTAAAAGTCAAATCGGTTCCTTTGGGCGAAGTAAGCCTCACTTGTTTACCCCGCCCCTTGGTAAAAGCCTCTCCCAAATAATGGCATCTTGGAACTTGAGCTTCAAAATCGGTATTTAATAACGCAGAACTTAAAAGCACCTCTTCATTATGAGCCGTCATTTGAATAGATCGAGCACCATTTTTTAAAGCCTGTTTCATTGCCTGAGTATGAGTAATAGAATATTGTACAGGAGAAAAAACAATATCGGCTTCCTTCATCGCGGCAGCAATAGGAATCGGAGGTTCCTGTCCATCTAAACTTCTTTGGTCCATAAAACAAAGGGAGACTTCCCCTCCGACGGCACTAATAGTTGCTGCAAGCTGTCGTGCAATTGCTGACATCGTGTAGTCTGCAACAATAACAGCCTTTTCACCGCTTTGTACTCTTCCATTAACTTCAACAATCTTTTTAAAGCTTTTAGCAAATCTTATTTCATTCATATTTTTGATGAATTTGGTTAATTATATTTCAATTATTTCTTTTATATAAAATCTTAGTAAATAGAACCGATGTGAAGCCATCACTTGTACAATTTGTGGCGGTCCTCAACATATCAGGGATACCGCCAGAAAGGGCAATCCAAGTGGCAATAAATTCAGTTTTAGTAGCTCCTTCCAAACCCAATAAAGATGCAAACAATGCAGAGCTCCACAAAGCAGTTCCCATTCCTGCCGGCAATCCAGGAGCAGCAATTGTGAAGAGAACAACTGCCGGCCAAGCTACAAGAATAGCAGACCAGCTTACTTGCAAATCAAAAAATATAGTCAATATAAAAGGTGCATAGGCCACATAAGCCATGGCACTCATATCCATATTTACTATTGATCCAATAGGAATGACAAAATCAGCTACCTCTTTTTTAACACCAATCTTCTTTGCATTATTTAAATTAATAGGAATTGTGGCGAGTGAAGAACAAGTACCAGCCGCAAAAACAGCAGTTGGCAAATAGTACTTTTTTAAAATTTTCTTAATTGGTTCTTTCGCCCATAATTTTAGAACGAGAAATAGATATAATAAAAGCCAAATAACACACAAGCCCAATGTATATAGAGACATTAATAAGTAATAATTAATACTTTCCTTAGCTCCCGTATTAACACCTAAACTTATCCCTAAAAACAGGACTAAAGGAATCATTACATAGCCGATATAGCTTGAAGCATTATCAATACCTTTTTCAATCGTTTGCAAAACCCTATCCAATGATTTTATCCGTATAGCTAAAACACCTAATACAACCGCCACTAAAATTGCAAGTAAAGGAAACATTGCATCAGCCTCTGCGTCTAAAGCACTAAACATTTTACCGATTTCAGCAAAAACATCACCTTCATTGCTGGTAAAAGACAAATCAAAAAACAAAGATGAAACCAGAACTCCAATCAAACCGGCAATAACCGAAGTCAATATATACCATAGAATCGTATATGTTGCCAGTTTTCCGCCCTTACCCTTTTTTACCAGGTTAGATATGGCCGGGCTCAAGGCAAATAGGATCAAGAGCGGAACGATTTTTATAAATCCATTCAGAAAAACACCTACCCCATCACCAATGAATTTCAATTGTTTTGAGAAAATCCCTCCGGATAATATTCCTATTACCAAGGCGAGAATAGTCCATACATATTGGGGGGCTTGTTTTAATTTACTAAGCATATATCCTTCTTTAGTTCAATTCTTTCTATAGTTTTTACAGTCCGTATTTATAAATCAAACTGGTCAATACGGCAGCTCTTAACTTCAATTCTCTTAGGTTAACTTTCTTTAAAGTCAATAGATAGATGTTTTCGCTTTTAATTTTGCGGCTCTTTTAGCATACTTAATACCTCACTGATGTCCATTTTCTGCAATCCCAATTGCCCAAATTGTTCACCTGCGCTTGTAACCGATTTTTCAGCAGGTATTAATAACCTCCATTACACGTGCGGCCCCGGCATCATCATGTGTCTCTTCACCCATGTGTCCGTCAACAACAATAACTTCAAATGTTATAGCAAAAATTAAACAAAATATGAACCTAAACATCTTAACAAACCTTGGTATAAAAATAATTTGCTCAATCCTTATCCCACCAAACCCGCGTTTCAAAACTATCTGGGCCTTGGCTATCAATTACTCTTTTTATATTATCTGTATTCAAGGTATATTCATCGGAGTCATAAGCTCTTCTACGGGGAATTTCATCAGTATCCTGGGTAAAAGGACCCGGTTCTATCTTTGGGGAACCTGTTCTCCTCCACGAAGACCAAGCGGTTAGTCCTTGAGTATATAAAGCTATCCATTTTTGAGTTAAAATAGTTTCGGAAACGTCTCCAGACAAGATATTAATATTCTCAACATAAGTACTATACCTCGATTCCTCGATTCCCCAATATTCCATATTAGCAATAACTCCTTCTTTCATCGTTTCAATCGGATCTCCCAATATCCAATTGAGTTCCATTGCTTCCGCTTTGAGAAACAAAACCTCAGAAAAACTCATAAATATCGTAGGGGTAGTTCTACTCCTAACCGCATCACCAGGATAAGAACTATAGGTGTTTGATAAAGCAGAGGCATCTTCAGTTGTTAAACCATAAGGCATACCTCCATAATTTTCAATGAAAGGAATTCGACTATCCTTCTTTCCGGCCTCGGGATTTTCTGCCGGGTTAGCGTAAACCTCAATTCTTGGATCATGGACATCCGACATCGTACCGGCTTGCATAAAAGAAACCATAGTACTACTTATACCATAATCATTCCTTCTCAAAAAGTTCAGATAATGTCTATTAGCATTGCTATCATCATCAAGGTGTTTATAAACTGCATTATCCTCTGGGCCATCAAAAACTCCAGATTCTAAAGAATTGAGTACTAATTCACTTCCTTTCTCCGGCTCCACTTCAGACAGACGTAATCCAATCCTTAGTAAAATAGAATTACTAAACTTTTTCCATTTTGTCATATCTCCATCATAAATTATATCGCCTTTAATTGGAAAATCACCTTCATCAACTATCATATCTCTTGCTTCAATTAGTTCGACAATGAGATCCGAATAAATTTCCTTTTGGGAGTCATAAATTGGTCGTAGTAAGTTTTCCTCACCCTTTAAAGCTTCTGTATAAGGAACGTCTCCCCAGATGTCAGTAACATTCATAAAAAGCCAAGATCTCAAAATTTTAGCAATGGCAATTTGATTATTAGTCATTCCTGATCCAACAACAGTTGGAATCGTCTCCTCATCGGAATTAAGTCGAATAATTTCAGCTAAATCTTTTAGAGCCCCAGTATAAAAAGGATAAAAGCTTGATTCCGGGTTATGGAAAGTACTCTCATCGGTATAATCTGTTTCCGCCCATTGCTGTGAATATAACATCCCCAATCTCTCAAATGGGAAAAGGCTTTCCTCCGATTTAAAAATAGCAGAAGTTAATAGTTGAGAAGTCTCAACCGTTTCAGGCTCGTTAGGATTCTCATTTATATCTTCAAAATTATGAGGTCATTCAAACTTTCAAAAATGGGCTGCAAAATGATCTTATTGCCCCAGATTTAGTCTTTTTTTCGACCATAGCTATGGCTATGCTCTACAAAAAAGCCGTTATCCGGAACAATAATCTCTATTTTTCGCTTCAATCCCAAAAGTTTAAATCACCTCTATTTGTACATCGAATACAAAGTATTGCAACAAGTAGAATCGCATATAATCTTACAAAATCTTTCATCATATTAAAATTTGAAATTAATATTCATACCAACAAAACGAGTAGATGGTGTTGTGGAATCCTCTATAGCTTGAATATTCCCAATCCCATACGACAATTCAGGATCTATATTTGGGGCATTTTTGTGTAATGTCACCAAATTTCTTCCGTATAAAGAAATATTTGCTGATTGTAAAAATGTGTTTTTCAACCATCTGGAAGGAAGAGAATAAGTCAGAGTAATATCTCTGAGTTTTATAAAGCTTGCATCATATAAATATTCCTCATAAATATCATAAAGGTTTCTAAAGTAGCTCTTCGCGTCTTGATAAACGGTGTTCGGATTCCCTTGGGCATCGACCCCTTCTGCTCTTAGACCACCGCCTTCACTAACAGGGTCACGCATAGGATTGCCCTTATCATTTAATCCCACTGTTTTAGCCGACAAACCAGTTCTATTAAATACTCTATTTGTATAAGAAAATATGAGTCCCCCCTTTTGGTAGGCTAAATTTGCGCTTAGCGACAGATTTTTATATTTGATAGTATTTTGAATGCCTCCTATAAAATCGGGAAGATAACTTCCCTTTTTCACTCCTTTTTCTCTAATATATTTACCATTTTCATCTACCAATCGTTCCCCTTTTTCATTTCTGGCATAGGCATCTACGACAAAGGTTCCGAAAGGTTCCCCTACTTCTGCCACTACGTAAGCTTTTGAATCCCTATCATTCAGCACTACAGATTGAATACTATTCCCTTGATTATCACTATACAGCCTATCAACCTTACTATTGTTTTTAGCCCAATTCGCAGAGATTTCCCAATCAAAATCTTCTATGCTATTTAAAGGTCGAACCGCCAAAGTTATTTCTAATCCACTGTTAGAAATTTTACCTGCATTAATTACCAAAGAATTGTATCCAGAAGAACCACTTACAGGTAATGTCATTATTTGGTTTGTGGTATTCGCATCATAATAAGTTAAACCGAAATCAACCGAATGATTGAAAAAAGTCAGGTCAATTCCCACCTCAGAAGAATACGTCTCTTCGGGTTTCAAATTTGAATTTTTTAATTTGTCAGGAACACTATTAATCGGGAACGAGCCATAAGAAATTCCAGGACTATAAGCACTAATAAGCTGATATGGATCCGTATCATTCCCAACCTTAGACCATCCCGCTCTAAGTTTTCCAAAGTTCAAGAAGTCAGGCTTAAATAATTCACTAAATATAAAACTTCCACTAATAGCCGGATATTGATAAGCATTGTTATTGGAGGGTAAAGTTGAAGACCAGTCAGCACGATAAGAACCATCCAAATACAGGATATCCTTATATCCTAAACTAACACTTCCAAAAAGACTATTGACTCTTTTTCTATAAGTTCGATCTTCAATTATCGGCCGATCTATAGATGAACTTAAAGTGAATATCGTTGGAGATGCAAGTCCACCAATAGTAATTCCCAGATTTTCATGTCTCTTAAAATCACGTCTGTTAAAGCCTGCATTCACATTTATAGAGAAGAGATCCGAGAGATCCGCTTTATAAGTTAGTAACCCTTCAAGATTTAATTCTCTCGGCTCTCTAATACCCTCCTGATACTCACCACCATCAAATAGAGCTCCTTGGCTTCCCTTAACGATTCTGGCACGGTTTCGAAAAGTATACCAATCTGTTCGTGCATTGATTTCAGCTGTAAAATCATCCGTTATTTTATACTTCAAAAACACATTTCCAAAAATCCGATTTTTCCAATCTTGTGTATAATTATTATACAACGACCAATAAGGGTTATCCCAAAATTTAGCATTTAAATCAGTTGGCGATGTTATATTCCATGTTTTATTTGAGGCGTATGCAGTATGGTAGTCTCGAGCCCTAACTAAGTCTACTTGTCGTTGAAACCACTGATTAAATTCTCTAACAGGCGAGTCAACTCCGGATCCTTCCTCTTGTCCATCGCCAGAAGATCCAAAAGGAGGTCTACCTTTAACATAAGTATGGACATAGGTTACGTTTGCCCCCGCTGAAAGCTTGTTAGTAATATCTTTTAATGCACTCACATTAACCGTATTACTCGATAACGAACTGTTAGGAACGACCCCTTTCTGCTCCAAGTTTGTATAAGAAAGTCTGTATCTACTCGTTTCTCCTGCTCCAGCAACGGCAACATTAATCTTTTTATTAATTCCGGTTTGATAAAAATCTTTAACATTATTGGGGTGCGCTACCCAGGGCGTAGTTTTTCCATAATCCGGATCATCCGGATACCAACTATAGGCCTGACGAACTAAAGTTCCATCTAATCTCGGCCCCCAACTCTCATCAGTGTTATAATCAGGTAATAATTCACCGTTTAATTCCGCAAATTCTTGTGAAGAGCCCCCACCATATTCATTTTGAAATTTTGGTAAACCATAAATTTTACCCACTTCGAGGGATGTAGAAATAGAAACACCCAATCTACCATCATTTTTAGAGCCCTTTTTCGTAGTTACCAAAATCACACCATTAGCAGCACGAGATCCATAAAGAGCCGAAGCACTTGCTCCTCTAAGAATAGTCATTTCCTCAATATCATCTGGATTCAAATCACTTATACCACTTCCATAATCTCTTCCTCTTCGACCTTTTTGAGTGCTTTCCGAATTTATACTTTCATTAATCATAGGAGTTCCATCAACAACGAAAAGAGGCTGATTACTACCACTAAGCGAACTCATCCCTCTAATTACAACATTTGATGATCCTCCTATATTACTGCTCCCCGTAATTTGAACGCCGGCAGCTTGTCCTGAAAGAAGGTTACCTATATTACTTTCCGAGGATAATCCCAAGGATTCAGACTTCACTTCTTCTGCCACATATCCCAACGATTTCTTCTCTCGTGAGATTCCGAGAGCTGTTATAACAACTTCATCTAAGGAGGTTCCCTCTTCCATTGCAACATTAATTTCTTTCTGGCCTTCAACTTTTATTTCTTGATCTTGAAAGCCGACAATACTAAAGTTTATAATCTGTCCAACCTTTACATTTATTTTATAATTTCCGTCAAAATCGGTAGATGTACCGACATCCCCTCCCTTCACACTAATATTAACTCCCGGAAGCGGTATTCCCTCGGCGTCAGAAACTGTTCCCGAAACCTCCATAGTTTGAGAAAGTGAAAAACTCCAAGTGAATAAAAAAATTAAAGTATAAATTAATGGAACTACTTTGATCGTTGTTTTCATAGGTTCGAAATTTAAATTGAACAAACTCATTCATTATTTCGTAAACAAAACTAAATTTATTCTTAAGTTAAATTGCTATAAATATAATTTAAATTATTATTTCTGAAATTTTCGGAAATTTTCAATATATTTACAGCAAATAAAAATGAATTATATCTTCCCAAAACCCTAACCTGCTCTACTAACCAACTGATATTCATTATAGAGATAAAGGGAAGCAAAAAATAAGTAAGCCTACAAATAGATAAAGTATCATATGATGTTAAAAGACTTGAGCAATCAGGAATACGCAGAATTAATTAGCAAGGTCGTAACATTCCTTAAAGACAAAAAAATCAATCAGAATATTATCGAGGATAGAATAAAATACTACTCCCTCAGCAAAGCAAAAAACCACAAAAAATATCCACAACAAATTATCGAAGGAAAAAATAGATATGAAGTGCTTACTGCTATTCTGGAATCCTATGGATTAGCCTATGAAATTGAAAAAAACGAATTTTACGCAAAAGAGGGGGATTTTGATAAAACTACCTTTGAAGACAGTACCATATATTATGTTTTGTATTATTTTTCCTTGGCAAAGCAAATTGTTGGGAAAGGTTTGGTAATTATTCAGGATAAAAAATGGGCTACCATAGACTTTTGCGACCCGAATCACACTCCAGCTATATGGCGCGGAAATTTTGAAGTTATCGAAAACTTCACCTTTCTATATGTTGAAAAAAAAGAAAACACGACACCGGTTAAGGCACTGTACTCGTTTTTCTCAGGCACCATCAAATTAGGAAGACCAATACTCATTGGCACTTATAGTACTATAAAAAGAGATGGATCCCCCACAGCCGGTAATATTGTTATGGAAAAAGCCGAAATCAAAGAAGATGGAATTAAAAAGATAATGAATGACACAGACCCTAAGATAACTGCTTTTCTTTTGGGAAAGAATTTTACACTAAAAACATTAACTCCTCCTACGATTTCAAACCTCCCAAAATCTCTGATAGATTCTTCTTATGTGGGTGACTTTTCTTTCTATTGGCCTTATAAAAATGATCGTATTCTAATAGGAAAACTAACTATAAAGGAAAACACCGAAGTAATAGCTTCTTTTGAAAATCTTTATTTTAAGGGGCATGGCAGTCTTAGCGATCACAATTCGCTCTATCTTCAATTGAGAAATAGTATCGTAAAAGGAAATTCAAAAAACAATGATATTCATGTTTTTTTAAATATTAACAACTACAATAATAAGGATGGTGTAATAGCCGGCATCGTAAACACTCCCAGCCTTTTTACATCGCCTTCCGCATTTCCAATTCTAATTGTAAAAGATAAAGACAAATTTTCAAAAGAAACAATTCAAGAATATTTCAAGTCTTTTACCGGTCCATTATTATCCTGTCAAGAACCTTTAGAGCTCATCTCTACACTTGAGGTACTGCAACAGAATATTGTTTAGGAGACATTAATAATCACGAATCCGAAGGGTAATATTTCTATGGAATGTTTAAAATCATAAATGATGAAGTCAAAAGCAAATTGGTTTTTTGAAAAAGACGTCAAATGGAAACAGGAATACATCGCATTGAGAAAAATTATTCTTAAAAACGATTTAATTGAAGAATTGAAATGGGAAAACCTTGTTATACTTTTAATAACAAAAATGTAGTACTCATTCACGGATTTAAGAATTACTGTGCCTTATTGTTTCACAAGGGAGTCTTGTTAAAAGACGATGCAAAAATACTCATTCAACAAACCCAAAATGTTCAGTCCGCAAGGCAATTGCGATTTAAAAATATCAAAGAAATAAAATCGCATGTTTTTTTAAGATCAAACGTAAAAATATCATTCTTTGGGAAGATGAGACTTCTAAATGGCAAAATATTTACGTTTAAAATACAGACTTATGCGCACTAAAAGTATCAGCACTGGCACTTCAACCAACGGGCCTATAACGGTGGTAAATGCCTCTCCTGAATTGATTCCGAAAACGGCAATAGCTACTGCGATGGCTAATTCAAAGTTATTACCAGCCGCAGTAAAAGCCACCGAAGCTGTTTGATCATACTGTACGCCCATACTTTTGGTGATGAAAAAAGAAATAAAGAACATTAACACAAAATACAAAATCAGGGGAATAGCAATGGTAACAACGTCCATCGGGATTTCCACAATCAGCTGCCCTTTTAAAGAGAACATCACAATTACCGTAAACAGAAGTGCTATCAAGGTCAACGGTGTTATGGTAGGAATGAATTTATCATTATACCACCTTTCTCCTTTCTTTTTCACTAGAATCATTCTTCCTACAATAGCCAACGCAAACGGAACTCCCAAATAAATAGCCACACTTTCCGCAATAGTCTTAATAGATATCTCAACAATAGCACCTTCTAATCCAAAATATGGGGGAAGTACAGTGATAAAAATCCAGGCATAAAAGCTGTAAGCAAAAACTTGGAATATACTGTTTAAAGCCACTAAACCAGCCCCATATTCACTGCTGCCCCCTGAAAGATCATTCCAAACCAAAACCATTGCAATACAACGGGCTAAGCCTATCAATATCACCCCGGTCATATATTCAGGGTAATCTCGCAAAAAAATTACAGCCAATGCGAACATCAAAATTGGTGCAATGATCCAATTCAACAATAAAGAAACCGATAGAATTTTCACATTCTTAAAAACCTTTGGTAACATTGAAAAATCTACTTTTGCCAAAGGAGGATACATCATTAAAATCAATCCAACAGCAATAGGAATATTTGTTGATCCCACGCTAAATCTATCTACAAATTCTGGAGTTTTTGAAAAGAAATAACCTATAGATACACCTATAAACATTGCGAGAAAAATCCACAACGTAAGATTCCGATTTAAAAAACCCATATTTTTTGTTTTCATTTACAAATTATTTTTGAAAAAACATAGTATAGCTCAGAGGCTATTTTCTTATTCGTTTCTTTATATTTCTGACTTTGTAGACCACCACTATCATCATATAATTTGGGGTCTTCAAAAGGAATAGAGATGCGCTTCTCTGCACCGGGAATAAATGGGCAGTCCACATCAGCTTGTGAACAGGTTAATACAGCAGCAAAATGATTTTTAGGGTTAAAGGTGTTATTCCATTCTTTCGAAAAACCAATTATCCCGGGATCGTTTTCTGAAAATTTAATACTATTTACCGAGTTTTGTCCAGGTGCCAATTCGGTTATACGAAAACCATTCTGTGATAATGTTTCTAGAACTAAAGGATATAAAGCTGTAGCTTCCGTCCCGCCTGAATAGCAAAAAACATTTTTTACTCCAAAAAAATCGGCCATTGTCTGTGCCCAAACTTGTGCAAAATGACTTCTTCGTGAATTGTGAGTACAGATGAAATTCAACCGAATTGGTTCCTGTAAATCCACCTTATGCTGAATGAACTCTATCAGAGGCATCAATATTTCTTTTCTAACAGCCGAATTGTCATTAGTCTTGATACTTAAAACAAATTTCTTTAAATCAGGAAATAAATTCATAATACTTAAGTACAGCTTTTATTGTTCTTAGCAGCAACCATTACCAGGAATACAGGAAGGTTCTTTAGGGTTATACAGTTCCTCTGTTTTCTTTTCTATAGGAATACCGCACTTTTCTTTGGCCAAGCAATCGGTTTGTTTAATGGTGAGCAAGAAGTTTTCTCCGTCAAAGTCCAGTCCGAACTTTTCGATCGTTTCTCCCTGATATTCCACCTCTACTTCGAAATCTCCGATATTTAGGGTTTTTTCGGATAATTCAATAATATGCACTAATTTTTCAGGGTGCAATCGATGATTATAATCATTGGCATTCCACAATTGGAAATTCACCATTTTTTCATTTCGAACAGTACCCCCGCAGTCAATAAAATTCTTGTTGATTTCTCCTATTTCCGTGACATGGAAATGACGGGGTACTAATTCCCCATTGGGTAATTGAAAAGCTATAGTTTCCAATCGACGTAAAGTTGACTTCACTTCTGATAATTTCATATATTGGAATATTGCGATTAAACGATCAATAATTTTAAATTTTTTAGCAACACTGGTTCTCCGGGAGATCCTGATTCAAAAACGCATTCATAAGCTCCTTCATTTTAGACCAGTTTTCCGGATGAATACAATAACAAACCCTTGGACCTTCTATAGTTCCCCGAATCAATCCCAGATTTTTTAATTCCTTAAGATGCTGAGAAATTGTAGGCTGCGCCAAGCCAATCTCCTTAACCAGATCCCCACAAATACATTCTTTACGCTCAAATAAATGCTGAATGATGGCCACTCGTGCAGGATGACCAAAAGCCTTGGCAAAAGTTGAGACCTGACCTTGTTCTTCGGTATAGTTTGGAGCCGTCGCCATTTTTAATTACATATTGCTTAATCGCAATATTACGATAAGTATTTATACCGTCCAAATTAATTTTAAGTTATTTCCCCATTTTAATCCTTCGTTTTTAGCCGAGGTGATTTAGACTTTTGGGATTGAAGCGAAAAATAGAGATTATTGTTCCGGAT
>CAZBXQ010000020.1:0-21523 GCA_964495935.1 uncultured Flavobacteriaceae bacterium
CTACCCGCTGGATGGGGGTCATGTTCTTCTCTTTTAGCTCTACCTTCTTTAGGTAGAACCGGTATTCGGCTTCAATGTCTATTTTCTTGCTGCTCATGGGGTTTTAATTTTTAGTTGTTAGTTGTTAGTTTTTAGTTCAGTTCAAGGTTGTATTTCTCCGCACCCTCCGACCAAATGATATAGGGATCGGTGCCGCCGTACCGGCTGGCTGCCGATGCGATGTAACCCTGTACCTGTATTTTGACATGGGCGTCATAACGCACTTTTCTGGCCGTTCGACCTTCCGGGTTAGCCCCATCAGCGTGGGATACCCAGATGAACAATTTGTTAGGAAATTGACCGAGCAGCTGTTTATACTCCGTATAGTTAATTCCCAAATACTGAAAGCTGTCGGTGATGATGATATTTGGGCTTTTGTGTCTTTTAAGTCGTTTAACAAGGTTCTCATAATTGTCTTGTATTAAAATGAATTTCGTTTTACACTCATGCATATTGTGCCGTTTACAGGCGATTTCAAAACTTTGGGAGTTGCCCTCCTCGAGTCCGTTATAAGCCACGCGTTCAAATTGCGATAGCATTTTGGCCAGTTGAAGGGCGTAGCTTGTCTTTCCGTTTCCGCTATTGCCCCAGATCAGCCAGCTGCCCTTTACTTCCGGCCGTCCGATATGGCCGTCCCAAGGCCCCGGAAGCTCGATCAGATTCCGCCTGGTGGCGTAGAGCTGTGAAATGCTGATCGCTCTATCCATTGGCACGCTGTTGTTTTTCTACCTCAATGCGGATGCGCTCAAGGCTTCCCGCGCTTTTGGCATACATTTCCTTAATATTGGTCACTCCGTTGGCACGGGCCACCATGGCGAACTGAGTTTTTAAGAAATCCTGACCGGCTTCCTTGCCATTCGGCGAAACGCGTTGATACCGCTTGCCGTACCGTCTGAAAATCTCGGCATACCCCACTTTGAAGAGGCTGCGCCCTTTCTCCAATTTATGCTTTAGCCCATCGGCACCGAGCATATACCAGCCGCAGGCCCGTTCGGTGGCGTTCCAAAGTGCTTTGAGCTCCAAAAAGGCATCAGGGCGCAGGTCTCCGGCCTCATCCAAAATGACAAGTGGGGTATCAATGAACTGCAGGTAATACACCAGGTCCTGATAAACATCGACATACCGGCCGGTATTGACGACCCCGAACTCCTGGGCAATCTTCCGCACAAAGAGCTGCTTGCTTTTGACCTGGGAGCAATCGATATAGGCAACGTTTCGGTTTTCGCGGGCGTAGGCCTTTGCCGTGTGCGTCTTGCCAATATCGGTCAAGTCGCAAAGAACCCCGCTTATGCTCAGGTTTTGACAGTCCTGCAACTGCCCGTAGATGAAATTATAGGCCGGCGTCTTGGCGGTGTGCCAAACGGCTCTTTTCCCGCTGGTCACGTTTAGGATTCGCCCCAGCCGTACCCAGTTGGCATCACTGACTACCTTATCGGTTTCTCCATTTTTAATACGGCTTAACTGGGCGGCGTTAATCCCTAAATACACGGCCTGTTTGGAGGCCGTGGGGAAGTTTTCACTCTCCTGCCGGATGGCGGCAATGATCTTCTTTTTAAATGCTGCTGTAATATTCATGATTATAGATTTTCACGCGCCTTCCTGATAATCGTATCGGCGTCATAACTGTTCAATAATTCTTCAAACTCATCGACTTCCTCGGGTTCATGAGGTATATGGTTTACGATTTCCACAAGGTCATCATGGAAATCAAAGGCGTCCTTCTCGAGGATCTCTATTTTTGAAATCTGTTTTTTGCGGCGTTTGACATCCGCATCAAAGGCGGCTACATATTTCATCTGGTCGGTGTAGGCCTTTTCATCGGCATCAGTCCACTCGCCACGGGCGGTATTGAAGGCTACAATTCGGGCAGCGGTACAAATGAAATCAGTACCTTGGTACAGGTGCACCGTATCGGGATCGCTGGGCAATTGATAAGCGGTCACCTCATAATTGTTGGGTTTGAGCCGTTTGATTCCTTCATAATCAATTCCGTATTTGTCGTTAAATACCCGTACATACTGATTTCTGCGAATGTGAGTCTCCCGGGATTTCCCGATCAGCTTGGCGAGTACGGGTTTGTCGATATCTGCCAAATTTTTATTGGCATGTACTTTAAGGACTTCCAGACGGGTCATCTTTTGGTATTCCTCCTGATTGGGGTGCAGGCTATTGTTATAGCGTTTGATCATTTCGCGATCATCGGCCATCAATCGCTTATAGTCGTAGTGTTTCTCCTTATAATTGTCGTTTTCTTCATCAAATATCTTGTCCTGATGGGTGCGGTTGGCCTCCAGTTTTGCGTAAAAACGGCCGATACCGTCCTGATACCGTTTTTCATATCCATATTTTTTAAGACGGTTACCGGTCTCTGCCCACTTCTCCTGGGCATTTCCGGGGTTGGCCCAACGCACAAAGGGGAAGATATTACCGGCCTTCATAAGATCGTCCCGGAAGGAGGCCACCAGGTGATGTTCAACTTCGACTTCTAACGGCACGCCCAGCCCCAGGGCGTCAATGTTGCAGAACATATCCCGCATACAGTCGATAAACAGATCGGCCGTCTTGCTTTTGGAATAAGACGCGCCAATGATTGCCCCGCTCTTGACGTCGTAACTATAGTAGGCTTTGACCCGGCGGCCGTCCCGCATCTTTCGGGGCAGGTCCCGGTCGTCCATCGATATCTTGGACAGGGAGAAATGAGGCGCATGCCGATGGGCGTGGGGCCGCTGTGTGCTACTGTACTCCAGCGAGCCCGAACGATATTGAGCAATGACAGGCTGATATTGGGGGTCTTGAATGATGTTCCAGATCGTGCCGTATGACAAATAGAGGGGTTCCCCGTTTTTATCCTCAAAATCTGCGGGGTTAAAAAGCTCTCCGGTCCTTCGATCTACCAAATCGATCTGCCCCGTAACAAACCGGATGTAGTCCTCGTGTACCCAATTGGCATAAGGCTTGTTTTTGGCGCAGTAGAGGCTAATCACGAGGCGGTCGATGAGCTCGTTACGGATCAGGGAATTGGTATTCCCCACCCCGCCGTGGATGATCCCTGGGTATCCCAGCTTTTTGTACTTTTTATAATTCCGCTGCAAGCTGCGGTAATGCAATCCTCTTATGGTATGCGTATAACTCGTGGGCAGGTCCTCAATAGCCTCGGCCGCTTTTATAAAGAAGTCTTTTTTAATAAATCGGTGGTTTCGGGAGGTGCGAAAACTGCGAAGCTCAGTCATCAAAGCAGATAGGGCGTTATAAATCTCGGCGGTGGTACGATAGGCGATTTGGGCTTCCTCATCCAGCGGGAGGCCGTCCGGTTTTGTAAATAGGGAAAAATACTGGGCAGCCTTGGGGTCAGGCTTGATAACATCACGCAGCTTCAAGCTCTCGATCTCGTAGGGATCGCCAAAAAGGTGTTTTACTTTTTTCTTGAGATCGGGCCGGAGGCTGTCATACTCGATCAAGGACTTGCGGCCGTTACCACCTTTTCGTTTGATCTGGAAATACCCTCGATAGCTCCCAGCTCTATATTGGGAGGGAGTTAACAATCTTATAATCGATGAGCATGCGGCTAAAGACGCAAACGGTACTTTGATAGGTGGTATAAATGGTTGCCATGGTATTGCAGATTGCTCCCGGCCAGGTATCGAACCTGATACTCTTTAAAAAGTGCCGTCCTCGGCCCCGGGAAAATCACTATCTTTATCGTTGCTAAACCTTAAATTGATAGTGATATGAAAAACAAAAAGAGTTTTAGATTAAACGTAATTTTAGGAACTCCGAAAGATTTAAGGCCAAACGCGAGAAGAGACTTGTTACTTGATACTCTAAAAAGAATAGCCTTCCTATATCATTTAGATTACGCCATTGATGAGCGCACCCCAATTTTTGACGATATTGAAAAATCTGACGTCTTTGATACCGACTTGATTTATTTACGTTCGACAGATGATTGTCGTTGGAGCTTGAAAGTGGTGCAGAGCGTAATAAAGCTTTTGGCGGAATATGAAAGCCCCCTGATCGAAGGCATGCAGTTGTTTTATCAAAATCAACAGATAACCCGGAAATACCCTTTTCCGAACATATTTTATCGCCCTCTGAACTATCCTTTTGTCGAATATCATAAGGATGGCCATATGTCTGTATTAACGATTCCAACTGATCGGGGGTAAGTTCTTTAACCGGGGTGTAATTCGCTTTCATATTTCTTGTATTAACTGTTCAACTTCCTTTACCTTTTTGCGGTAGTCTTTTTTGATTTGATCGGCAATCAGGGCCCGTTCGCGATCGCCGCTCAGGATCTGCCGGATGTACATCTTGGTCATCCCATACTTCTTGGCTACGGCGGTTAATGCCGTCTGGTTGTAGCTCGTTTCCTTTTTTCGCTTACTTTTGTTCATTACTGCTTTGTGTTTTAGTTTACAAAGCAAATATATAGACTATTTTCTAATTATGAAACAAAAATTAACCTTTTTTCTATGAAGGCAATAAAAAGAGTATATAAGATAATGGATTATATGTCTTTGAAACCAGCCCAATTTGAGGAGTTGTGCGGTCTTTCCAATGGATATCTTAGCAAGCAAAAAAAGAGAGAGGCCGATCTGGGGGAAGGGGTTTTTAAAAAAATATTAGACAATAGTCCGTATATTAATCCTGCATGGCTATTAATTGGTGAAGGAGAAATGCTCAAACCCGATAAAAAACAGTTGCAACGGCTGGACCAAAACAGGAAGACCCGGGACGCCCTTATTGAGGATCAGCTTGTCCCGCTGTATGATATTACTGCGACCGCCGGGCTAAAGGAGCTTTTTGACGATAAAAAAAGAACTGAGGTCCTCGATACGATCCACATTCCCAACCTGCCCCGGTGTGACGGGGCCATCACCGTAGCCGGGGATAGTATGTACCCGCTTTTAAAATCGGGGGATATGGTATTGTATGCGGAAACCACCGTCGAGCATATCTTTTGGGGGGAGATGTACCTGCTGGGAATACGCCTGGATGATTTTGACGAATATATAACAGTAAAATATGTACAACGGGCCGAGCGGGAAGACTACATCCGGCTGGTAAGTCAAAACGCCCACCACGATCCCAAGGACATTCCGATAGACGCCATAAAAGCGATTGCCCTGGTGAAGGCCAGCATAAGCATCAATACCATTTTATAACGCCACACCACGGCCGCACACACAAAAAAACTTGTGTATTTAGATTATTGTTTTGATAATCAGTCTTTTAAATATAATGTAACTTGCATAAAAATGGGAATAACCCCCGGGTAATATGGTTTTTTAGGGGGGTAAAAGGGGTATTTATGGGAATATCCCCCCTTGAATCACTCTTTTTTTTACAAAAAGTGTAGAACCAACTGTAGAACCAACTGTAGAACCAACCCAAAATGTACATTTTTTGCCCGGTCTTGTTTTTTGTGGTTCGTTTTACTCCCTTTTAAGGCCCACTATAAAACAAAAAAAGCCCCGCAGGGCTTGAAAATAAGGCGTATGTGCCATATTATTATAAAAATAGTAGCCCTCGCCGGAAGATGGCTTTTAAAGGGCTTTTATCTTTTGTTGTAATGTTATTTAAACCGCCCTTTTTTGAAATTAATGTACAATTCGTGTATGAGTTGGTTGCCTCCATAAAACTCCCATAACCCCGCTATTAATCGCACTTTTCGCCCTTTTTCCCTTTTTTAATAAGTGTATGATTTGTTATTGGGGGGATAGTTTCAGGAGTTCAAAGCTAAACTGCCCAGGCGTTTTACCCTGTTGGTATAGCTTTTTAGCAATTTCCATTCCATCAATCAACTCGCCTTCTTCTTGATTATTAGCTTTTCTACTACTTTTATAACCTCGTTTTTATTAATCATTAATAGAACCCGTGCTAATTCATCCTTTTCAATTTTTTCATTAGGAGCCTTGGCTCGTAAACGATAGGTTTCATGAGTAGTGTTTTTATTATTTTCTGTGAGTATAGTGTCCTCATTTATGATTCCTGCTTTTTTTAAAGATTTAATCAAATCTTTTCGTCTCAATTGATAACGGAATTTATTTCTTCTTGCCCCTCTTTTTAAAGTCCTGTCTGCATTTATGGTAATACTTTTCCCTTTTTTAAAATCGTTTTCTTCATCTGTCGAAAGAGGCACAACTCGAACACCTGTTTTAATGATTTTCGACTTTTCATTCTCTTTTTCCGCCTCATCTACGATGGCCCAACCTATCGAGGTAGTCCCCAAATCCAGTCCTAAAATTCTTTTCATTTTAATATTATCTTTTGTTATTATTAAACTTTTGATTATATTTGCTCTACAATTTTGAAGCAATTCACAATAAGGATTATTCCGTTGTGAAAACATTTAAAGCGGCCCCAGATTTATTTTTGGGGTCGTTTTTTTGTTATCCATTTATAAAATATTATGTATAAACCGTGTGAAATATACTTAAAAAGTTAAAGTTAGTGAAAAATTAACTTTAAACATTATGAATGCGAGAATCTATTATCAGGAGAAACTTTACTTTATCCACTTCATAAAAACTGAAGAGACCGCTTGTTAAAAAACAGGAATGGCGTTTAGCGTGACGCATTCTGTTTGATTTAACTATCTTTGATCATAAAACTACAAGCATGGGAAAGTCTTGGGAAGTGGGGGATGTGGTAATTACTCATAAAAAACCGTCATATCCGATTTCGGCGGAGCTTATGAAGTTTTTAAAACGGTACAATCGGATGACTGAAACCCAACTCCTGTATGAGGATTTATTGCGTTTTAGCGGAGGATTAGATGTTTTGAATGAAGACGGGGAGAGTACTTTGTGGCTGAATGTATATTATCCGGAACATGAGTTTGCAGAGATAGAAAACCGGCTGACCAAAATTTATACTCTCCTGCATTCCGACGGGGATGTGGCTTCACTAAAGCATCTTAAGGTGGAATATATTCATTTTTGCACCTTTGGAAACTCCCAACCTTTTCGAATTCGAATCCGAAATATTCTAAATGATAATCATACTCTGTTTTATGTCAAAAAGGCGGATGCGTCTCGAATATATGGACTGGAATTGGAGCATTTACTGTCTCCGTATCGCATGAATTTTTTGGTCTATAAGAATACTTTGATTGAACAACATATCATGGGGATTCCGGGCGATCAGTTTATCCGGGATTACCTGCCGGAATGCTCCGAGCAGGAGAAAGCACAGATCTCCAAGGAATTTGTGAAATTTAATGAACGCTGTTTGATCAGCCTTTTGGGGGATATGCGTTCCTATAATTATGTGGTGATCCCCATTCACGATTTTGACCAGGTCTATTATCAAATCCGATCGATCGATTTCGATCAGGAAGCTTATGAAGGAAAATTAAAAGTGTATTTACCCCAGTATTATAAGGAGAATTATGAAATGGTTAAAATGGCACTCGATAAATTAAATTCAGAGTCCATTGAGCAGTATCAAAAGGAAATGCGCTCCCTGATTGTCAAGCGCGTATTGACCAGCCCCCGGCGATTTAGAAATCTGATTGAAACCATGCGGAAGGAAGACTTGGCACCACAAGAAAATATCAAACGCCTGAAAGAAGAATTGATTGATTTGACCTATGATGTTAATTTTAAGTATTGTAAAACCATGGGAGACGTGGTTTATACCGGAATCAATTATGTCCTGAAAAATTATCGCCAGGAGTAATAATATTTTTTTGTGGAGTTTAATTTTATTATCTTTAGGAGACTTAAACCCCTAAGGATATGGCGACAATTTATAAACAATCCGTTCGGGAATGGTGGATTTCGCTGGTGGCAGGAATTATTTATGTGATTACCGGAGCATTGGTGTTTCTTTACCCGTTGGAATCTTATGTGGCACTCACGAATCTCTTTATTATAGGATTCGGTATTATTGGCCTTTTAGGGCTTTATTATGCCGTTAGTAATCGAAAACAATTACAGCACTGGGAATGGACGTTGGTAACAGCCCTTATTGATCTGGCGATCGCCTTTTTGTTATTGACGAATCAGGAGATGACCCTACGGATCCTGCCGCTTTATGTAGGGTTTGTTTTGTTGTTTCGTTCGATTGTAGGAATCGGCTTTTCAACCTATTTGGCACATTATAAGGTGCGTAATTGGTGGATTGTGCTTATTCTTTCTATTTTGGGTGTGATTTTTTCCTTGTTGATGATCTGGAATCCGGAGTTCGGAATTCTAACTTTGATTTTATACACGGGTGCCGCTCTATTGGCTACCGGGTTTGCGCAAATCGGGGTGGCTTATGAATTGCGCCGATATGAAAGTCATCGTTCTTGATAGATAAGATGATGATAGGAGGAGCTACTTAAAAACAAATCCCCGGCCATAAAAACCGGGGATTATAATTATGAGGTCTGTCCGTTTCGCATTTTTACTCCCCCAGGAACGGATAACGATAGTCTTCTGCAGGAACAAATGTTTCTTTAATAGATCGCAGAGAGACCCAACGCATCAGATTTCCTTTCGAACCGGCTTTGTCGTTTGTTCCACTGGCCCGCGAGCCGCCAAAGGGCTGTTTGTCAATAATTGCTCCGGTAGGTTTGTCATTGACGTAGAAGTTTCCGGCTGCATTTTCCAATACTTTGGTGGCCTCGGTAATGGCATAGCGATCGGTGGAGAAAACGGCTCCGGTCAAGGCATACATACTGGTTTTATCAACGAGTTTTAAGGTTTCGCTCCAGTCTTTGTCTTTATACACATAAATCGTAATCACGGGCCCGAATAATTCGGTTTCCATGGTCGTATAATGGGGATCGGAGGTAACGATTACGGTGGGCTCCACAAACCATCCTTTGGATTTGTCGTAGTTTCCGCCAACGATGATTTCGGCTTCCTCGTCTTCTTTGGCCTGATCGATATATTTAGCTAATTTATCAAAGGAACGCTCATGAATAACCGCATTGATAAAATTCCCCATATCCTCCGGAGATCCCATTTTAAAGGATTTGACATCTTTAACGACTTGTTCTTTAACGGCCGGCCACAGACTTTCCGGAATATAACAACGAGACGCCGCACTGCATTTCTGACCTTGGTATTCAAAAGCTCCTCTCGAAATAGCGGTTGCTATTTGTCGGGCATGAGCTGAAGGATGCGCGACAATAAAATCTTTTCCTCCGGTTTCTCCTACGATTCGAGGATAGGATGTATAGTTGTTAATGCGATCTCCAATCTTTTTCCAAATGCCTTTAAAAACGTGAGTGCTTCCGGTATAATGGATACCGGCAAAATCGGGGCTGTCCAACACGACATTGGTAATCATTTCGGGATCTCCCATCACCATATTGATGACCCCGTCGGGGACTCCGGCCTGCTGAAAAATCTCCATAATAACTTGAGCCGAGAGTACCTGGTTGTCGCTGGGCTTCCAAACCACTACATTTCCCATCAGAGCCGGTGCAGCCGATAAGTTTCCGGAGATCGCTGTAAAGTTAAATGGAGAAACCGCGTAGATAAAGCCCTCTAAAGGGCGATATTCCATACGATTCCAAGCAAATGTATCAGAGCTTTGTTGTTCTTGATAGAGCTCGGTCATGTATTGTACATTAAAACGGAAGAAATCGGCAATTTCACAGGCTGCTTCAATTTCGGCTTGGTAGATATTTTTACCTTGCCCGATCATGGTGGTGGCATTCATTTTATCGCGATAGGGGCCGGTAATCAAGTCGGCGGCTTTTAAGAAAACCGCTGCACGTTCTTCCCAGGGAAGAGCCGCCCAAGCTTCTCGTGCTTCCAGTGCTTTTTGAATGGCGGTTTTTACGTCTTGTTCGGAGGCCAAGTGATAGACCCCCTGATCGTGTTGATGGTCGTGGGGAACAATAACACGAGCCGTTTCTTCCGATCGTACCTCTTGGCTGCCGATATACATCGGGATATCGGCTTTCGTATTAAATACTTGTTTATACATTTTTAAAACGGATTCCCGTTCCGGGCTCCCCGGTGCATAACGCTTTACCGGCTCATTGTGAATCGGGGGCACCTTAAAAAAACCTTTTCCCATAGTTGCTATTTTTTAAACGTTCTTGGATTTTATAATTTGCTGTGAAATTACCTATTTTAATATTGAAATTTGAAGATTTAGCGATAAGTTTTTACTAAATTGTAGCGAATACCGTAACCTGATAAAACATGTGTACTGTTACTTTTATACCTTATTCTCAATCTGATAACAGTTTTGTATTGACCGATAACCGTGATGAATCGGTAAATCGTTCGGCATGCTCTCCGGCGGTTTATAAGGAGTATGACACACAACTTTATTATCCCCGGGATAAGAAAGCCGGAGGGACTTGGTTTGGGGTAAGCCACAGGAATCATGTAATGACATTGATGAACGGTGCTTTTGGGCCTCATAAGCGGAAAAAGGAATATCGAGAAAGCCGCGGGGTTGTAGTCAAGCAATTAATTGCCAAAAAGGCCCTTAAAAAAGCTTTTATGGAGTATGACTTGGAGGGAATTGAAGCTTTTTTTGGAGTTGTCGTTTCCTGGCGGGAAAGGCTTCATTTATACGAACTGATTTGGGACGGAGAAAATCGTTTTCTGAGAGAAAAAGATGCTTCCAAACCGGCCATTTGGTCATCGGCAATGTTGTATTCCAAGAAAGAAACGAATCGTAAAGAAAGACGATTTAGGGACTTTTTGGAAGCAGATCCACACCCTAATAAAAAGGCGGTTTGGCAGTTTCACCACGACCGCGGTAATAAACAGGAAATCGGGCTGGTTATTGATCGGGGAAGGTTACAAACGACCAGTATTGCGCAATTCTCGTTGCGAGATAAGGACTTGCCGTCGTTTTGTTATGAGGATCTGATCTCCGGACACAAACAGGAAGAAAGTATAAAATGGAATCCTGCGTTGTAAAAGGGATTGAGTGGAGGCTGTAACGTATAAGAAATTTATTAAAAGAACAGTTTCCGGAGAAAATGGATTGATAATAGACTCCCCTCGACACGTTAAGGAATTTTTTGAGCCGTTGGCGATTGGCTTTTTCAATACAACTAATTCCTATTCCCTGTCATCCACTTCCCGATTACTATCTTTCTACCGTAGCTTTGTGGGGTTTTAAAATATCCTTGAGTTCTAAGGCTGCGTCTTCTTCTAATAGGAGGTAGGCAATAAAGTGTTTTTCCTTGATTTTTTCGAACCCCACCTGCTGTAATTTCAATTCCCGGGCTTCGGCAAATTCCTTTAAATGGATGCTGTGGTGCTCGGCGGTACGTTTTGCCGGGTCACCATAATAATCCCAAATAAATTTGATAGTTCGTTTGGCCATGAGTTCACGCTTTTACCGGAGTTTTCTCATCTTTTTGATGATTTTTATAGGCCAGTAACGTGTTTTTTAATAGCATCGTGACGGTCATGGGGCCTACTCCTCCGGGCACAGGTGTGATAAAAGCGGCTTTTTCTTTGAGGTTTTCAAAGTCGGCATCGCCCTGAATGACATAACCTTTTGGGGCTGTTTTGTCAGGAACCCGATTGATTCCTACGTCAATGATGACCGCACCTTCTTTTACCATATCAGCCGTTAGAAAATGGGGTTTTCCCATAGCCACTACAATAATATCGGCTTTTGCAGTGAGTTCCTTTAGGTTTTTGGTGTGTCTGTGAGTCAGTGTGACAGTGGCATTCCCGGGTGTGGATTTCCGGCTCAGTAGGATGCTCATGGGGCGGCCCACGATATGGCTTCTGCCGATAACAACGGTGTTTTTTCCTTCAGTTTCAACGTTATAGCGTTTAAGCAATTCCAGGATTCCAAAAGGAGTGGCTGGAAGAAATGCAGGTAAATCCAATGCCATTTTTCCGAAATTGGTAGGATGGAAACCATCGACATCTTTTTTGGGGTCGATTTCCAAGAGTACTTTTTGTTCATCAATATGTTCGGGCAAAGGAAGTTGAACAATAAAGCCGTCAATATCGTCATCGGCATTGAGTTCCCGAATTTTACTGATTAATTCGTCTTCTGAAATTCTTTCATCGAGTTCGAGGATCGTAGAATTCAGCCCCACTTTTTTACATGCCCGGTCTTTGCTGGCGACATAGGTTTTACTGGCGGGATTATGCCCCACGATAATAGCTGCCAAATGTGGTTTTTTCTGGCCGTTTTTAGTGATTTCCTGTACTTCTTTGGCAATTTCTTCTTTAATGGCAGCACTTGTTTTTCTACCGTCCAGTATGGTCATTTTAATAAAATTAGGGTTGAATTGATTTTATTTCAGATTTTGCATCATTTGAAGCATTCGTTTTCGTCCACCGCCTTGCATCATCTTCATCATTTTGCTCATTTCTCTAAATTGTTTCAGCAATTGATTGACTTCTTTGACCGAGGTTCCTGAACCTTTGCTGATCCGTTTTTTTCGACTGGAATTGATAATATTGGGTTTAGCTCGTTCTTCGGGGGTCATCGAGTTTATGATCGCCTCAATCCCATTAAAGGCATCGTCATCGATATCGACATTTTTCAGCATTTTTCCGGCTCCCGGTATCATTCCCAATAATTCCTTCATGCTTCCCATCTTTTTGATTTGATGGATTTGTTTGAGGAAATCATCGAACCCGAATTGATCTTTTGCGATCTTCTTTTGAACCCGCCGTGCTTCTTTTTCGTCATATTGTTCCTGAGCCCGTTCTACCAGAGATACGACATCTCCCATCCCCAGGATTCGATCGGCCATACGGTCGGGGTGGAAAACCGAAAGTGCCGTCATTTTTTCACCGGTCCCGATAAACTTGATCGGCTTATCGACCACCGACTTGATTGATAAGGCGGCACCGCCACGGGTATCTCCGTCGAGCTTGGTAAGGATGACCCCGTCAAAGTCCAAAACATCGTTAAAGGCCTTAGCGGTATTTACTGCATCTTGACCGGTCATGGCATCCACAACAAAAAGCGTTTCGTTGGGGGTTACCGCCTCATGAATATCGGAGATTTCGTCCATCATTTTTTGATCTACAGCCAATCGTCCGGCGGTATCGATGATTACGACATTAAAACCGTTTTCCCGGGCGTGGGCGATGGCGGCTTGTGCAATTTTAACCGGATTTTGGGTCTCCCGATCACTAAAAACCTCGACTCCGATTTGCTCTCCCACAACGTGAAGCTGGTCAATTGCCGCAGGACGATAGACGTCACAAGCGACAAGCAAAGGTTTTCTTGTCTTTTTGGTTTTTAGGAAGTTGGCCAATTTACCGGAAAAAGTAGTTTTACCACTTCCTTGTAGGCCGGACATGAGAATGACACTGGGTTTCCCCGAAAGATCAATGCCGGCGGTTTCCCCTCCCATGAGTTCGGTCAATTCGTCTTTGACGATTTTGACCAATAGTTCCCCGGGTTTTAAAGTGGTCAAAACATTTTGTCCAAGAGCTTTTTTCTTGACCGTAGTAGTGAAATTTTTGGCCGTTTTATAGTTTACATCGGCATCTACTAAAGCGCGGCGAACCTCCTTTAATGTTTCGGCTACGTTGACCTCTGTAATCTGGCCGTGCCCTTTTAAAACATGTAAGGCTTTGTCTAATTTATCAGTAAGGCTGTCGAACATAAATTCCCCGTTTTTTGTGAGGTGGCAAAGGTAAGCATTTGTGTAAAGAAATAATAATGAAATAATTGGTCATTTCAATTCCGTGAAATTGATTTGCAGAATTTTTCCGCTTTTATAGGGCGAGAGCAGGACAAGCTCCTTAAAAATTCATAAAGAAATGATAACTCGAGTTGTGGATATCAATGACCTCATTATCTATCGTATGATAGTAGCGTCATCGATTATGATTTGACAAAAATGGAATCAATACAAATTAGAGGCGGGGGATAGATTCCTATTTAAGCCTACCTAAATATTTTTTAAATTTGTTGATATGGAAGATCCGGAAGAACTTTCTAAAGAATTAGAAGCGGTTAGTAAACTGCATTATGAGGTTTTGTTATTTGGCTATAAAGTGGCCGAAGGCTTGCGTAATGAGGTTTCAACAACACGACTAAAAGCCTATGCGGATTGGTTTTTGGAGAATTATCTGAGGCCCCATTTTGAACTTGAAAAAAAATATGTTTTCCCTATTCTGGGGTTGAATAATGTGCGAGTAAAGCGAGCACTGGCAAATCATCGCCGATTACTGCGCTTATTTGAAGATACCGAGGACGTGTATCGATCTCTCAATCGGATTGAGGAGGAGATCGGGAGTTTTGTCCGTTTTGAAGATCGGGTTCTGCTACAACAAATTCAGGATCGAGCGACTCCCGAGGAATTGGCAAGATTAAAAGAAGAACACGATGCCGTTACTTATCCTGAAAAAGCGTGGAGCGATAAGTTCTGGAAAGAGGGTTGAACCGCAATAAATGGAGAGTAGCCCCAAAATCCTTGTTAGTTTTGTTATTTTTGTTGAAGATCCTTAACAAATTGTGCTCTTGATTGATGCAAAAAGAATTTTTTAAAAACCGTATAAAAACTTTTCCTCCGGTTTATTTTGCCTTGCCCATGTCCACCGGTATTCTTGCTGTGGCTTGTTATACGCTGGAATATGAAGTCTTAAGTTGGTTTTTTTATGCCGTATCGGGGGTAGAATTGGGAATCCTGCTACTTTTGTTTTTATCCCGTATCCTCTTCTTTTTTAGTTATTTTAAAAGAGATTTGGCGGTTCCCAGTATTGCTGCCGGATTTCTGACATTGGTCTGTGCAATCTGTTTATTGGGTGTAAACGGAATCCTGCTTCATCAATTTTATCGGGTTGCACTGATTTGTTGGGGGACCGGACTTTTCCTTTGGCTCCTGTTTATTTATGTGATATCGGTACTGACGGTGATTGAGGAAAAAAAGCCCAGCATTCGGAATTCGATTAACGGATCTTGGCTCTTATTTGTGGTGTCGGCCCAATCCCTCTCTATTCTGGGCAATTTGGTTGCCCGTCATTTGTCTTTTGATCACAAACTGACGGTTTTTATCAGCCTGGTATTTTATTTTATAGGAGCTCTTTTCTATCTTATCATCATTTCCTTGATTTCCTATCGCTATGCCTTTTATAAAATGCGTCCCAAGGAGTTTCGGCCTTCCTATTGGATTAATATGGGGGCCGCCGCTATTAGTACTTTATCGGGATCGGTATTGGTAGAGGCGATGACGAGACTGGAGGTATATGTGGAATTCGTTCCTGTTTTTAAAGTGTTTACATTTTTGTTTTGGATTGGGGGAACCTGGTGGATTCCGTTGATTCTTTATCTTGAAATTTGGAAACGGAGCATTATTCGGGTAGCCTATAATCCGGAGAATTGGAGCTTGGTTTTCCCGCTTGGGATGTACACGGTTTGCACCTGGCATTTTGCCGGAATTATGGATTTGGATTTTTTGAAAGATATTCCCGAAGGAACTATTTTTATCGCCCTGTTGATTTGGGGAATTTTGTATTTTAAAATGATCATCTCCCGAATCAAAAAAAACAAGGTGATTGTAAGACAATCAAAATCATCATAAATAACTGGTATAAAGTGATGGAGAAGAGGACTACGGTACATTTCTCGGTTTCTATATTTTAGTTACAGAGACGAAGAATGGGATTCACAGACTTCGTAAACTTTATTTAGGATAAAATTGTCGAAATTAGGAGTTCAAGCGGATTATTCTCATTTTTATATGTAATTTTAGTTTTTTTAATGAGCGATTTTAATGAGTAGGATATTTAGAAATAATCAAAATCTGATAGTCGTCTTTAACGGCAGTAAAAGTCATGATAAAAAATGCCGTGCGGCGGCTTTTTCCATCGATAAAAACGCGGTCACGATTGATGTAAGTCAAGCTAAAGTAGGAGCAATGGACTGGCTGAAGATCGCAGGATTTCTCAAGGTCAGGGTACAGGACCTGATTAATAAATCCCATCCTGATTTTTTGGATTTATACCATGATAAGGAGGTCGATCTCGAGGATGAGAGTGCTTTAAAAATCCTTCATTCTCACGGGGAGGTTCTAAAATTTCCGATTGCTATATGGCATCAACACGCGCTCTTTTTGCGCTCCAAGAATGAAATTTATCGATTGGAAGAGTTTGAAGATCTTTAGGGATTGTTTCCGGTAGAATTGACTTGTGTTGAGTCCGGTTCCGATAGATTTTTTATAGAGGTGGTTTAAACTTTTGGGATTGAAGCAAAACCTACCAGTCGGCCAAGAATAGAGATTATTGTTACCAATGACAGCTTTTTTGTAGAGCATAGCCATAACTACAGTCGAAAAAAAGCTAAACCTGCCTGCGGGCAGGTCTGGGGTCATAAGGTCATTTTGCAGCCCATTTTTGAAAGTTTAAATGACTTTAATGCTTTATTTGGCTTTTTGTATAGGCTTTCCCAATAGAACTTTAGTGGATTACTCTTTTATTCTATCGGTATTCACACTTTATTTTCAATTCGTTCTATTGAGCTCTTCCTGATTTTTACCGGTTCTATTGTTGGTTTTAAACGATTTCCCAAAATTATAACTCACGGAAAGCCTGAAATACCGCTCGTCATAATAATTTCGAAAGGAGTTTTTGAAACCATTGGTAAAAGTACTGTAGGTCGTTCGGCTTGAACTTAAAATGTCATTGGCATAAAGATTAACGGTCATTTTTTTATCGAACAACAGCCATTTCAAAGAAGCATCTATTTGATGGGAACTCGTATTTTTATCTAAATTGGAAACACCGCTAAATTCATAATAAAAATACAAATTGAGGAACAATGTTTTTTGAGCATTTAACGTGATGTCGTTCGACCAATCAAAAGATGCTCCCCAACCCTTTAATTCTTCCAATAAATCGGGAATCGTGCTTTTTGTAGAATGGTAAGCTATATTTGATGAAGTCTCCAGATTCCACCAATCGGCAGGTTTTAAATTAAGGGATTGATACCAACCGGTTATGGTGTTTTTCTGGTAATTTTTAGAAATGATATGTTGTATATTGGTTTCTGCGTCTAATAGGGTAATTTGCCCATACAGGTCATCGGCGAAAGAATAATATAGACTATTTATCCATTTATTTTTATAAGTATAACCCAACTCGACATTATCGATAAAAGCAGGTTGCAAAAAAGGATTTCCTTCGGCATAAGAATAGGGAGAAAACACCCTAACAAATGGATTTAGAAATTGATAATTTGGCCTGCTTATTCTTCTTCCGTAATTAAGACTCAATGAGTTGTCGCTGTTTATGGTATAAGCGAGATAAGCTGTCGGAAACAGTTTTGTGTAATCATTATTGTTGGTTTGGTTGAGTGTCTCGGAATGCCCTTCGGTTTGGGTATTTTCCATTCGCAATCCTACTTTTCCTTCCCATCTATCCGAAAATCGTTTTTGAATACTAAAATATAGCGATTGGGTGTCTTCTTTATAATCAAACAAGTTGCTAAGGTTCGGATCTAAAACTTCTTGATTGCTTACGTATTCGTATGTATTAAAGATATTGTCTGTTTTTATAAAAGAAATCTTTCCACCATAATTTAATGTAGCCCAATTTGTGGGGTGTTCCATATCTAAATTCACGGAATAGTTCTGAACATCTTGAATCCCAAAATTTCGAGTTTTTACAAAACTGTTTGGAGTGGGCTGATTGTTAGGATAAAAGGTTTGGGTGTGAAACTTTCGGTTCGCCTGAAAATTATAGTCAAAAAAATCAAAATCCAAGGATAATTTTCTCCCGATAGTATCCATTTTATAAATAAAATGATAATTCAGACTATGGATTATATTCTTGTATTCATTCCTTGCAGGGGTTTTAACGACGGAATCTAAAGCCTTGGAGGTGGTATTAAATATTTTGGCTGTGTTATTGTCTTTTACCAAGGGTTGGCTATTGACGTATTTATAATCGAAACCTGTAGATAGTTTTTCGTTTATTTTATATTCAACGCCCAACCCTGCTGACCAAGCATTTCTATAATCCCTACGGTTATTCACCTCATCCCAAGTAAGGTTTGGGTAGAAAACCTTGTTAGATTCTACCGGTGCTATCGACCCATTGGTATAGTTAACATTGCTCATCACTTGAAATTTCCCTTTTTGAAAATTTAAGTTTCCACCAATGTTTCCGGTAGTATATGTTGCCTGTTTATAGGTGCTTCTCAAGGTGGCATTCCAAGCATCAGCAACCGCTTTTTTGGTGACAATATTTAAGATGCCGCTATTGCCTTCGGCACTATATTTTGCCGGAGGATTATTGATGACTTCGATGCGTTCTATATTTTCGACATTCAATGATTTTAAATAATTTGCTAAAGCCTTCCCGGTAAGTTTTATGAGCCTGTCGTTGATCATCACCGTTAGGTTTCCCTTACCGATCATTGAAATTTCATCATTTTTTACTTTTATCCGGGGCGTAACTTTTAAAGCATTCATCGCATCTCCTCCCGTGGCCGCTATACTTTGTCCGACATTAAAAACCAGTCGATCCACCTTTCTTTCAATCAATGGTTTTTCGGCGGTAATCAACACTTCATTCAATAAATTATCATCCGGTTGAAGAAAAAGCGTTCCTAAATCAATGTCTTTTTCTAAAATTAGATTTTGTTCCAAGGTGGAATACCCCAAGAAACTAATGGTTAACGTATAACTTCCTTTTGGAGCTTTTAATCTGAATTTCCCGGTCTCATCAGTGATAACTCCCGATGCAGTTTTACCAATACTGTCGGTTAATAGAACATTGGCGTAAGCCACGGATTGAACGGAATCTTTGACAGTTCCCGATACCTCAAAATTGTTGTCAATCGATTGTGCAAGCAAAAAAAACGGCATAAGAATACTGCATCCTGTCAGGATGTATTGAAAAATTTTCATAATCTTAAATGATTTTTTTAAACTCAACTATGAGAATTTCAAAAGGCTTAACTGTTAGCAGTCTAAAACCATTTTGACACTTAATAGTCGAGTAAAATTATTAGTTATCTATGTTCTTGGCTATCAAGTCAAGTACAAATTCCATTTGAGTGTCATTGTTCTTTATGAAATCATTAAAGTTTTGTGAGACCTTATAATCCGGTATAACTCCCCGACCAAAAGGTTGTAAAGGTTTTTCCTTGACATCTTGAGTGAGATTGACCACTGAAAAACGAATATCAAATTTAGAATTTGGTAATCGGTAAGTCACGGGAAAAGCACCATTATGTCCATAATAGCCACCTCCGGTTTCTTCACCAACAAGAATAGTATCGGTGTTGGAAGAAACCATTGCCGCAAATAAAGAAGCTGCTGAAGCTACCGCAGGCCCTGTCAAAAGATAAACTTGTCCTCGAAATCGATTTTTATTGGGTGCGTACGTCTTTATATCAGAGTAATAACGTTTTCTTTCGCGGACAATGGGAAGCATCTCTTTCAGTATTTTTTTAAATTTTATTTTGGCAATGGGCTTTTGCCAAAAGGGGACACCCATTTTTAAATAGCGCCAATAGGGAATATTTTTGGTGAAACTGACCCAGGCCTCCCGAATCTCTTTTTGGGGAGAATCAGCCAAATAGGATAAGGTAATCATATCATTTGGAGACTGCCCACCCCCGTTATTCCGAATATCCACAATCAGGTTTTTATATTCTTTATGATTAAGATTGGTAAACACAGAATCTAAAAATTGCTGGTAGGCCAGGTGGTCTTTATCATCATCCTCTCCAAAACTAAAACTGTCTATGGTTAAAATGGCTGTTGTCGAATCAACTTTTTTCAAGGAATAAGCTTCGCTTCCTTCCTCAGAATCGTATAAAACCCCGTCGATTATAGCTGAATGTCGGTTTTGAAAACGTGTATAATATTTATTAAAACCAACACTTTCCAATACTATGGTTTTAACTGAATTTGACTCCGGCTCCTGATATCTAACAATAAAGGATTTTTCAGAGCCATAGTGATACCGATAATACCGACTAAAATGCTTGTTGATCCCCACTTCTTTTCCATTTTGATTAAAACCGTCTGTAGTATAGTATTTTCCTAACTTGACAATTAATTCTTGAGCCTGATGATTATTGATAGAAACAATTTTGGAACCTAAGGGGATGTGCATTTCTTCACTATTCACACGTAAATCTCCTTCCACAATTTTTAAAGGAATAGGAAAATAACCTGATTCCTCCTTTTTTAAACTTTCCATAAGTTTCTTCGACCAATAAGTTTCATTGTGGATACTTCCTTCAAAATCCGTCAATTGAGAGATTAAATTATAAAAATCCCTATAAGAATGCAACTGTGGAATCTCATCGAAGGCCCATTTATAAATACTATCTATGGCTTCCTTACTGCGGTAGGTGTACAATCCGGAATTTCCAGCTTCCCGAATCTTTTGAAATACCCGGAGATCCTTTTTCATTTTTCGTTGTGGAAATGGAGTATCGATGGATTGTGCGTATCCAATAAACGGGATTAAAAATAATAAGGCGTAAAGAATAGAATAAAACTTTTTCATCTCGAATATTGTTATTTATCGGATAATAATTCCTTGATATCTTCGCCCGTATTTTTGATTTTTTGCTGCAATTGGCGGTCGGCCATTTTTTTGTGGAGTTGGATTCTTACTTTTCCGGAAGCTAATTCGATGCCATAGATTTCATCTTTGGAGGAATCGGAGAATACCCAAGAAAGCCAGCCTTTTTTCTCCGAAATATGTTCTTCTCCAAAACGATCGGTCAATAAATCTCTAATTGCCTTGTCATAGCGTTTATTATACCGAGCTTTAAACTGATAGTTGGTATCAGAATCACTGACCGATACAGAAATATTACTGTTTTTGTGTACCGTCTTTGAAGAATTGTTAGTTTGAGCTTGTGCACCATTTGGCGTTATCCCAAAAAGTAAAATTGCGAAAGTGAAAAATACTGTTCTCATAATAGTTTATTTTTAAAAGGTTGATTTATTCGTTGATATGGAAAACAAGCCCGATTCCACGTCGGCTTTCAATCTCGATGCGGGAATCAGCTTTAAAATATTTGCGCAGCCGACTGATAAAAACATCCATACTCCGACCGGAGAAATAATCATCATTTCCCCAGATTTCTTGCAGGATTTCATCTCGTTTGATGAGTTCGTTTTTTCGTTGTACCAAAAAACAGGTTAGGGCAACTTCCCGCTTTGTCAATTTTTGCGTTTCGCCGTTGCGAATCAAAAGATGATTGGCGGTATCTAATAGATAAGACGCAATTTCAACTTTCTTATTTTCCTGAATTGACTTTGCTCGTGTCCGTTTAAGGATGTTTTGAATACGAAGGATAAGGAGATCGACATCAAAAGGCTTTACGATATAATCATCAGCGCCCAATTTTAGTCCTTTGATTTTGTCTTCCTTGAGTTTCCGAGCCGTCAAAAAGATAAACGGCACTTCGGGATCCCATTCCACTATTTTTTCGGCCAATTCAAATCCGTCCATTTCGGGCATCATTACATCCAAAACGGCAAGAGCATATTCGTTTTTTTGCTGCTTCAACAAATGCAGTGCTTCCAAACCGGTTTTCGCCCATTCCACCTCAAAATTAT
>CAZBXQ010000020.1:21623-50323 GCA_964495935.1 uncultured Flavobacteriaceae bacterium
TTCAACAAATGCAGTGCTTCCAAACCGGTTTTCGCCCATTCCACCTCAAAATTATGAACTTCCAAATATTGCTTGAGGAGCCGCCCGAGGTCGGTATCGTCTTCCGCTAATAAAAGATAAGGTTTATGCATCATCTAAAGAGAGTTTAATGAGAAACAGGCTGCCTTTGCCCGGTTTGCTTTTTACTTGTAGGCTTCCGTGATGGGCTTTTATGATTTGTTGGGTATAAAACAAGCCTAACCCAAGACTTTTATAGGAATGTACATCGCTGTTTGAAACGCGGTAAAATTTGTCGAAAAGCTGTGGCAATTCCTTTTTGGGAATTCCGATCCCGTTATCTTTTATCGTAATTTGAACACGGTCTTTTTCTATCGAAACTTTTAATTCGATTATTTTTTCTCCTTCGTTGTATTTAACGGCATTGTCCAAAATATTGATCAAAGCAGTAGTAAAATGAAAGTGGTCGAGTGGTATAGAAATTTTTTCTCTTGGAAAAGAAGTGTGGAATTGTACATTTTGATCTGTTATTCCCATTTTATAATCGGTTAGGATTTGTTGAAGAAAGGAAACCAGTTCCGTTTCTTTAAACTGCAACTGCAAATTTTCAGCTTTTACACTTTTATGAATAACTTGATCGATCAATTGCTGCAATCGCTGGTTTTGCCGATCAATGGTAGCTAAAGTAGCATTTAGAGCTTTTGGATTTCCCAGAATTGCTTTATTTCTCAAACTTTTTGTACCAATATTCAAGGTGGTCAAAGGCGTTTTTAATTCGTGCGTGATGTTGTTGATAAAATCCGTTTTGACCGTATTGATTTTTCGTTGTTTCAAGAGACTGCGAAGGGAATAATAAAACAAGCCGACAACAATCAGAAAAATCAAAAAGGCGGCTAACAAAATCCCGCTCATTTGTTTAAAGATGATACTCTTTTCATCAATGATTTTCACATAGTCTCGAAATTTGAATTCGATGCTCAAGGATTCATTTGCTCCGCTTACCGTGTTCTTATAATCCTGTTGGCTGAGATTCCGAGAAACATTAATGACATGGGCTTTATCCAACGAAAAGTCATCTCCGAAAATACGAAGGTTTTGAGATTTGCCCGTAGGAAAAATGGTATCGTTTTCATCCCCTAAAAGCACCGCACTTTCCAACACTTTTTGATATTGGATGGCATATTCCAGATGGCGTTCTTTTAGTCGTTTCCTATAAATCTTTTTATACGCTTGATTGAGGGTGTCTATTTTCTTTAGACTTTGATTGACCACTTCCTCCTTAGCTATTTTACCGGAATTGTATTCTTTTAGTTGACTTTGCAGATAGTCTAATCCCACATCTCCGATAGAATCCAAGGTCATATCATAATCGATAGATTCAATTTCATTTTTGACGTGACTGATAAATGCATTCCGCTTCAGGATGTATGTATTATATACCAGATAAACTTGAATTGCCGAAAGCGCAAAAAATGCAATCAGGGAAATCAAAATCAGTAGGGAAGTTTTGGACTTCATCATTTGTGTTTCAATTCTAAAGACCAAAACTAAGGTACTTCTCTATAAGATTTGCTAAAAACCAAACCGTTAACCGTATGTTAACCGAGAAGGAGAAAAAGCATTCAAATTTTTAAAGAGATAGGAGGTAAGACCGGCTTTCAGGACCGGAATTAAAAAGAAGATCCAGAATGGAGAGATTCGACAAGAAGCCATATTTTTCTTGAAAAACCTGTGGGTAGCAGGGGAGAGGCTGGTTGAGATTACGCTTGGCTATTGTAAGATTACGGCCATCCCAGAGGGTATCGGGATCATATTTATTTTTATAAACGCTTGTTTTGCTTACTTTTTTTTGGACGTCGATACATTCTAAAACCTTTGCAATACAGGATAAATTGAAATTGATAAGACTCTTTTGTGGAGATTGGAATAAGGGTTGGAACTCCGGAGCATAATGTTCAAAGAAAGGAGAACTTTGATACGCACTCTGGAGCGCGCGCCAATGCGTGCGCTGCCAGGGCTCGGAATTTTCAATTTGAACGTTCTTATACAATTGTTTTTCTCCTTTTTTGGCCCCGTGGGAAATAGGGATATTCAAGAGTAGTTTTCCATTAGCGCCATAGATGTACTGACGGGTTCTGAAAGTTTGCTTTTGATAATGGTCCTCCACCTCCCAAATCACTTTATCGGCTTGAATGATAGCCTTAAAATAATCGATGGGACCGAAATAGAGAGGGGTTAATAAAACAGCCTTCATTCCGGACCTATTTTTTTCGTCGTTTTTTGGTAAAAAAGGAAATTCCGATAAGAATGATGATACCAATAATAAAATGAGGGAGGTAGGAAGTTGTTTTTCCGTCTCCTCGTACCGTGGTGAACATGCGTTCCCAACGGAATTTACTTAACCCGGAACCGTTTTTGTCAATGCTGAGCCAAATAAAAATGGGTTTTCCGACGATATGGGTTTCGGGAACATAACCCCAGTATCGACTATCCTCGCTGTTATGACGGTTGTCGCCCATCATCCAGTAATAGTCCAATGTAAAGGTATAAGAATCGATCTTTTTATCGTTGAGATAAACCTCATGGTTTCTTACGCTTATTTTTTGCGGATTATCAATTTCACTGCCCTCATAGGTTTCTATAATACGTTTATAAAACGGCAAATTTTCCTCATTAATCGGGATGGTAGCTCCTTTTTTGGGAATATAGATAGGGCCGTAATTATCGGCGTTCCATTCCGGTCGTTCTCCGGTTGGAAACACATGGCCGTTCTGTCCTTTGGGAGCGATAATTTTCTCGATCGACACCACATTGGGATTGGTGCTTAATTTTTTAGCATTTTCTTCGGTGAGCGATTGAAAGATAAAATTCCCCTTTTGATCTCTATACAACGGCTCGGTATAATCATAATGTTTATACAGGTAACTGGGGTTAAAACCGCCTTCTTTACTTTTTACCCGATAGGAAGTTTGCGGTTTAGCACGTTTTGGAAATTGGAGTAATTCACCATTGATATAGACCTTACCATCATCAATTTCTAAGGAATCCCCCGGTAATCCGATAGCTCGCTTTACATAATGCGATTTTTTATCGATGGGCTTGGTATAGGACTTAGGGCCGTGGTAACCAAAATAGGGTACGGTATCGACGGGCCAGTTAAAAACCACGATGTCATTGTGCTTGATAGACTGGAAGCCCGGGATTCTTAAATAGGGGATCTTGGGGCGGTTGAAGTAGGATTTGGTTCCTAATAGTGGAATGGTATCGTGAATCATGGGAACCGCCACTGTGGTTTCCGGAAGGCGGGCACCGTAATGAAACTTGCTTACAAACAGGAAATCGCCTACTAAAAGCGAGTTCTCCATGGATGAGGTGGGAATTGTAAAGGGTTGGATAAAATAGGTGTGTACAATAGTCGCGGCCACCACGGCAAATAAAATGGCACTGATCCAATCGCCAACAGCGGTTTGAGGCTTAAGGTCACGATTTTCAATATACGTTACATCGAGGGCATAATTCACATAATAGATGTAAAGGCCTAAAGTGAGTACAACCAGCCAAGTTTCCAGCGTTGTGTGGCGTCCAAAGCTTCTGATGGTTTCCACCCAGATCACCGGGAACATAATCAGATTGACAATGGGGATAAATAAAAGTATCACCCACCATTTGGGGCGATTGATGATTTTCATCAAAATAATTGCATTATACACGGGAATAACGGCTTCCCAAGGGCGGTGTCCGGCTTTTTTATACAATTTCCAGGTTCCCAGAAAATGAACGACCTGAATAATGAGAAAAAAAACAAACCATTGAAAAAAAGTCATAGGTCAGAAGTGGTTTTTATGGGGGTGTCGCAAGTTTAGGATTTAATTTGAAATATTCCGCCCGTTTAGGAAAAGATTTAAAATTTAAAATTAAAGGAAAGCCCGTAGTTGGATCTTCCGGTGAATTCGTCAAACTGATAATCGGGTTTTAAAGTGAGATTATCGCTTACGTTAAATTGACGTAGATGAGCTTCAACATTCGCATCGACGATATTTAAGGCATATATTAAAACAGTGACGAAAATGGAGATTTCTTTATTTTTTCGAAAGAGTTTCTGTGCCCGTATTAGTCCTTCATCGCTAATTTGCCCTTGGTATTCATCATCTTCAAAACCGGCTAATCGTCTTTTATAAGCATCTCTGTAACTCTTAAATTGACGATCGTTTCGGATATAGAAATAAACTCCGGTTCCAATTCCTCCATATACGATAGGAATTTTCCAATAGCTGTGATTAAAAGCCTGTCCCAAGCCGGGCAATACGGCCGAGTAAAAAGCTGCTTTTGCCGGATCCAGCGGCCGATACTCCTCTTCGGGTTCGGGGGCCGGAGCTTCTACAGGATCCTCCTCGGAAGAGGCCGTTTCCGCCTCTTGTCCGAAGCTGCTATAGCTTGTCAAAAAGCAGAGCAATAAACCTGTGATCAAGAAATTTATTTTCAACCTTTAATAAGTTTTTCCAGACGTTTAAAATCTTCTTCAGAAGTAAAAGGAATAATGATTTTCCCTTTCCCCGAGGCGTTCACTTTAACCTCTACCTTAGCTTCCAGATGTTTTGAGAAACTTCTCTTCGAGTTTTTAATCGCTGCACTGATTTTGGGCTTCTCTACAATGCGTTTCATCGTCCCGTGTTTTTGCACATAACGCACTAATCGCTCGGTGTCACGAACAGATAATTTCTCGCTGATGACTTTTTCATAGATTTCGATTTGCATATTGGGATCGGGAATATTGATGATGGCCCGACCGTGTCCCATAGAAAGAAATCCGTCTCGAATCCCGGTTTGAATGATTGGATCAAGTTTTAACAATCGCAGATAATTAGAAATCGTCGATCGCTTTTTACCCACGCGTTCACTGAGCTTTTCTTGGGTGAGATCGACTTCTTCCAGTAAGCGTTGATAAGTAAGCGCAATTTCGATGGGATCCAAATCCTGGCGTTGAATATTTTCAACCAGTGCCATTTCTAATGTTTCCTGATCATTGGCGATTCGAATGTAGGAAGGAATAGTGGTTAGGCCGATCATTTGGGAGGCACGGTAACGACGTTCTCCGGAAACCACCTGATATTTATTAAAATCGATTTTACGTACCGTAATGGGTTGAATCACCCCCAATTCTTTTATCGAACTGGCCAACTCTTGCAATGCATCTTTGCTAAAACTGGTGCGAGGTTGATGAGGATTTACGGTAATGGCCTCTAAACTCAATTCAACAACATTGCCCACGACCTTTTCGGCACCTTTGTCCTTTGCGTCTTTGATGTCATTCTCCGGATCTTGCAGCAGCGCAGATAGACCGCGTCCAAGAGCCTTCTTTTTGGTTGCCTTTGCCATAGTATGGAATTACTTGTTTTTATTAATAATTTCTTCTGCCAAACTTAAATAATTGTTTGCTCCTCGACTGGATGCATCGTATTCAATGATACTGATGCCGTAGCTCGGGGCTTCGCTGAGTCGAACATTACGCTGAATAATAGTTTTAAAAACCATATCATCAAAATGCTTTTTTACTTCCTCAACGACCTGATTGGAAAGTCGAAGCCGAGAATCATACATCGTGAGTAGAAGCCCTTCAATTTCCAAATCCGGATTGTGTATTTTCTGCACACTTTTAATGGTGTTGAGTAGTTTCCCCAATCCTTCCAGCGCAAAATATTCACACTGAATGGGAATCATGACACTATCGGCCGCGGTAAGGCCATTTAACGTAAGCAGCCCCAATGAAGGAGCGCAGTCAATAAAAATATAGTCATAATCGGCCTTGATTTCCTGAATGGCTTCCCGCATCATCGACTCTCTTTTTTCTTGGTCCACCAATTCAATTTCGATGGCGACCAAATCGATATGTGCCGGAATTAAATCCAGGTTGGGAGCATCTGTTTTATAAATGGCTTCCCTTGCGGTAATGGCATGTTCCAGAACCTCATAAGTTCCCCGTTCTACCGTGTCAACATCTATTCCAAGACTCGAACTGGCATTAGCCTGAGGATCGGCATCAATCACTAATACTTTTTTCTCCAAAACGCCAAGCGCGGCAGCGACATTAACCGCTGTGGTAGTTTTCCCTACGCCTCCCTTTTGATTGGCAATAGCAATTACTTTTCCCATTCAATGATTTTTAAGCGCATAAAAATACAATTAATTTATACCAATGAAAAATACTTCATTTATACCGGCTCCAAGTTTTTTGGTGAATTTGTTAAAGAGCTTGTAAAAACTTAAGAAAGGAGAACATTTGCGGCTTTTCTAAAATCCATGAGCTATCGTTTTAGTCGGCGTTGTTACAAGGCGATTATTTAGATTACATCCCGTGAAGGACGTTCAAAATCTGCTAAAAAAAGAAAGAAGAGCTGTTATTTTCTTTTTAGAATCTGTATCCCGGTACAGTCAATTCAATTATAATTGCAAATAAAAATGTAATTTGATGGTGTACCTCTTTATATTTTTTTATACTTATTTTTTTAAATGCTGATGATGGAACGATTGGTAGAGGCGAAATGAAATTTTTAATTTTAATGAGGGTACTATTAACGACAATGAAAGATGGCGCGGGAGCTTTCTTATTATGTGGTATTTTTTTTCTTCTGATTGATTTTGGTTTTCAGGGGTTTGCTCAGAACTCGTCGATATATCCTCAGGAACACTCCCGATCTCGGATCCCCAAAAACGTTGCTATAGCTATGACCAATAAAAAGATTCCCAATGTAATCCGGAGTCAGGTACTGAAAGCGTTAAGTTTTTATCCTGAACTTCGTGATCAGCCCATTGAATTTAAATTTAAAAAAAACATCAAAAAATCGACGATGCAGGCTCAGCCCAAATTTTCCGGAATATTTAAGAAAAAAGAAAAGCGAGCTTATGTGATCCTGATTAGTTTACAGTTTCAAATTGAAGATGATTCCTTTAATATTCTGGACGTTGAAGATCAAATAATGGTGGGCTGGCTGGGCCATGAATTGGGCCATATTATGGATTATAAAAATCGATCGGCATTGGGAATGCTGTGGCTTGGTGCCAAATACCTGCTTTCCACAAATTATATTCAACAGGTGGAGCGGCAGGCTGATACCTATGCCGTCATGCACGGAATGGGCGATTATATTTTGGCCACCAAAAATTTTATTCTGCACCGCAGTGAGATTACCGAAAAATATCGAGATCGGATTAAACGTTTGTATCTTTCACCGGAGGAGATTTTAGCAATGGTAAACAACTTGGAAAAGGATGAAATCGAAGAAAAAGTAGATCAACATATGGAAAAGCAGAACTAACCTGCATAATTCACCAATTCATAAATGTGTAAAACAAATTTCGTGCTATTACATTCATTACAAGCATGTTATAAAATGAAAAATAGTAAAACAATATATTTATTGCGAAAGAGAATTTTGATTTAATTTTGGGAGCTTCCGCGTTGCGAAATCCTTGAAATAGTTCACTATTCCTGCGGATTCCGACGCCTTGAATCTCCTCAAAATTAAATTCATGAATTAAGCAGGCTAACACCTTTCGGTCATCACTTTTATCTAAATCCGTAAAAAATGAAAATTTTGCGTTTTAGTTGATAAAAGTGGTGTCAGCTGTGCTTTTTGACAAAAACTTCAAATTCTTTAAACTTCTCTTTCTGCATGATTTTTTCCATTTTTACCTGTCCTCCTTTTTGCTTATTCGCTCCGCTCCAGTCAAAAAACAGGTGAACGGGAATAGTCTTTACTCGCACTCCTTTTAGGGCCTTTGAACGCGCTACTCCATAATTCTTATTGGCATTTTTAAGATAAGTATCCAGACTGTCGGCCAGCCTTTTTTCGGAGATATCGATTTCCTCTTCGGTTCCTATATACCATTGATGATAGAATTCATTATCAATTTTTACTGCTGATAATACAAATTCCGGGAGCCGGACTTCAAATTTATTTTCCAGATGCTGTATGGCACCATTCATTTTCTGGACCGAGAGTTGAGAGCCGACAACATTCATAAAAAATTTGGTGCGTCCCGTAATCTTGATTTCGGCACGTTTTACATCGGTAAATTTTATGGTGTCGCCAATCATATAACGCCAGGCTCCGGATACCGTGCTAATTAACAAGACATATTCAACCTCCGGCTCCACATCATTAAGGGTGAGTGTAGGAACTCCTTGTTTTAAGGAGCCATCGGGATGGATATAATCCGGTTTAAAGGGAACAAATTCAAAAAATATTCCGGTATCTGTAGCCAGTTGCATGGCCGAAGTTTCCGGTCTTCTTTGATAGGCCAGGAAACCTTCGGAAGCCAGGTAGGTGTCAATGACTTTAATGGGTTTTCCCAGTAAGCTCTCAAAACTTTTTTGATACGGTTCAAAAGCGACACCTCCCGAAGTATAGACGCTTAGATTGGGCCAGATTTCATGAATATTTTCTACTTTATGATAATCAATTATCGTTTTTAGCATCAGTTGGATCCATGAAGGAATGCCACTAAGTGCTCCAATATCCCATTTTTTGGCATTCTTGGCGATGAGCTTGACGCGTTCATCCCAATCCTCTACCTTTGCGATTTCTTCACCCGGTTTGTAATATCGCCGAAACCAAAAAGGAATGTTACCGGCACTAATCCCACTAATTTCTCCTTCCTCCAAATCATCTTCCCGCTTTTCTAAATTGGTGGAACTTCCCAACATCATAATTTCTTTTTCAAAAAAATGTGGAGGCAGGTTAAAATTAGAGATTGCTGAAACTTGTTTGAGGCCGGTTTGCCGAATGCTTTCCAGCATTTCTTCGGTAACCGGGATCCGTTTACTTTCTTTTCCCGTGGTTCCTGAGCTCAGTGCAAAATAGGAAGGGCGTCCCGGCCAGGTGATGTCAGTGCGGCCCTGTAAAATTTGTTTCCACCAATTCTCATGCAGGCGGTTATAATCAAAAATCGGTACCCATTTTTGGAATAAACTCAGGGGAGTGCCGGATTCCAACAGGTCTTTAAAACCATAATATTTCCCAAAGGCTGTGTCCTGTGCCTTATCCAATAACATCGTTAAAACTTCGCGTTGATTGTCAACATGGTTCTCTTGCGTCTTTAAATTCTGACTCACATCGATGAGCCGTTTTAACATGGATCCTATAATGGGCATGGGAAGAAGTTTTCTGCAAAATAATTAATTAAAAAACTTATGAATCGAAAAAAAACTTAAACCTATCCTAACCCATGAATGGATCCCTTGATGATACCTTCTTAGCCTGCATAATTCACCAATTCATAAATATATAAAACAAACTTCGTGCTATTTCATTTATTACAAGCATGTTATAACATAAAAAATAGTAAAACAATATATTTATTACGAAAGAGAATTTTGATTTAATTTTGGGAGCTTCCGCGTTGCGAAACCCTTGAAATAGTTCACTATTCCCGCGGATTCCGACGCCTTGAATCTCCTCAAAATTAAATTCATGAATTAAGCAGGTTAGGTTTAAAAATATTGATTCTTTAAAAAACGGATAGAGTTAATCTTCTGTTTCAGGGAAAGTTTCTTACAGACTTTAATAATACCGATTCCTGCTTCTCCATAGAGATCCAATGAAAGGAGGTTAAAGATTATACAAAACTCTGTTACGAGAGATTGAGATTTAAAAATGATTTTATATTTGTCGCGATGAGATTAGCGGTTTACATAATCACTATTTATTTCTCAGGGCTTAATTTTGTGGCCTGTAATGATGTTTTTTATCCGGAGCCTTCTAATTCTATAGAGCAGGTGAGCTCGATTCCAACGCAGAATAGTCAAGATGAGTGTACACCTGTTTGTTCATGTGGTTGTTGCCAGGTGCAAGTGATAAAAAACAATGCCGTTTTAGTTAAGAAAGAATACCCTGAGTTTACTACTTCTCCCGTTAATTTCCGCCAACTCCGTGTGTGGGAACTTCCGCAGCCCATTTTTGATCCTCCCCGAGTTTGATTCGACATCTGTGAAATACAGGTTTTCCTGTATGGTGAATAATTGTTGAATCAAATATTAACTTTTGTAATGATTAATAAAATCATTGCTTATTCAGTAAAGAATAAGCTTATCATAGGCCTGTTTGTACTGGCCATAATCGGAATTGGCTCCTATTCCGTCTATACGATTAATTTGGGTGCACAACCGGATATTACGAATAATCAAGTTCAGATTATTACGGTTTCAGAAAACTTGTCCACCGAAGATGTAGAACAGTTTGTTACCTATCCGGTGGAATTGGCGATGTCCAACCTTCCGGGGGTAAAAGAAGTTCGTTCCATTTCACGGTTTGGATTATCGGTGGTCACTATTGTTTTTACCGATAAAATGGGGACCTATTTGCCAAGACAGCTTGTTAATGAAATGCTCATCGAGGTTCGTGACGAAATCCCCAAAGTATTTGGCTCTCCCATCATGGGACCCATAACCACCGGCTTGGGAGAGATTTACCAATATACCATTCGCCCCCAAAAAGGATATGAAAATAAATATACACTCACTGAACTCCGCAGTATTCAGGATTGGATGATTAAACGACAAATGGCGTTGACGCCGGGTGTGGTTGAAGTGAATTCGTTTGGGGGCTGTGTAAAACAGTATGAAGTGGCTTTGGATCCCACCCGATTGAATGCCTTGAATATTCCTATGAGTATCGTCTTTGAAGCTCTGGAAAAAAATAATATAAATACCGGTGGGGCCTATATCGAAAAGCAGAAAATGGCCAACTTTATTCGGGGAGAAGGATTGATTCATTCTCTGGAGGATATTCGGAATATTGTGGTGAAAACCGTGAATGACGTCCCGATTTTAGTACGTGATATAGCAACGGTGCGCTATGGTCATCAGGTTCGTTATGGTGCTTTTACGCAGGATGGAAAAGAGGCCGTAGGAGGAATGGTATTAATGCTTAAAGGAGCCAACCAAAACAAGGTGGTAGAGGTAGTAAAAAAGAAAATGGAAGAGATTGAAAAATCGTTACCCAACGGCCTCGAGATTCAGCCTTTTTTGGAAAGCAGCCAGTTAATTTCCCGCACAACAGATACGATCAAAACGAATCTTATGGAGGGAGCTTTGATTGTCATTTTTGTCTTGATATTACTTTTGGGAAGTATTCGAGGGGGATTAATAGCAGCCTCTTTGATTCCTTTATCACTATTGTTTGCTTTTATTTTGATGCGTGTTTTTGGAGTGTGGGCAAATCTGATGTCGCTGGGAGCCATCGATTTTGGAATTATCGTTGACGGTGCCGTGATTATCGTTGAGGGAACAGTTTTTGAAATTGAACGACGTTTTAAGAAAAGGTCTTCCGGATTGACAAAAACCTCTATGGATCAGGTGGTTGTTGAAGCAGCCGATCAAATGATGGGGTCGGCGTTTTTTGGACAGGTGATTATCTTGATCGTGTTTATTCCGATCTTATTCTTGACGGGTGTGGAAGGGAAAATGTTTAAGCCCATGGCATTGACCTTTGGGTTTGCCGTATTGGGAGCTATTATTTTGTGCCTTACCTATGTCCCGATGATTACGTCTTTGATGATGCGGCCATCTGAAAAGGAATCGTGGTTCCGGATATTGGAAGATAAGATGCATCGTATGAGTGTACAGCTTATCGAAAGAATCCATAAGGGGTATCACTTTTTATTTGTAAGATGCTTAAAATATAAATTTTCAACCATTGCGGTTGCTACTATACTACTCCTGATAGCGGGTTATTCTTTTAAAAGATTGGGAGGCGAATTCATACCGAGTATTGACGAAGGAGATATTGCCATGCAGGTTTTATTGCGTCCGGGTTCTTCGCTTACGGAAACCATGGAGACTACCAAACGTATTGAACGGATTGTAACCCATAATTTTCCGGAAGTAAAAACCATGGTTTCACGAATCGGAGTAGCCGATATTCCGACCGATCCGATGCCCATGGATATTGCCGATTCCTTTATTATTCTCGAAAAAGATAAGGACCAATGGGTATCGGCATCAAGCAAGGAAGAGTTGATGGATAAGATCAAAGAAAAATTGAAAGGGGTAAAAGGGGTAAACTTTGTGTTTAGCCAACCTGTTGAACTGCGGTTTAACGAATTGCTTACGGGAGTTCGGGAAGATGTAGCCGTAAAATTATACGGATCAGATTTGGATGTGCTTTCGCAAAAAGGAGAAGAAATAAAAAGTCTCATTCAAACGGTTCCCGGAGCAGACGACGTGAGTCTGGAAGCAACCGGTGGTTTGCCGCAGATTAATGTAATCTTTAATCGCGATAAAATCGCTCAATACGGTGTCAATATTGAAAAACTCAATAATTATATCACAATGGCTTTTGCGGGAGAAAAAGCGGGGGTTGTATTTGAGGGGGAAAGACGGTTTGATCTGGTGGTTCGATTAGAAGATCCTTACCGGTCTTCTATAAATGATCTCAAAAACTTGTGGATTGACCTGCCCAATGGCCATCAGATTCCTCTTCGCGAGTTAGCTGATATTGATTTTCAATCCGGCCCCATGCAAATCTCGCGGGATAATACTTCTCGGCGTATCTCTGTTGGAGTCAATGTGAGAGACCGCGATGTGGAGTCGGTCGTGCTGGATATCCAAGAGAAATTGACTACCCAATTAAAGCTGCCTCCGGGATATTATGTTGAATATGGCGGTGCCTTTGAAAATTTACAACGCGCCAAAGCGCGGTTGGGTATCGTTGTTCCCGTTGCGCTGTTTTTAATTTTTGTAATGCTTTACTTTGCTCTGAATTCGATTATAGAAGCCGTAATGATATATGCGGCTGTGCCACTGGCGGCGGTGGGTGGAGTTTTTTCGTTGACATTACGCGGGATGCCGTTTAGTATTTCTGCCGGTGTAGGCTTTATTGTACTATTTGGAGTCGCGGTACTCAATGGGTTGGTTTTGATTAGCCGTTTAAATAGCTTGGAGAAGAAAGGGGTGGTTTCGGTTAAAAAACGGATTTTTATGGCTACCGGAGAACGAATGCGCCCGATTTTGTTAACGGCTTTGGCTGCTATTATGGGATTTCTTCCCATGGCTTTTTCAACCGGAGCGGGAGCCAGTGTGCAACGTCCTCTGGCCACAGTGGTCATAGGGGGATTGATAAGTGCCACCATTTTAACCTTGATTGTGCTGCCTATTCTCTATTATATCATAAAATCGTCATCCCGATCCTTTCTTCAAAATTTCAAAAAAATACCGGGGACCTTAGTTTTGATTTTTACCGTACTGTTCTCTCTGTTTTCGGCTTCGGGCTTGGCACAAGAAAGAGATGAAACGAGAGAAAGAAGAGGAGGTGACCAAAAAGGAATTACGATAAAAGAAGCTGTTAAAATGGCAGTAAAAGCCTCTCCAAGGGTCAAGGCTGCCGATTGGCAAGTAGAAAAACAGGAGGCTTTAAAAAAGACGGCCTGGGATTTTGGAAGTACGGAAATTTTTACGGGAGGGGAAGAGTTGCGCAGTGTTTCCGATCGTAATAAAGGGGTTTATACGGAATTCGGAATTAATCAAACCGAGATTGATCTGCTTGGTATTGCACCTCGTAAGAAGTTGAAAAAAGAGGAGGTAGCTGCGGCGCGAGCGGGTTCGAAGGTTGAAATATTGGGAGTACGACGCCAAGTGCAAAAAGCATGGAGCAAAGTATATACGGCCCGGGGTAAATATAAACTGTTTTTGGAATTAGATTCCATTTTTCAAAACCTTAAAACAGCGGCTCAATTGCAATATGAGACACAAGCAGTTTCCAGATTGGATTATTTGGCGGCTATTAATCAGGTTGCAGAAATCGCATTACAAAAGAAGCAAGCCTATCGCGATTATCAAGTCGGCCTGCAGAATTTTAATAGCTTTTTTGACGAGGGTTCTAATTATACTGTAAGCTCCGGTATTCCGGAATGGATTTTACAGCCTCTTTTGATTGTTGAGGATACTTTACGTAGCCATCCTGTACTTCAACAGGCTCGTCAAAATTTGGATATCGCCCGGGCAAATTATGAGGTTGAACGATCGGCCTTTTTTCCCAAATTTAATATTGAATATGGCCGGCAGAGAATTGAGGGCGAAGGAGGCTATCACAGTTTTCAATTGGGAATAAAAATCCCCTTGATCTTTACCAAGGAATTGGGGGCTGTGCAGTCTGCTAAAATAAATCAACAAATTGCTCAAGAAGAACTGCGAGCGAGGAAAAGAACTATAAATACGCAGTATCATGAATTGATACAAACCTATAGGAAGTGGTTAGAATCCTGGCAGTTTTATAAGGAAGAAGCTCTGCCTTTGGCTCGGGAGCAAAGAGAAGCTGCTCTTTTTGCCTTTACGGAGGGGGCTTTGGAATACACGGCTTTTTTACAACGCATTCGGGATGCGGTTACCATTCAGGCCAAGTCCTGGGAGACCATGAATAATTATTTACAAACGAAATACGAATTGGAATACTTTCTCAATTCATCTCAATCAGAAAAATAGTAAGATGATGAAAATAAATAGAATCAGAAGAATAAGTAACATTAGGGTTTTGGGAGTCGTATGGATTTGCCTTTTATGTTCCTGTAATCCTTTTTCTCAGAAGGAAGAAAAAAATAAAAATAACAAGGTTTTAGCCGAAAAGGAAAGCCCTTTGGTTGATAAACATTCCATGGAATCATTGTATTTGACCGATGAAGAAGTGAAAGCTCTGGGAATCCAAGTTGATAGTTTACCCATGCGAAATATAGGAAGTCATTTTTTTGTTAGTGGGTGGCTGGATATTTCCCCCAAGGATCGAGCAGTGGTAACCTCATTTGTGGGTGCAAATGTTTTGAGTATTCGAGTTCGTGAAGGAGATTACGTTGAAAAGGGAGCTGTGCTCGGAACCTTGACCCATCCGGATTTGATCCGTTTACAAACCGATTATTATCAGGCCAAGCGTAATCTTCAACTGTTAAAAAAGGAATATGACCGACAAAGTCGCTTGTATGAGGGAGCTGTCACTTCGGGAAGGCAGTTGGAGCAATCAGAATCAGCATATTTAATCGCAAAAAGTGCCGTTTTAGGACAAGCTGAACAGTTACAACTAATGGGATTGAATCCGACATCTATCGAAAACGGAAAGATCTATAATCAGATTTCTGTGCGAAGCCCAATCGCGGGATTTGTTGATAAAGTAAATGTAAAGATAGGGGTTTTTACCGCCCCTCAGACCGAATTATTTGAAATTGTAAACACCGATCAAATACATGCCGATTTAATGGTTTTTGAGGAGGATGTTCAAAAGATCCGGAAAGGACAACGTGTTAAACTTTCGGTTCGATCGCAAAGGGATTCTATAGTAGAAGCTCAAATATTCTCAATCGGCAAAACTTTTGAAAGAGATCCCAAGGCCGTTCATGTGCATGCCCGACTTGAAAATTCCGATAATAGCCGTTTATTCCCGGGCATGTATGTGACCGGAAAGATTCAAGTGTCGACGCACAGTGTGCCCGCTTTACCCAAAGAAGCAATTATTGCTCAAGATGCCAATACCTATGTCTTTGCCGGGCGGTTGGCACAGACACAAGATGGGAAGGAATGGGAGTTTCGACCCGTTCGGGCTCAAACCGGTCTCGCCAACGAAAATTGGGTACAAATTGAACTGTTGGAACCGCTAAAGAAAGATGAACAGGTGGTCTGGAATCAAGCATACTATCTGATTTCGGAGATGAACAAAGGCAATGTTTCCCATGAACATTAAGAATTTAGTAGAGGGGGGTATTCAAAACCAATAAATCTATGTTCATTGCAGAGCTATCAGGCCTCGTAGTTTGAGGTTGCGGGATTCGCCCCGGGGCCTGATAGCCGAGGTATAAAGATGCCTACTCAAGAGAAAATTTAACGGTGAATGCCAATTATGCTTTATGAATATTTAGGGTTCAGGGTGTTGGCATTTTATCTTAATTAGTGCTCTTTATTTTTTCTTTGGAAGGTTTTATTGACGAGGCGATTACTCCACCCAGCAAGGAAAGGACGATGACTCCGAGAGAAAGCCACTCCGGAAATTCAATATGATGCGAGAGTATCATTTTTATACCCACGAAGGCGAGAATGATGACCAAGCTATAACTCATATATCTGAATTTTTTCAGCATTCCTGAGATTAAGAAGAAAAGGGAGCGCAACCCCATAATAGCCAGGATATTGGAGGTAAAAACGATAAACGGGTCGGCAGTAATAGCGAGAATTGCGGGAATGCTATCCACGGCAAAGAAAATATCGGTAAATTCGATGGTTATCAGGGCCACAAAAAGCGGAGTGGCATATTTCACGCCGTCTTTTCGGATAAAGAAGTGATCTCCTTCGGTATCGGTAGTAACCGGATAGACTTTGTTGATCCAGGAATAAAGTTTTGAATCTCTGGGGTCTTTTTTTTCATCTTTGGGAAAAAGCATTTTCAAAGCGGTTATAAGAAGAAAACCACCAAATACATAAATGATCCAACTGAAACGATTGATTAGGGTCACCCCGAAGATAATCATGAGTGCTCGAAAAACAATGGCTCCGATAATTCCATAAAATAAGACTTCATGCTGGTATTTTCGAGGAATTGCAAAAGAGGAAAAAATCAGGGCGATGACAAAAATATTATCGACACTGAGTGATAATTCGATAAGATATCCGGTGATATATTTTAGTACGGCTTCGGTGGGTTTCAATGAGGTGGGGTTGTCCATCCATCCGTAGTCGAAGCTTAGATATATAATCCCCGAAAAAAGTAAGGCCACAGTGACCCATAGGGTTGTCCAGATAGCCGCCTCTTTAGTTTTGATTTCATGCGGGGTGCGATTAAATACGCCTAAATCCAAGGCCAGGGCAACGAGCATAAAGGCGATAAAACAAATCCATATAATCATAAAAGACGAAAGCTTTTGTCAGGTTAAAGAATATTAAGCACTCACGGTTTTAGGCTTAAAAAATTTGAAAACAACGGGAGCGGTAACCAGTGCGACTAAGGCCAGCAACGCCCATTCCAAGTTGGCTTGCACCCAGGGGTTTTCTCCCAATAAAAATCCCAGGGTTGTAATAATCCCGACCCACAAGACGGCTCCCAATATATTGAAAAACATAAATTGCTTAAAGTTCATTTTTACGATCCCCCCGACAATCGGAATAAAGGTTCGCACAATCGGTAGAAACCGGGCGATAAGGATTGCAAAGCCTCCTTTTTTTCTGTAAAATTCTTCTGCAGATGCGATATGTTGAGGTTTTAAGAACCATGTTTTTCGATGATTTTGAAAGAGGTAACTAAACCGAAATCCGGTCCAATAGCCTACCATATTTCCAAAAATAGTGGAGACTATGAAAAGCAGCCCCCAAAATAATAGGTTATAGACTTCGTTGTTAAAGGGGATGGCAACCTGTTCTGCACCCGCAATGACCATTCCCGAGATAAATAATAAAGGATCACCCGGAAGAAAAAAGCCGAAAAACAATCCCGTTTCGATGAATAGGATCAGTAAGATTAAATAGAGTCCACCATTGGCCATAATCCAATTGGGGTTGGTCAACTGCTCAAAAAACATAAGTAAGGCATCCATTATATAAAGATTTAAGTTGGTCTGTTTTTGGGATTTTAATTATGGAACAAATAAACGGGAGGATTCTGGAAAGATGTTGGAATGAAAGACGGTATTCCCGTATAGGGCAAAGCTAAGATTGTGAGCTGATGCTTTTTGCCCTTTTTAATTTTGATAAGAACGCTCTTCGCAGGGAAAACCGATAAATTTGATAAAATGCCAAGCCGTAAAGGAGCCCCATGAGAAATCCAACCAAGACATCACCGGGGTAATGGACGCCTACATATATTCGGCTATAGCCTAATAATAAAGACCAGAGGAGGAGACCAAAGAAGATCAGTTTATGGCTCTTTTTTAAAATACTTCCCAGAAAGGTAGCCAGAGCCATGGAGCTTGCGGCGTGAGCCGAGAAAAAACCGAATTTTCCACAGTTGGCAATAGAACGATCTTCAAGAGGGAGGTTACAGGGCCGTAAGCGCTGAAAATTATTTTTAAAAAAATTGGCCGTTTGATCGGTGCAAGTAATGAGCAGTACGATGAGGATAACAAGAGTAAAAAAAGCGGAAAGGCTTAACTTTTTATACAGTATATAGAGTAAAAAGATATAGAAAGGGATAGAGGACCATTTATTGGTGATTAAAAGCCACCAAGTATCCCAACGGGAATTTCCGAGATTATTGAGGTAAAGAAAAATTTCTTGGTCCAGTTGGAGGACGTTCTCGAGCATGGTGGGAACTATATTTTTGTTGAATGATTGGGGAGATGGCCTATTAAAAAAGCCGACTCAAGAGAAGTTCCGGAGTCGGCTCAGCCCGTATCAAACGGTTTAATCGTCTAATCTCACAAAATTTCCATCGTGGTCAAACTTGATCTCCAAATCATTATCCAACTCGATTTCTTGTCCTTTCCTTTTCTTTTTCCATTCTTCAATCGTTCGATTGGGGTAATTTTCGGTAACGTAATCCCGTATTTTTTGAGGAACTACCGATTCGGGCAGACCCGATTTTGATTCTACACTTTTAATGGCATAATCTTGATCAAACTCCAGCTCTTCCATATTGCGGAGTTTTACTTCGTATTCGGTTTTCCTCCTTTCTTTTTCTTCTTTGATACTAATAATATCGCTGTCGGGAAAATGGGTTTCGATATAAGTGGTTATCTCAGAGGGGAACTCATTGGTTTCCAGATAACGATCCTGAGCTTGGGTTTGACTAAAAGCACCGATCAGTACGAGTACTACAACTAATTTTACAGTTTTCATGGTTCTATGGTTTTTAGATTAATAATTGGTTTTCAGGTTTGTGTCAACTTTTGTGAGTTGTTAATGGTCATTGCCGATAAAGCCTCCATTGACGTTAAATAATAACATTAGATAGCTCTGTTTTTTATAATACTATGACTACAATCGTTTTTAAAAGTGATTTTATTATCATAGAGGATGCATTTTAATTATAAAACAAATGTAGGAAATCAATCTGGAAGAAATTGGGAATCCCTGAGAGCCTCCTTTTTGATACCATGGAAGTTTGTAAAATTTTGCTTTTAAAACTTCAACCGGAAGCCGTGTTTCCTGTTTTTGTAAAAAAAGGAATTTTGGGCTCGGCCCTAATTAATCTTTTCTAATAAAGTTTCCATCTCCATCAAATATCAAATCTATTTCATTCGACAATTCGATTTTGAATCCGTTCGATCTCCGTTTGATCTCTTCGATAAAAGTATCCGGGTAATGAGTTTGTACATAAGTTGCAATGGCTTTGGGCACCAAGCTCTCCGGGATCGGTTGCCCATGCCCTTCAATTTCTATCCAGTGGCCTTCCTGGTCAAAGTCCAGATGGTATCCATTATCCAGTTTAACCTCGTATTGATCCCCCCTGTTACTCGGATCCATAATCACGGAACTCCATTCTGCCCCGGGAAAATGAGTCTTGATAAGAGTTTTGGCTCGGGCGGGTAATTCCTGTTCCGTAATAATCTGGTCATCGTCGTCCGAATTGCACGACGCCATTATAAAGACCGTAAATAAAAGGAAACAAGATTTTAAAAAAAAATGATTTGTCATAAGTTTTGTTTTACGTTGAGCTGCAAATTAAAATAGGAATTATGGAAAGAATTGGGAAAAAAGGAAGGTCAGGAGTCCGGAATCGTCCAAGAATTATTGTTTTTCTTCTCCGAAGTATAAGGAGAAACTATGATTGTCGTTGCGATAAGCATATCGGATTTGGATTTGGTATAAATCGGCAATCGCCTTGACGATAGGCAACCCCAGTCCCGTACTTCCCTTTTTAGGTTGGGATTTATAGAAACGTTTGAAGATTTGTATTTTATCTAGGGCACCGTTCTCAGCAGTGTTGCAGATGCGGAGTGTGTTGTTGTTGAGATCGATCTCTACTTTTCCTCCTCTAATATTGTGGAAAACAGCGTTTCGGAGGAGGTTGTAGATTAGAATTTCCGCCAAAGCAGGATCCATAACCCGAATGATTTCCTCCTGAGGGTTAACGTGGAATTTTATTTTTTTGAAATGTGCTATTTCCTCCAAATCCTGTATTCCGACGGCAACGGTTTGATTGATATTAATCGGTTTCTCATCTAAGAACTGCCGGTTTTCGATTTTGGAGATCAGCAGCAGGGATTTGTTTAATCGGATGAGCCTTTCTACAATATGCATGGTATCTGCTATTTCTCTCACCTGCTCTTCTTTTAAGTCGCCTTTTTCGATCAGTAATTCCAATTTGTTCATGGCGATTGCCAGGGGGGTCTGCAATTCATGCGAGGCGTTTCCGATAAATTGTTTTTGCTGCTCGTAAATCTCGATATTGTGCCTTAGCAATAACCCCACGGTTTTTTGTAAGTCTTTAAATTCTTTGGTTTGGGTCTGTACTTCAGGAAGTTTTTGGTCGTGCCCGAGTCTAAAGTGCTGAAGCTGATGCAAAAGGCCGTAAAAAGGTTTCCAAAGGCGTTGTAATACCATATTGTTGATAAACACAATGGTAACGATCAGGATGGCATAGAGCCAGACCATGTTCCATAATAGGCGCTTGATAAGATCCTCCTTTTCTACCATGGGATTGATCACCTTTAGTTCATAATACCGATCGCCATCTTTAAAGGCCGTAGTGAGCATCCGCGCCGCATCAGAACGCAGTGAAATATCATCAGAATCCTGTATATAGACGAGGGTATCTTGATATTGATCTTTAAAGGCCAACGCTTTTTCTTTTTGGATTTCCCGAATGGCATAAAAACTCTCGTCAAAATCGATTCGGGAGAGTAAAGTGGTGTCCCGATGTGCTTTGTAAATAATTTGACGCTTGTAATTTTCCAGTCCGTCATCGATATTCTCCTTGATTTCGGCAATCATGTTAAAAAAGAAAACGACGCCCCAGATCCCGATAATGGCGAGAATAGAGATGGAAATGTGTTTGATGGACTGGTTGAGAAGTTTCATTATTCGGTGATGCGGTACCCGATGCCGTAAACCGCTTCGATTTCGATATCGGCCTTGGCTTTTCGCAGTTTTTTACGCAGATTTTTCATTTGATAATAAATAAAATCAAAATTATCGGCCTGATCGATGTTGTCGCCCCAGACGTGTTCGGCCAGCCCGGTTTTGGTAATCAGTCTATTGGTATTAAATAAAAAATAATTCAGGATGTCAAATTCTTTTCGGTTGAGCGGCAAATGGGTGTCATTGACATAAGCTTTTCGATCTTCGAGATCAAGACTGAGATTGCCGTATTCCAATCGTTGTTTTCCGCCCATTTTCTTCCGCCTCAAAATCGCTTTTATTCGCGCGTTGAGTTCGGCTACATGAAAGGGTTTGGTCAGGTAATCATCAGCTCCTAAATTGAGTCCGTCCAGTTTGTCATCTAACGAATCTTTGGCCGAAATAATAATGACGTTTTCAGATTTTTCTTCTTTTTTGAGCTGTTTAAGAATCTCCAAACCACTTCCGTCGGGGAGTCCGATATCCAATAAAATACAATCGTACTCATAGAGGTCTATCTTTTCTGAAGCCGTTGCAAAGTCGGGGGCTGTTTCCACGACAAATTGTTCCTTAATCAGGGATTCCTTTAAGGATTTTCGTAATTCTTTTTCGTCTTCTACAATTAGGATTTTCATGATCTTGTAAAATGGTTTTTAAATGAGGAGGATCGGCAACGCTGAAAAATAATTATAAAGACATAAATAGGTTCGTCTAAAATGCAATTCCATCGCCAATATCGGTAAATTTTGGGAGTATAAAGACTTGAATTGAATTCATCTTTTATCCCAATGGATTTTTCCAAATGATATCCAGTGCCAAATAATGACCTGAAAAAGTATTTTCAGTTCCGATAAGGTTGTGCATATAGCCTATATTATATATGATGGGATATTTTTGAGGACGGAGGGAATAATACAAGGCAAACCGGCTGTCGGCGTACTCGAAACGATTCCATTTTTTGGTTTTTCCGTGTTGCGAGAGGGAAAACAATTGTTCTGAATACAAAAGGAGTTGTTGGGATTTTTCCGGGTTCAACGCCAGAGCAAATTTTAATCGAAATCGGGAACGCAACCGCCAGCTTTCCTTATAGTCATCGAAATCGGGAGTAAAATATTTTATCACTTCTTGTCGGAAAGTAGGCGTAATGGTGAGCCTGTGAAGCCTAAAAAAGTGTGAAAAACGCCCATACCAACGAAACTCTTGTTTGTAGCGAGGAGTGGCCTTTTCAAAAGGAAATTCCGAGGCAAATAAATTTTGTTGCCGATAACTCAAAGCTAAGGAATACTGCCAGTTTTTGGCAAAATTATGGTAGAATTCCTGATTGAGCACCACAATTCCAAGGTCCTTAAAAGGATTGGATTGATGGGCATGACTAAGGGTTCCGAGTCCCATATAGGTAGTCGATTTCCAACCTCCGACATCCAGGGTGTCCAGATCTTGTGTAATGCCCAAAGCCAACCAACTGCTGGTGTTGGTTTTACCCAAGCCGGGAGGAATGATCTGAGCGGTTAATCCAGCCGAAAACAATATCAATACACTTACGATAATAACTTTTTGTACCATGTTGTTTAGACTTTTCCTAAAATTCCTTCGGAGACATTAATAATATGATCGCCGATTCGCTCCAAAGCTCCAAAGATGTTTCCATAAAGTAAGCCGGATTCAATGTTTTTACCGGATTTTGACATAATGCCGTAATATTCCTGGCGGATTTCATCCCGTTTTGCATTAATTTTTTGTTCGATCGCTTTGGCAGTTTCCAAATGAACATCTTCCGGAGTTTGGTTGAGGTTTTCGTTCATGACTTTAAAGGCTTCGTCGATCAAATCGAATAATTCACCGAGACGTTGGGTTTGTAATGCGGAAAAAGCAGCTTCATTTTCGTTTTTCTTCTCTATGGTTTTTGAGATCTGGTAGAATAAATCTCCGATACGCTCCAGATTACTCGCGATTCGATTCATTCCATGAATTTGTATGGCAACCGATTGGCCGACCTCCGAGCCGGAGACCTGATTGAGGTAACCGGCTATTTCTACCTCAAGGGTATCGGTGATATTTTCATATTTTTCAATGCGATCGGCAATTTTACGTTGTTTGGATTTTTGTTGTTCATGCAGTAATTCTCTGGAGAATACCGACATTCTGCCGGCGATATCTCCAAATTTTCGAAGCTCTTTCCGAACTTCCAGAATCTGGATGCCGGGTGACAAGTTTTGCCCTTTTCCGATATACTCAAGTTGGAAAATCTCATCCTTGTTTCCTTTTGGTTTTACTGATCTTTCGGCGTAGCGCACGAGATTGGGAACAAACCAAATCATTAATAAAACATTGGCCAGATTAAAACTGGTATGTAAAATGGCAAGCCCGGTGCTTCCGTAGTTTATCGGATCAAGGATCGGATTTCCACCGGCGATATTTTCGGTTAAATAGGTGATACCTTTCAGGAAAAAGGGAAAAATCAGCAACACCCAGGTGACTCCGACGATGTTGAAAGTCGAGTGGATACGAGCTGTTCTACGGGCGTGAACATTTCCCACCATGGCTGCCAATTCGGCTGTAATTGTGGTTCCTATATTTTCTCCCAATACCATGGCCGCTCCCACTTCAAAAGGGATCATTCCGCTGGCCATCAAAGTCATGGTAAGGGCTATTGTAGCCGAGGAGGACTGAATAATAATGGTGAGTAAAGCTCCGAAGATTACAAAAATAAGCGCACTGATATAGGGAATGTCGTTCATCATCAGAAAGAACTGAACGATACCGGAATCGGGACCCAACTCGGGGACAGCATCCTTAAGGAATCCAAGTCCCATAAAGAGCAGGGCAAATCCAATGAGGGTGCTGGCCCAGCCTTTGATTTTGGTAGATTTTAAAAACAGTAAAGGCAGTCCGATGGCCAGGATAATCAAAGTATAGGGGGCAATATCCACTTTAAATCCAAGAATATCGACCAACCAAGCCGTGGTAGTGGTTCCTATATTGACCCCCATTACCACCCCTGCCGATTGTTTTAAGGTAAGGATCCCGGCGTTTACGAAGGATACTGCCATAACCGTGGTGACCGATGAGGATTGGATCAGTGCGGTAATCCCAAAGCCGGTGAATACTCCTTTGAATCGGTTGGAGGTCATAGAACCCATCAATCTACGCAGTTTTGCCCCGGCAGCCTGCTGTAATCCGTTGTTCATCAAAGTCATTCCGTAAAGGAACAGTGCCAGTGATCCCAGCAGTACCAAAAATTCAAATATGCCCCAGGTTTTATTGGTCGTGATACTTTTGGTTTCCGACCAGATGGTTTCGTCGTCGCCGGATAACCCCAACTTGATTACATAGTCCTCGCCTTGGTCGAGATCGGTGATTGTATAACTCGTTTTATGGAGGGGTAGTCCTTCTATAACTTTCCAGTGAGTTGCCGCATATCCTTTTTCCAAGCGACTGGCTTCTAATTCATGATTGTAGGCTATCGTTAAGGTATAGCCGTTTTCTTGAAGTTTTGGCTGTTGTTGGTAGGGGAGGTTCCAGGTAACCAGAATCCCTTCTTTAGCAGGTTTAACGTGAATGTTTTCAATGCTTTCCTGAGAAATGGGGAGGTTTGCAGGGAGCTGTTTGGAGGTTGTCGAGTCCTGAATATAAGAGGTGGCAAATAAGGGACTAACGGTAAATAAAAGGGAAAAAAGTAAGGCTAATTGTAAAAGTCGATTCGATTTTTCCATTGTTGTTTTCAGACTAAGTAAATGAGTTAGGTGTTGTTTTTTTATTGATTAATTGGACCAGAACGGTTTTGGCGACCCGGCCGTCGGTTTTGAGTATTTTTATTTCATAGGGACCGCATAAAAAACGAGATCCTTCTTTGGGGAAGTCTCCAAAATGTTGAAGTGCCAGTCCCGAAATGGTGTTGTATTGATCGCTTTCGGGCAAATCGGAAGGTAAATAGCGATTGATATCCGAAATGGGTTTTTGCCCGTCGATACGATAAGTAAACGGATCCTGCTTGATAACCGGTGGTTTTTCATCGTCGTATTCATCTTGGATTTCACCGACCAACTCTTCCAAAATATCCTCGATTGTGAGTAGGCCCATAACACTACCATATTCATCGACTACAAAAGCCATTTGGATTTTTTGAGCTTGCATTGCTTTCAACAAATCCTTTATCTTTTTGTTCTGGGGAACATAAAAAGGGGGACGAATATAGTTTATCCAGGGCTCTTGTCCTTTTTGGTGGGTCACCTTCAACAGATCTTTGGCGTAGATCATTCCTATAATTTGGTCGGGTTCTTCTTCATATACGGGAAATCGTGAATAACCATGTTCCAGTGTCAGATCTACAGCTTGGTTTAAGGAAGAAGACTTTTTAATGGAGATCAGATCCATGCGGGGTACCAGAATATCTCCCACTTCTCTTTCATCAAAATCAAAAACCTTGTAGATCAGATTTCTTTCTGTTTCCTGAATGCTTCCTTCTTCCCGGCTTTCGGTGACAATAAGTTTCAGCTCTTCTTCAGTAAAGGCCTCCCCTTCGCTCACCGGGTGAATCCCGACAAGTTTGAGCAAGAGATTGGCAGTTCCGTTGAGTAATCCGATAATGGGACGAAAGATAAGATGAAACAGTTTTAAGGGAAAAGCGACCCATAAAGTGGTGCCCACAGGGTTTCGGATGGCAATGGATTTGGGTGCCAATTCACCAAAAATAATATGCATAAAGGTGATGGCCGCAAAGGCCAAAGGAACTGAGAGGGCGTGAATTCCGGCAGTTGACAGCCCCAGTTCCAAAGCGGTAAAAAGACGTCTTAGCAGTTGAGCAATTACTCCTTCGCCCACCCAACCTAATCCCAGAGAGGCCAGTGTGATCCCCAATTGAGTGGCAGCCAGATTGCTGTCTAAGTGGTGAAGGATGGAGTGGGTGGTTTTTTGTAAGGCTTTTGAAGTGTGTTCTCGGGTGTTAATCTGGGAAGGCCGAACCTTGACAATGGCAAACTCGGCGGCTACAAAAAACCCGTTTAACGCCACAAGAAATAAAGTCAGCAATAAGCTAAACAACATATAGATGAAATTTAAGGGGCGTCCCTACCATAAATCGGATGTATTGTAATAAGGGGTAACTGCCACATCAAAAAACAAAGACTGGTTAATCTCTTCTCTTTCCCAAGACTTCGCCCGTCTCACTATAAAGAACCTCCCATTCTTTGATAAAAGAGCGGAGTTCTACACGGTAGGTAATTTCCTCGCCTTGCGTAATTCTTTTTGTATCGGTAATGACGTACCACTTGTAGTCTTTCTTTATATTCTTATAGACCGATTCGGGAATATCCTTTTTTGAGATTTCTTGCTGATGTCGAAGTAGCTTTCCTTCTGAATCATACCAGGCAACATGATCGTCAAACCAATACCCGATTTCAAATTCGACTTCGTACTGATCTTCTTTTTTTTCCCATTCTACATCAGAGGCATCCGGAAAGGTGCTTTGAAAATTATTGAGGATTACAGAAGGGACTTCGCTTTCATAGAGATCTTGAGCGGGAAGGCTAAAGACGCCGAAAAAGAATACAAAACTATAGATTACATATTTTTTCATTTTGTATGGATTTTTAATTTCTGGACAAATATTATTTTTAATTCTGGAAACAAACGGGAATCTGATCCTCTCGATTTACGTATCGGTTAAAGTTGTATTGAGTTTATCCATAATGGCTTCAATGGGGGTCTGGATGGTGTTTACCGCTTGATTTTTTTCTCCGTATGGGCGGTATTTTTTAGACTCTGTGACATTGAATAATCCCATAACCGGGGTTTTAGAAGCGACTGCGAGGTGCATCATTCCGGAATCGGCTCCCACAAAAGCCTTCGTATTGGCCAGAACGCTGCATATTTCGCGGAGATCTTTGCTATAATAAGCAGGGGCTTCAAAATCAATTTGTGAGACCTTCTCTTTGGGCAGGATTTCCAAAATAAAATAATCCGGAAATTTAGCTTTCAGCATTTTATAAAACTCTTGCCACCAGGTTTTGGGATGGCATTTTTCGCCGGTGGCATAAGTAAAGATGGCCAGTACACGAGGGTGATGACCGGTGATATTTTCTAATACCTCCTTTCCTTTTTCAATTTCTTTAGAAGAAATCTTAAGGTCTAATGACGGGATTTCGGGGACTGGTCCCGACGGGATTCCGGCTGTCGCACTCCGCAGATAGCACACCGGGAGTTTTGCAATATGCTCGCAATCTTCGGGTAACGTTTCGATACGGTGTGTTGACTCACCATACAACTTGTATTTCGCACGTGATAGTTTAGTGGAAAGCCTTCCCGAGGAAGAATCGGGAACCGCGTTAATAACCAGATCGTATTTCTTCTTTCGCAGTTTAAACCATGTGCTCATATAGTTTGGAAGTTGCTTAAAATGTTCTTTGGGTAAAGCAATAATCTGATCGACATTTCTATATTCTTTTAAAATAACCGGCCCCAATCCTCCTTTTAAAAACACGTCAATTTTGGCGTTGGGAAAGATGCGCTCAATCTCCTGTAATAGAGGCGTGATGAGGAGTAAATTTCCCAGCCGATGATTGGGGCGGGTTACTAATACAGATCGGATTTTTTCCATTTGAGATCGAGGTATCTTTTCTCGACTGGCATTTCCTATTCCTCCCGTCAAAGAATGTGTAAATTGCCTTCTAAGGCTGTTGATTTCTTTTAAAGCGTACATTATGCCGTTCATTTGTGGCAAAGGAAAGGTAGGAATCTGGAAAAATATGGGAATCGTCGAGAAGTCGGGATACCGAAGTATTTGAACATAAAACATCAGATTGATAATTTTACTGAAGTTTCGGAGACGTTCTGATGTGCCAAATTCAACACGGTTTATTGGAGTCAACTTCCATGATATGGGTTTTATAGCAGGTTACAAAAACAGTAAATGGATTCAATTCATCAGAAACACCCCGCCTACGGCACCCCTCTTTTAAAAGAGGGGAATGAATTTGAGGTTCAATAAAATTTAGTTAGAGATTTGAAGGATTAAAAAAGAAAGCAAGCCTAATTCCCCTCTGGTAGAGGGGTGCCCGCAGGGCGGGGTGTCGATTTTGAAACCATAAGCATAAATTGATACTTGAAGTATTAACTCCGAAACTTTTGTAATTTTATAAATAAAAAACACAACTTTCGGAAGTATCCGGAATTAGATTTCAAACGACGACCGGAATAAGGTTTTTAGGACAAGTCCTGTCTCTCTTATTATTAGGGTAATTTGATTACTTCATATTTTGCGGAAGAATAAATAGAGGGCTCTCTGAGACTCAAGTTTTGAGTCGGAGGAAGATGTCATGTCGATTTTTTCGAGGTACGAGAAACGAGATATCTTTATATTGTTAAAACCCTGTTCAATATAGAATCCCTTGAACCCTATTACCTTATTTTGTTCGAATTAGGAAAAGGCAAATGGTGATTTACAAGCAATAAGGATATTTTTTAACCGATTCAAATTACTGTAAACCATAAAGTCACGTAATAAACTCAAGTATGCGAAAGCTCAGTAAAAGATTTAAATCACTTCCCTGAATGGTCTTTTCCGATCCGGGATTAACAGATATATTTTAATTAGCCATCCCCCGAAAATCTATTTAGAATTGTGGTAAGGCATTGTATTTACTGGGATTTAGGGAGATAAAAAAGAGGGAAAATGCTAAAAATA
>CAZBXQ010000021.1:0-47089 GCA_964495935.1 uncultured Flavobacteriaceae bacterium
TGGATTTGAGGTTCAATAAAATTTAGTTAGAGTTTTGAAGGATTAAAAAAGAAAGTAAGCCTAATTCCCCTCTGGTAGAGGGGTGCCCGCAGGGCGGGGTGTCGATTTTGGAACCATAAGCATAAATTGATACTTGAAGTATTAACTCCGAAACTTTTGTAAATATGTTTTATAATAACTCCGACTAATTCTCGGCCTCGATCCAGATATAATTCAACCAAACCTCCTTTTCTTCTTTTGAACTGAATTTCACAGTCAGTTTTTCGGGTTTATCAATCTCGATCTTCCCAAGATGCCGATCCACGAATTCATCGGTATAGTTATTTTGGTTCGGTTCTGCAACTACCCGGCCATCGGGATCGAGGTTAGCTTTAAGCGTTTGGCTTCCTACCTGAATTTGAACAGGAATCGTCTGTTCGTTGGGATTATGAGCCGAAATATCTATCTTATAGGTTCCTTTTTGCGGTAAAAAAACATTCCATTCCAATTTCTCATTTGTTACTTTTACAAATTCCGGACGTTTCCCGTCATAAGGTGATATATCCAGATCTTTAGACGCATTGGTCATATTTTTAGCCCGTAGGGAGAATCCTCCGAAAGAAGATTCGGCGACTACCTGTTTATTGAGTTTTAGGGAGTCTTCCACTTCTATTCTGATTACGGCATCATAGGGATCCGGGGCCTCATCAGGTAAGTGAATATGGAGAATCGGCCCAAACTGATCAAATTCCAAGTTTTTTACAGAGCCGTCTTGCCTCAATAATTGGATATTTTTTGGTGTGTTTTTGATTCCGGTAAGACGCAGTAACTTGTCTAACGGCCAATTAAAAATATGGGCATAGATCATTTTTCTCTCCGGATTATACGTCAGTTTTCCCCAATCCGGTTCCTGTCTCAGGGCTAACCCCGTATTACCATAAACGGCCTCTCCGTATTGCTTGAGCCAGCTCCCAATTTCATTGAGCCGGGTTTGACTTTCATAGGGAATACTACCATCGGCACGGGGTCCGATATTCAGCGTGTAACCCCCGTTTAAGCTTACATTTCCAATTAAAGAATTAAAGATTTGAGCAATAGATTTCCATTGAGTTTCCTGGCCATTATACCCCCAGGAATGAGCGATCGTACCCGGTGTTTCCCAGGGATGGTCGATATATCCCTCTCCAAAAACATTGTCTCCCAAGGTCTCAAAATCAACATACGCTGAACTTGGCGGCAAGCCTAAACGGGAGTTGATTAATGCATCAGGCTGATATTTTCGAATCAATTTGGCCAGTTGGACGAGTTGTTTTTTCTTGATAATGGACTTTTGGTACGGAATCCACATATCAAACCAGAATAAGGCTACATCGCCATATTCTGTGAGCAATTCTTTAATCTGTGGAATCACTTTTCCCTGCCAATACGAATCAAATTGCTCATCGGTCACGCGACCGGTCAACTCCTGATTGTGGTTCCAGCCGTAGGGTTCGACCCAATCAATCCAATGGGAGTAATAAAAGCCCAATTTTATATTGTGTTTTCGGCAGGCTTCGGCCAGTTCAGCAATGATATCCCGGCCGCTTCCCGATAACTTGGGAAGGGAATAGTCATTGACCTCAGTATCCCAAATGGCCACGCCGTCATGATGTTTGGCGGTCATGATGATATATTTCATTCCTGCCTTTTTAGCCTGAATTACCCATTCTTCCGGATCAATTTTATCCCAATCAAAACGCTGTGCCAGCTCGCCGTATTCTTCTTTGGAAATTCGATTGCGGTAGCGAATCCATTCCGCGTAATCGTTCATATACCGAAGTTTTTCGCCTTTCCAAAGGCCTTCTGCGGCACTGTATAATCCCCAATGGATAAACATTCCGTAGCGGGCGTCTTCAAACCAATCAGTGTTAGGGGATTGGGAATAGGTTTGTAAGCTCAGAAAAAAGGTCAGTAGGATTAAAAAAGGTTTAGTAAAAACCGAATCTTTCATAATTTCAAGTATTCATAGGGGTTGATAAAGTAATTGTATATGCAATAACACGCTGCTCTCTGAGAATTTGTCAGAAAAAGGCGGGTCTTAGTTTTTAATCAAAAACTTTGGAAAATCACTCACCTTTTCACAACAAATCTGTTCCATAACTTGTAAAAGTTGACGTTGGATAATGGAAACGGTATGATTCCCTCCTTTTTTGCCCAACGCAGCGACACCGTAATTAAAACTCCGTCCCAAAAAGGCAAATTCTGCTCCCGCGGCCAATGTTCTGGCCACATCGGGACCAGACCGCATTCCGCTGTCCATCATAATTTTGATTTTATCTTTATATTTGGGTGCCAATTCCTGTAAAACTTTTATCGTGGAGGGGCCGGCATCAAGCTGACGTCCCCCGTGATTGGAAATGATGACTCCGTCCAATCCTAATTGAACCGCTTTTTCCATATCTTCCTCACTGGACAATCCTTTCATCACCAATTTTCCCTTCCATTTATCTCGCAGGGCTTTGACCCGATCGTCATTTAGCCGACCGTCAAAAGTTTGATCCATAAACAACCCCAAATGATGCATATTCATCCCTTTGGGGATATATTTTTCCATGGTTTTAAATTGAGGAATCCCGTGGAAGAGGGTGCTGAAGGCCCAATTCGGATGTGTCAAGATCTGCCGGATATTGCGTCCCGTCATGCGAGGAGGAACGCTCAGACCGTTTTTGATTTCTTTATTTCGATAGCCGAATGTGGGAACATCCGAAAGAATAACCAATACGGGGCACTCTGCTGCTTCAGCCCGTTTTAAAAGATCGTTGGTCAGTTCTTCTTCTACCGGATGATAGAGCTGGAACCAGGCCCGACCTTCGGTGATTTCACTAATGGTTTCGATGCTGGCCGTACTCACCGTGCTTAAACAAAAGGGAATGTTATAGTCGAATGCTGCTTTTGCCAGAATCTCCGGCGTTCCCGGCCAGAACAACCCCTGTAAACCCACCGGAGCAATCCCGAAAGGAGCGTCATAGATATGCCCGAACAATTCCGTACGCATATCAACTTGATTCCTACCCGTGATATACTTGGGCATTAGCTCGATTTCCCGGATCTCCGATGTGTTCTTTCTGAGATTGATTTCTTCGTTACATCCTCCGGCCAAGTAATCAAAGGCAAAACCGGGAATCCGTTTCTTGGCTTTTGTCCGTAGGGATTCTATAGAAGGATATCGGGAGTCATATTGAAATTCCATGATTTTGTGATTTTGATTCAATTTAAATAATCATACTATAAAAATGGGGCTAAAGTCCTCTTTCTATACCATACTCTTAACCGACGGCCAAAGCCGCCGGAAAGGGGTTGATCTGTTTTTTGTCCTTGTACCGAATTGCTTTTAACCCAGTGAAAGCAGGATGGAAAAACACCCCCTCACCGAGGCGGGACCCCTCTTAAAAAGAGGGGAATTGTCAAAGGTTTGCCTTTGTTTTTGCCTTTCTCAGATCCTGCCACACTTTCCCGTTTGGATAAAGATGTTCTTCAACTGATTTTTCTTTTATCTCTATGCTGAATCCCGGAGCTTGAGGCGGCATATAACAGCCTTTTTTCATTTGAACCGGAGTTTTAAAATGCTCGTGCAAGTGATCGACAAATTCGATCATCCGACCTTCTTTACTTCCACTGATGCAAATATAATCCACCATAGAGAGGTGTTGTACATATTCACAGAGCCCAACACCCCCGGCATGCGGACAGACCGGAATCTTATATTTAGCAGCCATCAATAGAATCGCCAGATTTTCATTGACTCCGCCGACCCGGCAACTATCAATTTGGCAAATATCAATACTCTCGGCCTGCATCAATTGTTTAAAGACAATTCGATTTTGACAGTGCTCCCCGGTTGCCACTCGAATCGGAGAAATTCCCTCCCGGATTTGTCGATGCCCCAACACGTCATCCGGACTGGTAGGTTCTTCAATCCAATACGGATTATAGTGTGCCAGCTCTTTCATACGGGCAATGGCCTCATCAACTTCCCAGTATTGATTGGCATCCATCATCAGGCGTTTCTCATTGCCGATTTCTTCCCGAATAATGGCAGCCCGGCGTAAATCGTCTTTTAGATGTTTCCCCACTTTCATTTTAAAATGGATCCATCCATCATTTAGGGCTTCCTTACAGAGTCTTCTAATTTTTTCTTCAGAATAGCCCAACCACCCGATAGAAGTGGTATAAGCCGGATATCCATTTTTCTCCAATTCGGCAATGCGTTCGGCTTTGGAGTTTTCATTTTCCTTCAGTATGTCAAGTGCTTCTTCCGGCGTAATGGCATTGGTTAAGTAGCTAAAGTCGACACAAGAAATCAATTCCTCCGGAGTCATATCGGCTAAAAGTTTCCAAAGCGGCTTGCCTTCAACCCGAGCATACAAATCCCAAACCGCATTGACTAAAGCACCGGTCACCAATTGGATCACTCCTTTTTCGGGTCCCAGCCACCGCAGCTGGCTATCGCCGGTAATGTGTCGAAAAAAACCGGCCATATCGGCTTTGATTTCCTCCAGCGACAAACCGATTAAAAGAGGCTTCATCGCTTCGACGGCTTGAACGCAGATTTCATTTCCCCGACCGATGGTAAAAGTCAGGCCATAGCCTTTCCATTCTTCATGATTGGTATGTAAAACGACATAAGTCGCCGAGTAATCCGGATCGGGATTCATGGCGTCGGAACCATCCAGGGATAAACTGGTGGGAAACCGAACGTCTTTGGTTTCTATTGATGTAATTTTCATTGTATAATGTATAGTGTATTTTTGTATAATGTATTATTGGCCATTGGTTTATTTTAATTCTTTTTCTGCTTCCAGTAAAATATTTGGTAATCTATCATTAATCTGAAGAATGGCCACCAAGTCTTTATTTAGCCAGCTCATAGTCTCTGTAATAATCTGATGCATCTCCTTTAGACTACCCATATTCCAAGCTATGGGTTCATGATGAAATATCCTGTTCCTAAAGTTTCTAATCCTATTAATAGGGGAGGAAACTGTTTTACGTTGTCGTTTGATTTTCTCTAAATGCGGAAATGCTCTTCGTAAAGGTTTCCATAATACTAATTCAAATTCAGTATTTAGAAGTCGAACCCAAAACCCGAATGTGAGTTCCGCAACAACTTTGTTTGGACCTACAACTTCATTCCTGTTATTTATATTTTTTTGAGCTCTATTGATCTCTCTTCTTAAATTTTTAAGTCCGGGAAGGCTATTAATTTTAAGGCACCAATCTTCTCCGTATTCCTTAACTAATTCACGGTTAATCGCATTTCTGTAAGCGACTTCAAAGAGGGTTAAACAGGGATAAAAGGCTTCAGACACTTTAATGTTTACATGATAATGACGGAGGGCTTTCTCTTCGTTATCTTTATGATATCTGAAATACTTCTCCATACGTCTCGCAGAAAAAATATTTTCATAGATCTCTCTGTTCATAATAATATCGTATCTTTGTCATAGCTGTCCCGGTAATTCCTCTCCCAGACTTTGTGCTGGTGATGAATCCGGGTTTTTTTATTTCCATACCGAATCCTTTCTAACCTCTCCTCTCTAATCACTAATCTCTAAATTCACAACGCTCTATCCAAATGCACATAACCTCCATCTACATGGACGAGCTGCCCGGTGGTATGCCCGGATTTATCCGAGAGCAGAAAAGCTGCGGTATAGGCGATTTCCTCCGGTTTGGTCATCCGATGTTCAAAGGGGATGTTATCGGCTATAGATTTTAATTTAGCTTCAGGATCGTCAAAAGTCTGAATCCATTTTTTATAAAGTGGCGTAAAAGATTCGGCTACAATAATGGCGTTGACCCGAATATGATAAGGGAGTAAATCGACTGCCCACTCCCGAGTTAAAGCATTCCGACCGCCATTGGCAGCGGCATACCCGGAGGTCCCTCCTTGTCCGGTCAGGGAGACTTTACTGCCAATATTAACGATAGGACCTTTACTTTTTTTAAGTTCGGGTAAAGCGTGATGTGCCAACAAATAATAATGTACGACGTTCTTCTGTAAGGAGGCCATAAAGTCCTCATAACTGCCGTTTTCAAGGCTTACATTATCATTGACCCCTGCATTATTGACCAAGCCATCAATTTTTTGATATTTGTCGGTTACAAAATCAATGGCGGCTTTACATTCTTCCGGATGGGTGAGTTCGGCGACAAAAGAATCGGCTTTTTGGCCTTTCTCCCAAAGTACATCCACTACTTTTTGATTGTCCTTTCCGTTTCTGCCAAGAATTACGGGGCAGGCACCTTCTTCAGCGAGAACTTCAACAATGGCCCGGCCTATGCCTTTGGCACCACCGCTGACGACGATTATTTTATCCTTTAAGTTGAGATTCATACGTTGAGGTTATAAAAATTAATAGCATTTTCTCGGGTAATCTGTGCATGCTCTGTTTCGGAAAATGGTTTTAGGTAATCTCGTAAAATATTCATCCATTCCGCATAGTTAGAATTTAACCGCATCACCGGCCAGTCACTACCTATCATTACCCGATTCACATCAAATACTTCAATGGCAATATCCAAATAAGTGTGTATCATATCTACCGTCCATTGCCCTTTATCGGCTTCGGTCACCAACCCGGAGAGCTTGCAAAATACATTGGGGTGTTCGGCGAGCTTTCCGAGATTTTTCCGCCATTCCTTATATTCGAAATGACGTACATCCGGTTTACCCAAATGATTTAGAGCCAAAGGCTGTTCGGGCAATTGTTTTACAAATTGCAAAGCTTCGGGAAACTGGTGGTGATAAATCAGGATTCCATAGGTATAACCGGCTTTTCCGATGGTCTTTACATTTTTAATAAACTGTGATTGTTCCATAAAACCCGGGGGTTCTGCCTGAACGATATGACGCCATCCACGGAGTAGAGATTCTGCTTGATATTTGGCAAGATGGCGTTCCAAATCATCGCTTAACAAATCAATCCAACCGACAATTCCCTTGATTTTGGGGTTGTTTTCGGCCAACTCCAAAAGAAATTGATTTTCGGCTTCACTTTGATCGGCCTGAACTGCCACAATCCCTTCAATATCATTTTCACGGAGAAGCGGATCGAGGTCTTCCGGCAGAAAATCCTTTCGGATCACCTCCATGGTTTCGTCGATCCAAGCGTCGCGAACTTCATCGTATTTCCAGAAATGAACGTGTGTATCAATCATTTTAAATCGAATATTTTGTCCATAAGCACCCATTTCTCACCGGGTTTGGCCGTGGGAATCGCCTGCTGATATTTCCACATCAGTTTTTCCCATTCCTGAACTTTGGGGTTCTCGGCATCGGCTTTGGCTTTGGCAGAAAAAGAGAAGGAATCGTTGACTTCCATCAGCATAAACAGCCGATTCCCGGTCCGGTAAATCTCCATTTGTTCGATCCCACTATCCGTAATACTCTTTTTGATTTCCGGCCAAATGTTCTGATGATAATTTTCATACTCCGCAATCTTTTGTGGGTTATCCTTCAGATCCAGGGCTAAGACGTAACGTTTCATGGTTTTTGTTTTTTCCGGTTGAGACCTGACAGGTTTATAATCTTCATGTGAAAGGAAACCTGTCAGGTCGTGATTATCTCTTTTTGTAAGTCATACATGTCATTTTGAATGCCTTGCAACCTCTTCTTTGGAATGTTTTGTCATTCCGACGGAGGAGGAATCTCTTCTTTATCAGGCTTCTGAGATTTCTCTCCCGTACATACGGGATCAAAATGACAATTTGGGTCAGTTTCTGTTTCTTTGTTTTTTCTGGTTGAGATCTTGAAGGTTTTGGAAACTTTCAAGATCTGCTATTTCTATTCGGAATAAGCTTTTACTGCTTGCTTACTGCTTCCCAAGCCCTCGATTCCAAGCTCCATCACGTCTCCGGGCTTAAGGTACCAGGGTTCGGGTTTTTGACCCAAGCCCACACCGGCCGGTGTTCCGGTGGTAATAAAATCACCGGGGAGCAAGGTCATAAACTGACTGATATAGCTGATTAAATAGGGGATGTCAAAAATCAAATTGGCCGTATTCCCGTCCTGTTTGAGTTCGCCATTGACCTTCAGCCAGAGCCGCAGATTATCGACATCGTCAATTTCATCGGGAGTAGCAACAAAGGGACCAATCGGCGAAAAAGTGTCATTAGACTTTCCTTTTACCCATTGGCCCAGTCGTTCCAATTGAAATTCGCGTTCGCTCACATCGTTATTCAAAACATAACCGGCCACGTGATCAAGAGCTTCTTCTTCAGATACATACGATGCTTTTTTCCCGATAACCAATCCCAATTCCACTTCCCAGTCTGTTTTTTTACTGTTTTTGGGAATAATTACATCATCGTTGGGACCGATCATGGAAGTCGTGGATTTAAAGAAGATAATGGGTTCTTCCGGGGTTTTTGCATTCGTCTCCTCGGCATGATCCGAATAATTCAAACCGATACAGATGATTTTTGAAGGCCGGGCAATAGGAGAGCCCAAACGCACGTTTTTGTCGATTTCCTTTAAATCGGTTGTTTCGATCTTCTTTTTGAGCTCGTTTAAAGCGTTTCCGGCAAAAAAAGCTTCGTTATAATCCTCTACCAGATGCGATACATCATAATAAATATCGTTCTTGATGATGCCGGGTTTTTCTTTTCCCGGTTCTCCAAATTTGATCAGTTTCATATTTTTTAGTGTTTAGTGCTTATTCGTTTAATGGTTATTCGTTAACTCACAACTAAAAATTCAAAATTCTTATTATCGTTCTAAGTCTTTAGTTGGTTCGTACTCAAAATTAAAAACTTATTGCTGTCATCCTGAAATTGTAAGGCACGAGCAATTTATTCAGAATCTACTTCGAAGTAGAGGTTTACTCGACTTCGAGGTAGTTGTCCCATAACCTCTTTATTGAAGTAATTTGTCATTCCGACGAAGGAGGAATCTCCTATTTATCAGGATCTTGAGATTTCTCACTACGTTCGAAATGACACTTTTGAGACACCTACGACAAGTAGTGTCTTAATTATTCAATGTTGTAAATCCACCATCAATGGGATAATCGCAACCCGTGATAAATCCGGCTTCATCACTGCATAAATATAAGGCCAATGCGGCAATTTCTTCCGGTTTTCCCATTCTCCCAATAGGCTGTGTTTTCGATAAAGCAGCAAACATCTCTTCTTTATTATTGGGATAATTATTCTCCAGATACCCATCTACAAAAGGGGTGTGCACCCGTGCCGGAGAGATGGAATTACAACGAATGTGAGCTTCCAGATAATCCCGTGCCACGCTCATGGTCATCGTCTTGACGGCACCTTTGGCCATACTGTAGGCGAAGCGATCAGGGATACCGACCAGCGAAGCAATGGAGGCCATATTTAAAATCACACCATTTCCGGAAGCTTTTAAATGGGGGATTCCGGCATGCAGGCAGTTGTAAACGCCTTTTATATTAACCGCAAAAACCTTATCAAACTCTTCTTCGGTCGTACTCTCGGCTGTGCCGATATTGGCAATCCCTGCATTGTTGATCAGGATATGAAAAGCCCCTAATTTATTAAAGAAAGCTTTAACCTGTTGTTGATTAGACACATCACAGGCGTAAACGGCCGTTTTACCGCCTTTTTCTTTGATGTGGTCAGCCACTTCTTTTCCGCTTTCTTCGTTAAGCTCCAAAATGTGGACTTCAGCTCCCTGAGCCCCAAAGAGTTCAGCAATCGCTCTTCCAATTCCGCTACCGCCGCCGGTAATGACGGCTTTTTTGTCTTTTAATGAAAACATATTTTTTGATTGTAAATTGTATAGTGTAGTGTTGTATAGTATTCGTTTTGAAAATTAAATCTTCTGCCTCATATCCTGTCATTCTGAAAAATTGTGAGGCACGAATAATTTATTCAGAATCTTCTTTTGGTTTTCTTATAATCTTTATTATTAATCCTTTTTCGAGTGATTTATTCACTTTATATCCTTTTTTGCCTCCTACTTACAAACGAAGGAAATAACTCACAATCAAGAACTCGATATTCATAATTTAAAATTCACGCTTTGGCTCCACTTAGTGTCCCAAATTCGGGAACATCTCCCTAAATCCCCCTTCGAAGGGGGACTTACTTAGCTCCCTCCCTTGAAAGGGAGGGCCGGGGAGGGATGTTTTTTGCATTTTCATAATTATCATAAGCGACTGATAAACCTGTCAAGTCTTACGAAAAATTTATTTCTGGGCTTCGAGAGCCTCAGCCCTCGCAAGCTCATAACCCAAAGATCATCTCTTGATCTCATCGGCTAAATGAATGAATCTCGCTTCTAAATTCGGTTCTTTTTTAAAATCATTTAACGGATACATCGGCCGGCGAATCCGGTGGTAATCCAATCGTTTTAAATCCTGATCGACGCCACCGGGCGTTAGGGCCATCAACCAATCCCCTCGCATATCATAAAGTTCTTTGACCAGATAGCCTTGTTTTACTATTAGAATATCGGAGTTCTCCGGATCCAAATCTAAATTCTCAAATTGTTTTTTGTAGTGAAACGTAAATCGTCCGGAGGATAGAACCACATAGCCATTTCCTATATTGACAACCACCTGGGTATCTTTATCTCCTTTCCGAATTTTGACAATTTTACCTTTGATTTGTACCGGACCGGCATACCGATCGTCGATTTCGGCTCCGGCTCTGGCATCGATTTCATTCCCCACGCCGATTTCTACCGCTTTTTCTACAAACTCCGGAGCTTTGAGTCCGCCGTAGATCCAGGATTTACCATCCGGATCCGTGAATATCGGAATTTGTAGGAGTTCATGCAGAGTCCAGGTGATGTCTCCCGAACCACCGGCTCCGGGATTGTCCCCCATATCACTGATAATAAAGGGCTTTTTGTCACTTTTCAGAGCTCTTTCAACCGCTTCCTCGAAGCTTACAGTTTCATTTACAAAATCAAACTGATTGCGAACCTCCCAAAAGGTCTTAGCGATTTTTTCTGCCGCTTTTTGAACGGCATTTTTGTCATCTCCATACGCCATTACCACGGCGTGATTATCGGGTTTATCGGCCCAGGGATAGGACATCCAAATGGCAATATCGATTACTTTATCTCCATGAATCAATTCCGGAATCATCGCATATAAACTTTTTGCCGGTTCCACCCGGGTACTGGTTTGCTCTCCGGGAAGCAGGATAGGAACCGGAATCCAGGCTTTGTATTTGGGTTTCCCTTTTTTCTTTTCAATCCGATCCAACAAATTGACAAGGGCTCGTTTTTTGGTTTCAAAACGGTCGTCATGCGGAGCTTTTCTAAAAGCGGTGATCAAATCTGTATTTCGGGCCAACCTCCGGGGAACACTGCCGTGGAGATCCATGGTTGTTGAAATTAACACCTCAGTACCCAAGGCTTCTCGTATCCGAGAGATAAAATCTCCTTCAGGATCATCCATTCCCTGCACGATCATGGCTCCGTGAATGTCGAAAAGAATCCCATCATAAGGAGCATTCTCTTTCAATTTACGAATCGCTTCATGGACAATTTTTTCATAGGCTTTAAATTCAATGGTTCCTCCTGTAGAAGCATATCCGTTTAAAATAGGCACCCATTCCGCTTTGTCGGTAAGGCTGGAGTCCGGGCGAAAGAAGGGATAACTATCCATCAGCTCTTGCCCTCTTAAAATCGGGAAATCCTCGTAGGTCGTTATATCCGGAGAAAAGGTACTGATTTCACCACCAATTCCAACAATGGCGATTTTTGGCTTTTGGCCGTTTTGTGCCTGAATACCCAAAGTTAATAGAAAAAAGATTGATAAAAATATATACCGCATAGGTTAGGGATTAGTTTTTAATTACAGCTTACCACTAAAATTTTAAAATTCAAGGCAGACCTGACAGGTTTGATCTTCACACTGTTGATAAACCTGTCAGGTCTTGTACTTTATATTTAAATTCTTATTTATTGTTTTTAGTTCATCCATATAACTCATAACTACGCTTCGGCTCCGCTCAGCGTTCCATAATTCTTTCGGACTTCGAGAGCCTCAACCCTCGCAATCTCATAACTCGTTCACCGGTTTCCATCCCTTTATCGCAAAAAGGAAAACCACAAAGAAACAGACAAACGGTACAAAATATCCATATTGTATATTACCGGTTAAATCTGAAACATAGCCCAATACCGGAGGAAGGGCAGCTCCTCCTACGATAGCCATAACAATAAGGGAAGAAGCAATTTTGGTGTCTTTTCCCAAATCCGCCAGTCCCAGTGAAAAAATGGTGGGAAACATAATCGACATAAAAAAAGCAACTCCCAATAAACTATAGATGCTGACGTTACCTTGCGTAAAAATAGCAATTACTGTTAATACCATACTGGCAACAGCATAAATTTGTAGTAACCGGTAGGGTTTGACAAATCGCATAAAAAAGGTTCCCGCAAACCGGCCGACCATAAAAGCCAATCCCGCAAATCCGGAATAAATGGCAGCCTCTTTTGCCGTTAAATTGGCCGATTCCATGATAAATCGGATTAAAAAACTCAATACGCAAATTTGTGCTCCAATATAGAAGAACTGAGCCACCACCGCCCAGCGAAGATGTTTGTGTCGCCAGGCCTGAAGAAGCGAGGAGTTTCCTTCATCTTCTTCTTTTATTTCCGGTAGTTGAGTAAAATAAATAGCAATGGCTACGAGAATAATTAAAGACCCCAAAACCAAATAAGGTCCTTTCACGCTTTCAGCCTCTCGTGTTAGAAATTCTTGCAACGCCGAAGGCGAGAGTGCCTGGATTTGCACATCGGTAAGTTCGGTTTCCGTCAGAATGTATTTCCCGCCGATAATAGGGGCGAGAAATGCGGCCAGGCCATTAAAAGATTGTGAGAAATTAAGTCGGTTAGGAGCCGTTTCTTTAGGCCCTAATACTGTAACGTATGGATTGGCTGCCGTTTCTAAAAAAGCAAGTCCGCAAGCCAAAACGAACAAAGCCCCCAAGAAAAACACATATTTTTGCGTTCCTGCTGCCGGAATAAATAAAAAGGCACCAATGGCAAAGAAGGTTAACCCCAGTAAGATTCCCTTTTTGTAACCAAACTTCTGCATAAAGTTCCCGGCAGGAATGGCCATTAAGAAATAAGCAATATAGATGGAGGAATCAATAAAGGAAGACTGTAAATCGGTAAGCTGAAAAGCCCGCCGCAGATGGGGAATCAACACCGGATTCAGATTATGGATAAACCCCCAGAAAAAGAATAAACTGGTAATGAGGATTAGAGGAAAGAGATAATTGCGTTTTTTACTCATAAAAATATTATCATAGGAGATGCTTAAATATAACGTTATTTATAGCATACTTTTAAAATAAAATTATTTCTCTATTACTATAATGCAATCGGGGTCGGCCTCGTCAACTGAAAAGTTACCGGTCATCGTAAGTTTTTTGGCCTCCTTATTTATATCAAATTGGATTTTATCCCCGTCTCTAAGCGTATATGCCTTTTTTATTTTTTTATAGGGAAAATCTTCTAAGACCACTCCATCCGGACTGTTTTTTAGAATGTGAACATACCATTTATCATCTTTTTGGGTTATGGCTCCCCACTCCTGAGGCATGATATATCCTCCTCTCGTGTTATAGATACTCTCTCCATACCGATCGAGCCATTTTCCTACACTTTTTAACCGGTCTATAAACTCAGTCGGAATCTTACCATTGGGCATGGGACCGACATTCATCAGTAAATTGGCATTGCTTCCGGCGGCCCGCACCAATAAATCGATAATGTCCCGAGATGATTTGGTATTATTATCGGTTAAATTAAAACCCCAAGAGTCATTCATGGTTGCAGAAGTTTCTAAAGGGAGATCTGAAATTTCCTGCCCTCCACTAAAACCGGATTCATTTTGTCCCGGCAAATCTTTTTCAAAGGTTTGAAAGTCTTCTCCCGGAAAAGCTTTTAAATGGTGGTTATTAGCAATTAGCGTTTGAGGTTGCAGCTGATGGATCAAATCATAAATTTCCCGCATATGCCAATCGACATAGGTATCGGGTTTCCCTTCCTCTTTAGACTGATCCCAATACCCGTCAAACCATATTCCGTCTATTTTTCCATAGTTGGTGAGCAACTCCGTGAGTTGATCCTTCATAAATTGGATATAGTCCTCCCAATTCCCTTTTTCGGTTCGACCCGTTCCTTGTCCGGTTCTTCCCGTCCAATAGGAATAATCCTCTCGCCCCCAATCCAATAGCGAATAATAGTAGAAAATTCCTATTCCCTGTCGATGTGCTTCATCGGTCAATTCTTTAACCAAGTCTCTTCCAAATGGGGTATGCATGATATTAAAATCGGAATACTCGGTATCCCACATGCTAAACCCATCGTGGTGACGAGTCACCAAGGTGATATACTTCATCCCGGCTTCTTTGGCTAAAGTCACATATTTTTTGGCATCGAAGTCGATCGGGTTAAAAAAATCAGCCAGTTTTTTATAGTCTTCAAAAGGAATATTGTCATTGTTCATCACCCATTCTGCCCGCCCCAACTCCGAATACACTCCGAAGTGGATAAACATGCCAAACTTATGGTCTTGGAAGTTTTCCCGGGCTTCTAAGTTTTCTTGGGTGGGGTGATAGGTTTCTTGATAAAAGCTTGTAAAAACGATGCTAAAGGAAAGTGAGAATAGAATGTTCTTTAGAACTGTAACCATCTTATTTTTTTTAGAAATCCTCCTCTAATCTTCGAGTAAGGATGTTTTTATCGTTTTGTTAATAAATGAAATCTAACGAATTTTGATATTTTTTTTAAGTGGAAGATTCCTCGAGGAATTACCTACCATAATTCGATAAGTTCCGGGCTCCACAACCCAGTTCTTTTCTTTATTCAAAAAAGACAGTTCAGAAACAGGAATATCAATGGCTATGATTTTACTTTCGTTCGGTTCCAAATGAACCTTTTCAAATCCTTTTAACTCTATAACCGGTCGAGGTACAGAGGCCAGCAAATCTTTAACATATACCTGTATAACCTCACTACCTTCTCTTGCCCCCGTATTTGTCACTTCCACCTTCACCGTAATAGTATCATTTTTAGTATAAGAATCGCGGTTAATCGACAGTTTAGACATTTCAAAAGATGTATAGCTTAATCCGAAACCAAAGGGGTACAGTGGCTCTCCACTCAAGTCATAGTAATCGTCACCTCTTCCTGTAGGATAATGGTTATATACCAAAGGTAATTGTCCTTCCTCAATAGGAAAGGTTATCGGAAGCTTACCCGAAGGGTTCTCTTTCCCAAATAAAATATCGGCCACCGCATTTCCTCCTTCTTGTCCCGGATACCAAACGTCCAAAATGGCTCCCACATCTTCTTTCCAATTTGTAGTTTTAATTGCTGATCCACCAACCAGAACCACGGTTATAGGTTTCCCAAGCTTAGCTGCTTCTTTGATAAACTTTTCTTGATTGCCCGGCAAACTGAGTGAAGCTCTATCCTGAAACTCCCCTTCATGAATCCCCGCCGTAATCACGATATAGTCTGCTCCTTTTACAGCTTCCAGAGCCTTGTTATAATCTTTCTGATAATCGGGAAGACCATAATCCCAGATTAGTTCAATATGACCATTTCCCCTTTCCTCTTTGTATTCTATAAGAATAGTGTATAATTCATCTTTTTGCATTTTCATCTCAACCTTATCGGTAGAATAACTCAATTTCTCCCATCTATCGATGACCTTTTCACCATTTATATACAATCTGAACCCATCATTTCCCCGTAATCCCACTTTATATTCCCCCGTAGCCGGAGCCTTTAGCTCCCCTTTCCACTTCACACTGTAGTTGTCTTTCTGCAATTTTTTAGAATCAGGCGAAGATAGAGTCCAATGAAAATCCACTTTATTATCAATCCTTTGTATTGTCGGGCTCCCCTCTAACAAACTATTGGCAAAGTACTCTCCCACCAGGCCGTTTTGACCTTCCTGGAAGAGAAATTTATTAGGTATAACTTGAAACTCTTTTAAATCCCAAGTTATCCCTTTTTCATAGTGAATATTTTTACTGTCTTGTTTTCCTTTGTTTCTGATTCCCTCCAAGATAGACACTGTTTCCTCGGTAGCTCCCGAATATCCTCCGAGCCTCACTTCCTTAGCATCGGCTCCTACCACTAATATGTTTTTAAAAGTATCGGCAATCGGTAGTGTATTGCGATTGTTTTGCAACAGTACAAAAGATTCTATAGCAGCCTTATAGGCTGTCTTTTTATGATCAATAGCCTTTAATTCTTCGATTTCTTTTTTTGAAACATAAGGGTCTTCAAACAGCCCAAGCTCAAATTTTGCTTTTAGAACACGAGCAACTGCATCATCTATTCGTTCCTGAGGAATGGAACCATCAAGAAAAGGAGGGCTGAATAATTTATAATGATTGTATTCAGTTTGAAAAATCACGTCCAACCCGGCTTTTAGAGCCTGTGTTGTAGCATCTTGACTGTTCTTGGCCGTAGCCAATAAAACACTGGCCCCTCCAACTGCGGCTGCATCGCTAATGACAAATCCGTCAAATCCCCATTCTTCTTTAAGCTTTTCTGTCAACAACCAATTACTGGCAGTAGCTGGAGCACCTTTTACTGTATTGTATGCCGTCATGACAGAACGTGCCCCCGCATTTTTAAATGCTTTATGGAAAGGGATCAAATGCGTTTCTTCCAAATAGCGTTCGCTCCAGTGAATGGGATATGAGTCACGCCCACCATCCCCAACATTTGCCACAAAATGTTTCGGTGTAGTGATTATGCCGTTCTTCTCGAAGGCACTGATAAAAGCCGTTCCCATTTTAGTAGTAAGAAACGGATCTTCACCATAGGTTTCCTCCACCCGGCCCCAGCGCGGATCTGTAGATAAGTTGATAACAGGAGAAAGTACTTGTCGGATACCGCTAAGCCTTGCTTCATTGGCAATTCCCGATGAAACCTCTTCCATCAACTCTATATTAAAGGAGGCGGCCAGTCCTATTGCTTGAGGAAAAACCGTTGCACTTCCGCGTACTAACCCATGCAAGGCCTCATCAAAGGGAATAATAGGAATTCCAAGCCTTGATTCTTCGACAAAATACTTTTGTATCCGGTTGATCATCTCTGCAAGATCTTCCAATTTTTCGGTAGTGTCATAATTTAACAACTGATTGGATTCCTCATTTTTTATGGCATTGATCTGAAGACCGAAAATGCCATTGGAAAAATCGTTTGTCTCCAAATCCTTTAGATTCCCCGGAATCATAAAACACTGCCAGAACTTCTCTTCAGGGGTCATCCTTTCCATTAAATCAGAAATTCTCGCCTTCACAGGTTGGCTCGGGTCTTTGTAAACGGGCTCCTTTTGTTGAGCTAAAACCGTCTTAAATCCAAAAATAAGCAGGAAAAGGACGGATGTTTTAATAGATATATTCATTGTTACTTTGTTACCTGAATAACAGTTGCATATTGTAAGTTTTTTCGTGTTTTAGGTAGTTTAACTTCGATTTGATCTCCCTTTTTCTTCCATTTGATTTTAGAGTTAACGCCTAATACTTTTACTGTTTTGGGCTTAAACCCTTCCGGTATGGCAAACACCATCTGTTCAGGAGCTTTATAATCTTGATCGATATTTTTAGGGGTATGGAATACATTGATTTGTTTGTGATCTTTACTTTGGGTATAGTAAAATTCATCTTTGAAATAGGGAGCTACCGGACGTGTTTTATAGATGGCTGTTCCATTGATATTCATCCATTGGCCAATGGCTTTTAAACGATCATAAGCAATTTGATCAAAATCACCATTGGGTCCGGGGCCGATATTTAGCAAATAACTTCCTCCTTTGGCTACAATTTCGATTAAGGAATTGATAATTTTTTGAGAGGTCTTATAATGATCACCGGGAACATATGAAAAGGAATTTCCCATGGAGATCACACTTTCCCAGGGAACCTCAATGACCTGATTGGGAATTGTCTGTTCAGGAGTGACGTAGTTTTCCCATTTGCTGGGAACGGTTCGATCGACCACAAGGATTCCGGGTTGGTTTTTTCGAGCCATGCCTCCAATCCAGTCCATATCGATGTTCTGATCAAAGCCTTTTCTTCCTTCAGGTAGGGGGCGAACTTGCCCGCCGTCTAACCATAGGATATCTACTTGACCATAATCGGAGGTCAACTCGTTAATCTGATTATAGGTGAACTGTTTAAATTTTTGCCAGCGTTTAGGGTATTTTGCCGGATCGTAATTGACGTTTCGATCTTTTGGTGGAAAATAACGCCACCAGTAATAATCGGAGTGCCAGTCGGGTTTAGAGAAATAAGCCCCGATCATAAAATCATCCTTGCGGAAAGCATCAAAAACTTCTTTGACAATATCGCTCTTTGGATTAGTTGAGAAAGGCGTTTTATCCGAGGTGATTTTATAGTCCGTTTCTTTGGTATCCCACATTGAGAAACCGTCGTGATGTTTAGTCGTAAAAACAAGGTATCTCATTCCGGCATCTTTGGCTGCTTTCGCCCATTTCCCGGGATTGAAATCGACAGGATTAAACGTAGTTTGGAGGTTTTCATAATTTTTGAGATACTCGAAATAGGTCTTTCCATGGGTAGTGTCCCGTTGCGTCCAGGCCTCATCTTCGGGGCAAATGCTCCAGCTTTCTACGACCCCCCACTGACTATAGGGCCCCCAGTGCATCATCAATCCGAATTTAAGGTCTTGCCATTTATCGAGATTTTTAATGACCAAAGGATCCGTAGGTTCGATATAGGATTCCGACATGTCGTGCTCTTGGCTAACCAAGAGCAATGGAAAGAAGAAGAACAAAAGAAATGTATTTTTTTTTAATTCCATTATTATAGGATTATGATTTTATGGCTGCTTATACAATCCAAAACTCTGTAATGTCGGATTCAGCCTGGAAGCCGTAATTTTAAGTTTTACTTTATCAGTTGTAATGGGCTCAAATTGCAAAAGTCGTTTGTAACCTACTGTTGTACCTTTGGCAGCCTCCCTCCAATTTTCTCCATCCCAATATTCTAATTCGAACTCTTCGATGCGCTGTCCGATTTTAATATGTTCTTGCAACATCAGTACATCAAAGGTTTTTTCACCGTCCAATTCAAATTCCAATTGAGCCGTTGTATCCATTTTGGTGGTAGTCCAATAGGTATCTTTATTCTCGTCCAACAGTGCTTGAGGATGCTCTCCGTTTTCTGAGGTTATTTCGGCATCTACGGCCAGATTATTTGAGAACGTTTCGTCTAAAATTCTTCGCCATTCTTTTAAGGATTCAATGTCGTTTTCGTGAATCAAGCCTCTTTTATCCGGAGGGAAATTAACCAGCAACACATTGTTGCGGCCTACCGAACTGTAATAGATATCCAATAATTTCTCGGGGGTTTTGACCAGACTGTCTTGGTCTTTATGATAAAACCATCCCGGTCGAATGGAGACATCAGCCTCGGCAGGATACCATATTAAACCTTTAGCTTTTTCAATTTTTTTGCGGCTTCCCAAGTCCTCATCGGTCATATCGCCTGCAGGTCGGAACGTGACGTCCTGCTGGGAATGTTTAGCGATGTTTTCTTGTAATTGGGCATTAATGGGCACCACGCTCCATTCGGTTTCTCGGCCGTACCCCGTTTCCGTTCCCACCCAGCGTACATCGGGTCCCATGATGGCAATCACGGCTTGAGGCTGGAGCTTTCGGATCAGGCTATACCAGGAATCAAACTGGTATTCCGGTACTTTTTGTCCGGATTCGGAGCCATTGGCACCGTCAAACCAGACCTCATCAATTTGCCCATAATTTGTCAGTAGCTCGGTGAGCTGATTCTCAAAATATTCATTGTATTTTTCGGTATCCCCATAATCGGGATAGTTCATATCCCAGGGAGAAAGATAAACACCAAAGCCAATATCATATTTTTTGGCTGCTTCCGATAATTCTTTAACCACATCACCTTTTCCTCCTTTCCAAGGAGAGTTCTTAACAGAGTGTTCGGTATACTTGCTAGGCCAGAGGCAGAATCCATCGTGATGTTTAGCTGTCAGAATAACCTGCTTAAACCCTCCTGCTTTTAGGGTTTTAACCCATTGCTCGGCATTCAGTTCGGTAGGGTTAAAAATAGTCGGGTCTTCATCTCCGGTCCCCCATTCCCTATCAGTAAAAGTATTGACTCCAAAGTGGATAAAAGCGGTTAGCTCCAATTCCTGCCAGTGTAGTTGGCGATCAGAAGGGATAACATGAGCAGCCTTTTCTACGATACTTTCAGGTGTGTCTTCTGGAGCAATTTCGATGTAATTATTGGCTGTGACAGGCTTTTCGTTTTCTTCTCTTTGAGAGGATGATTGACAAGCACCAAAAGTTAATAAACTCAAAAAAAAGAGGTTGCAAAATATGGATTTCATTGATTTTTCTGTATTAATATGATACATAATCTTTCCAAAGTAGAATGCCATCTTAGAAATACAATTCTCTGTACTAATAAACTGCTTCGGGGCAAGCCCACGAAGTATTCAAAGGAAAAGATTTTATTCATTGAAAAACCCATCCGTTTTTCAAACTTTTCCTTTACTACAACCCGAGGCAAGCCTCGGGGAATTCTATGATTAAAACAAGCATTTTTAAATTTACACAAAAGACAATTACTTTCTATTCTTTCATTTTGAACAGCCCAAAACCACTCAAGGCTATACTAACCGGTGATTCTATTACTCGAAGCCTAAGTTTTTTTGTTTTTATTTCGTTAGGAAGTTTTATTATTCGATTAGCACCAATTCCAGTGACAGTTACCATTTCTTCCCAGTCATTACCATCCCACCGGTCTATGGCCATAGACTCAATCCGTTGACCTAATTTGATGTTTTCCCGTAGTTGAATGATGTCAAAAACTCGTTCTTTATTTAGAGTGATTTCTAGTGTTGGCGTAAGTACATTGTCATCGGTAGCCCAATAACTATAGCGATCTCCGTCTATCAAAAACTCAGGGCCATATTTGTCTTCGTCATTTCCTCTAATATTTGAAGCTTTAAACGAAGCATTTATGGCCAAGTTATTGGCAAAAGTGTGATATAATAGCTCTCCAAATTTCTCTAAACTTTTAACATCATTTTCACTAAGCTGTCCGGTAGAATCCGGCGCAAGACCCAAGTTCAAATTGGCTGATCGGCCAACACTGTGTACATACATGTCAAACAATTTATTTGGCTTTTTTTCTTTACCCTCCTCATCAGGGTGATAAAACCAGCCCGGTCGCAAAGGCACATCATTTTCAGCTGGCATCCAATATTCTCCATTCCTTGTTCCAATGGGAGAGTCTTCATATTGTACATTGCCCGGAGCCGGTTCGCTCCCGTCAATACCTTTTGGTGTAAATGTCTGCCAAGTGGTATCAGCAGAATACCCATTTTCATTTCCAACCCAACGCACATCCCATCCTACATCTGAAAAAATGACTGCTTGAGGTTGTAATTCTCGAACTATAGTCCACGTAGAGTCCCAATCATAATAAGTGTCTTTGTCTATTTTTCGCTTTTCATCAGCACCTCCATAATACCCATCTCCTCCATTAGCACCATCAAACCAAGCTTCAAAAATAGGCCCATAATTGGTATATAATTCCCTAAGTTGCTCTCTATAAATCTCAAGGTATTCATCTGTTCCATAATATTCATTATTCCTGTCCCAAGGCGAACAATAAACTCCAAACTCCAGCCCTTGTTTTCTGGTTGCTTCTTCAAATTCTTTAACCATATCACCTTTTCCTTCTTTCCATGGACTATGGGTGATATTATAATCTGTCGTCTTGGTGGGCCATAAGCAAAATCCATCATGGTGTTTTGCTACCAATATTAATCCTTTAATTCCTGCAGACTTAGCAGCTAAAACAATCTGATCTGCATCAAAATTAGATGGATTGAATTTTTCAGGCGCAACATCTCCATAACCCCATTCTTGATCTGTAAACGTATTAAGTCCAAAGTGAATTATCCCAATCATCTCCAGTTCTTGCCAATTTAATTGAGAATTAGAAGGCAAAGCTCCATATGGCTCCGGATCTTTGATTGGGTTTTGACAGCTAACCACAAATAAAACCAAAAACAATTTTCCCAAAAATATAGTTTTCATTTTTAAGACTATTTGATTGACACTTACCATCCAGGATTCTGTTCTAAGCTTCCATTACTCAATGAGATTTCTTCTTTCGGTATAGGGTGAAGATAGAGTCTATCATCCCATTTTCTAGTTACATTTCCATAAGGTGCGACTAATTCTTTTTCTCCATCCCAATCACTAATTTTTACAGTTTGAACATTACTGAAGATGTCTGAATCAAAGTAATCATTGTAGTCTTTTTCTATGTTTTTATTCGTTGTTATTCCATAAATAGTCTTTGGATTTTCAATTAACTTCCCTGCATTCCATCTTACAATATCATCCCATCTAAATCCTTCAAAAGCAAGTTCAATTCTCCTTTCTCTTCTAATTTCATATATCAAAGGAGGAATTTCATAGCCATATCTTGGCTCTCCTGTTATAGTAATAGAATTAGGGTCAGTGGGAGGGGTCATAGTGAGCCTTCCCATCTTACCATTTGGCAAATCTGGGCTGTCTAACCGGGCTCTTAACTTATTTATAGTCTTATCCAAGTCACTTTGATTTATATTCTCTAGCTCTGCTTTTGCCTCAGCGTATATTAATAGAACCTCAGCATATCTAAAAACATAAAGATCAAAAGTACTCTGATTTGCCTCATTCTGCTCTCTTAATGGATTCCGATATTTAGATTGCATATAACCGGTTGGAACATTGCTATTAAGAGCAGTTAAATAATTTGAATTTATAACATTATTGTTAACATCATTAGGCAGAAATCTATTGTCTATCATATTCCGTAATCTAGGATCCCTATTTTTAAACTCTGTAACGGCCGAATCATCACCTTCATACAAACTGCTCAAAGCTATCGGCAACCCATCAACAGACAAGAAAGACTCTATAAAATCCTTACTAATTCCAATGCCAGACTCATTAATTCTTCGAGATATACCATGTGTTAACACATCCAATTCAAATGATTTTGACAATACAGCTTCTTCATTTGAAGTTAAATCTTCTTGTATAAACTGTCCCTTATAGTATAAAGGATAATCTTTATCACTATAAGTATCCGTTTTTTGATCGATTAGGTCCCCTTCCCTAAAATAATAATCAACTTGAGCTTTTACAATATCATAGCCCCCCTCATTCATAATTTGGTCTGCTGCATCAACAGCAGTTTGGAGGTAAGATTCCCATCCACTTTCATCCCGATATTTCATCCAGGATCCTTCATATAGTGCTACTCGAGCCATGAGTTGAAGTGCGGCAAATTTATGAATTCTTCCTTCTTCTAATTCAGAAGGTAACTTCAAATGATTTGTTGCGTACTGGAGATCAGAAAGAATACTGTCTATAACTTCATTTCTTGGAGTCCTTTCTTTAAATAGGAATTCCTCATCATCAATATTTAGGTCCTTATTAATCCACGGAACATCTCCAAATCTTTTCACTTTTTCGAAATATTCGTAAGCTCTAAAAAAATGTATTTCACCGGTATATTGCTGGATTAGACTTTCATCTCCTTCTACCTCTTGGTAGTGAGTCAAATAATAGTTTGTATTTCTAATGTTTTCCCAATCTTCGATGGCCCATCCTCCTCCACTCTCAGGGACTGTGACATTATTAAATAGCCAGTCGTTTTGTGAATTGGGGACGGCATCATCGCTTTGGACGTCAGCTTCTACATCAGGGGTATATAACGATGGATAAAAGTTATTACAGAATAATTCTAAATCTTCTGTGGTGCTCCAGAAATTCAAATCTGTAATTGCATCTTGGGGCTCTCTGTCTAAAACGTTTTGACAAGAAATGAAAACGGAAGCAATTAAAAGTAAAACGATAATTTTTATATTTCTAGCTTTCATTACTATTTATTTTAAAGTTAGGTTTATACCAAAAGAATAGGACTTTGTAACGGGATAGCCCATAAGGCTCAAATTTTCCGGATCATATAATTTTGAGAGACTCGTCCATGTGAATAAGTTTTGTCCTGTAAAATAGAGTTTTATGGCATTTACCCCTACCTTATCTAGCCAATTGATATTTTGAAGAGTATAAGACAATGTAGCTTGTTTTAAACGCAAATATGCGGCGTCTTGTAAATAGCGATCAGGGACTCCATTCAAGGCTGCGCCTCTATTTCCGTGTCCGCCATCGATATATGGTTTTGGCAGGAAGCCGTCTGGGTTATTTGGGGACCAGTAATTTGATGCCTCTGTCATAGGGACGTCCCACTCCACATCAATTCCATAATATCTTCCATCAGGGACAAAATCTTGTTTGAGTACGCCTTGAAAGAAAAGATCTAAATCAAAATTATTCCATGTTATTCCATAGTTTACTCCAAACTCATACTGAGGCTCAGAATTTCCAATTTTTTTAAGATCTCCATGATCTTCTAAAGAATAATCACCATTGGTTATTTCTCCATCTCCATCTTTATCCACATATTTTACATCTCCCGGGTTCCACTGTCCTCCATATAATTTAGACTGATCTACCCAATTATCTATTTCATCCTGAGTTTGAAACAGTCCTGCAGTTTCAAAGCCCCATATTTGACCAATCCTATAACCAGGATAATAATTACTCAATAACATAGAAGGATTATTGAACTTTGTGATATGGGCTTTAGAATTAGATAAAATAACAGAAGCTCTGTGAGATAAATTTGGCCTCAACTGATCTTTCCAAGAAATCGAAAAATCCCAGCCCTCAGTTTTTAAGTCTGCGGCATTTTCATTTGGCACTCCTGTTCCTAAAATAGCCGGTAAAGGTTGACCTTGCGTTAGCATCCCTTTTGTGTAACGATTGTAATAGTCAAATTGTACAGTCAATCTATTATTAAGTAGACCTAAGTTTGCACCGATATTCCACTGCTTCACCTTTTCCCAAGTGAAGTTTGGGCTAATTAATCCTCCTGGCATGACCGACACAGGCAAGGAAGAGGAAGTTCCAAAAAGATAAGGTAACGATGTATTTATACCATAAGTCGATACATATGGAAAATTACCCCCAACATTCTGATTTCCATGCTGGCCGTAGGAAGCTCGAAGCTTAAACTCGTTAATTAAACGAAATAATCTTTTATTTTTATCCCAAAAATTCTCTTTTGAAATTCTCCAAGCTCCTGAAAAAGATGGTGAAAAGACGTAGCGATGTCCTTTTTGGAACTTAGAAGACCCATCGTAGCGACCATTAACTTCTAAAAGGTACTTCTCCATGTAATTATAGTTAAATCTAAAGAAGTAGCCCAATAATCCCCAACTTGTATTGGAGCCATCCACTGTACGCTCTCCAGTTGCTCTATTTATTGCCGGGAGGTCGTTGTCGATAAGATTGGTACGCTGCGCCAAAAAGCCTTTAAATTTTTTATACTCCTGATTATAGCCCAAAAGAACTTTAAAATTATGATTACCAAAACTTTTTGAGTAATCCCCAAACAAATTGAAAGAGTGATAATAATTATTTTGATTGTTAAGTCGTACTAAGTTCGGGTTCGTCCAAGGATAGATATTTGTGGTACCATCTGCGTGAAATTCTTCGAATAATCGAGAAGTAAATTCGTTGTTGCTCGAGTAAGGATTGAAAGTATAATCAGCTTTTATATGTAAATCCTCTACTGGAGTGATTTCAATACGTCCTGTAAGCGTAAGGTCATTTATTTTTGTCTGATCATGTCCTCCCTCAGCTCCTACTGCAAAAGGATTCGTAAAGCTCCCCTGCCCAGCCCATTCACCATCAGGATGTGTTACCGGCATTAAAGGTCGAAGGTCGTTCTTTAACTGCCCACTTGTTGCCGTTATTCCTGAATTACCACCAACTCCGCCAGAGGGATGATCTTCATTAGAATAAGTATAACGTGCGTTTCCAGATATTTTTATCCAATCCAAAAGTAGGGTAGCAACTTTTAGTGATACGTTATGTCTCTCATATTTATCATTATATGATCGTAAGAACCCTTTCTGTATTGAGTTTCCATAAGAAAAATAGTACGTAGATGATTTTGTTCCTCCACTGACAGATAGGTTGTTTTGTAGAATACTCCCTCTCTTATAAAGTTCGCTGGCCCAGTCCGTATTTCCCACATATACGTATTTACCGTCCTTGTCAATTTCTGGGTTATATAAAACAGGTTCATTATTTAAGGGATCGTTGAAATAAGCCTCGACACCTTTCCTAATTCTGTCATCAAAATAGTTTGGATTCCCAGCATTTCTACTTGCCTCATCCATATAATTAATGTAATTTAAGGAGTTCATATATCTGGGTTTCACTGTTCGATCATTAATGGCATATGAGCTTCCAATATTAATGGTTGGCGTTTTTCCCCTATCCCCAGATTTAGTAGTAATCAGTATAACACCATATGCAGCACGTGACCCATAAATAGCCGTAGAAGCATCGTCTTTAAGAACGGAAACACTCTCTACATCATTAGGGTTTATTAAATTGGGATCTTGCTCAACCCCATCCACTAATATTAAAGGACTCCCTCCATTAATAGATGTAAAACCTCTAATATTAAAACTCGAACCTTGCCCTGGTGCATTTCCTGGAGTTATACTTAAGTTAGGAACCTTTCCCTGTAAACCTTCTCCCAAGTTAGCAAGGGGTCTACTTTCAAAAGCCTCTGAGCTCACTTCTGAAACAGCCCCGGTTAGATTCACTTTTTTTTCGGTCCCATACCCAATAACAACCACTTCATCCAGGGCACTTGCAGATTCAATCATTGTAACATCAATAGTCAAATTATCGCCAACCACAACAGATTGATCCTCAAACCCTACAAAAGAAAAGACCAAAGTCTCTTCATTTGAAACATTTATAGAGTAGTTCCCATCAAAATCAGATTGAGTTCCTCGCGTGGTGCCTTCTACCGTAATATTCACCCCCGGTAAAGGAACATTGTTTTCATCGGTAATAGTACCGGAGATTTCCCGCTCTTGAGCCAAAACTATTTGCCCGAATAGAAGGGTGAAAATCATACATAGTTTTAAAATATCAGATCTCATATATTTTAGGTTATTTAAACAATAAATATTCTATTGGCTTTAACGCTTTTCAAAGTTTATTTAATATATTGTTATTAATTACCTAAAGTTTATCCATCACTAATACTATTTTTGCATTCAACAAAAAATATAGCAAACAATTGTTCTTATTTCATCAAATTATTTTTATAAATCCTTAAAGCTTAAAAAATAAACTTTAGAGTAATTTGTTAAATACTTAAAAATACTCGTGATTAATCGTAATTTATTGCAGAATAAGCAGGGAAAAGTTAATAATCATAAAATTCTGGAAAGAATTCAGTTGAATTCGATTTTGAGGGAAAGAATGAATATATAAGTTCCGCTATTTCGCGGGCGATATCCACCCAAATTCGTTTAAACTAATGATATGCCCCATTCGAAAAGGAACTCACAAAAGATATCCTCCCGGAAAATCACAGCCAATTAAAGAAAATTTAAACGCTAATTGTACAAAAAAAGGATTTGGTCTTCCAAATCCTTTTTTATAAATGTGTTGTAAAGTAGATATAAACTAATCACTCAGTGGCGTAGCTCCGGATTGAACAGGCCAATAAGGATTCTGATAAATAACCGAATTTTGTGGATCACCATCTGAGGTGAGTAAGAAATGACGGAAGGCAATAGGACTTAAATAATGGGCATCTGTCCAATTATATCCATTATAAAACTTATTGTTGGAAGTTCGAATTTGATACGGGCGAAGATACTTACTTTTTGAACGTGGAGAGACATTAGGATCAGAACTATCATCTGAAGTTTTAAGCCGACTCTCACCATTATCGTTTACGTAACCTTTATACATTTCATCCCATAAGTTAAAACCTTCAATTTGATAATTTGAAAGCTGGTCTAAGGCTCTCCATCTTCTCAAATCATCATATCGCATTCCTTCTGCAATAAGTTCGTTTCGACGTTCTCGTCGAATATTGAATAATGTTTTATCGATAAGCTGCCCTTTTGAGTATTTTGCCCAATCATTTTCTTGTGACAGATCGGTCGCTGCAATGGTTTGTTCCAGATTATCGGAAACTCCAGCTCGATTTCTTAGCTCTTTCCAGTATTGAACAGCCTTTCCGTCCAGACTTCCATTTTTTACATATTCTGCCTCTATATAATTTAGATAGGCTTCTGTCGCTCTGAATACGAGAGATCCGGTTACACTCGCTCGAGAAGATACATAGTAATCAGAATCGCCTCCCAATCCTTTTTTCAATTCATATCCGGTCGTTGATTTACGTTCCGGGATGGCTAAAAGATTAGGCAAATCGGCGATATGAATATGATCATCCGGGTCTGCGTCTAAATCATCGCCGGGTATCCGAAGGAATAGCTGGAGTCTTTCATCTCTTCCATCCCGTACATTTTTTAAAGTTTTATCTCCTTTGTATCCGGATCCTGAGGCATAGATCGGTAACCCATTTTTCATTAAGAAGGATTCTACCAAACCTCGTGTATAGCCGGTAGATGCTCCTCCTTCTCCTAAATAATCCTGCGTTCGATGCTCGACATAATCACTGTTATATTGCCTCCAAAGTATAACCTCATCATAGGAAGACATATCATTGGCAGCAAACATTATGAAATAAGGGTTGGAAAAAACTTCTTTGCCACTAAAGTCAGAAGGATGTGAATTGGGAGTCAACGGAAATACATCTGCAACTTCTTCTGCTGCTGCCATTGCCTCTGTTAAAAAGAAGTCTATTTCTGAATCGATGTTGATCGAATAGTCAGACAGATAATCAACTTTTGCACCCGGCCAATTTGAGGTTCCCGGTACAAAAGCGGTTCCTTTATGATAGGTTTCCCATGTTCCCTCAAATAACCCTACTCGAGACTTTAAAAGCAAGGCTGCTTCTCGGCTTATTCTGTTTTTCCCCTCTACCGGGCTGGATTTCAAAAGTTCTATAGCTTTATCGAGATCATCCATAATAAAACGAGCGACTTCGTTACGAGGTCTTCTTTTAGAAACCATCGTCAACGAATCTTTGTCATCGGGAAGAATTTCTGTGACTATAGGAAAGTCTCCAAGAGATTTTAGTTTATTGAAATATTCATACGCTCTCAGAAAATAACCCTCACCAATATAATGATTGATATTGGCTTCTGCTCCGGTAATTTCTCCATTTTCTTGTCTTTCTTCCACGGTATTCAGGAAGTAGTTAATTTGTCTTATTTGACCAAAATCCCAAGCTCCTCCATTAGTTCCAACTCGTACTTCCCCCGGAACCCAGATATTACTTCCTCCCGGAGCTGCTTGATTATCAGTACCATTATCGGTGAGGAAAGTTCCGGCTCCAAAACCTGCGTGGGTAGGAAAGTTATATCTCGAGATCGTATATGAAGCAAGGTCTCCTTCGTTTTCAAAGAAATCATCAGGGGTGACATCAGAGAGCGGCTCACGATCTAAATAATCATTACATGAGGTCATCAGCCCCAAGAAAAAAAGGCCAAGTACACTGTATTTTAATAAAATATTCCTTGTCATGATTAATTTGATTTAAAAAGTTAGCGATAATCCGGTTGAAATTACTTTGGATAAGGGGTACAGTTTTCCCTGCCCCCAAGAGCCGTTAATCGTTTCCGGATCGTACATCTTTTTTAGACTTGTAAAAGTATATAGGTTTTCAGCAGAAAAATAGATTCGCAGCTTGGTTAATCCAATAGGTTTTAAAGTTTCCTGCGGTAAACTATACCCAAACTGGATATTTTTTAGGCGTACGTATGCACCATTCTGAAGCCACCGGGTCTGGGTGGTATAGTTCTTACCTCCTTGATCAAATAGAGGTCGGGTATAATAGGCATCCGTATTGGGGCCAAGAGGGCTTTGGGTATCTTCCGGTCTAAAATAATCTAAGTGTGTCTGAAATCCTGCCGCCTGCCATTGGTTTACGTTGGCACCAACAAAATACGGTTGCCCGGCTACGTTAATATCTCTTTTTCCGGTACCTTGAAAGAATACGCCCAGATCAAACCCCTTATATTGCATGTCGAGACGTAACCCAAAATTATAGCGAGGAGTCGAATTTCCGATAATCTTCAGATCACCAGGATCGTTTAAGGTTTGTGAGCCGGAGTTTATTTCTCCATCTCCGTTCAAATCCTCGTACATAATATCCCCAGCAGCCCAGTTTGAACCCATTGCACTCTGGTTATGGGTTTCCAGCCATTTATTCATTTCATCATTGGAAGCCGCTATTCCATGCGTTTCATAGCCCCAAATCTCACCCAGATATCGTCCATCGTAATATTGATTGATATCTCCCACATCATTGTTATATCGGGTGATTTTTTGACGGTTATCGGTGAGTGAGCCGTGAATACCATAGCTAAAATCATCACCTATATTCCCACGCCAGGCAATCTCTATTTCAAATCCTTTAGATAACATATCGGCATTATTGGTCTCAGGAGCTGAGGTTCCAAGTATTGCAGGTAGCTCGATACCGGGGCCAACCATATCTTTAGTATTTCTTCTGAAGTAATCAAAACTAAGAGTAAGTCGATTGTTGAAAGCGGATAGATCAAGTCCAAAATTCCATGTTTTTATCTTCTCCCAGGTAAGAGTAGTACTAATTAATCCCGGAGCAGAAGCAGTATTGGTTCGGGCATTATTTATAAGCCAGAGGCCATTATTGGTTCCCAAGGGCATTTGTTGGAAAAACGGATACCAATTGTTGGTGTTCTGATTTCCCAAAGAACCATAAGAACCTCTTAATTTGAATTCATTTACACGATTTCCAAAACCTCCCAAATGATCCCAAAATTCTTCTTTGGCAATATTCCATCCAAGAGAAACAGAGGGAAACCAATTCCAACGTTGATCCTTTAAGAATCGGCTTGTACCATCATAACGCATATTAAACTCCAAAAGATATTTTTCGTCAAAATTATAGTTAAAACGACCAAAAGCTCCAAATGTAGCCCAATGCTGGAAATCTCCGGAAACACCCGGATTTTCCCCATATGTAGTATTTATTGTAGGTACAGAAACAGAGTATAACATATCGCGCAATGCGGTCAAACCTCTGCTTTTGTTCAGTTCAGACTGTACGCCAAGCATGAGCTTGAAATCATGTTTATTTAGAGCTTTATGATAGGTGGAATATGCATTCACGTTCATATAATTCCGCTTGGAGGCCATTTCCGTTACCTGAGAGTTACCAGGAGAATCATATAGGCCGTATCCTAAACCATAAGAAGCAGGCTCCGGATCTCCATTTTCATTATACTGGTATATTGGGAGGAATTGCTGATGGGTAAATGTGTTTTGTGTTCGATAATTGAATTCCGCCCGGGTTTCCCAACCCTCAATGGGTTCAAAAACCAATCCGATTTGCTGTCTAAGTTCGTCGCTTTCTCTTTTTGTTAAACTCCCTTCTAATTGAGGTATTTCGTTTCCATATAAAATATGACCATTGGGATCATAGATCGGTAAAGTAGGCCATCTTCTGGCTATATTGTGGAAAAACAACCCTCCCTCACTATCCATATAAGCAGAGCCTTTATAATGCGTTCTGGAAAAACGGGTATTATAATCTAATCGTAAAGAAGGCAATATCTGCATGTTTATTTTGGCATTAATCTGATATCGATCTTGCCGATCCTGATTGTACTCCATAAGTCCATCTTGCCCCAGCCAATTAGCAGAGAAATAGTAATTCACCTTTTCCTCTCCTCCCCGAACGGAAATGTTGTGTTCTGTAGAAGGAACCCAGCTTCTATAATATTCCTTGAACCAATCAACATCTCCAAAGGATTCCTGATAGTTTCTCCATTCGTGTTTGGAGGCATCCCAAGTAGTGGCATAATCAATTTCTCCGGCACGGAATTTTCTTATATTTTCAAGAATCTGCTCATTAAAAATAGGGTCCATCCCGGCATTTCGAGCGGCATCATTATAGTAGGTGGCAAACTCTTCGGAGTTCAGCATTTTCGGTAAGAGCAACGGATTACTCCACCGCATCATCGCATCATAAGATACAGACATTTTACCTTCTGATCCTTTCTTGGTAGTTACCAAAATAACTCCAAAAGGGGCTCTTGATCCATATATGGAAGAAGCCGCCGCATCTTTGAGAACCGTGATCTCTGCTACGTCTCTCGGGTTTAAAGAAGATAAATCACCTTCCATACCATCTATGAGAACCAAGGGGGAAGAAGCTGTCGATCCCACAGTTCCGGTACCTCGAATACTAAAGCCTTTTGAATTATCGAGCTGCCCGCCTCCGGTACTTAAATTGAAGTTAAGCCCTGTAGCGGTACCTTGCAATGCTTCAATAACATTATTTACAGGTCTATCCTTAATGGCTTCTTCAGATACCATAGAAACGGAACCCGTTAAGTTTTGTTTCTTTTGTTTCCCAAATGCTACAACTACGACTTGATCCAAAGCCTGAGCATCCGTTTTAAGTTGTACATCAATCGTATTTTCAGCACCCACCTCTTTCTCTTCGTTCTGATATCCAATAAAGCTAAACTGTAGTGTTGCTCCTTCTGCCGCATTAATAGTATAATGGCCATCAAAATCGGTTGAAGTTCCCCGATCAGTATCTTTAACTTGTACAGTTACTCCGGGTAATGGAATACCGTTCTCATCTATGATCGTACCCGATACTTCCTTGGTTTGCTGTGCAAAAGTAGCTTGTAGCATAAGCACAAAAAACAACATCATGCTATATTTTAGTTTTGAACGCATAGTGATAGTGTTAAAATAGATAGGTTGATATAGTGTTTAACATTGGGGATAACCTCCCGTTTTTTTGACTTTTGTTATCCATTTTCTCTTTCATCAGATAACTTATCAAGAATCTTCACGCTGATTGGTTTCCCATCTCTTGCCCGCAAACGAGAGCCTACACCTCGAATCTCCAATGGATCAATAAGGATTTATATTCGGAATTGGCGAAGGGTTCAATTATTATGTCGGACATAAATTTAATAATCCCCAAAAATGAGTTAAAAGGACTGTATAGAATTCTTATTTATTAACCGTCTATAATACTTTTTTTGCGCAAAAAATCTTAATTAGTCGTATTTAAAATACAATAATCACATTGATAATCAACTTCTTATAAATTTATACGAGAATTAAAATTAATCGTTAATAAGTCTATTCTATCAATGATTATCGGAAAAGAATCTGGTTGAAGTCAATTCTGAGAGAAAAAATCAATATTTATATAAGCTTTGGTATTCCGTAGGAGACATCCCCCGAATCCGTTTAAACTGGCGGTTAAAATTGGAAAGGTTATTAAAGCCACTATCGTAACAAATGGCAGCTATTTTTAACTCGCCTTCAATGAGAAGCTTGCAAGCATAGCCGATCCGGATTTCATTCAGGTAACGGGTAAAGGTTTTTTTATGGATTCTTTTGAAAAATCGGCTAAAGGCCGAGGGATTCATATGGGCAATTTCAGCAATCTCCCGTAATGTAATTGTCCTATGGAAATGCGTGTAAATATATTCGTAAACTTGGTTTAAATGATTGGACGGAGAAGGGTCAAATGATTGGGCAAAGCCCTTGCTGGAGAGATAGCTATAGTCCTTCCAATCAGCCAAAATCTTAAGAACAGATAGTAATTTTATGATTCGGCCCAGGCTTGGCGCAGTGAGTAAATCAAACAGGATATCCCGGATTTGCTCTTCAACACCACGGAATAAAATACCCTGACCGGCCCGGTTGATCATATCTTGTACTTTCTGTAGTTCGGGAGCCTCAAAAAAACGCATTCCAAGAAAATCAACTTTAAAGTGAACGGCGATGGCATCGGCTTTGAGATTGGAGTCCGGATCAAAGTAAACATCATCATTCATCCACATGTGTGGCAAATTTTCGCCCAAAAGCACCACTTGTCCCGGTTCAAATTTTTCAATACTGTCCCCCACAAATCGTGTTCCCGTACTTTCTAAAAGGAGAACGAGCTCGATCTCCGGATGACAATGCCAAACCTTTAGAAAATATGGAAAATTATGACGTCGTACCCGAAAAGAACGTGCTCCGTGACTTTTTTTATCTAAAATTTGGGGTTTCATATAAAGATCTTTTAGCAGCTATATTTTAACGAAAATAGGCAATTATTAGTATTATTTAAAGCCCATTTTCAGAGCGATGTGAAGTTATCAAAAATCCGTCTTACCCATTCTGGCCGACTTTAGTTGCATTCTTTCCATATTAAAAGCAGAACAAGCCGAAGTCAATAACTTTTTATCACCAAATAATCGACCTCATAGTTTTAACAAATTCTCAAATAAGCAAGAAGTTAACGAAGAAGAAGCACAATATTTACTAACTTTCTTCACAAAAAAAGAAAAGTATTATGTCTCTCTTCGGAAAAATAAAAAATACTATGCGGCTTATGAAAACCATTGATTTGGAGGAACTCGCCGCCATCAACAAAAAAATTGATCTGTCGGAAGCCATGGATTCACTTGGAAAATTGGACGAACGGGAATTAAAAGGAATGATGAAATTATTAAAATCCAAGGGGAAGAAAGGGCAACATAAACTCCCCCCGATTGACGCCGATTTCTATAAACTCGAGACCAAACTGACCTCAGAAGAACGGGAATTGCAAATGAAAGTCCGTAATTTTATGGAAGACGAAATTCGTCCTTTGGCCAATAAAAGCTGGTATAAGGCAGAATTCCCGATGGAGGTCATTGAAAAATTCAAAACGCTCAATATTGCCGGAATGACCTACAAAGGCTATGGTTGCCCCAATCTTTCCAACGTTATGGAAGGGATCCTCACGCAGGAAATGGCTCGGGTAGATGCTTCCATCACTACCTTTTTCGGGGTCCACAGCGGTTTGGCCATGGGGTCCATTTACCTTTTGGGAAGTGAGGAGCAACGCCGGGAATGGCTCCCCAAAATGCAGAAACTCGAAAAAATAGGAGCTTTTGGACTCACCGAACCGGAGGGGGGCTCCGATGTCTCTCAAGGTATGCGAACCACCTGTGAGTTTGACGGCGAGCATTGGATCCTTAACGGACAAAAAAAATGGATTGGAAATGCTACTTTCTCCGACCTCACCATTATATGGGCCAGAGATGTGAATTCAGGGCATATCAAAGGCTTTATCGTACGAAAAGAAAATCCCGGATTCAAAGCCGAACGAATTAAAGGAAAAATGGCATTGCGCACCGTCCAAAATGCTCTTATTACGCTTACTGATTGTAAAGTTCCGGAAAGCGATCGCCTCAAGCATGCCGAAGAGTTTAAAGACACCGCACGGGTTTTAAGAATGACCCGGGCCGGAGTCGCTTGGATTGCCGTTGGTCTATCCCGTGGTGCATACGAAAGTGCACTGAAATACACCCAAAAAAGAGAGCAGTTTGGACGCCCCATTGCATCCTATCAACTGATTCAAAATCATTTAGTAGAAATGTTCTCCAATCTTACGGCGATGCAAACCTTGGTTTATCGACTGTCAGAAATGCAAGACGAAAAAATCCTAACCGATGAGCACGCCTCCCTGGCCAAAGTCTATTGTACCCTGCGTATGCGCGATATCGTAAGCCGGGCACGGGAAGTAATGGGCGGTAACGGGATTCTTTTAGAATATGATGTCGCCCGTTTTGTCGCCGATGCAGAAGCAATCTACAGTTACGAAGGAACCAAGGAAATCAACACCATGATCGTAGGACGGGCTATTACGGGATATAGTGCCTTTGTGAACTAAGGTATAGGTGTATTATAAGTATGGAATAACGGACCAAACAAACTTGCCCACTCGATCTCGATGCAGCATTCCCTACTTGAATAAAATGAACTATCAACTTATGTTCGAATCCCGTAATAAAGCATGAGATTCTGAATAAATTGTTCGTATTTCACAATTTTTACCAATAGCACATTTTTTCAAAAAATTGTTTATCAGATACTTCTGATAATTATAAGGATGAAGAAGATCCCACCCCGGCCAGGGGAGTATTAGGGGGATGTCATTTTCAAAACCCTTGCCTCGCTATGGACAGGAAATAATTACTAACTGAAGTTTTGGAGCCATTCTGATGTGCCAAATTCAACACGGTTTATTGGAGTCAACTTCCATGATATGGGTTTTATAGCAGGTTACAAAAACAGTAAATGGATTCAATTCATCAGAAACACCCCGCCTACGGCACCCCTCTTTAAAAAGAGGGGAATGGATTTGAGGTTCAATAAAATTTAGTTAGAGATTTGAAGGATTAAAAAAGAAAGCAAGCCTAATTCCCCTCTGGTAGAGGGGTGCCCGCAGGGCGGGGTGTCGATTTTGAAACCATAAGCATAAATTGATACTTGAAGTATTAACTCCGAAACTTTTGTTACTAAGAATGAACAACCAGCAGCCTTTTTCTTTCTCTCCAATTGATTAATACTTCAGGAATTCAAATCTAAAACTTGATTATTCGATATTCTTTACTCGGTATTGGATCTTCGGAAAATTAAAATGACAAAAACCACATTCCAAAAATCATTTCCTTGCTCATACCTATCCTTTTTTTCGTATCTTCAACCTCGAATTTTTGATAAAATATCGAATTATGGGTAATCTTACTACGATTATTATTCTTGCCGTTATTCTCTTTGTTTTTGTGCTACCGGCCTTTTTTACGGTAAAACAACAATCGGCTGCCATTATTGAGCGTTTTGGAAAATTTATAGCTATTCGACAATCGGGTTTACATTTTAAAGTTCCCATTATCGACAAAATCGTGGGCCGCGTGAATCTAAAGGTTCAGCAGTTGGATGTCATGATCGAAACCAAGACGAAGGACGATGTTTTCGTAAAACTGCGCGTTTCCGTGCAATACAAGGTGATGGTGGGAAGCATCTACAATGCCTTCTATAAACTTCAAAGTCATCAGGAGCAAATCACTTCCTATGTATTTGATGTGGTTCGTGCTGAAGTTCCCAAAATGCGATTGGATGACGTTTTTGAAAAAAAGAACAGCATTGCCGTTGCTGTAAAAGCAGAGTTAAATGACGCCATGCTCGATTACGGATATGATATCATCAAAACGCTGGTCACCGACATCGATCCCGATCCTGAGGTAAAACGCGCCATGAACCGTATTAATGCAGCCGAGCGGGAAGAAACTGCCGCTAAACACGAGGGAGAGGCCGATCGGATTCGAATCGTGGCAAAAGCCAATGCGGAAGCCGAAAGTAAACGGTTACAGGGACAAGGAATCGCCGATCAACGTCGTGAAATTGCCCAAGGCCTTGTTGATAGTGTCGATGTATTAAACACTGTGGGAATCAATTCTCAGGAAGCCTCGGCACTTATTGTGGTTACCCAGCACTATGACACCTTGCAAGCTGTGGGGGAAGAAACCAACAGCAACTTGATTCTGATGCCCAACTCACCTTCCTCAGCCAGCGAGATGCTCAATACGATGACAACCTCATTTATTGCCAGTAATCAAATCGGCGAGGAAATGAAAAAAGCCAACCTATCAAAGAAAAAGAAAGCCGGAAATATTAACCGTCCGGAGCGTAAAAAAGAAGATCTGGACGACCTTGATTTTCGTATTCAGGATGACGATGACAATGATGATGATAAATAATCTGTAGAAAAATAAATTTCTAAAAACGCAGCCAGAGAGTTGAAATTCGACTGCAAAAAGAATAATTTTGCAGCATGTCAATGCACCGTATTGAAATCGAGGAATTCATTGAACGTGCCCCCCATAGTGTCGTTTTTGATGTAAGAAGCCCAAAGGAGTATCAACAGGCTCATTACCGTACGGCCTACTCCCTGCCGTTATTTAGTGACGACGAAAGAGCTGTAATCGGAACCCTTTACAAAAAGCAAAGTCGCAAAAAAGCCATCAAACAAGGATTGGATTTCTTTGGTCCTAAGATGAAATCTATCGTTAGTGAGGCCGAGGCCATTGTGAGTCGCTCCTCCCGTCAAAATATAATCGTTCACTGCTGGCGGGGAGGAATGCGAAGTGCCGCCGTTGCCTGGCTTTTAGACCTCTACGGCTTTCCGGTCTCCACCCTTGAAGGCGGCTATAAAAAATTCAGAAACTGGGTGCTTCAACAATTTGAACAACCATACAATCTACGTGTCTTAGGAGGATATACCGGAAGCGGAAAAACCGAAATTCTACAACAGCTGATGCAAGCAGGACATCTCGTCGTTGATCTGGAGGGCTTGGCCCATCATCGAGGATCGGCCTTCGGAAACCTAAACGGTATCCCGCAGGACAGCACCGAGCAATTTGAAAATAATCTGGCCCTCACCCTGTTCAATTTACACCAACAGGCCAAACCTCGTCAAAAGATCTGGATAGAAAGTGAAAGCACGCGAATCGGAAATGTACGGATTCCCCATCTCTTTTTTAATCAAATGAAAACAGCAGAGCGTATCAACATCAATGTCCCGTTTGAGAAACGCCTTGAATGTATCGTAAAAGGGTATGGAGATTTTGATCAAAAAGCTATGATTGCAGCTACTCGGCGTATTGAAAAGCGCTTAGGCGGACTACCCATGAAAAAAACAATAAATTATATCCGGGAAGGAAATCTCAAAGAAGCTTTTACAATTCTGCTTACCTACTATGACAAAGCATATACCAAAAGTGCCCGAAAATTCAACCCTCCAACCTCCACCATCGATCTTCCCGATACCAATGAAAAAAATAATGTCCAACTAATCCTGGAGCATCTTGAAAATCTTGATATTTCTGTAAAATGACTACTAAAACTCCCATTCAACTCACGCAGTATTCCCATGGTGCCGGCTGTGGCTGCAAAATTGCCCCTCAGGTATTAGAAGAAATTCTACAAACCAACTCTCCACAAGCTCCAATTCGGGAATTACTGGTGGGAAACGACACCCATGACGACGCCGCAGTTTATCAAATCAATGAGCAGGAGGCCCTCATTGCCACCACCGATTTTTTTACACCCATCGTCGATGACCCTTTTACCTTCGGAAAAGTAGCCGCTGCTAATGCGATTAGCGATATTTACGCTATGGGCGGAAACCCGATGCTGGCACTGGCCATCTTAGGCTGGCCCATCGAAAAATTATCGGTAGAATCGGCTCAGGAAGTACTTGCCGGAGCCCGAGAAATCTGCAACGAAGCGGGAATCCCCTTAGCCGGTGGACATAGCATTGACAGCCGCGAACCTATTTTTGGATTAAGTGTCAACGGTCGAGTATCACTACCACACCTCAAACAAAATGATTCGGCACAGGAAGGAGACCTCATCCTACTGACAAAGCCTTTGGGAGTGGGAATTTTATCTACCGCCTCAAAACGTAAAAAACTCGAATCTGAAGATCGTAAAACATTGGAAGATCAATTAGTGACACTAAATAAAATCGGCCAAAAATTGGGGCTCATAGAAGCCATCACTGCCATGACCGATGTCACCGGATTCGGACTGGCCGGCCATCTCATCGAAATGGCAGAAGCCACGGGTCTCTCTGTACACCTACAATACAACAAAATTCCAAAAATCAAAGGGCTGGATACCTATCTCGAGCAAAATATCCTTCCCGACGCCACTTTCAGAAATTGGAATGCAATCAGCGAAAAGATAGATTTCAAAGAATCGGCTTATGCGCTGGAAGGCTTTAAACTCCTGCCCGACCCACAAACCAACGGCGGACTCTTAATTGCAGTACGACCGGAAGGTCTAAAAGAGGTTCAAAATCTTCTCCAAGCAGAAGGATATGAGGCTTTTTTGGAGCCTATCGGAGAATTCAAAAATCGAGAAGACAAAGTAATTGAGGTATATTGATTTTTATATTGACGCAAAAAGTTAATCTCCCGCCAACTTCCATAAACCTCCAATTTTAAAGTCCGAGAGGATCGTCTTATCTATTTTTCACTATTTTTGCTTATCTTCTACATTTAACAAAGAAAGTTTGAAATCAGAAATAGTTAAATCTTTAATTTTATAGAAACGAATCTTATGAAACTATTTTTAGTACGACACGGCCAATCGGAATGGAATCTGGCTAACCGATTTACCGGCTGGAAAGATGTTGATCTTACCGAAAAAGGCGTTGAGGAAGCCGAAAAAGCAGGAGAATTGCTAAAAAACGAGAAATTTGATGAAGCTTTTACATCCGATCTTATCCGAGCACAACGAACACTGGATATCATCTTAAAGGAAACCCATCGCGAAGATATTCCGGTGACCAAAAATCAGGCACTCAATGAACGGGATTATGGAGACTTAACCGGATTAAACAAAGATGACGCCCGAAAAGAATTTGGTGAAGAGCAGGTGCATATCTGGCGTCGATCCTACGATACCCCTCCTCCGGGAGGCGAAAGCTTAAAAGACACCCGGGCCCGAGTTTTACCGTATTTCAAAGAAAAAATTATTCCGGAAATAAAGGCCGGAAAAAATATCCTCATTGCCGCTCACGGAAACAGTCTTCGCGCCCTGGTGATGTACTTGGAAAACCTTTCTCCGGAAGACATTTTAAAGAAAGAAATCGCCACCGGAGACCCATTGGTTTATGAGGTAGATAAGAATATGAATGTAGATCTTGACAACAGCGGAAGGCTTTCCGAATTCCAAAAATAAAGGTTGATAAACAATCGATGTCAAATCTTAAATAGGCGGATTTGCAGGCCTGCGAATCCGCCTATTTTGGGCTCCGGGAAAAACTTTTTCGATGCATAAAATCAAAGAATCTCTTTCAAATATCATAAATCACAATAAATTTACAGCGTGTTGCATATCTTTGCCCCTTTCTATTGAAAATGGCTTATAAACTTCATATAACAGATCCCAAAACAAAGGCAAGAGCCGGTGAATTTATAACCGATCATGGTACTGTAGAAACTCCGATTTTTATGCCGGTGGGAACTATTGCTACCGTAAAAGGAGTTCATCAACGGGAGCTTAAAAACGACATCAATCCCGATGTTATCCTGGGGAATACCTATCATCTCTATCTTCGACCGGGAATGGAAGTCATGGAAGCCGCAGGCGGATTGCACCGGTTTATGAATTGGGATCGAAATATCCTGACCGACAGCGGTGGTTTTCAAGTATTCTCCTTATCCGACAACCGAAAGATTAAAGAAGAAGGCGTAACTTTTCGATCGCATATCGACGGTTCCAAACATTTTTTTAGTCCGGAAAGCGTGATGGAGATTCAACGCACCATCGGCTCAGACATTATGATGGCACTGGATGAATGCATTCCCTACCCCTGCGATTATGCCTATGCCAAAAATTCGACCCACCGCACTCACCGATGGCTGGATCGCTGCTTTACCTATCTAAAGGATAATCCTGAAAAATACGGACATCAGCAATACTTATTCCCAATCGTTCAAGGCGGGACTTTCACCGATTTAAGAAAACAATCGGCGGAATATATTGCTTCTCACGAGGCAGAAGGAAATGCAATCGGCGGATTATCGGTGGGAGAACCCACAGAAAAAATGTATGAACTTACCGATATCGTCACCGATATTTTACCACAGAACAAACCCCGTTATTTAATGGGCGTCGGGACCCCCGTCAATCTACTGGAAAATATCGCACTCGGAATCGATATGTTTGATTGTGTCATGCCCACTCGCAATGGCCGGAATGGTATGCTTTTTACCGCCAACGGAATTATCAATATCAAAAACAAAAAGTGGCAGAAAGACTTTTCGCCGATTGATGAAATGGGGATTACCTGGGTAGATACAGATTACTCCAAAGCTTATCTCCGGCATCTTTTTACCGTTAATGAGATGCTGGGGCGACAAATTGCCAGTATCCACAATCTTGGGTTCTATCTGTGGTTGGTTCGTACCGCAAGAAAACATATCATCACCGGCGATTTTTCTGTCTGGAAAGAAAGAATGATTCCAAAATTAGGCACAAGACTATAAGCCATGAAAATTTTAGACTGGTATATTCTCAAGCGTTATTTTGCCACTTTCGGAGTGATGATGCTCCTGTTTATACCCATTGGGATTACGGCCAATCTCGCCGAAAAATTCAACCGGATCAAAGAGGCTCCGGGATTGGAAATAGCCGAATACTTTGTCAATTTCACCATCTTCTTTGCCAATATGTTGTTCCCGATTCTGTTGTTTCTCTCCATTATCTGGTTCACCTCCAAATTGGCCAATAACAGCGAGATTATTGCTTTTTTAAGTTCAGGGGTCTCCTTTTGGCGATTTTTGCGTCCTTACGTTATCGGGGCAACCACAATTACGCTAATTGCCTTGGCTTTGAGTACCTATATCGCCCCGGCAGCCAGCAAGGGCTATAACGAATTTGTTTATACTTATTTAAAAAACACAAAGAAAGAAGATCGCGAGGCTTCTGAAAATATCTTTCGTCAGATTAATGAAAATGAGTTCATTTACACTACCAAATTCAATAAAACCACTAAAACCGCCAATAATTTTCTACTCGAACATTTTGAAGGCCATAAAATGACCTTTAAAATAAAAGCAACCAGCATCAAATACAATAAAATAGATTCTACTTACACCCTCAATAATTACAAAAAACGGATCATCACTGATGAAGAAGATATCTTAGAAAGTGCCTATAAAAAAGACACGACCTTCCCTTTTGAATTCGATGCTTTGACGCCCGTAACCTATGTTGCCGAAACATTAAATTACACCGAATTAAAAGATTTTATTAAAAAACAAAAATTACACGGTTCCAGTAACATCAATCAATATCGCGTAGAAGTATATCGTCGCTGGAGTGTTCCCATCTCGGCTTTTATTCTCACCATTATTGCGGTATCGGTTTCGGCCATTAAGCGTCGTGGCGGTATCGGGGTGAATCTTATGGTCGGTATCGCAGTTGCTTTTCTCTATGTTTTTCTGGATAAGATTTTTGGTACCCTTGCCGAAAAATCTTCGTTTTCTCCCCTACTGGCAGTGTGGATTCCCAATATATTTTTTGGTATTCTGGCACTGTTCTTATTGCAAAAAGCGAAACGCTAAACCCACAATTTATAAGTAGAACTTTTGCTATCTTTGCACAAGATTAAACCAAAAACATGGAGTACTTAGATTTTGAAAAACCTTTGCAAGAACTTCAAGAGCAGTTTGATAAAGCCTGTAAAATTGGAGAAGAGAGCAGTATTGACGTAAGTGGCACTTGCAAGCAAATTGAACTAAAAATGGAAGCCATAAAAAAGGATCTCTATAAAAATTTAACCCCTTGGCAACGCGTTCAACTTTCCCGACATCCTCAACGTCCCTACACACTGGACTACATCAATGGAATCTGTGGAAAAACCTTCTTAGAACTGCATGGTGACCGAAATTTTGGGGATGACAATGCCATGGTCGGCGGCTTAGGAAAAATTAAGGATCAAAGTTTTATGTTCATCGGCCAGCAAAAAGGACGAAATACGAAGGCCCGACAGTACCGAAATTTTGGAATGGCCAATCCGGAAGGCTATCGCAAAGCTCTTCGTTTAATGAAATCGGCCGAGAAATTCGGGCTTCCCATTGTTTCATTAATCGATACGCCGGGAGCCTATCCCGGACTGGAAGCCGAAGAACGCGGGCAAGGCCAGGCAATTGCTCAAAACATTTTGGAGATGAGCCGGTTAAAAGTACCCGTTATCGTTATCGTTATCGGTGAAGGTGCCAGCGGCGGAGCCTTAGGTATTGGTTTGGGAGACCAAGTCATGATGTTGGAAAACTCCTGGTACTCGGTTATTTCTCCCGAAAATTGTTCTACCATCTTATGGCGCAACTGGGATCATAAAGAAAAGGCGGCCGAAGCCTTAAAATTGACGGCTGAAGATGCTAAAAAACTCAACGTGGTTGACGTTATTATCGAGGAGCCCTTGGGAGGAGCGCATCACGACCCCGAGACCATGTGTAAAACCTTGGAAAAAGAAATTCTGGCGGCTTTTGACAAACTAAAAAACTTATCAGCAAAGGAATTGGTTAAAAATCGAATAAAAAAATACGCCGAAATGGGCGTTTACAAAAGTTAAACTTCGGAGACTTAGGAGCTTTCAAAAAACCGAAGTTAAGCCTTCGGTTTTTTTAGCGGTTATCAACATTATAGACAAGTTATTAACAGGTGAAATTGTTCACAACCGGTTAATGTAAGCCAATACATAATGCACATCTCTTTTTAATAAAATTCTATTTTTGTAGCATGGAACAAATAGGGGCAACATACGATTATAAAACCAGAAAAGGCGAACTTGTTAATCTTGAACGCGGAAAACTACCGCCACAAGCTATTGATTTAGAGGAAGCTGTACTGGGTGCCATGCTTATCGATAAAAAAGGAGTCGATGAGGCCGTGGATATCCTCTCCCCCGAAGCTTTTTATAAAGCGGCTCACGGCCATATTTTTGAAGCTATTCACACCTTGTTTGAAGAAGGGGAACCGATTGACTTATTAACCGTTTCAGAAAAACTTAAAAAAGAAAAAAAATTAGAAGCTGCTGGTGGTGATTTTTACCTGGTTCAGCTTACCCAAAAGGTATCTTCCTCTGCCCATATTGAGTTCCACTCCCGCATTATCCTTCAAAAGTTTATTCAGCGAAGCTTAATTAAGATTTCCAATGAAATCATCAAAGAATCCTATGATGATTCCACAGACGTCTTCGATTTATTGGATTCTGCCGAATCCAAACTTTACGATGTTACCCAAGGCAATATTAAGACTACTACCGAATCGGCTAAAAGTCTGGTTATCCAAGCCAAAAGTCGAATTGAGGAAATCTCCAACAAGGAAGGACTAAGTGGGATCCCCTCCGGTTTTGAAGAATTGGATAAAATCACCTCGGGATGGCAACCCAGTGACCTCATTATCGTAGCCGCCCGACCCGGGATGGGAAAAACAGCCCTGACCCTGTCGATGGCCCGGAATATCGCTGTGGGACAGAATATTCCTGTAGCCTTTTTCTCACTGGAGATGAGTTCCGTCCAGTTGATTACCCGATTGATCTCTTCAGAAACGGAATTGTCTTCAGAAAAACTGCGAACCGGGAATCTGGCTGAACACGAGTGGGAGCAACTCAACGTAAAAGTAAAAGCACTGGAGAATGCACCGCTTTATATTGATGATACGCCTTCCCTTTCCATTTTTGACCTGCGCGCCAAAGCCCGAAGATTAGCCTCCCAATATGGAATCCAAATTATCTTTATTGACTACCTGCAATTGATGACGGCCTCCCTAAAACACAAAGGAGGGAATCGGGAGCAGGAGATCTCGACCATCTCCAGGAACCTCAAAGCACTGGCCAAAGAATTAGATATTCCGGTGATTGCCTTGTCCCAGCTGTCTCGTGCAGTAGAAACCCGCGGAGGCAGCAAACGCCCGCTATTATCCGACTTGCGAGAATCGGGTGCCATTGAACAGGATGCCGACATTGTATCCTTTATCTACCGCCCGGAATACTACGGAATTGATGAATGGGATGACGAAGAGCGTACACCCACTAAAAATCAAGCAGAATTTATTGTATCCAAACACCGTAATGGTGCTCAAGGAACCATTAAACTTAAATTTCTTGGCCATCTTGGTAAGTTTGACAACCTGGATACTTTTGGAGGAATTGACAGTGAATTCGGATCCGCGCTAAACGACGATTTTACCTCCAGTCTCCCTTCTGAAGAAGAGGCTTTTGGCAGCTCGTTAAATGATTTATCATCAACCGACGATCCAGACGACGGGATTCCGTTCTAATTGGTTATATGAGGTAATTAGGGGAAGTGACTAAGCAGTGAAGTGAAGTTACGTGAAAAGGGGGAATCGATGAAATGGTTAATTGATGAATCGAGAGGCCATATAAACACCTAACCGGTTAAATAAAACAACATGAAAAAGGTGAATCGGTGAAGTGGTTAATTGATGAGTCAAACCTAAACGATTAAACAGTGAATCGGTTAAACAGCACAATAACAAGCCATGTCTCACAAATATTCTTTTGAAAAACTTCAGGTTTATCAGGAAGCATTAGATTTTTGCGTAGAAATTAGAAAAATAACAGAGTCATTCCCAAAAGAAGAAAAATATGGATTGACAAGTCAATTGAAACGATCGGCTGATAGTATAGGAGCTAACCTCGCTGAGGGTTCTGGACGATCATCCAATTACGATCAAGCACATTTTACCAATATTGCATTTGGATCTGCCTTAGAAACTATACATCATTTAAATTTGGCTCTTCAGTGTGACTTTATTTATACATGGAAAGACCTATTTCTCCTTAAGAAAGGAAATGGATAAAATAATTAACAAATTGAATGCCCTATACAAATACCAAATCAATAACAAAGAGACCTTGAAAAAGAGGACAACTCGACAATCAAGGAAACAGAAAGGTTAATCGGTGAGTCAAACAACGGTTAAACAAAACAACGTGAAAAAGGGTGAATCGGTGAAATGGTTAATCGGTGAACCGAAAGGCCATATAAACAGCTAAACGATTAAACGGTTAATCAGTTAAACCAAGCAACGTGAAAAGGGTGAATCGGTTAATCGGTTAATTGATGAGTCAAACCTAAACGATTAAACAGTTAAACGGTTAAACCAAACAACGTAAAAAAGGGTGAATCGGTGAAATGGTTAATCGGTGAACCGAAAGGCCATATAAACACCTAAACGATTAAACAGTTAATCAGTTAAACCAAGCAACGTGAAAAAGGATGAATCGGTGAAGTGGTTAATCGGTGAATCGAAAGGCCATATAAACACCTAAACGGTTAATCAGTTAAACAAGTAAACGATTAAACCAAACAACGTGAAAAAGGGTGAATCGGTGAAGTGGTTAATCGGTGAATCGAAAGGCCATATAAACACCTAAACGGTTAATCAGTTAAACAAGTAAACGATTAAACCAAACAACGTGAAAAGGATGAATCGATGAAGTGGTTAATCGATGAGTCAAACCTAAACGATTAAACAGTTAAACGGTTAAACAAAACAACATGAAAAGGGTTAATCGGTGAACCGAAAGGTCATATAAACAGTTAAACAAAACAACATTGAATAGGCTATTCTTCCTTTTATTGGTAATTCTGCTT
>CAZBXQ010000021.1:47189-48692 GCA_964495935.1 uncultured Flavobacteriaceae bacterium
GTTAAACAAAACAACATTGAATAGGCTATTCTTCCTTTTATTGGTAATTCTGCTTCCTCAACCGGTATTTCCTTCCCACATCTTAATCCCCATGGATGCCGATACCCAGGAAAATCACCTCAAAGCCTATGGTATTACCTATTGGGTGCTCTCAAAAGGAGAGAAAGTCAATTGGCTCTTAAATTACCGAGGGGGATCCTTTTTACTGCCCGATGCACAAGCTATTCGAGAAGAATTGAAGATTCGAGGTGTCTCTTTCGAAATCATAAGTAACGAAGAAACACAATCCATTTTAGACGAAATTAGTAGCCCCTCCAAGAATCAGGAAGCCGTTATTTTAGAAAAAGCTCCTAAAATCGCTGTTTATACTCCCAAAGGAAATCCGCCCTGGGACGACGCCGTCACGATGGCTCTTACCTATGCCGAAATTCCATACGATAAAGTGTATGATAAAGAAGTGCTCGATGATGAATTGGCAGCATACGACTGGGTGCATCTCCATCACGAGGACTTCACGGGGCAATATGGTAAATTTTATGGAGCCTATCGCGCAGCTCCCTGGTATATCAAACAAAAAGAGGAAGCGGAAGCCCTGGCCAAAGAATTGGGATATGATAAGGTTTCGGATGAAAAGCTGGCGGTTGCTCAAAAAATAAAGGAATACGTCATCGGCGGCGGATTTATGTTTGCGATGTGCAGTGCTACAGACTCCTTTGACATTGCCCTGGCCGCCCAGGATACCGATATCTGCGAACCGATGTTTGACGGCGATCCCAGCGAACCCGGATATCAAAAAAAACTGGATTTCTCACAGACTTTCGCATTCCGAGACTTTATCCTTGAAAAGGATCCAACGGTCTATTCTTTTTCGAACATTGATATGACTTATAAAAGAAACATACCCCGGGAAGAAGATTACTTCAGTCTGCGAACCTTCTCTGCGAAGTGGGATCCCATCCCTACTATGCTAACTCAAAACCACACAGCCCTCGTCAAGGGCTTTATGGGGCAAACCACCGCCTTTGATTCCAACTATATCAAACCCACCGTCATTATTATGGGAGAAAACAAGCGGAACGGCGAAGCTCGCTATATTCACGGAAATAGGGGAAAAGGATTCTTTACTTTTTATGGCGGTCACGATCCCGAAGATTATGCCCATCGGGTAGGTGATGCCAAAACCGAACTGGAGCTCCACCCCACCTCGCCCGGGTATCGTCTTATCCTGAACAATATACTATTTCCGGCGGCTAAGCCCAAGCATCACAAAACGTGAGGTATTTCAATCTCAATGAAAACCAAGCAGAGCCGGGTACTAAACCGTTACATTGTAGAGTCCCGCACCACCAATTGCGTATCCAGTTCGACACGTTCAAAATCCTTATTCTCCGGATGCTCGAGCAATTCCAACATCTTTTGGGTTGCCACTCTCCCAATTTCATAAGTAGGCTGAACGATGGTAGTCAGTGGAGGATTCAAAGAAAAAGCGTATGTGGAATTGGT
>CAZBXQ010000022.1:0-48011 GCA_964495935.1 uncultured Flavobacteriaceae bacterium
CCCCATAAAAACCTCGGAGGTTTGATCACTTCAAGTTCAAGTTCGACTTCAAGTTGAGATGCCATTTTTAGGAGAGTACCCATCCAAATTATAGCTGATCTTCAAAAATAACAACCAACTAATTATCAGTAAATTATGAAAATAGTTAGATGAGATATTCAGCTTTAATCGTAAACTAAATCTATGCTCGAAGGGGTAAAATACACGATGTCTGTGTTCGTATCTGTATATTTTACGAAGAAGAGAAAACGGATGATCTGGTCCGGTTCTGCAAGCAAGGAGAAATCCATCAGCTATATTCCATCCGGGGATCGTCAATCCTGCCGGAAGCTGAAAGGCAACCCATTTGAACATCCCCCCCGAAAGAGAAAACCGATCCCTCGGGCGAAGTATAGATAGAACATCATAAAAAGGGCATTCTATCCCTCAAAGCTGTTTTTTCCCGTTCTCCGGTTGGCCGACAAACCGCCAAAGCTTATCTTTCCATACCGGCCCCGCATAATCCACCCCTACACGAGGTGAAGTAATAATTTTTCCTTTAAACTCTGAATCGTCGTTCTCTATCCAAATCCGTTCAGAATCAATGATATGCTCTCCGTAAAAACTCCGATCCAATTCCAACCAACGCCCGATTCTGCCGGGTCCTGAGCAATCCTCCACCCCCCGAATCAGCACGGCTTGAGGCGAGTTGAGGGGCCCCGTCACAATATTGAGTAACCAATATCGGCCGTAAATCAAATATACATAGATGCGTCCGCCCTCTTCAAACATCACTTTTGTCCGTTTCGTCTTTCCTTTGCTTGCGTGGTTTGCCCGATCCTGTTTCCCCAGATAAGCTTCGGTTTCAACGATCCGGGATCGGACGATGCGCCCCGCGCCAAAATTACGAACCAATATTTTCCCAATTAAATTCTCTGCGACATACAGAGCATCGTGATCCCCATAAAAAGAACGTGGTAATCTATTCCTATGTCTCATAATCTCTTGAGGTTGTTTAAACGTAGTGCAACGGCAGCAAAAAAGTATTTATCTCGATCGATAATTCCGCGTCCAACCGACCTTTAGATTTCTTCAATCTTACACATTTAAAGTGTCTCGTCGTCATTTTCATCCTTAAACAAAATCTGATAAACCAAACGCAGTCCGATCAAGGTGGCCAGTACAAAAAGAATAATGGCAAACCCGGAATATCCCAGAATCGTCCAAGCTGTAGGGATTCTCATAATCAATGCGGCTCCGAGGATTAACGCTGCGACCACCAAAGCCACAGAAATCCGATTGGCTACTTTTTGAAAAACTACGATAAACCTTCTCTTTCCGACTATATTCATGTTCATCCTAAAATTCTGATTTGCCAAATCTTCACTGATTTTATTCAATCGAAAGGGTAAATCTTCCAATAATTCCTTACTCTCCAGCAGGTTTCGAATTATATTGGTGGTTTTCAACTCTCCGAGCATATGGTGTTGCAAAAGATGCTCGGTATATCCGCGTACCGCCTCCTGAGGTCGATAATCCGGTCCTAAAACCGACAGAATCTGATCCATATTCAGCAGGATTTTCCCCAGCGAAACTAATTCCACCGGCAAACGAATTCCCACTTGGGAAGCCATTTTATTGATTTCCATTATGGTGCGTCCGTTCTGTAACTCCCCGGCTTCCTTATCTTCATTTTTATCCAACTCCCGAAGGATATTCCGTTTGAATTTCCCAAGCTCTGCCTTCTTCTCATCAAAGGAGCTGATCTTCAATATCACTCGGGTAAGTTCCTCCCCATCATTCTGCCCCAAGGCAACCATCAAACGCAAGATATTCTCCCGCATCAACTTGTCAAATCGGGCAACCATTCCCAAGTCAAGCAAAGCCAGCTTGCCATCTTTAGTTAACCGAATATTACCGGGATGGGGATCTGCATGAGCAAATCCATCGACAATAATCTGTTTCAGATAGCCTTTGATAAAATCATCCAAAATTTTTTTTCGTGGGAGTTCTTCCAATTGAAAAGGAGAAAGTCGGGTTACTTTTTGGCCTTCTATAAATTGCATGGTTAAAACCCGGGTCGAACAATAATCATCAATCACTCCGGGAACCTGCAAAAATTTAAAATCCGCCAGATTACGTTTTAATCGTCTCAGGTTTTCGGCTTCCTGTTTATATTCTAATTCCTGCAACAAAATATAGCGCAACTCCTCAATCGTATCATGGATAGCGTATTTTCGGGAAGCTTTATAGAGTTGTTCGGCCTTCTTTGAAAGCGTCATCAGGGTATCGAGATCTTCATTAAAGCGTTTTGCAATACCCGGCCGCTGAATCTTAACTGCCACTTCTTTTCCCGAATGCAAGACGGCCTTATGCACCTGACCAATCGAGGCACTGGCCATAGGTTTCTTATCAAAAGAAGCAAAGGCTTTTGAAATCCGTTCTCCAATTTCTTCCTGAAAAATTTTCTCGATCTGCTCATAATCCACGGCTTCCACATCATCTTGAAGACGCGATAAAGCCTCCAAAAACGGTTTTGGCAACATATCACTGCGGGTGGAGAGAAACTGACCAAACTTGACGTATGTCGGCCCCATCGCTTTCAAATCCTCCACCAATTCCTCCGGACTGTGCTCATATTCTACCGCTCCGTCGATAGCGCGCTGCGTATCAATGGTCGGATTAAAGATATCATCGTCATAATATTTGAGAATGAATTTAAAAAACCGGACGTATTTCTCATACGAATCAGGAAACATGCTCATAGTACAGGAGTTATGAAATTAAAAGCGTATTAAACCTCAGAGCCGGTCCTTTATACAGCAGACAGGCTTCGGGAAATTAGCCCCAATCTTCTCGTCCGCCGAAACCAACAGCGAAGGGGGATTAAATCACAAATATGGTCAAAACCATTCCTATCAATACAGGAGGACGATCAGCAAATCCGAATCTGATGTGCTCTTTTTCCGAGCCTCCTCATCCTTCTTATCGGCAGGTTTGAAAAACTTCTGACAAGATAGCATCAAACCCGAACAAATACAATGAGGTGGTTTAAACTTTTGGGATTGAAGCGAAAAATAGAAATTATTGTTACCAAATGACGGCTTTTTTGTAGAGCATAGCCATAGCTACAGTCGAAAAAAAGACTAAATCCGGGGCAATAAGGTCATTTTGCAGCCCATTTTTGAAAGTTTAAATGACCTCTATTTTAAATCGGCTTTACCAATTCCAGAAACCATGTTTTAACCGTTCCGTCGAGATGGGGTGAAAGTCGATCTTTCACCATTTGATGGTAGGCATTAAAAGTTTCTTTTTCACTTTTGGTCAGTTCTTCTACAATCAGGGCTTCCTTAAAAAACGGACAAAGCGTAATGACTTCAAATTGATAAAAAGTATTCCATTCCGTTGTTTTATAGGGGATGATCTTCATCAAATTCTCATGTCGGATTCCATAATGTTTTTCCCGATAATAACCGGGTTCGTTAGACACCACCATACCCGCTTCCAATGGTGTTGGATTTTCCTCCTTTCGAATGGCCTGCGGGCCCTCATGTACATTTAAAAAGCTGCCTACCCCATGCCCGATCCCATGGTTAAAATCCTTTCCTTCGGCCCATAAGGGCAGCCGTCCCAAATTGTCCATCTGGGATCCCCGGGTGCCTTTTGGAAACTTGGCCACCTGCAGGGCCAAGTATGCTTTCATCACGGTGGTATAGTCATGTTTAAATTCTTCACTCATTTCTCCAAGCGGGATCGTCCGAGTGATATCGGTAGTCCCTTCGAGATATTGCCCGCCCGAATCTATGAGAATACTACCTTCAGCCACTACTTCTGCACTCCCCGCTTTTGGAGCCGAATAATGGGGCAAGGCATCATTTCCTTTGCACCCCACGATAGTAGCAAAACTCTCGCCGACAAAGTTTTTACCTGTTGCACGGAATTCGTACAATTTCTTCCCAATGCTGTATTCCGTCAGGGGTTTCTTGCCAACCGTATGTTTTAACCAATACAGGAAATTGACCATCGCTATTCCATCGCGAATCATGACCGTATCAAAACCTTTTAATTCTGCTTTATTTTTTATGGCTTTCATTAAATTTCCCGGAGGGGGTCCCAATAGAATTTCATTTTGTGCATTCAGAGCCTCAAAAATAGCTTGGTTGGCAGCAGGATCTATCCATACTTTTTCCTTTTTCAATGCCTGTAAATCGGAATAAAAATCGGCATAGGGCTTTATTTCCACACCAGCTTCCTTCAGGGCCAATTTTGCTTCCTCGGTAAGTTGCTCCGGATTGACATAAAGCACGGCCTCTGCTTTTTTGATGAGAACATAGCCCAGGAAAACCGGATTGTATTCTACGTCGCTTCCTCTGAGATTCAGTGTCCAGGCAACATCATCCAAACTTGAGATCACATGTGCCGTAGCCGTTTTTGATTGCATCTCCCTTCGGATGTCTTTCAATTTCTCCAACACTGATTTTCCGGCACGCTTCAGCGGGTGGACAAAAACGGGGTTCTGTTCGGAGTGCTTCCGATCGGTCCACACTTCATCGAGCAAAGGCCGGTTCACCAATTCACGCCCCCGAGCCCGGAATTGCCGATCGGCCTCCGACCAATTGGCATGGGAAGTCACCTTTGCGTTTACGGCTACCCGACTTCCTTCTTCCGTTTCCTGAAGGATCCAGTCTAAGTAGTATATCTGATTCACAACGCGGTCTTTCATCATCGTAATCCCACTCCCCTTTAATTGCGCCGCTGCCTGCACAAAATACCGTCCATCGGTCCAAAGGGCCGCCTTCTCTGCGGTGACCACCATATATCCGTAGGATCCGGTAAATCCGGAAAGCCAGACCCTTTCTTTCCATTGTTCGGGGAGGTATTCACTCATGTGGGGATCTGCAGAATAAACTACAAAAACATCGATATTATTTTCTCTCATCTTCAGACGAAGACTTTCCAATCTTTTCGGAATTGTATTCATAAACAAACTAATTTTTTAATCGTTTTTAAAATTATAAAACGAATTTAAGCAAAACTCAAAACAGAAATTTTTTAAAATTCATAAATCTCAAAAGTCTTTCTATGCCAAAGTGTTAAATGGTATTACCAAGAAAAATTGTAACAAGAAAAGCCTTGAGGCTTCTATTCTCGATAAACCCTCAAGGCTTTATCCAAAAAACAATTTATTTAGGACAGCTTGCTTCTCTCAGCATCCATAAGACCTTTCATTCTCTCCAGGTTTTCTTCATTTAAATCACTGCATTCCCGCGTTAGCGTTTCCTCCATAGCGACTCAACCGACCAGCGTCAATCACACCAAAAAGTTACGGATTCGCCGTAATCTCAAAATATTCTTTTATCCGTTCGATTTTCCTCAGGTCAGTTTTTTATTGATACGGGAAGACCATTCCTAAGAATCGGCTTTATTTACAGTCTTCAGTAGCTTTCATAAATACCTCTTCCAATTCTTTCTGCTGCTCCTCAGAAGTATATTTTTTCTCATAAGCTTCTACTAAATCCTCCATTTCCTTGAGGACTCCATCGAGTTCTTTGGCCTCAGAAGGATTTATATCGCCAGATCGCATTTTCTGATGTAATTCTCTGGACTTGCATTCCAGATCCGCCAGTTTCTGAGCATCACTACTTATTGAATTCCCACATGAGGCTAAAAAAAATACGGCAATTAAGCCGATGGTAATTTTAAAACGTCGCATATTGAAGTGTTTAATTTAGTGCCTACTACTGTTTTTAGTCTTTTTTCAGCTTATTCCGACTGCTATGACCAAATATATACAAAAGCTATAAAAATTTGATGATTACTGAATGTAGTACCTAAAGTCATAATTGGCTGAAAATCTAACGAAATGTTGTCAATTCGAATATTTTTTATAGCAAAGCGTAGCATGATATAAAAAACATATCGAGGATTTTAACAATAAAAAGAGGTCTCGATACTCCCGAAAGCTTTCGGGATCTCGTGCCTCGAAAAATCGACATGACATCTTTATCCAACTCAAAATTTTAGTCAAAAAGGGCTGCTTATTTATTCTTAGGTAAAACATTAAGCAATCAAAAAAAAATAAAGTTTTCTTAAATTAAATCCATATCGGACATAAACAAACCAATATACGTAGAAAGTATCCCCCTTCAATCCCAAATCACAAATAAAATTTCCAAAATTGATTTATTTATAGTTCAACCCCTGTTTCCGTGGGTTTCAAAGCCTTATTGGCGCATAATTGCATCCCTCATCCTTTATTGATATAACAGAGACCTGTGAAAGATTCGCACACAAGCATAGATGTGTCTTTATAATTGTAAGTGATTTAAATCCTTCAAAACCTCTAATCTCCTTCTCTTTTCCGGAAAAACAAAAAAAACAAAATTGTCCCTACCACAATAATCAGAAACCCGGATAAATAATATTGAAATTCCCAATGATAGCCCTCCGGGCCTTTGTTATAACCCGATAAGATAAAGGCGGCAGTCCATACTAAAATAGAGAGAATGGGAATAACCGGATAAAGCGGCATTTTAAAATGCAGTTCTCGCATTCGTTTTTTCATTCGTATCCGGATTACTCCAATGGCCTGGGGAATAAACTGTATAAAAATACGAGTAACAACGATAAACTTAAAGACCGTTGACAGTTTGGCAAAAATCAGGCAGAAAACAATGGAAATCAGTCCGAAAATAATCAATACTCGATCGGGGAAATTACGGGTGGGATGCAGGTGGTCCAGATATTTGAAATGCATGCCGTCACGGGCTGCTGCATACAAAATACGAGAATAACCCAACATCAATGCAAATAGGGATGAACCGGCCACAATCAGGATCAGGATGGTGGCGATATTGGCGGTAAAAGGACCGTAAGTATGTTCAAATAAATGGCTGATAATCGGTGTTTTTTCTCCGTCGGTCAGCACTTCGCCCGAGCCCACTACCATCCATTGCATGAGGATATAGAAAATCGCAATCCCGACAATTGAGATAATGATGCTCTGCGGAATATTTTTACGGGGATTTTTAATCTCTCCACCCAAATGACAGGCATTATAATACCCTAAATAAGAATAAATGGCCTGAGTTGTGTAGTTCCCGATCACAAACCAAAATGCCATCGCATTGAGATTGAGAATCTCCTGTGGCAGCACGGAGTTTTGAGCCAGTAAATCAGCATCATACCGAATCGCTCCGGTGATAATCGTCCAGATTAATAATCCCACCACAATTACCGAAAGCACTACACTGATTTTACTGATATCGTTGATACCTCGATATAACAAGAAAACAATAATCATTATCAATCCCACCATAATCAGTTTCTCCGAGACCGGCCCCAGCGGTACCAGGTAATTAAAATAGCTCACAAATCCCAAGGCTGCACTGGTCATGACCAGCGGCAGATGCAGGGAAGTTTGCAGGACATAAAGAAAGCTCATCAGCCTTCCAAACCGCCCCTTATACAGCTTTTGAAGAAAAACATAACTCCCGCCCGCCTGGGGCCAGGCCGATCCTAATTCGCCCCACACAAAACCATCGGCCAATGCGATCACCTCCCCGATAATCCAGGGAATCACACTGAATTTTCCCGGAAAGGCCACCATGATCACCGGTAGCGTGATAAATGGGCCGATCCCCACCATATCGATCATATTCAGAATGGTGGCATGACCCAGATTTAATTTTCTTTGGAGTTTTGTCGTTTCGGGCATTTAAAAAAATAAGACTTCCATTAAACCCATAGAAGAGGGTCTGACAGCTATTATAAATTCATTGGGCAACAACTGCAAATTACAAGATTTTTGGGAAATCCATATCCTCAAATTCACCAATTCTATCTCTATATTTTAATCGTATCGGGTAAGGATCTGAACAACAAGGATTCCTTATTTCATTTTTCTGTGATTAAGGCCAAAATCTTGAGACACTGAAAAAGAAATACTTTTGCACACTCCTTGTTCAGGAAAGCCAGAGATTCCGTTGATTTTTATAAATTTACCGAAGGATGGCATCATCCTCTCTTTTTGAACTCATTTTTGGTTATGATAATTATCCTGAAATCTTCATTTTGGAAATCCCTGTTTTTGGGAATGACTATTTACCCTTTTATTTTTATAACTCGCGAAGGGTTGAGAACGGATCCAGTCCTCTTAAATCATGAAAGAATCCATGTTCGTCAACAAAAAGAACTTTTATGGCTTCCCTTCTTTATCTGGTATATCAGTGAGTTTCTAATCCGATTTCTGTTCTATCGAAACAAAAACCAAGCTTATCGAAACATCAGTTTTGAACGGGAAGCCTATACTTATGAAGCTCAGCATTCCTACCTCAAAAAACGAAAATCATGGGCTTTTTTACACTTTCTATAACTGTGTATAGGCCATACCAAATGCAGTTTTCTTATTCTTTAATCCCTTGGTTAAGCGAGTCTATTTCAGATTATAAGATCCTTTAAACCTCCAAAAATGGGCTGAAAAATAATCTTATTGCTCCATAACCGCCCGTTCCGCTTCCATATAAAAAGTTTAAATAATCGCTATAAAACCCCCAAAACCCACGATGTAATAACTTCTCTGTATTTGTAATTTTATGTATTTTTGAGACTTTCTGTTTATCCATAAAAACAACCATTTTGGAAAGAGACCTTCAGCAGCAAATAGCAACACTTTTTGATCAACTTTTAGGCGAAAATGAAACCCGGCCCCATTATTTTAAGGGCTTGTCTCAATATGAATCCGGGGGTGTGCAAGTACTTTCCCAAGGAAAACTGTTCTATGAGATAGCGGTTGAAGATAAATTCAAGGATTTTAAGGTTTCTTTTGATTTTAGCAAGAAATTGGGGGGAGACTGCTCCTGCAAGTCAAAAAAATATTGTTCACACCGCATTGCGGGATTGATGCAGATTCAGGAAATTATTAGTCGTCCCGCAGCAAATCACCCCCAAGAAGGAAAGTCATACTCCCGGGAAGGCATGGTCGAAAGAGTACTGAGAGAAAGAAGCCTGAAAGCTAAAAAAGCAGATTATAAAATTCGATATTCCGACAATAAATATGGCGAACACCTTCTGATTAACGAAAAGGACCTGAAATATAAAATCACTTTCCGCAATTTTGAAAGCGAGGAAGGTTATTGCTCCTGCCGGGACTACCAAACCAATAAGCTGGGTACCTGTAAGCATTTGATGTTTGCTTTTGCCGATTACAAGAAAAAGGTTTCTCAAAAACAAGGCGATCAAGACTATCCTTTTGTCGAGATTTATGCAGATCCGCACAACGATTATCGGATTTCTCTCTTCTATCCGCACGAATTCCCGGTTGAAATCCAAAAATTAACCGATCGTTATTTCGGAAGTCTCCATTTCATTGCCCCGGGCCGAGAGAGGCAATTTCTCGGTTTTATTAAGGAAGCCCAAGATCATAAACAAATATTGATCCGCCCCGAGGTACTGGACCAGGTGGAAAGGGCTTTTGATCAGGAATTAATTGAGCAAAAACGCCAAACCGCAACGCTTGATTATACGGCCGTCAAAGCCACTTTGTATCCGTACCAAAAAGAAGGCGTTACCTTTGCTACTTTTAGAAAAGGGGCAATCATTGCCGATGAAATGGGCTTAGGAAAAACCTTACAAGCCCTTACCACAGCCATCTTCAAAAAAGAAATTTTTGGTTTCCAAAGAACTCTCATTATCGGTCCTGCTTCTCTGAAAGCACAATGGAAAAACGAAATTGAAAAATTTACGAATGAAAACGCGGTAATTGCCGAAGGTCGCCCCGAGGAACGCACTGAAATCTATCGTAACAGCGATGCCTACTTTACCATTATTAATTATGAGACTGTACTCCGAGACGGTCGGGAAATCAACAAAGCCGATTTCGATTTTATTATTCTTGATGAGGCACAGCGAATCAAAAATTTTGAAACTCTTACCGCCAATGCTATCAAAAGGTTGAAAAGAAACCATAGCCTCGTTATTACAGGCACTCCCATCGAAAACAAGCTGGTGGACCTCTACTCGATCGTCGGCTTTGTCGATCCAAAATTACTGGCCCCTCTCTGGGAATTTTCTTACCGGCACTGCTATTTCAGCAAGACCGGCTACGATAAGATCACAGGATATTTTAATCTTCAAAGCTTGAAGAACAAACTTCAAGCAGTCCTGATTCGACGTGTAAAGAGTGAAGTCATCGATCAGTTGAACCAGGTCCACGAAAAAAACATCTTTGTGGATATGCACCCGCAACAACAAGATTACCACGGTAATTTTGCCCGGGGAGTGGCCGCCATCCTATCCAAAAAATTCAGAACTCCTTATGATATGCAGAAATTGAATGTACTGCTACAAAATATGAGGATGGCCTGCGATTCTACATTTCTTATTGACAAGGAGACTCACTTCTCGCCCAAGCTCCTGGCCTTAGAGGAAATCTTACTGCAACAACTGGATGTAAAAAACAACCAACGGAAAATCCTTATTTTTTCCGAATGGACAACCATGCACCAAATCATTGGTAAACTTTTATCTAAAAACAACATCGGTTATACCCAATTAAGCGGTAAAGTTCCGGTCAAAAAGAGAAAAGCCTTAATTGAAGAATTTGAGACCAATCCGCACTGCCGGGTTTTCCTCTCAACAGAAGCCGGTGGATCGGGACTCAATCTTCAGGTAGCGGATACGGTGATCAATTTTGAATTGCCCTGGAATCCCGCAAAAAAGAACCAGCGGATCGGTCGGATAGATCGACTGGGGCAAAAGAACAAAAAACTGACCGTACTCAATTTATTGACGGAAAACTCCATCGAATTGAAGATCGCCTCGGGAATAGCCGTAAAACAAAATCTTTTTGACAATGTCTTAAATGAAGGAGACACTGCCGATGTGGTCGATTTCTCCAGTAAAGGAAGAGCGCAATTCCTGAAGCAATTGGAAGAGGCCATGCAAGATTTTACAGAGACGCCTGATAAAGACAAAAAAGAAAAACCCGAGGAGGAGTTTATAACTTCCGTATCCCGGGAAGAATTTGATTTTGAAGAGGTCGAACAAGAAAAAGAAGCCCAACGAGTCGAAACACAACGTCGCATCCGTAAAATGGAAGAAATGGAAACCGTCATGAATCAGGGGATGGAGTTTCTATCGGGACTTTTTAAAATGAGTACCGGAAAAGACCTGGGTACAAAAGAAAACAAAATTGAGATTGACCGGGAAACCGGAGAGGTAGTAATGCGATTTAAAGTAGATTTTTAAACGGTAGGAATTCCTTCTCCCGTTGCAGATTACTCTCCTCCTTGGTGTTAAACCGTAGTTCCATAGTTCAAAAGTACTATTTTTATAAGAAGCAGACAAGTTATCGCCTACACCCCGCCCTGCGGGCACCCCTCTTCCCCGGAAGAGGGGAATAGCGCGTGGGTAAATTCCTTCCCCATACTCCATATTTTTCAAGTTGAATTCAAGTTCGATTTTCTTCATCTAACCACGCACCCCTCACTTTCCTACTCCCTAAAACCTACTACCTAATCCCTCTCAAGTTCGATTTCCTTCCTCTAATCACTCACCACACATCTCTCATCTTCCTACCCCCTAAAACCTACAACCTAATCCCTCCCATATCGCCTACACCCCACCTACCGGCACCCCTCTTCCCCGGAAGAGGGGAATTATTCCCCTTTTTATAAAAGGGGTGACCGCTTGCGGAGGGGGTGTTTTTTCATCTTGTTTTTGAAAGATTATCCACGAAAAATCAGCCATTTCTTTCATCACATTCTCTTAATCTCAATTCTCCCTACTTTTCAAATCAAGTTCAAGTTTTCGATTTCAAATTCTTCCCTTTATCCACTCCTCTCTCCGCTAAACCTTCTCACTACTCAATACTAACCTCTAACTTTACACCTTCCTACACCCTAAAACCTACCGCCTAATCTCTACCCATCGCCTACACCCCGCCTGACGGCACCCCTCTTCCCCGGAAGAGGGGAATAGTTAAGGTCGGATTGTTTGCTTTTCTGTACAAACATATGCTTATCTTGTGCATTCTTTCTGCACAACTCAAAATATGCTCTATGGCGATTAATAAAAATGCCTACCTCCGGTATCAAATCCTGGATAAATGCTTTAGTAACACCGGACGTTCCTATACCATCGATGATTTATTGGAAGCGGTAAACAAGGCACTTCGGTATGATAATCCCAACAGTGAAGGCATCCGAGTCCGACAGCTGCGAGACGATATTCGTTTTATGCAAAGCGAAAGCGGGTTTTCTATCGAATTACGAGAGAATCTCAGAATCGGACGAAAAAAGGTGTATCGATATGAAAATCCGAAATTCAGTATTGGGAATCAACCCATTAATCCGGCCGAAGCAGAGAGTCTAAAATCTGCCATTCAGGTTTTGTCCCGGTTTTCAGGACTCCCGCAATTCAGCTGGATAGATGAAATGATTCCGCTGTTAAAAGACCAATTTGGATTAACGGATCTCCAAAACAAAATTATTGATTTTGAAGGTAATATCGATTACACCGGCTATCAATATATCAAGCCCCTATTTAATGCCATTAATAATCAACGTGTTCTCAAAATAAAATATCACGCTTTTACGGAAAGTGAAGCCGTCGAATTTTATTTTCATCCGTATTATTTAAAGCAATTCAATAACCGTTGGTTTGTGCTGGGTCGAAACGAAGAAAACGACGTTCCTATCTGGAATCTGGCACTGGACCGAATACAAAATATGAGAGAAACCGATCATGCCTATCAAAAATTCGATTTTGACTGGAAAGATCATTTTGATGATATCATCGGGGTTACGCACACGGGAGAAGCACCTCAAGAGATAAAACTGCTCTTTAATGAAGAAGTAACACCTTATGTCAAAACTAAACCTCTCCATCTGACGCAAAAGAATCAGGAGGTAGAAAACGGACTGGAAGTCCGCTTAACAGTCATCCCTAATTTTGAATTGGAAAAACTGATTTTATCGTATGGGGAACAAGGTTGAAGTTTTGGCACCCGAAAGTTTGCGAAGACGAATTGCCGAACGGATCAGGGAGGCGAATGCCTATTACAAATAGTCGTAAAATGATGGCTACCTAAGAGGCTGCACCCCGCCTATCTATATTCTACTTAAACTAAATAGTGATAAGTGATAGCTATGTGAAAAGCGACACCCCGCCCTGCGGCATTTCGCTTACAGGTTATGAATTCTTTTAAGCTCAATGACATCCAACCTATCTTTAATTCGATCGGATTTTGTCTTTGCAGTAATCAAGTCCTCCAGGGAGAGAACATAATACCGATAAACGTCTATATCTCCAATCCTAACGGTATCAGCAGATTGTAAAGCTTCATCAAAGGATTTGTTAACTGAAAAACGGGTAATGAGTTCAACATCTAAATCAGTTGGAGAAAATTTAATTGAGATATTTTGTTTTCGGTTTTTGACAGATTCGGGGAAATCTTGAATATCAAAGCCCATTTCTCTCAAAACCCTAATCAATCTTTGAAGATTTTTGGGCTTGGTATCCAACCAGAAATCCACATCTGCAGAATGACGTTGATAGCCATAAAAATTAACAGCTCCCCCTCCTACCATCAGCATTCTGACCTGATACTTATCAGCCAGCCTTAAAAAGGTATTCACATCATCCTTCCAAATATCAGACATCGGGATGGCGGATCACAAAATTCTTATCTTCTTTTTTGGACTCTAAGTCCTCGGATGTCTTAAACCGCAGTACTCGGCGGCTCAATTTTAAAAAGCGTATAAACCGCTCATGAGGCAATAGAGTTAAGAATTCCTTCTCCCGTTGCAGATTACTCTCCTCCTTGGTGTTAAACCGTAGTTCCATAGTTCAAAAGTACTATTTTTATAAGAAGCAGACAAGTTATCGCCTACACCCCGCCCTGCGGGCACCCCTCTTCCCCGGAAGAGGGGAATAGCGCGTGGGTAAATTCCTTCCCCATACTCCATATTTTTCAAGTTGAATTCAAGTTCGATTTCCTTCCTCTAATCACTCACCACACATCTCTCATCTTCCTACCCCCTAAAACCTACTACCTAATCCCTCCCATATCGCCTACACCCGCCTACCAGCACCCCTCTTCCCCCGGAAAGGAATAATTCCCCTCTTTTTAAGAGGGGTGGTCGAAGACCGGGGTGTTTATTCACGTGCTTTTGAAAAATTATCCACTATAAAACCAGCCAACTCCTTCATCACATTGATCAAATCATGTTTTACTCTTAAATCTGAAATTCGGTAAACGATAAGTCCTAAACTTTCTAAAAAGGCTTGCCTTTGGACATCGTATTCTTCTTTGTCATTATGACTGGTTCCATCAATTTCAATAATTAATCCAAGGGCAGGAGCATAAAAATCCACAATGTAATTCCCAATAATCCGCTGGCGGTCAAAATCAATTTTATAGAACTTGCCTTTATGAACCTGCAACCAAAAAATCACCTCAGATAGCACCCCGGCTTTCCGTAAGGATCTCGTCCGGGGAAGCAGAGATTTATTTTTAGGCAATACCGGGATCTTACGCCGGTAAATCAGAGTGTTGTTAATTTGTGTGAGGATGGAATCTCTCATGGCTTTCTTGTTTTTAGGATTGAGGAATAATTGATTAAGGGTGACACAACGCCTACGGCACCCCTCTGATATCTTTATCGCCTACACCTCGCCCTGCGGGCACCCCTCTTCCCCGGAAGAGGGGAATAGCGCGTGGGTAAATTCCTTCCCCATACTCCATATTTTTCAAGTTGAATTCAAGTTCGATTTCCTTCCTCTAATCACTCACCACACATCTCTCATCTTCCTACCCCCTAAAACCTACTACCTAATCCCTCCCATATCACCTACACTCCGCTTATCGGCACTCCTCTTCCCTCGGAAAGGAATAATTCCCCTCTTTTTTTTAAGAGGGGTGGTCGAAGACCGGGGTGTTTATTCCATTTTCACCTCTCTACCTTCCCACCAACCACCTTCCAGTGTTCCCAAAACTCGGGGTAGGATTTATTGACAGCTTCAGCCACTTCAATTTCAATCGGCCCCTCAGCCCGGATGGCAGCGACGGCACAGGCCATAGCAATACGATGATCATAGTGGGAATGTACTTTTCCACTGGTGATTCCGGTGCCCCCATAAATTTTCATCAAATCCCCTTCTACTTCGATCTGAATTCCCAGCTTACCAAACTCTTCCTGCAAAGCCTTTCCTCGGTCGCTTTCTTTATGGGTCAGACGCTCTGCCCCACTAATACGAGATATTCCTTCGCAAGAAGCTGCCAATGCTGCCAAAGGCGGGAATAAATCGGGGCATTGCGTAGCATCGAAGGAAAAAGCCCGTAAATCCTGTTTTTCAACATCCACTTTTCCCTCTCTCCACTCCACCTTTGCCCCTGCCTTTTCCAGGGCCTCCAATACTGCTTTATCCGACTGAGCCGAATCCTGAAGTAATCCTCCTACCTGAACCTTACCTCCCAAAGCACCAGCTACCAATAAAAAAGCCGCTCCGCTCCAATCTCCTTCTACGGTGTATTCCGAAGGCCGATATTCCTGTTTCCTGCCAAAATAAAAAACTTCCATATTTTTTTCTTCGACCTGTACTCCAAACTGCTTCATCACCTCCAAAGTAAGCCGGATATAGGGTTTACTGGTCAGATTATTGACCCGGATCTGTGTGTTCTCTGCCACAGCTCCATAAGCCATCAATAAACCGGTAAGGAACTGGGAGCTCAACGAACCGTCGATCTCAATCTCCTCGGGTATTAACGGGCCACGAACCCGCAGTGGGGGTTTCCCGTCATGGGTTTGACAAGTTACTCCCAACCGCGGCAAAATATCATCGAAAAAATCTACCGGACGTTTCCTCAAACTGCCTTCTGCTTCAATTACCATGGACTGGTCAGACAATGCCACAATAGGGGTAAACATCCGAATTCCCAACCCGGCTTCTCCACAATTAATGACCTGTGTTGCGGGCTTTACACCTTGCCCGGTAATGGTAGTATGATCGTCTTCTTTCTGTACTTTTGCTCCTAATTTTTGAGCTACATCCAGAGCTGCCTGACAGTCATCACTGGGGCTCGGATTATATATTGTACTTGCCCCCCGAGCCAACAAAGCGGCGGCAACCGCTCGCTGCATGGCACTTTTTGAAGGGTTCGCCTGAAGATCCCCAACTACCTGAAAAGGGTAAACTTTAACGTTCATATATTTTAGAATTTAAACTCTTTACAATTTTCTGCTTCCTATCTGAGAGAAAAGTTGATATCGGACGGCAGGTGTCTCAAAACTATCCTTTTGAACAAATTGGAACACATAAAGGTTCTGACAAAGATAAAATTCCTCTCCCGAGATCCCGAAAAGCAATGCCGAACCACTTCCAAAAAGTAGTTATAAACCGGCTTCACTTTTTTTAAATTTCTCTCCTCCAACCTCTTCCTCTCTTCCACCTACTACCTACCACCTAACTCCCATCATACCGCCTACACCCCGTCCTGCGGGCACCCCTCTTCCCCGGAAGAGGGGAAGAGAGCGCGGGAAAATTTATTCTCAACACTCACTCCTCCTCTCTCCTCACTACCCACTCACCTCTACTACCTAATGCCTAACCCCTAACTCCCATCATACCGCCTACACCCCGCCCTGCGGGCACCTCTCTTCCCCGGAAGAGGGGAAGAGAGCGCGGGAAAAATTTATTCTCAATACTCAACACTCACTCCTCCTCTCTCCTCTCTCCTCACTACCCACTCACCTCTACTACCTACTACCTAACCCCTAACCTCTCTCCACTAACCTCTATTCTCTAACACCTACCACCTACTACCTATCTATTCCTCCTCATTCATCACCCGGTCCTGACGATTGATGGATTCAATATGGACAGCATCCATATATTTAGTCACAAACTTGGCTGTTAACCCCTTCTTTTTTCCTTCTTCTACTCCTTTATTTAAAACATCGTTCCATCGGTGGGTTTGCAAAATAGTCAGGTTATGATCTTTCTTGTACAATCCGATCTTTTCGGCAATATTCATCCGATCTCCCAAAAGTGTCAGCAACTCATCATCAATCTGATTGATTTGCTCCCGAAACTTGGCCAAGTCACTGACGATCTCCTTTTTATCGGCTTTTTCCTTACGCCAGATTACCTTCTCCAAAAGCTCGCCCAGTACTTCGGGCGTAATTTGCTGTTTGGCATCACTCCAGGCATCATCGGGTGCAATATGCGATTCCAACATCAAACCGTTAAAATCGAGATCTGCTGCTTTTTGAGAAACGCTTAACAGGAGATCCCGACGGCCGCAAATATGACTGGGATCGCAAATAATCGGAAGGTCAGGATGTAAACGTTTCAATTCAATGGGGATATGCCACATGGGTTTATTTCGATATTTCATCGATCCAAAACTGGAAAAACCACGATGGATTGCTCCGATTTGTGTAATTCCAGCTTTCCGGATTCGTTCAATACCTCCCATCCATAGTTTTAAATCGGGATTAATGGGGTTTTTTACCATAACCGGAATATCCACACCTTTCACGGCATCGGCAATTTCCTGTACCGAAAAAGGATTAACGGTAGTTCGCGCCCCCAACCACAGCACATCGGCATCGTGTTTTAAAGCAGCCTCGACATGTGCTGTATTGGCCACTTCTACCGTAAAAGGGATACCGGTCAGCTCCCTGGCTTTTTGCATCCAGGGCAATCCTTTTTCACCAACCCCTTCAAAGTTTCCCGGGGAGGTTCGAGGTTTCCAAATACCGGCTCGCAAAAGATCGATTTTATCCAATTTGGCCAGTCGTGTAGCGGTCTCCAATAATTGTTCTTCGGTTTCCGCACTACAAGGCCCCGAGATAACAAAGGGATCTTCATTTCTTGCTAATTTTTGCCACATGGTTTGGGCAGTCGCTGTCTGTTCCATAGCGTTTTTTAGTTTTAATTTTTATTTTTAATCTGTGCCTTTCCACCGGAAAAGGCATAATGAGGTTATTTAAACTTTCAAAAATGGGCTGCAAAATGACCTTATTGCCCCGGATTTAGTCTTTTTTTCGACCGTAGCTATGGCTATGCTCTACAAAAAAGCCGTCATCCGGAATAATAATCTCTATTTTTCGCTTCAATCCCAAAAGTCTAAATCACCTCAATATAGGTATTCCTTATTTACTGAATTATTTTTCGAATTTGATTGGCTTCCTCAATCAGTTTATGAAAGCCTTCTTCGTCTTTATCAATCAACATTTGTTTCATCTTTTTCAATTGAAAAATCATCTCATACAAAACATCTAAAACATTGTATCGATTCTCCATAAAAATGGGGGCCCAGGTATCCGGCGAACTCTTCGCCAGTCGCACGGTCGATTCAAATCCCCCACTGGCCAATTCGAAAATTCGTTTTTCTTCTTTTTCTTTCTCCAATACGGTCAATGCTAAAGCAAACGAACTGATATGAGAAATATGAGATACGTAGGCCGCATGGACATCATGAGACCGACTATCGATATGGACAATTTCCATATTCAATAGTTCATACATTTTATTGACCCGTTCCACCGCATCTTCAGCACTATCTTGTTCATCGCACAGCACCGCACATTTACGATCAAACAAGCCCCGAACAGCCGCTTCCGGTCCGGAATATTCGGTACCGGCCATGGGGTGAGTCGCTACAAAACGATCCCGATTGGGGTGCTCTTTAATCTCTGTCAAAAACGACTTTGTCGATCCCACATCGATGACTACCTGATCTGAACGTACCCTATCCAGAATCTGCGGAAGCAAAACGGCCATCGCATCCATGGGGACGGCCACGACAATCAAATCGGATTCCTTCAGCATTCCATCAAGGTCCGTTTTTTCATCAATAAGCCCAAGTTCAATCGCTTTATCCAAATGCTCCGGATTATTATCAACACCTATAACAACATCTGCAAAACCTCTATTCTTAAGCGATAAGGCCATCGATCCTCCAATCAATCCGATACCTATGATTCCTACTTTCATTGTAAATCTAATTTTTCAGTGATACGTTCAATAGCGGTTTGAATCTGATCTCGTGTGCTACACAAGCTGATTCGAACATATTGCTCTCCATTTTTTCCGAATATCCCTCCGGGAGTGACAAAAACCCGAGCTCCGTACAATACTTGATCACATAATTCATAGGCATTTTCATACTTATCCGGAATCCGGCCCCACATAAACAAGCCCTGCTGACCCGAGCGATACGTACACCCCAGAATATCCAGTAATTTCTTGACATTATTGCGACGTTTAGCATATTCTTCATTGAGCTCATAAAACCAATCGGAGCCCAAAGTCAATGCTTTGGCAGCCGCCAATTGAAGTGGCAAAAACATCCCGGAGTCCATATTACTCTTAAAACGCATGACCTGCTGAAGGATCTCGGAATTGGTCGATAAAACCCCCACGCGCCATCCGGCCATATTATGGGATTTGCTTAAGGAATTGAGTTCGATCGTTACTTCCTTTGCCCCGGGAATACTTAAAATACTGAGTGGTTCGGGTTTTCCGAAATCTCCCTCCGGCAAGACCAAGCTGTAAGGATTATCGTGGCATAGTAAAATATCGTGTTCTTTGGCAAAATCTACCAACTTTTCAAAAACCTCTTTCCGGGCACGAGTTCCGGTCGGCATATGGGGATAATTAATCCACATGATTTTAACTCTGCTGAGATCCTTTTTTTCCAATTCTTTAAAATCCGGTTCCCAATCCCGTTCTTCTGTCAAATCATAAGGCACACAAATCCCTCCGGCCAATTCGGATGCCGATCGATAACTCGGATAGCCGGGATCGGGAACCAACACTTCATCGCCCTTATTGAGAAAAGTCATACTGATATGCATGATTCCTTCCTTGGATCCAATAAGCGGCAGAATCTCTGTTTTAGGATCCAATTCCACTTTATAATATCGTCGATACCAATCGGCAAAAGCAGATCGCAATTCCGGAGCCCCTTTATACCCCGCATAGCCATGTGTATCCGGGCGCAAGGCCGCCTGATATAGAGTTTCAATAACCTCGGGATGCGGCGGTCGATCGGGGCTGCCGATTCCCAAATTAATAACCTTCGGATTCTCCTGATTCATCTCAGCAATCTCCCGTAATTTTTTGGAAAAATAATATTCCTTGACCTGAGCTATTCGTTCTGCGATTGGTATTTCAAGCATTCTTTTTTGGTATTTTGATGGTTTGAGGGGTTAATTAGTAAATTGTTTAATTGTTTAATTGTTTAACTGATTAATTGGTTAATGGGTTAATTGTTTAGCTGTTGTTATATCCGGTATTCCTACTCATTACTCCTTACTCAATACTCCTTACTCAATACTCCCTACTCCCCACTACCTACTCCCTACTCCCTACTCCCTACTCCCTACTACCTACTCCCTACTACCTACTCCCTACTCCCTACTCCCTACTCCCTAACTCCCTCACACCGTCTTCCCCGGATTATAAACCCCCAAAATCCGCAGTTTTTTGGTAATGGGTTCTATACAAGTTAGGGCTTCATCAAATCGGTTCATATCGGGAAATTCCAGATCGGCATGGAAGTAATATCGCCATTGCAATCCCGGGATCGGATAAGACTGTAGCTTGGAGAGATTGATACTATGTTCTCCAAAACATTCCAAAACCTTAGCAAGGCTCCCCGGATTATCAGCTGTTCGGAAATACAAAGAAGCCTTATGATCATGAATGACATCACGTTCTTTCTCATTGCGGCTCAACACCAGAAACCGGGTGTAATTCGTTTTATCCGTATTGATTTCAGGACGAATAACCTCCATTTTATAAATCTCTGCAGCCCGGCTACTGGCAATCACAGCCACATGAGGCAACTGTCGCTCGGCCAGATGTTTCACGCTCAAGGCGGTATCCTTACTCTCGACAATCTCCCAATCCGGATGCTCTTCGAGGTATTTCCGGCATTGATAAAGTGCCATGGGATGGGATCGTACTTCCTCAATATCGCTTTCGGTCTGTCCCGGCAGCATAATCAAATCCTGACGAATTTTAAGATAAATTTCGCCCACCACAAACAGGTCGGAACGTTGTAACAAATCATAATTTTGCAAGATGGTACCGGCCGTAGAATTTTCGATCGCCATAAGTCCCCGATCGGCAGCTTTGTGGGTTACCCGTTCAACTACCCGGCTAAAACTGATGCAGGGATCGATCTCAATATCTTTTCCAAAATAATGCTCGGCTGCAATCTGATGAAAACACCCCCGAAAACCTTGAATAGCGATTTTTTTTGACATGTATAATTTTAATTTTCTGCAACGCCGGCCAACAAATACAAAAATCCCACCGCGCCGGGTGGGATTTTGTATTCGATTTATTCAATTACAAGTCTTTCCCACCTTCTTTTGGAGTAAAAAAGTAGTAGAAAAAGTAACCGAAAAAATAACTTGTCGCTCGTTGTAACATTTCTTATTTCAAACAAAAAAGACCCCAAAACTGAGGTCTTTTAAATTCATTATATAAACAACCTCAGCCCTTCGCGTTAGCAAAGAAATAAAAATAAAAAAAGTAAGCTGCGTCGTTCATGATTCTTTTGTTGACGGTACAAATCTAAAAATAATATTTAAAATTCAAAGCATTTTAAAAAAATATTATTTGCTATGATCGTTTATTTAGTGATAATCTTTGGTTTTTATCCTTAAAGCACTATTTATACCTACTTTTTCTGTATCATTAACATCCGGGGTTGTCGTTTCCAATCACTTTTATTTATCGTTAAGTGGATCTATCACGGTTGCTTTCCCTCATTACTTCAATATCAATACAGCCGGTATCAGCCCTTGAGAGGTACTAAATGCGACGTTGACCACGGGCATATTTTTCTTGAATAATCACCTGAACGGGGCGATCCTGAATTTTACTTTCAAGCCAGGAAATCACATCGAGATACAGAAAAAACCGTCGTTCATAAGGGTTTTCCGCCACTTTTAAAAGACGGCTCTTTAAATCTACGAAGGCATCCGGTAAACGTCGAATGCCAAAATGATTAAAACTCTTCAAAAATTGTAGAATTTCAATAAATATTCCACTTCTCTCTTTATTCCTTTCCAAAAAATGAGTAACCGAAGGCAACAAATAGAAAAGGACATCCAAATGATTGAGATCATACTGGGCAATTAATAATAAAATCCGGGCAAAACACTGGATATCAGCCTTGAGGTTACCTATTTTTAAATTCACAATCTTATTGAGATAATGCACAGCCGATGCGGGGTCGCCACTTCCAAAATACAAACTGGCAATTTTATAATAAAAGACCAGTCTTCGATACTCGTCAATCTGCTGTCTATATTGCCTCAATCCCTCCAGGCATTCCGCCACAAGAGCCCTTCCTTCATCGAAAGTTCCCTCCATAAAATGCCGGTTAAACATCGCCGTATAGCGATAGACGAAGGCCAGCGTTTTTGTATTTTGATTAGCCCGATCCTGATGGTCTTCCCAAAATTGATTGAGTACGGCCAGGGTTTTCTGGAATCCTTTCCCATTTCCGATAAAAAAATGAGCGGTCAATAAATTATTCAGTGCTTTTAAATAGAGTGCCGTATCAATTTCTTTTCCGTTTGGAAAAACGGCAAAAAGATCAACCCACTTTTGCACATATCGATAATAGGAAAGAAAATCCTGTAAAATATAGGCATACCAAGCATGGGCCTGATAAAGGTTAACTCGTTCATAAAATGACAAATGGCTCATCATAAGGACTGTTGCGGGCTTCTCCCGGGTATCTATAAGGTTGTAATCGCCCGCCTGCGTTCTAAAAAACAGTTTCATCTCCCGGGCTTCTGCCTCCGAACGCACATGTCCTTTCTTAATATATTCTCCATACATATTCAACGCCAAAGTACTCAAACGACTTAACCGATTAAGCCGGGCCACCGCCTGCATGGATTCATCTTGTAATTGTTCTGCCCGATTTTCTATACTTCGCGTAATATGCCGGGCTTCAATAATCTTCTCAAATTCTAAAATTTGTACGGTTAGCTCGATTTCATGATGATGGATTGCCCTGCGTTTGACGCGATCCAGCAATTTTAAACTTTGTCGGTATAATCCTTTATTGTACAATACCTGTGCATAATCGATTTGTTGCCGTATCGCAATTCGCAAATCTTTTTTTACTGCAAGTTGACGCAAAACTTCCAAAACATGGTCATACAGTTCACGTTTGAGGTTGGAAAGCTGAGAGGGCTTAAACCGACCGGCTTGCAGGAGTTTCTTTTCATCATAGGTTTCCATCCGATTCAAGGCTTCAAAAAGCTGCACAAACAAAGGATCTTTCCGGTTCCCGTCAGGTGCATGGCGCAGCTTAAAATATCTCTTTTCAGCCTTGGTTAACGACTTTATCAGGATAAAAAGAGCTGTATTATCGAGTTTGGACATCGTACTTATTAATATATAATTATTTGTTTATCAATTTATTAATCCATATAAATAAAATTGAACATCACAGAACAGATAAAATTATAATTTTTTATTTGAAGGAAAGCCGATATCTTTGGATAAAGTTGCAGGCTAATTAAATTTTATAGCATATGGGAAAAACACTAATTGACAAAGTCTGGGATGCGCATGTTGTGAGCAGCAAGCCTAATTATCCGGACGTATTGTATATTGATTCACATTTTATTCATGAGGTTACCAGCCCCCAGGCTTTTGCCGGATTGAAAAGACGGGGGATTCCGGTTCATAACCCAAAACGCACCCATGCTACGGCCGATCACAATGTACCGACCTTAAACCAACACCTCCCCATTAAGGAGGCACTGAGTCGTATGCAGGTTCAAAAATTGGCCGAAAATTGTGAAGAATTCGGAGTTGAATTGTATGGATTGGGACATCCGTATCAGGGTATTGTTCATGTTATCGGACCCGAATTGGGGATTACCCGACCCGGGCAAACCATTGTTTGCGGAGACAGCCATACTTCCACCCACGGTGCTTTTGGAACGATTGCCTTTGGTATCGGAACCTCGCAAGTAGAGCAAGTTCTCGCCTCGCAGTGTACCCTGCAATACCGCCCCCAACGAATGAAGATTGAAGTTAACGGAGAGCTGGGGAAAGGCGTGGTTGCCAAAGATATCATCCTCCATATTATAGCCGAAATTTCAGCTTCAGGGGCTACCGGATACTTCGTTGAGTATGACGGAGACACCATTCATGGCCTCAGTATGGAAGGCCGAATGACAATTTGTAATATGAGCATCGAAATGGGAGCTCGTGGGGGAATGATCGCCCCCGATCAAATTACCTTTGACTACATGAAGGGTAAAAAATTTGCCCCAAAAGGAGAGGATTGGAATCAGGCTATGGAATATTGGAAAACCTTATATTCGGACGAAGACGCCGAATGGGATCGCATCCTGACTTTTGATGCCGCCGATATCGAACCGATGATTACCTACGGAACCAACCCCGGCATGGGGATGGGCATCACCAAGCATATTCCGACCCTGGATAGCATTCCTAAAAAGGAACAGCATTCCTTCCAAAAAGCATTAGATTATATGGCCGTTCAAGACGGGCAAAGTTTACTCAACAAAAAAGTGGATTACGTTTTCTTCGGCAGTTGTACCAACGCCCGGATTGAGGATCTCCGCCTTGTAGCCAACTTTATCAAGGGCAAGAAAAAAGCCGATGATGTTGAAGTTTGGGTGGTCCCCGGCTCTACTCAGGTGGCCAAGCAGGCCCGTGAAGAAGGGTTGGTTGACATCTTTATGGAGGCCGGGATTCCCGTTCGCGGTGCCGGCTGCTCAGCATGCCTCGGCATGAATGAAGACAAAATCCCGGCAGGGAAATATTGTGTTTCGACTTCCAATCGGAATTTTGAGGGGCGTCAAGGTCCCCAATCCAGAACCTTTTTGGCCAGCCCATTAACCGCCGCCGCCGCTGCCTTAACCGGAAAAATTGTAGATGTAAGAGAATATCTGAAAGATCCGGTAGAGGCATAATACCCGATTTTCGTCGATTCAAATCGGTATAAAAATTTGTAAGAAAAGGTTTTATAACGATTTATAATCCAATCCTATAGCATAAACTTAAAAAACAGAACATGGTGCAAACCTTAAAAGAAATTACTTCTACCGTAGTACCTTTACAGGAAGAAAATGTAGATACCGATCAAATCATCCCGGCACGCTTTTTAAAAGCCCTTACCCGAGAAGGTTTTGGAAAAAACCTTTTTCGGGATTGGCGTTATAAAAATGACGATGAAAGCAAACCCAAGGAGGACTTTATTTTAAATAACCCCAATTACTCAGGAGAGATCTTGGTGGCCGGAAAAAACTTTGGGTGTGGTTCCTCCCGGGAACACGCGGCCTGGGCCATCGGAGATTACGGATTCCGGGTAGTGGTGAGTAGCTTTTTTGCCGATATCTTTAAAAATAACGCTTTAAACAACCTCATCTTGCCCATTCAGGTATCCGAAGAATTTTTGGATGAGCTATTTGAATGTGCCCAAAAAAACAATAAAACAAAGGTCCATGTGGACTTACCGGCACAAACCATTGAGATTCTGGCCACAGGACGTAAGGAATCTTTTGAAATCAATGCCTACAAAAAGGAATGTCTGCTGAATGGCTACGATGATATTGATTACCTGCTCAGCCAAAAAAATCAGATCGAAGCCTTTGAATCTTCCCGCCAATCCTAAAAAACAATATAATTTGGAAAAGAAAATTTTGGTTATTCCCGGTGATGGCATCGGACAAGAAGTGACCCTTTGGGGCAAAAATGTATTACAACAAATGGCCGAAAAACACGGGCATCAATTTCATTTTGGGGAGGCTTTAATGGGGCATGTGGCAATTGAAGCCACAGGTAATCCCCTCCCCGACGAAACACTGAACAAAGCAAAAAACAGCGATGCCATTCTTTTTGGCGCGATTGGACATGCGAAGTATGACAACGATCCTTCTTTAAAAGTGCGTCCGGAACAAGGTCTCTTAAAAATCAGGAAAGAATTAGGATTATATGCCAATCTTCGCCCTATTCGCCTCTTTGACGAATTACTGGGAGCCTCCAGTCTAAAGCCTGAAATCCTGAAAGGAGCCGATATCCTATTTTTCCGTGAACTGACGGGCGATGTCTATTTTGGTGAAAAATTCAAAAAGGAAGACGGAAGTTACGCCTCCGATTTGATGAATTATCACGTTTATGAAATTGAACGTATTGCCCGAAAAGCTTTTGAAGCCGCACAAACCCGAAAGAAAAAATTATGTTCTGTCGATAAAGCCAATGTACTCGAGACCTCCCGGTTATGGCGAGATGTTGTGCAACGCATCGCAAAAAAATATCCCGATGTGGAAACGGAACATATGTTTATCGATAATGCCGCCATGCAATTGGTGAAAGACCCGAAACGCTTTGATGTGGTCCTTACGGCCAATTTATTCGGTGACATCCTCACCGATGAAGCTTCGCAAATTGCGGGTTCGATGGGGATGTTAGCTTCTGCTTCGGTGGGTGATAAGGTAGGGTTCTACGAACCCATTCACGGTTCGGCTCACGATATTGCCGGAAAGGGAATTGCCAATCCGCTGGCCTCCATTCTTTCTGCGGCATTACTGCTGGATATTTCATTCGGCTTAAAAAAGGAATCGGAAGAAGTGATCCGAGCCGTCGAAAAAACATTGGGAGAAGGCTACCGGAGCATTGATATTGCTGATAAAAATACACCGGAAAACAAGATCCTCAACACTCGGGAAATGGGTGAAAAAGTAGTCGGGATGATAGAGACTGCTTAGGGGTAGATTTTAGGAAGTAGGTTTTAGGTGTTTTTTTATAAAATGAGATCCCAACAACCATAAAGACCATACGAGACCGGCTTTATCCCCAGCTCAATCACAACGGAGAATGAGTTGCCGATTATGAACAATTACGGGTTAAGGCAATAAACCGCTCATAATTTGTTAAAAATCGCTTTTAATTGTAACTTTTAAGCTTCAAATTCCAATAAGGATTTAATTCCCAAACCGATAAAATTAAAAAAACATATTATAACCATGACTGACAAAAATCGCGTACACATATTCGACACTACGCTTAGAGATGGCGAACAAGTGCCCGGCTGCCAATTGAGCACGGTGGAAAAAGTAGAAATCGCCAAAGAATTAGAATTGCTCGGAGTCGATGTTATCGAAGCCGGTTTTCCCATTTCGAGTCCGGGCGATTTTAAAAGTGTAGAGGAAATCTCAAAAGCGGTATCCGAGCCCATCATCTGTGCCTTGACGCGAGCCAATCGAAAGGATATTGATGTCGCTGCAGAATCTCTGCACCTCGCCAAACGAAAACGGATTCACACCGGGATCGGGGCTTCCGACATCCATATTCAATACAAATTTAACAGTACCCGGGATAAAATTCTGGAACGCGGTGTGGACGCCGTAAAATATGCCAAAAAATTGGTGGAAGACGTCGAGTTTTATGCAGAAGATGCCGGGCGGGCCGATAATGAATACTTGGCACGCCTTATTGAAGCTGTTATTGATGCCGGAGCCACGGTGGTCAACATCCCGGATACCAACGGCTACTGCCTCCCGGAGCACTATGCCGAGAAAATCGGGTATCTCGTTAATCATGTTCCCAACATCGATAAAGCGATCATCTCCGTACACTGCCATAACGATTTGGGCCTGGCAACGGCTAATTCCCTGGCCGGAATTCAAGCCGGAGCCCGACAAATGGAGGGTACCATAAACGGCATCGGAGAACGTGCAGGAAACACCTCTATCGAAGAAGTCAGTATGGCCTTAAAGGTTCATGAACAAAGCTTGGGTCTAAAAACCAATATCAATTCCAAACGCTTCTACGACCTCAGCAACCTGGTCGCGCAACGAATGAATATGCCGGTACAAGCCAATAAGGCAATCATCGGCCGAAATGCCTTTGCCCACAGCTCCGGAATTCATCAGGACGGGGTCTTAAAAAATAAAGAGAATTATCAAATTATGAACCCCGAGGATATTGGGATTCCCTCCCACTCGATCATCCTCACGGCCAGAAGTGGACGCCATGCCTTAAAACACCGTTTAGAACGACTGGGGTATCAAATCAACAAAATCGACCTCGAAGAAGTATATCGTAATTTCCTCAATATGGCCGATCGCATTAAAGAGGTAAACGATGAAGATCTTAAAATCTTAATGGGCGGTAAATTACAGGAAGAACACACGGGAGAAAAAGGAGTGAAAGTAAAATTGGTTCAAACCATGTCGGGAAATCCTTTGCGTCCCACTGCTACCATTGTCTTAGAAATCAACGGGGAAGAAAAAGAAGCTACGGCCACCGGAAACGGCCCCGTCAATGCCGCCGTTCAGGCCATTGACAAAATTTTGGGTGGCGGAATCGAACTCAAAACCTTTAATATTAACGCCATCCACGGGGGCAGCGATGACCTGAGCAAGGTCAATATCCGCGTAGGCTATGAAGGAAAAACCTATAGTGGTTTCGGGTATCATACCGATATCGTCAACGCTTCGGTCAATGCTTATATCGATGCCTTAAATAAATTTTTATAAAAATCATAATCTCTATTCTTCGTATGAAACTCAAAATATTCTCCTTATGGGGCTTAGCTCTTCTCGTAATAGCCTGTCAACCCCGATCCAAAAAGGATGAAAACCAAAAAACAAAAGCTCTTGAGAAGACCTATCGACAGGTAGTAAAAACTTTATCTTCTGATGAGTTTCAAGGCCGAAAACCATTTACGGAGGGGGAAGGATTAACCATCAATTACCTCAAAAAACAATTTAAAGCTTTAGGATTGGAACCCGGGAACAAAGACCGTTATTTTCAGGATGTTCCCATGGTCGATATCACCTCCCGTCTTAAAGATGACCAAGTTACCATTCAGGGAAAAGAGGGTACTCTTGAACTCCAGTCTCTTGAAGATGTCGTGGCCGGGATCAAACGGGTAGTTGAAAGTCAGCAGATTGAAGATGCCCCCATAGTATTTGCAGGTTTCGGGATTCATGCCCCTGAATATGATTGGAACGATTACGCAGACATAGATGTACAAGATAAAGTTGTGGTCGTGATGGTTAACGACCCCGGATTTTATAACGATGACCTCTTCCGCGGAAAAAACATGACCTATTACGGCCGGTGGACCTATAAATATGAAGAAGCGGCGCGCCAAGGGGCTGCGGGGGTCTTGATTATTCACGATACGGATCCGGCCTCTTACGGATGGGATGTGGTGCGTGCCAGCTGGGGCGGTTCCAGTCTGTATCTTCAAACCGAAGACGGGAATGCCGATGCAACCGCTATGGAAGGCTGGATTAGCGGGGAAGCCGCACAAAAAGTATTTCAACTTGCCGATATCGATTTAGACGAATTAATAGAAAACGCTAAAAAACCCGGATTTAAGGCCGTCCCGCTGGGCCTCAAACTAAGTGCGACCCTTGAAAACAAAATAGACAAAAGAGTGTCCCGTAATGTAGCTGCCGTTATCCCCGGCACCGACTTAAGGGATGAATATATTATTTACACAGCTCATTGGGATCACTTCGGAATCGGTGAGCCCATCGACGGAGACAGCATTTATAATGGGGCGGTAGATAATGCTTCGGGAACTGCCGGTTTACTCACCTTGGCCAAAATGTTTAAAGAAGCACCGGAAACTAAACGATCCATCTTGTTCCTATCGGTGACAGGAGAGGAGCAAGGACTATTAGGATCTGAATATTATGCAAAACATCCTATTTATCCCTTAAAAAATACCGTAGCGGATATCAATATGGATGTTTTACAACCCTTTGGAAAGATGAAAGATATAGTGCTCATCGGGAAAGGACAATCCAATATTGACGATTACCTGATACAAGCAGCTCAAGAACAAGGTCGGACGGTTCATGCTCCGGAAGATGCCAGCAACGGGTGGTACTATCGCTCTGATCATTTTAGCTTTGCCAAAGTGGGCATCCCTACACTGTATATCGCAAATGGTGTAGAATCTGTTGAACACGGTAAGGAATGGGGTAAAAAACAAGCCGAAGATTACAACACCAATCGATATCACAAACCGCAGGATGAATATCATGAAGACTGGGATGTCTCGGGGACCCTTCAGGATTTACAACTTCTTTTTAAAACGGGTACCTCTCTGGCCAACACCGATGACTTCCCCACTTGGAATGAAGGAGTGATGTATAAAAAAATTCGTGAGCAGAGCAGAAAGAAATAAGAACAAATACATACCCCCATTAAAGAAAAAGCCGTTTCTCGAGAAACGGCTTTTTCTTTAATCTGTCAGGATCGCGTTATTCTGAGATCACACCACATCCTACCCGACCTCCGGCATCACCGGTAGGCTGAGATTCAAAATCATCGGCTCCTTCGTGTACGATTACGGCTTTTCCAACAATATTTTTGGCATCATCGTCACACCCAATGCACCATTGGTCAGTTTCAAAACTAATGGTTGCGTTCCCCTCATCATCTACCTCAAGATTACCGATATCGCCTTTGTGATATCCATTCTCCGAATTCCACTTGCCGTGATCTTCATCGGTGGGATTCCAGTGTCCACCGGCAGAAGAGCCGTCATCGGCACTGCAATCACCTTTTTCATGAATGTGAATAGCCTGCTCTTTTCCGGGGGTCAGGCCGCTCAAATTCCCTTCCAACTTTACTCTCCCATGATCTTCAGTAAAAGTGAGTTCGCCGGTCACCTCACTGTCACTCTTAGAATCAATGTTGACCGTAACGGTTTTGGCTCCTTCTTCAGCATTCTCGGAAGCCTGTTGCATTTCTTGTTCCGGCATAATTTCATTGGTATCGGCATCTTTCTTTTTGCCGTTTTTACAAGCCACAAAAGCAAGGAGTGCCATACCCATCATTAAAAAACTAAGTTTCCTCATAATTTTTGGTTTTATTAGTGAGATGTAAAAGTAAGGTTTTGAAGTTGTTCAAAAAAAACTTTCTTAAAAATTTTAGAAAAAAGAGCAATCAAAGCTTGCACAATACACTTTTCTTTTTAAAATTTGTATCCGTTATGAAAAAGACAACTTTTCTTACCGCATGGTGGTGGCACAGCATCCCTCAGGATACGCTGCGCAAGGAAGGTTAAGTCTTAAAAATTCAAACTTCGGAAAACACAATTAAGACTCGTCCCGCTCAGCGGGGCGAGTTTTTTTATTTTACTCATTCTTATTAAAATCACAATTGAATGGAAACTATCAAAATCACTTCTCATTGCAAGCAAATGCTTGCCGATTTGTACACCCCCGTAGGTATTTATCTTCGAATTCGAGATCAATTTCCCGGTTCGATCCTCTTAGAAAGTGCCGACAATCATGCAGGAAAAAACAGCTTCTCCTATATTGCCATCAACCCGATAGCGGGCATGGAAATCAAAAAGGACGAAATCGAATATAAGTATCCCGGGAAAAAAGAAATAAAGGAAAAATTAACCTCCAAAACTCCTATTTCCGACCAACTAATGGCCTTTATCTCCTCTTTTAAGGCAGAAGGGGATTCTCCCGTTTCAGTAGCCCAGAGCTTTTTTGGTTATACCGCCTATGACGCCATTCGATTCTTTGAGAATATGACAGGATCCCAAAAACCGCCTGCAAATCCGGAGATTCCACTGCTTCGGTATCGATTTTACCAATACGTTATTGCCATTAACCATTTCAAAAACGAGTTGTACCTCTGTGAGAACCGGATTGAAGGATTAGACTCCGATATCGATGAAATTGAAACCCTAATTCGTATTAAAGACTGTCCGGTTTATGGATTTTCTGCCCGGGGAGAAGAAAAAAGCAACCTGACGGACGAAGGCTATCGGGAGATTGTTCAACAGGGAATCGACCAATGCAAATCAGGAACGCTAAATCAAATCGTACTCTCGCGAAACTTTTCTCAAAAATTCAAAGGCGATGAATTTAATGTTTATCGCTGCCTACGGTCCATCAACCCCTCTCCCTATCTATTTTACTTTGACTACAACGATTATAAACTCATGGGCTCCTCCCCGGAATCCCAACTGGTCATCAATCAAGGTACAGCAACCATCAGCCCTATTGCCGGCACAATAAAACGAACCGGTGAACACGAACAAGATCAAAAAGCGATTGCCAAGCTCCTCAACGATCCCAAAGAAAACGATGAGCACGATATGTTGGTAGAATTGGCTCAGGCAGAATTGCGAAAGTTTGCAAAAAATATTCAAATCGCAGAATTCCGCGAGGTACATACCTATTCGCATGTGTTCCATTTGGTCAGCAAGGTCAACGGAGAAGTCGAATCCAACACCAATCCCTTTACCGCCATGGGACAAAGTTTTCCGGCCGGAACTTTAACCGGATCTCCCAAAGAAAAAGCCATTGCACTCATCCATGCTTACGAACCCTCTAACCGCGGGTTTTATGGAGGCTGCATCGGAATTGTAGGCCTCCATGGTGATTTTAACCACGCCATTATGATCCGGTCTTTTTTGAGTCAAAACAATACTTTATACTACCAAGCCGGAGCGGGGGTGGTCGAACGCTCTACCCCCGAAGGCGAACTTCAGGAAGTCAACAATAAACTCAATGCCTTAAAATCAGCCATAAAAATGGCTCATAATCTATACGTATCATGAAAGAAATTCTCAATTATCTTTTTGAACATAAACACCTCAGCGAGCAGCAGGCTTATGAAGTGCTGCTCAACATTTCCAAAGGGAATTACAATTCCAGCGAAATGGCCGCTTTTATGACGGTCTATTTGATGCGGAGTATCACCGTCCAAGAGTTAAGCGGATTTCGAAAAGCCCTGTTAGAACTCTGCAAACGCGTTGATTTTAGCGATTTTGAGACCCTTGACATTGTCGGAACCGGGGGTGACGGAAAAAATACTTTTAACATTTCTACCGCCTCTTGTTTTGTCGTAGCCGGTGCCGGAATCAATGTCTCCAAACATGGAAATTATGGCGTTTCCTCGGTTAGTGGTGCCAGTAATGCCATGGAAACTCTGGGCTACCATTTCAAAGACGATGAAAGTCAGCTTAAAACCGAAATCGAGAAAGCCGGAATCTGTTTTTTACACGCCCCACTTTTCCATCCGGCACTGAAAAATGTTGCCCCGATTCGCAGGGAATTGGGCGTTCGCACCTTTTTCAATGTAATGGGGCCGCTGATCAATCCCGCCTTTCCAAAATCTCAAATGCTGGGGGTTTATAGTCTGGAAGTGGCCAGAATTTATAATTACCTCTTTCAGCAAACCGATAAAAAATTTACCATTGTTTACAGTCTCGACGGCTATGACGAAATCTCACTAACAGATGATGCCCGAGTAATTACTAATGAAGGAGAACGGAATTACACTCCCGAAGAATTGTACAGTAACCCTTTACAACAAAGTGATCTCTACGGAGGGAAAACCGTACAGGAAGCAGCCGATTTATTTCTTACCATTATCAAGGGAGAAGGTACAGCGGCCCAATCTGCCGTGATCAAGGCCAATGCAGCAATGGGAATCCAATGTGCCGGCCAATATGACAATTTTGAAGATTGTTACAAAGCGGCCACAGAGTCCCTCGAATCGGGAAAAGCCTTTGGCGTTTTTAAAAAATTAATGGAATTGCAATGAAAACCATTTTAGACACTATCGTCGATCATAAAAAGAAAGAAGTACAAATTCTTAAGCAGGAAAAGCCTGTTGCCCAATTAGAGAGGCTCCCGGGTTTTGAAAGAACACCTTATTCCTTAAGGGATTCGCTACTAAACCCGGAAAAAACCGGAATTATTGCTGAATTTAAACGGAAATCTCCTTCCAGAGACAGGATTAATCAAACCGCTGAAGTACAAAAAGTCACTCAGGCATACTCCGAAAACGGAGCCAGCGGGCTTTCCGTTTTAACAGATTCCCATTTTTTTGGAGGGAGCACCAAAGACCTGCAAAAGGCGCGCGAAAACAATAAAATTCCTATTTTACGTAAGGATTTTATCATTGACGAATATCAAATCATAGAGGCTAAAGCCATTGGAGCCGATGTAATTTTACTTATTGCTGAATGTTTAACCCGTGAAGAAATCAAAAGTTTCACCCGGCTGGCACAATCTCTGAATCTGGAGGTTCTTTTAGAATTACACACTGCTCGACAGCTCAATAAAATTGGAGACGACAACAATATGGTGGGGATCAACAACCGGGACCTCACCACCTTTCAGGTAGATATTGATCGCTCTATAGCATTAGCCGGACAACTTCCCGAAGAAACCTTAAAAATTGCCGAAAGTGGAATCCATGATCCCGCAGTCGTTATCAAAATGAGAAAAGCCGGTTTTCGAGGCTTTTTAATGGGTGAACATTTTATGAAACACCCAGATCCCGGGAAGGCTTTTCGTAAGTTTACAAATGCTCTCAACCCCCTTTAAATCATCGAGATGACAGGACCAAAACACATAAAGGTTTGTGGATTAACCGATCCCCATAACATAGAAGCCTTAATCCCGGCGGGAATCACACATATTGGTTTTATCTTTTATAAGAAAACACCTCGGTATGTCATTGGGAAACTTCAGCCCGAACAGGCTCGATCCATTACCGGAGTGCAAAAAACAGGGGTCTTTGTCAATGCCGACAAAGAAGAAATAGAGCATAAAATAGTCTCCTTCGGATTGGATATAATCCAGCTTCACGGAGATGAATCGCCGGCACTTTGCCGGGTTTTAAATACAAAAATACCGGTTATCAAGGCCTTTACCGTTAACGACCAGGCCGATCTATTAAAAACCATCAAATACAAGGGTTGTTGCACATATTATCTCTTTGATGCGGCCGGAAAATCTCCGGGTGGAAACGGCGTTGTATTTAATTGGGAGCTCCTTCGGGAATATCATGGGAAAACGCCCTTTTTCCTAAGCGGAGGAATCGGATTGGAAGAAATTGAAAAATTGAAATCCTTTTCTCATCCACAATGGACGGGAATTGATATAAACAGTAAATTTGAAATCCGACCGGGGTTTAAAAACGTAGAAAAAGTACAGGAATTTTTACAGGGTATAGAAAAACACCTTGTTCAATCAAAAAATAAATCATGAAAGAGACAAAAGATTTTGGAGTCGATGCCCAAGGCTACTACGGCAATTATGGTGGAGCCTATATCCCGGAGATGCTCTATCCGAATGTCAAAGAATTACAAGATCATTACCGGGAGATTGTCAGCGAGCAATCGTTCCAAAAGGAATTTAATGAATTATTAAAAGACTATGTAGGCCGGCCTTCTCCTTTATATCTTGCAAAACGACTTTCTGAAAAATACAAGACTCATATCTATCTCAAACGGGAAGATCTCAACCATACCGGAGCACATAAAATCAATAATACAATTGGTCAGATTTTACTGGCCAAACGGCTGGGTAAAAAACGAATTATAGCCGAAACCGGAGCCGGTCAACACGGCGTGGCAACGGCTACCGTTTGTGCCCTGATGGGAATCCCCTGTGTAGTTTATATGGGTGCCATCGACATTGAACGCCAAGCTCCTAATGTTGCCCGAATGCAGATGTTGGGAGCCGAAGTACGACCGGCAGTAAGCGGTAGTAAAACCCTCAAAGATGCTACCAACGAGGCCATTCGCGACTGGATTAATCACCCTCAAGACACCCATTATATTATTGGATCGGTTGTCGGGCCTTCTCCCTATCCGGATATGGTTGCCCAATTTCAATCGGTTATCAGCGCAGAGATTCGGACGCAACTGCTGGAAAAAACCCAACGCGAGACTCCTGACTATGCCATTGCCTGTGTAGGTGGCGGTAGTAATGCTGCCGGCACCTTTTATCACTTCCTGAAGGATCAAAAAGTAAAATTAATAGCCGTTGAGGCCGCGGGAGAAGGGGTCTATAGCGGGTATTCGGCAGCAACCACGGTTTTAGGAAAACCGGGTATCATTCATGGAAGCAAAACCCTGCTGATGCAAACGAAAGACGGACAAATAGAAGAAGCGCAATCCCTTTCAGCGGGATTGGATTATCCGGGAATCGGGCCGCTGCACGCCCATCTTTTTGAAACCGGACGGGCTCGATTTTTAAGTGCCACCGATGAGGAAGCTTTACAGGCTGCCTTGGAACTCACTCGACTGGAGGGCATCATCCCGGCACTTGAGAGTGCCCATGCACTGGCCAAACTTAAGGATCTCGATTTTAAAACAGAAGATGTAGTTGTCGTGTGTCTAAGCGGTCGCGGCGATAAAGACATGGCCACATACATTGACCGTCTGAATATTTAAAATTTAATTCCATGCACATTACCCCTGAAAATAAATTAAAAAAAGTAGTTGTCGTAGGTGATCGCGTCTTGATTAAGCCTCTGGAGCAAAATGAAAAGAGCAGTAGTGGCTTGTATTTGCCGCCCGGTGTAAAAGAAAAGGAAAAAGTACATCGTGGTTATGTGATGAAAACCGGCCCCGGCTATGCCATCCCCCTTCCCATCGAGGACGAAGAACTCTGGAAGACAGAAGAGGAAAAAGTAAAATACATTCCGCTACAAGCCCGGGAAGGTGATCTGGCATTATTCCTGGTCAATGCAGCAACCGAAATCCGTTATGGGAAAGAGAAATATTATATCGTCCCCCATCAAGCCATTCTGTTATTAGAACGAGAAGAAGATCTTTTGTAGCAGTCTCACAATCATTTTTCTGAAGTGATTTTTCACTTCGTTTCGAGTGCTCGGAAAAATACTGTTTTCTTTATCAGAAGCCCATATTTCTCCCCACATTCAAAAATGACAATGTTGAAACACTTATTTTAATCCTATTAAAAAGCCCTCAGCGACTCTCTATATCAAACATTAATATCATCGCAATACCATGAACCAAATAACAAATCTGTTTCGGCAGAAGAACGACGAGAAACTTCTAAGCATCTACTTTACAGCGGGGTTTCCCCAACTGGAGGACACCAACACCATTCTCAAAGCACTACAGGATTCCGGTGTGGATCTGGTTGAAATCGGAATGCCTTTCTCCGATCCGTTGGCCGACGGCCCCACCATTCAAGCCAGTGGTCAACAAGCTTTAAAAAACGGGATGAATCTGAAAACGCTTTTTGAGCAATTAAAAAATCGGGATCCGGAAATCAGGCTCCCCCTTATTCTGATGGGATACCTCAACCCCATTCTTCAATTTGGGATGGAAGATTTTCTAAGGCACTGCCAAGAAGCAGGAATCGCCGGATTAATTATACCCGATCTCCCACTTCCGGTTTATGAAAAGGAATATAAAACATTATTTCAGGAACACGACATTGATTTTATCCTGCTGGTCACTCCGGAAACTTCTGAAGAACGCTTACATCAAATCGACAAGCTCGGAAGCGGATTTATTTATGCGGTTTCTTCTTCCTCGACCACCGGCACCGATAAGGACTGGAAAAAACAGGAGGAATACTTTAAAAAATTAAAGAACAGTAAACTTCGACTACCCGTTTTGGCCGGTTTTGGAGTCAAAGACAACGCCTCGTATAAAGCTGCCAGCATCCATACCAGCGGGGCTATTATCGGCACCGCTTTTATAAAAGCACTTCAGCAAGAAGGAGCCCTTGAAACCCGTATTTCCAATTTTATCAAGCGCATCAAAACCCCATAAAAATCATGTCACAGATGGCAGGAGTACAAAAATTTAAAAGAATAATGGAATTTGAAGCCCGTCAGTATAGCCTGCATAATTCACCAATGCATAAATGTGTAAAACAAATTTCGTGCTATTACATTCATTACAAGCATGTTATAAAATGAAAAATAGTAAAACAATATATTTATTGCGAAAGAGAATTTTGATTTAATTTTGGGAGCTTCCGCGTTGCGAAATCCTTGAAATAGTTCACTATTCCTGCGGATTCCGATGCCTTGAATCTCCTCAAAATTAAATTCATGAATTAAGCAGGATAGTAACCATCATGATTTTTAGAAATATATTAACGCAATAATAGATAGTATTCCCTATTTTTGATTAAAAATAGATTTATCATGAGTGCCAAAAACACAGTAGCAGGATTAATCATAGGAGCAGCAACAGGAATTGCATTAGGAATGCTGTTTGCCCCTCGAAAAGGATCTGAAACCCGAGATGTAATTGCAAAAACGGGAGGGGATTACTATGATAAAATTACGGAAGACGTAAAAGCCACCGTAGAAGAACAACTCGACAAATATTTACGGAACAGCTCGTCCCGCGCCGAGGAACGAGCAAAACGTCAAATTGAAGAGGTAAAACGAGAAATCGCAAGGATTAAGGCTAACTAAATTTTTAGCTTCATCACTGGCATTAAGGTTCTACCCGAAAGGGTAGAGCCTTTTTTGTAACCTCATAGAAACATAGGTTATACGGAGTGACTATTCCCCGCCCATGACGAGGCCGGGATTTTGAAAATGGAATTGGGCTTCTGCTCATAAATCTGCGGTTTTTGAAAGTCCGACGAAAGATTTAAAAGTTTAAGAGACCGCATACTTAAACGAGCCGCAAAAAAACAGAGAAGGACATCAAGTTTTAACACGGGCTTTTTTATTTTTGAGAAAAAAGCAGATGAACCCTTCAGCTTCCGGATGGATCAAAAAGCATCAAACCGCTTTTGAATCTCAAATCCAATCTTATCAGTACAATGCCGATGATTTTTACAATCAATTAAAAAAAATCGGTTTTATCTATGCTAATAGTATAGCTACAATTACCTATCCCAAAGGCACAACTTACCGGTTAACACCTGAAGAAATCAGTAAAATCAATCTGTTCGACAGCCTGGGATACGTTTTCTTTGAGCATAATCCAAAAGCGCAATACCGGGATTTTTTACAACGTGCAAGTGACTTTTATAAATACCTAAAAAGTAACAGTTGGTTTCATTTTGAAATCCCCTTCGCCAAGCCTTCTATAGCCACCCAGCTGGAAAAAATCATCGAAAAGCGTATTCAAACCAATCAAAATATTTTCCAGAAAAGCTTCAGTAGTTTAGTAGCCAATGCCCTACTTTACCTCGATGTCCTCATCTTTTCTCATTATTTAAAAATGGAGTCTAATCCCCTCCATTATGCAAAATCACTGGAAGCTCTTATTGCCAATACGATTTATCTCGCTATCCGGAAGAAAACCAAAAAGGATGAACAAGATCAATTAGTACTTAAAATGCTGGAGGTTTCCATTCGGTATAATACGATTGATGACATTGCTCTGGAGTTCCAGGATCTCGGCTACCAAAAACACGAATCGCGTAAAGAATGTCGTTATATTTTAGACCTTACCTGCATGACTATTTATGCCGATGAAATCGTCGAAGAGCCGGAAAAAGTCTTTGCTCAAAACCTGGGGAAGCGATTGGGATTTCAACCTCTTGAAATACAAGATTCTATTTGCGACGCTCAACTGTTTATAAAAGACAATATCGACCGCATCACCTTTCTCGATCAGAGCAACCCCTTTAAAAATCTATATGACAACACGCATAGTAAGGTAAAGACTCTCGTGCTGCGTAACAAAAAACGCCTGATACAAGAGCTGCGACAAAGTGGAGAACTCCTTATGCTTTTAAGAAAATCCCAATCTACTGTATTGAATGAAGAAGAGAAAGCGAAAGTAAAAACTCAATTATTAGATATTTGCAAGGTTATCCCCTCTCTGGGGATCTTTATTTTACCCGGTGGCAGCATTCTGCTCCCCATCTTAATAAAGTTTATTCCTGATTTACTTCCTTCGGCTTTTGCCGATAACAAATGATACTATTTCATAAAAACTGGAGCACAATTTCAAAATACATTATATTTGTCGCACCATGAGATTAAAAGCCGATCATATCGTCAAAGCCTATAAAGGTCGAAAAGTTGTAAAAGGAATAACCGTAGCCGTTGAACAGGGTGAAATTGTAGGGTTACTGGGACCCAACGGAGCCGGTAAAACAACGTCTTTTTACATGATTGTCGGGTTGGTTAAACCCACATCCGGTAAGGTTTTGTTGGATAATCATGACATCACAAAATATCCCATGTATAAGCGGGCACAAAACGGCATTGGATATTTGGCACAAGAAGCCTCGGTTTTCAGAAAATTAAGCATTGAAGATAACATCATGAGCGTGCTGCAATTAACCAAACTCTCTAAAAAAGAACGCCAACTCAAAATGGAATCGTTAATTGAAGAGTTTAGTCTGGGACACATCCGTAAAAATCGCGGGGATTTGCTTTCCGGCGGTGAACGCCGGCGAACGGAGATAGCCCGGGCTTTGGCCACCGATCCCAAGTTCATTCTGCTGGACGAACCCTTTGCGGGAGTCGATCCCGTTGCGGTCGAAGATATTCAAAGTATCGTAGCAGCCCTAAAAAACCGGAATATCGGGATTCTTATTACCGATCATAACGTGCAGGAAACATTAGCTATCACAGACCACACCTACCTGATGTTTGAAGGAAAAATACTAAAGCACGGTGTCCCCGAAGAATTGGCCGAAGATGAAATGGTGCGTAAAGTGTATCTGGGGCAAAATTTTGAACTGCGCAAGAAAAAGATCTTTCAGTAACCGTTATCTCCTTGTATTTCTATATTTCCTGTAAACCTGAATAGTTCACGATATAGGGCCTATCCTTATATACCGGAGCCTGGTAATCCTTTGAATTAGCCAATCCCACACCCGCATAAAAGATCTTGGCCTTAAACTTTAAAGCATGTTGTTCCAGGTGCTGCATCAAAATAACATCATAGTCCCGCGGATCCTCCGGATAACCAATAGCACGCACCACGATAAAGTGGATCTTTTTATTTTTTAAAGCCACAAACTGCGGGTTCTTTTTAAGTTGGCTGTTGATACTTAAAAACTCAAAACCCTTTTGCTCAAGATCTTCACCGACAATATTCATGGCCAAATTGTGAAGTTCTTGTTTTGATAACTCTTTCATAATCCAAAAATAATTAAATTTTGGGAGAATATCTCCCAAAAAGCACAGAATCAAATCCAAGGTCGCATTCAGAATTACAAGCAATGGTATTCAAAATTTTACAGCGGATAATCCTCAACAAACGGGAAAATAGATTCTGTTCATATTTCACAGTATCCCGAAACGGGCCGTAAAAAGTATCCCTAATTGTTTATTTTTGTTACCTGAGCTGATTTTCTATCGTTGCCATATTAGAAGTCGTTTAAACTTTCTGAAATTTGCCACAAAATGACCCTATTGCCCCCTATTTTTCCTTGAACGTGTTAATCATCATTTTTTATAAAAATTATCATTACTAACCAACTTAAAAAAACAGTATCTAATTCTACTTTGACCTTTTAAAATTTTGTTATCAGTCGATTATAAAAAGAATATATTTTATCAAAAGCATCACAAATTATTATAGTCGGTTAATAATACAAAATGATATATAATAATGATAATCAAATATTTATAAATTATTTATTGATATTGAGGTCATTTAAACTTTCAAAAATGGGCTGCAAAATAATCTTATTGCCCCAGATTTAGTCTTTTTTTCGACCGTAGCTATGGCTATGCTCTACAAAAAAGCCGTCATCTGGAACAATAATCTCTATTTTTCGCTTCAATCCCAAAAGTTTAAACCACCTCATTATAATCTTTCAATACTCATGACAACTTATTATTTTATTCGGCATTGCGAAAAAGAAACGGACGGAACGTGGAATCCTCATCTCACCTCAAAAGGAAGGGAGCGAGCAAAGTTTTGGGCTCAAAAATTGGTTGATAAGAATATCGATGCCATCTACTGCACTCCATTAATCCGAACTCAGGAAACAGCTGCTCCACTCCTAAAAAAACTTGGTCAAGATTTTGAAATATACGATCCGTCAAATCTCTACAGTCAATATTTTCAACAATCGACGCAAGGAAAAACAGTCTTAGTTATCGGTCATCAAGATACTACCCCTGCTTTTGTCAATCGGATTCTCAAAGAACGACGATACCGATATATTGAAAATCAGGAATTCGGAAATCTGTATCGGGTAAGGATTGATAATCACGGAGAAATAAATGCAGAACTACAGCACTTTCCCTTCCCTGCAGCCGAATAACAGTATATCCTGTCATTATTAACCGATTACAAAAACGGTATCTAAATAATCTATTATTAATGATCTATAAGATATACAATTACAGAAATGAGGCATCTTTTGTCGCCATTAAAAGCATCCATCCCTACCTCAAGGAAGGAAATCTCCGAGGTTCCTCTTCGGATAGGGCTTTAGCTATGCAATTTTAGTCTGGCTTTTTATGGGACTGATCTATGACGGGCTCTTTCTGATTATCCTGAATCTTTTTGGAGATTATCCGCTCGATAAATTTTCGCTGGCGACCAGTTTGCTTAACCCCATCGACCTGTCCCGGATCATGATACTGTTAAAGCTGGATATCTCGGCACTCTTGGGATATACGGGAGCCTTGTTTAAAAAGTTCTTTGGAAGCCATTGGGGTGGTATAATTGCTTTTTGGATCCTGATTATATGGACATTAACTCCAATTCTACTAATTAAATGGAAATCGACGAAAAAAGATTTCTAAGAGCTCCTATACACTCTCATTTAAAATACAAGAGACATTCCAACTCCCACATAACCCGCCAATTGGCTAATCACATTTCGAGAAAACATATTATTATCGGTGGTTATCGTTACTAATTCCGGATGAGAAATATTCAAAATATCGTTTCCTTTAATCCAATATTTTAATTTTGAATTAGGGTTGTCATAGAGGAGTTTAAAGCCTAAGTTATAAAAACTGCGTTGTATTCCTGCCGTGTGATACATTTCACACCTATTTTTAATAAAGTAACGCAAATTCAAGGCATCCATTTTTCCGTCTAAGTTCATAAACGGACGGGTGGTTGTAATTTTATTTTTTGAGTTTAATAAATCATATTCATATTCTTGGAAGGAAAGATTTATTCCTATTTCATAATTGAAGAAAGCTTTATCAAAATCACTTTGAATAGAGGGGTTGATGGCATAGAAATCCATTGTGCTTGGGTTGGATTGACCGCCAATAAAATTAAAACTATTGAGGTGGTTATAACTCCCTGTAAGGGAAAATTTATGGTGATTTATAAAACCATTTAAACGTTGTTGGAAAGTCAAGCTTGCATTGAAGCTACGATATCTTTTTGTTGAAAGCACATTTTCGATTTCATTGTAGCTTGAAAAGCTATTACTGTTCGTAGCTACAGATTTATCGGCTAAGGTAAGCGATGCCAAACCGATAAGGGTTGTGCCGCTAAAAAGGTTGACGTTGAGATAATTTAAGGAAAATCTATTTTTGATAAAAACTTGGTCAAAACCAATCAAAGAAGGTGTATGAAGGTTTCTAAAATCGGAAACATAATAGGAATCATTAGTGTTTTCTATGGAAGGAAAATCAAAACTTCTGTTATAACTAAGGGTAACGCTGTGTGTGGGTTTTATCTGAAATTTTATTTTTGCTGATGGTAAAAAATGAGTAAAAGTTTCTTTTTGTCCTTTACTTTTAATGGTGGAGTTACGGATACTTGCTGTTAGATTATATTGTAAAAAACCCTTGTTTTTCTTGAGTATAAGATCAGCAAAGACGGCCTTTAAGTTCGTTTTAGACTTCGTTTTTTCGGTATTGTTCAAAAATGGATTTTCAATGCTGAAATGGTGATTATCAAAGGTAAATCCTGTATTGGCACTCAGGATTTGTTTGTTGAATTTTTGAGTGTATTTGGCGAAGAAACCGCCCTGATTTGTTTTGGTAGCTTTGTTTTGATTCATTGCCATAAAATCTTTGTCAAAAAGGAAATGGTTACTTCTCAAATCGTAATCATTGTCCGATTTTTGGATTTCTTGAAAAGCATTAAAAGACATTAATTTAGTTTTATCCAATCGGAAAATATAACTCAGCTGTTGCCCAAAACTATAATTAAAAGAATTGGCGTATTCGTTGTAGTGAGTGCTGTCTGAAGCAATTTGATTTAACGTGCTTTTACGTTTACGGGATTTATTGGGGTTGAAAACCGCTGAATAATTGATGAGATTGTTTTGATTAGGCTTAAAATCTAAATCTAATTTGGTTTGATTAAAGAAAAATCGATTTTTGGCAGTCTGGGCATCCTTTTGCGCCAAACTTGTTTGGCTATCAAAAAAAGTTAGTTCAGAAAGATTGGATTCTTTCGAATTGATAAAATTAAAAATACTGTATCCGTTAAGTGCTATTTTTTTGCTTGGATAATAAGAAAAATCAAAAGAAGCAAATTCGGAATGACGCTTTCTAACATCATTCCCTTCTGTCAGAAAAGGAGGGATTCTAAAGGAATTAAAACCTGAATTTTTCAGCGAAGTTTGATTGCGAATATCGCGTTTTATGCTCCTATTCATATTGATATAATCCATAAAGGAAAGAACCTGTTCACCGGTATTATTTAAATCCACAATAGTCGAAAGGTTGGATTTGGTGTCAAAACGGAATAGGTTGCTATGCCCTTTATATCGCTTTTTATAAGTGCCAAATGCTTCTACATCACCGGTAATTCGACCTAAATATTCCTTCTTGATATCAATGTTCAGAGCCGTTTTATCACTTCCTTCAATGTCTTTCATTGCACCAAACTCTTCATAATTGGTCAAAAGATTAATGCCTTCTAATATCTTAGCATCTATATTATCGGTCGCTATTTTATGGTTATTGCCAAAAGCTTTTTTGCCGTTAATCAGGAAATCGTCCACTTTTTTACCGTTGGCCATAATCTGACCATTATCACCGATTTCCAATCCCGGAATTTTTTTGATAACATCTTTAAGCTTTTGTTCGTTTCCGGTGGTTAGTTTGTCAAGATTATAGCTGATGGTGTCGCCCTTTTGAATAGCGATTCCTTGTTCGCCAACAATAACGACTTCACCCAAAGTTTCGGATTCCGGAAACAGCTCTACATCCTTAATTAAGGTTTGATTTTTCTTTATAGTAATAATTTCTGTACGTGTTTTATAGGAGAGAGAGCCGACCCTTAAAAGAAACTTACCTTTTTGGTTAATTTCTATTTTAAACTTTCCTTGATTGTCGGTTATGGCATAGTCAATAGTAGTTTTTTGAAGCGTGTCCATTAGTTGAACATTGGCTGCTGCTAAGGATTCACCGAAAGGGTCTGTTACCATTCCTTTCAGAACATTTTGTGAAAAGCCATTATAGGAAAGTATCATAAAAAATAGGAAAGAGATATTTTTCATCATCGTTAATTAAAATTTCAAGATCTTAGAAGGATTGCTTTTAAGCTCTTTTATCTTTTTGTCATATATTTTTTTGTAGGTCTCCCGATTTACTTGTTTTCCTTTAGTGGGTTTGACGATTTCAAAATCTTTTTCTGTAGATATTTTAAGGGCTTCGTAAGTCTTATCTTCATCTTTCGCCTTTAAGATTAACCCCGGCAATCCATAATAATTGGCCGGCCCGTCTGGAACTGGGATTTCATCACTATACCAAGCCCTTACTTTTTTACCATCAATGATAGCTGTAGCTTTTTGGATTTTATAACCTCCGATAGAATCCGTTTCTCCGGTAATTTCCCAATGGGGGATCTGTAAGGTGTCTATAATCAGAAAAGGTTTGGTTAAAATATTTTTGCTATAGCGGTATTCGTTGGTTTTAAAATCCTTATACAATCCTTCGCTTGCCGATGTTGTGATAAGTTTTACACCTATTTTTCCCAAATCGTCCGATTCGTCCTTTTTTGGATACTCTTCGGTATTATTGATATAAAGTGAAGCCCCTTGCCGGTACTGAAGTTGATAATATTGTGGTCGGTTTAGGGCTTCAGCTATCCTTTTCCGTTGTACTTCGTTATCTATATCTCCGAAGTCTTTTTGATCGTACTTTTTTGGCGTTACCTTGTATTGCACTTGAATTGATTGAGCAGATAAACCACCTGCTAAGACCATATAAAAAATGAATGATAAAATTTTACTTTTCATAATAAGCGAATTTTTAAATAACGGTTCAAAAGTCAAGGTTTAAGGCCATAAATAAGGTTAACCCATGTTGTTTAGTGTTAACGTGTGTTAACCGATTCCTCCCAATCGAGATAATCCGATTATCTTTGAAAAGATGAAAAAGCAGAGATTTACGGTTTTATTATATCTGATTTCCGCGGTCATTCTGGTAACTTTAGGGATACAGATTTATTGGAATTACCGAAATTATGAGCGCGAAAAACAGGAATTGACCAATGATATTCAGGCGAGTTTTGATGAAGCTATCAACACTTATTATGTGGATAAGGGGAAAGAAAGTAAAGAAAATATTTTTTCGGGAAACGGCTGGCAAATCATAACCGGTAAGGACACCAAAATCATTGATCTTTCGGGAAAATCTAAAGCGAAATCTTATCAAAATACAACAACAGAGAGCAATAATATTACCGTAATCAAGAACACGAGTCGAGAAAATGACAGTGCAGGCGTTTATAAAATTCCTTCTTCGGGAATAACTTATTTAGACCTAAATAATAAGGGAAACGGAAGTTTAGATACACTTTCCACAGTTCAAAAAAAACTGACTTTAGCATCAACCATAATTCTTTCTTTAAATGCGGATACCTTAGATATACAAAATTTGATTCCACTAATCGATGAGCAACTTGCTCATAAAAAAATCAATTTGGACTACGGATTCCGTTTTATCAACAAGGACAAAAAACAAGTTTATCATAGAAATCTCATTCAGGCTAATTCTTTAAAAACCTTTTCCAAATCAGGTTATCTACCCGATAAAAGCCAATTTGAAATCTATTTCACCAATCCAACTACACTTATTCTAAAACGAAATATGGCAGGCATTCTGTTGTCTCTTCTATTACTGGGGTCTGTTATGGCTTCCTTATTCTGGCTTCTGCATATCATTAAAAAACAAAAGCAATTAGCTGAGTTAAAGAATGATTTAATCAGCAATATTACCCACGAATTTAAAACCCCGATTTCAACGGTTAGTGCGGCTCTGGAAGGTGTTCAAAGTTTTAATCAAGACAACAATCCCCAAAAAACAAAAGATTATTTAAATATGGCTTCCGATCATCTTATAAAACTTAGTGAGATGGTCGATAAGATTTTGGAAACCGCTTCTTTGGATAGCAATAAGTTAGAACTTCAAAAAGAAAAAGTAGATTTAGTCGAACTCTTGCAAACATTAAATAAGCGATATCAGTCCACGAATCCCAAAAATGATTTTGAATTTAAATCGGACTTCAATGAAATATATCATCAAATCGACAAATTCCATTTTGAAAATGCGATTAGTAATATATTGGACAATGGAGTTAAATACGGTGGAAACAAAATTACAGTAGAAATCGGGAAGAAAGACCAAGAAATCGAAATTCTTGTAGAGGATAATGGGAAGAGTTTAACCGCAAAACAAGCAGAACATATTTTTGATCGGTTTTACAGAGTGCCAAAAGGCAATCGTCACGATGTAAAAGGTTTTGGAATTGGATTGTATTATACCAAAAAAATAATTGAAAAACACGGGGGAAACATTCTTGTCGATGTTCAACGAAATACAAAATTCATAATTACACTGCCCAATGAATAAGAAAATAACCCTTTTATTGGCTGAAGACGAGGAAGCTTTAGGCAGAATTGTTAAAGAGAGTTTGGAAACACGAGATTTTACGGTCTTATGGGCAAAAAATGGAAAGGAGGCTTTAAATATTTACAAAACAAAACAGCCCGAAATATTAGTTTTGGATGTAATGATGCCTAAACAGGATGGTTTTAGCTTGGCTCGGGAAATTCGTTTAACAGATAATTCGACGCCAATTATATTCTTAACGGCCAAAACGCAGACTACGGATGTCGTTGAAGGTTTTGGCATAGGCGGGAATGATTATTTAAAGAAGCCTTTTAGTATGGAAGAACTAATCGTTCGCGTTAAAAGCCTGCTTCGTCAAAAGCGGGGTGGCACAGCTGATACCGTTTTTAAAATTGGACAATATCTTTTTGATTTTACCAAACAGACCCTACAGTTTAAAGGGAACAATAAAGTTGATTTAACAAGCCGGGAAG
>CAZBXQ010000023.1:0-45138 GCA_964495935.1 uncultured Flavobacteriaceae bacterium
TAATCTTCTAAGTTAGATATTATTGATTTAAAGCTACCGTAGGTTTAGTCCAACAGCGGTCAGGCTAAAATAAACTTATAAGCAGAACAAGAGCATTCTAAAAATGAAAACATTACAATTTAAACAAGCCGAACAGAACGACTCAGAATTGCTAACAGAAACCGCATTTAAATCAAAGAAAATTTGGAGCTATTCAGATGAACAGATGAATTTATGGACAAGTGAATTGACAATAACAGATTCCTATATTCAAAAAAATAAAGTTTTTAAGATTTATGATAATGAAAATTACGTAGGCTTTTTTTCTCTTGTCTATAAGGAAAAACATCTTGAAATAGACCATTTTTGGCTTTTACCGGGAAACACCAAAAAGGGATACGGCAAGAAATCTTTTGAATTTATCAAAGAAATGGCTTCAGAAAGTAATTATAAGGCTATAGAAGTTTATGCAGAACCCAATTCTAATGGGTTTTATGCAAAAATGGGTGGAAAAATGATTCGGAAAAAAGAAAGCAAAATAAAAGGGAGATTTTTAAATATCTATGAGTTTCGATTTTAAACAGAATAAAAGCCCGAACCGCTAACACACAGTTTGCCGCAAGGGCGGATATTGTTTAAAATTCAATGACCGGTTTTCTTTGAGCGCAAAAGCCATTTATTGAATTTTTCTCTTTAAATTTAAAACTCAATCCCGCACGTGCGGGATGCTCGGGTCGGTTCTAAATTCAAAGTTTAGGCTTCTTTGCCCGCCTCAGCGGTAAATAGCAAACCGTTTATCCAGCAACAAGATAAACAGAACTAAAATGAGAATTTCCCCCTATTTAATCCTCTTATTATTCTTCCCGTTAATTGGTTATACGCAAGACATTAATGTACTACAAACCGGTTGGGAAGGAATGGATTTAAAAGGAAAAGTAAGATCCATTGAACAAATACTGTATCAACCCAAAAATGGCAGCTCTGAAGATTGGAGTGATGAACAAATTGTCAACGGATGGTACGTTGGGGAATACCCTAAAGTAATCAAATTTAACAGGTCCGGATACATAACTAATATAACCGAATACGAAGTACTATCTAAAAAGAAGAAATACTCTGAAAAAAAGATTACGTATAACCCTCAAAATGAAATAGATTCAATCTCAGAATGCATTTGGGGATGCGATGCGAAATACTTCTACTCGATTCAAGTCGTATCTAAAAGTGATACAATTATCCAAAATAAAATTTTACATAAAATAGTTTTTTATACGCCAAATGGAAGGATATCAACAAAATTTCCCACTAAAAAATATCCCCATGGGCAACTTTTACAAAAATCATATTTTAATAAAGGAAAATTAATAAAGCGCGTTCGTTATAGGAAAGACAGTACGATTCAGGAGAAAATATTATTTGACTACAATGATGACGGAAAAAGAGAAACTCGTAAAAATTTAGCTTATAAAAATACTCGCCACAACGGCCAAAAGAAGTTAGATGACTTTTTTAGCACCATAACGACATATCATTATAATGACAAGGGTCTTTTAAAGGAAAAAGATGAATTTAATCTTAAGAATGACAGCCTTAAAAAAAAGACACTTTATAAATATGATAAACACGGGAACAAAATAGAAATTAAAAGCAATGATGCAGGGATTACTGATTCACACCGAAGAGATCCGGTAATAATCCAAAAAGACAGTGGTTTCAATCCAGATGGAAGTGTGAAATATTCTCAGAAATACAATTATAAGTACGATAAAAAAGGAAATTGGATTGAACGTCAGGAAGTGAAAAATGACATTATTGAGTATGTAACAAAACGTAAAATAGAATATTATAAACCATAAGTCCTTATTACTTCTTTGCCCACCTCAGCAACAAGCTGCAAACCATGATAGGCAAGTTAGAAACAAAATTTTTATCCAAAACATATTGTACAATTACCTAAAAATGGTAACTTCGAGATAAATAAGAAAAATGGGGCGAAATACATCAATATCGCTCGGAAATTATTTTGAGAGTTTCGTTAAAAGTCGAATAACCGAAGGTCGTTATAAAAATGCCAGTGAAGTTATTCGTGCGGGATTGCGATTATTAGAAGAACGAGAAAATAAAGTACAAGCTCTAAAAAATGCAATCCAAGAAGGAATTGATAGCGGAATTAATGAAGATTTTGACGCTGATGAATTTCTAAACGAACTGAAAGTACGAAAGCACGAAAATATTATTTTGAAGTAAAAACGGAACTTTTAGGACTCAAAACAGGAAACCATATCATCTTTTACGAAACGCTCGACAAAAATGAAGTGAACATTATTAGAATCCTGCACGAAAGAATGGATCTAAACAATAGAATCAACCCAAAAACCAAGCAAAACGCAAAATAGCCGACGGCACAACAAGACAGAAATAGAGAAAATTTGATTAACTAAAAGAAATAGAACTGTTTATGGAAATTACTAATGATTTTAGCATCGGATTATTTATATATCAATTAATAATGATTCTATTGGCAATTTTAGCAATTGCCTTTTTTGTTTATGTCTTCAAAGTTTTTAGAAAGCTGAATAAATTTCTAAACAAAAAATTAGAAGAAGAAAATTAGGAGAAGCTATATTTCTTACATAATATCACAGGATTTTGAAGATGATACTTTTAAAATCAACACACGGACTAAATTCATTAAAAAAGTACTGATTTCCAGACCGCTTGATAAGGAGTCCTATAAAATAAATGAACCGTTAAATTGATATTCGCCAACATCCCTTTTTACCGCAAGGTCGGTTTTCTCTGCCAGCAAACAGGTTTTTGAGTGCAAAAGCCAATTTGTTAATTTTTTTAAGTAAATTCGAAATTCACCCAATCCCCGGCTTCGAGATGCTCGGATAGGTACAGGTCCGGAAAGTTTGTATTTTATCGCCGCCCTATCGCTAAGCCAAAGCTCGTTGTCAGAAACTGTAAAAAGCAAAATAGATGAAAATCAGAATCATAATATTAATATTTTTAGTTCCTCTAATTGGATTTTCTCAAAACAAAATTCATCTTGAATATGGATATACGGATAATACTGAAAATGAAGTTGTAAATACGCTTAACAACATTATTACTCGCTCTTTAATTTGTAAGGATAAAAAGGCTCAAGGGAAAAAATTCTTAATCAGAAGAGAAACATATTTGAAAGGCAAAATGATAGCATCAGATAGTATTATCTCTTGTAAAAATCGAAATTTTTCCGTCATAAGTGGTCAAGACACTCTCTATTATAAGACAAATCTTTGTGATAGAACTATTTTTCTCAAAAAGCAAGAAGACTATAAAATTATTTTTGCAGGTAAATTTAAAGGAGATTCGATTTCTACCCGGATAAGGTACCCAAGCATGGGAACGGGTTCCACTCTAAAAGCAAATAAAAAATTCGATTTCCACCCACTACAGAAAACGGATGAAGATTCCGGTTTTGAAATCACTGAAGGCGTTGAATATCCTATAATTGCGTTAACCTCACCCGTTCCCGGACAAAATGGATTATCTTCTTATTGTCTGATTGATAGCCAGAGACCAAAGAATTTTTATAAAGCATTTGACATTAAACGATATTATCTCTACTATTTAACGATAAAATAATTATGATTACGACTAAAAAATCGGCTCAAATTAAATCAAAGCATGTCCTTATAATAAAATATTTTATTATTTAAAACTATTCAAAATATTGAGTGTTTATAACATATAAATCCAAATGAAAGAAAGTTATTCTTGCTTTTTTCTTCGAGTGACATTCTCTGCGTTATAAAAACATTTAAATAATTAGGCATTATGAAAAAAATGATAATGATCCTGTCTGTTTTGGGGATTCTAATCTCTTGTAGTAGAGACGAAGCCGACATTAGCGTAACCAGTGATGCTTATCTGATTTTTGGCCACTTTTATGGGGAATGTGTTGGGGAAAGTTGTGTGGAAACGTTCAAACTCACAGAAAATAATTTATATGAGGATACCGTTGACGATTATTCCCATCAAAATTTTGAATTCGTGAAACTCGAAAATGAAAAATTTGAACAAGTAAAAGATTTGACGGATTATTTTCCCAATCAACTTCTAAATGATAGTAGAACCGTTTTTGGATGCCCGGACTGTGCTGACGGTGGTGGATTATTTATTCAATATTCAAATAACGGGAACGTAAAGAGCTGGAGCATAGATCAGCGGAAAGATAAAGTGCCGAGCTATTTACATTCTTTTATTACAAAAGTAAACAAAAAGATTGAAATTGCAGGTCATTGAAAATCAGACTACCATCGAGTAAATAACCCCTCCAATAATTTGGCGCGGTAAGCCTCTCACTTCTAACTGCCGTAATAAAAGGAGGGGGATGTTATCGGAGTGTCATTTTCAAAATCCTTGCCTCACCACCAGTCGCCTTGCCACTTACTTTGCTTCCGGTGAAAACTGTTTTAGATCCGGACGAGTTTTAATCCCTTCTTCGATAATCTTTTGAACGCGTTCCAGTTCCTTCCCTTCAATTTGCAATCGCGGAGCACGCACAAAAGGATTACTCAAGCCTTCAGCAGTAGCAGCCAGTTTAATGTATTGCACCAACTTGGGTACGATATCCAATTCCAGCAACGGCATAAACCAACGATAAATCTCGAGGGCTTCCTTTAATCTCCCAGCTTCAGCCAGTTTAAAATAAGCCACCGTTTCATAGGGAAATGCATTGACTAAACCGGCGATCGAACCGGATCCCCCTAACAGTTGCGTCTCTAAAGCAATGGTATCCACGCCCCCCAAGATCTTAAAACGATCACCAAAGCGATTAATCATTCGGGTTACATTGGTCAAGTCCCGGGTAGATTCCTTCACCGCCTCAATAGTAGGACAGTCTTCCAGCTCTTCAAACATCTCAACGGTCACGTGAATTCCATAATCCACCGGATTGTTATAAATCAAAATTGGTAAATCGGTGGCCGATGCTACCTCTTTAAAATATTCCACAACTTCGTGATCCGAGGCCTTATATAATAAGGGGGGCAACAACATAATTCCATCAGCACCGATTTCCTTTGCTTTTATGGCAAAATCAATGGCCCAGGTAGTCTTTGACTCTGCAACATTGACCAAGATCGGGGCTTTCGGCAATACTTTTTTTGCAAATTTTACCAAGGCAAATTTTTCCTCATTGGTCAAAGTACTGGTTTCTCCCAGTGAACCGGCAATCACAAACCCTGCACAGCCCGCGTCATATTGCGTTTCCAGACTTTTTTTAAACATGTCATAATCAATGGCTCCATCCTTATCAAAAGGGGTCAAAATGGCCGGATAGATTCCATCCCAAGTTAGGTTTTCGTTTTTCATAATTTTAAATATTTAAGGAGTTCATACTTTTATCCAAGGCAAAAATAGAGCTAAAGTTAAATTCAGGATATACCGTAATTAACGAGTATCAACAGTATTTTAACCAAAATGACATTCCTATTTCAATATAGAGTTAAAATATTGATGTTTAAATGACCTCGCATTTTTCAACCTCTAAGCCCGCTCCCCTCATACAAAATATATTGATCAGTCCCGGCTTTTCGGATTCTTTAGAGTTGGGGGTTATACAATTGGGATTGAACTATTGTTATGAATAGCTTACCGAAGCTTACGAATTTTCGGGGCTAAAAACATTATACGGTAATGATTTTCCACACTTTTATACTTCCTATAAATCGATATTACTATAAATTAAGGGTTTATCATTAAATACCTCCATAAATGGGTTAATTATCGTAAAGTTTTGGGTAAATTTTGTGTAAGCTACTTCACTATTCTTTCGCAACTTTGAAGATAATAAGACTGTTTTCTAAATTCTCATGTTAGTTCTTTAGATCATAGCAACCACAAAAAAGTCAACCTTTAAAAAACAAATATTTATGTCGCTCACTAAAACTATCGACTTCGAAGAAATCGTACAATCCGCTCAAGAGGCTTATCGGGATTTCCGAAAAACTCATGTTTTGGAAAGAGCCCATTTGATGCAAAACATTGCCAACCATATTGAAAACCTGGGGCCGGAGCTGATCAAAACGGCTCAGGCCGAAACGCATTTACCGGAAGCCCGTTTAACCGGTGAAAAGGCGCGAACCGTAAGTCAATGGCGGGCCTATGCAGCAGCCATCGAATCGGGTACGGTTTTGGATCTCCGGATTGATACCCCAAACACCAAGAATAGTGCGGTTCCCATCGACATTCGTAAAACTATGACCCCGCTGGGAGTAGTGGCTATTTTTGGAGCCAGTAATTTTCCTTTTGCTTTTTCTACGGCAGGCGGAGACACCGCATCGGCCATTGCTGCCGGGAATGCCGTGATTGTAAAAGGACATCCCGGACATCCCAAAACCGCACAGCTCATGGGCAATGCCATAAAAGCAGGGATTAAAGAAGCCGGCTTTCCGAAGGGACTCTTTTCTCAGGTTTTTGGAGAATTGCAGATCGGAAAGGATTTAGTAGCCCACAAAGCCGTTAAAGCAGTAGGTTTTACAGGATCCTTTGCAGGTGGAAAAGCCCTTTATGACCAGGCTCAGAAAAGACCGGAGCCCATCCCCGTATTCTCAGAAATGGGAAGTATCAACCCCTTATTTTTATTACCTCAACGCCTCAAAAATTCTGATGAAAAACTGGCCCGGGAATATATCGGCTCCCTAACGTTGGGAAGTGGGCAATTCTGTACCAATCCGGGACTTTTGGTGGTACAAGAAGGAAACGGTTTAGACGATTTTATCAACCATGCTAAAGCAGTTATTGCCAAACGCCCCGCAGAAAAAATGCTACATCCGGGAATTTCAGAGAGTTACCTCGGTCTTTCAAACAAAATGATTGATCATCCTGAGATCACCGTAATCGGAAAAGGGCAAAAGGGAGAGCCTGATACAGGGCAAGCCCTTTTAGCCACCACTTCTGCACAAGCCTTCCTGAAGCACAAAGAGTTTTGTGGTGAAGTTTTTGGCCCCTTCGGATTAATTATCACCTGTAAAAACCGGGAAGACATGATTGCCGTTGCTTCCCAATTAGAAGGTCAACTCACCACCACCCTCTTGGCAGAAGCGGAAGAACTATCGGATTATGCCAAGCTGATCGACCTTTTACGAGAGCGATGTGGTCGATTGATCTTTAATAATTTCCCGACCGGGGTAGCCGTTTGTTACGGCATGCAGCATGGCGGCCCTTATCCGGCAACAACAGACAGCCGGTTCACCTCTGTTGGACCGGATGCCATTAAACGTTTTATGCGCCCGGTAACCTACCAAAACTGGCCGGAAGAACAACTCCCGGAAGAATTAAAAAACAAAAACGAATTAAATCTGTACAGAACCATCAACGGGAAAATAACCCGTGAAAAAATTGGATAAATATGAAAAAAACCTTCTTTTGTATTGATGCGCATACCTGTGGCAATCCCGTGCGGGTAGTAGCGGGCGGAAGACCTAACTTAATAGGGGCCACGATGATGGAAAAACGCCTGCATTTTCTAAAGGAGTTTGACTGGATTCGCAAGGGATTAATGTTTGAGCCTCGAGGCCATGATATGATGAGCGGCAGCATCATCTATCCGCCCTCAAATCCGAAAAACGATGCAGGAATTCTCTTTATCGAAACCAGCGGTTGCCTGCCCATGTGTGGCCACGGGACTATAGGCACGGTAACCATAGCAATACAAGAGGGTTTGATTACCCCCCATATACCGGGAAAATTGCGGTTGGAAACGCCTGCCGGAGTAGTTCTGGCAGAATACGAAGAAGAAAATGGACTGGTAAACGGGGTCAAACTCATCAATGTAAAATCCTTTCTCATCGATGGTTCATTTGAAATCGAATGCCCAACATTAGGAAAACTCCATTTTGAAATTGCCTACGGAGGTAATTTTTATGCCATTATTGACCCTCAGGAAAACTTTAAGGGGGTACAGGATTTTAAAGGTGAAGAATTAATCCCGTTAAGTCGAGTCCTTCGGGAACGGATCAATCAAAAATACAACGTTGTTCATCCGGAAGATAATCACATCCGAGGGGTGTCCCACATCATGTGGACGGGCGAAGTAATGGACAAAAATTCGACGGCCCGGAATGCGGTTTTCTACGGAAAAAAAGCAATTGACCGTTCCCCCTGTGGAACCGGAACTTCTGCGCGTATGGCACAATGGTACGCCCATGGAAAGCTATGGCCGGGAGAAGAATTTATCCACGAGAGTTTTATCGGATCCACCTTTGTGGGTACTATCGAAAAAACTACCGAAATCAAGGGGAATCCCGCTATTATTCCCGGTATTAAAGGATGGGCTCGTGTATTTGGCCATAATACCATTACGATTGACGACAATGATCCTTTTGCCTTTGGATTTCAGGTTATATAAGGAAATAATGGGAATTTAAAAAGCATGTAAATCGACTAAAAATCAACGGATTGAAAAAAAATAAGATTATCATTATCGGAGGAGGAATTGCCGGTTTGGCTTCTGCCTATTACCTGCTTAAAGCAGGCTTTGAAGTCGCGATTATTGACAAAGGAGATTTTAAAAATAATTGCTCTTACGTCAACGCCGGAATGATTGTTCCCAGTCATTTTACCCCCTTAGCAGCTCCCGGAATCGTCAGTCAGGGAGTCCGCTGGCTCTTTAATAAAAAAAGTCCCTTTTACATCAAACCCAGTATTCATGCCGATTTGGTCAAATGGGGGAAAACTTTTATTCGGTATGCCAACAAAGAGCATGTTGAATCTTCTGCCCTTCCTATTTTGACGTTGAATCTATTTGGAAAGGAACAATATAAAAAACTCTACGACAGTTCTGACTTTAACTTTACCCTTATCGAAGATGGGATTCTGATGCTCTATCGAACCGAAAAAACAAAAAAGGAACAACTGGAGGAATTTGAGAAAGCCCGACAATTCAACATGGACTGTCAAATTCTAAGCAACCAAGAAATTAAAGCGTTGGAACCGGAACTTGAAGTGGATGTATTAGGCGGTGTTTTATATAAAACCGATGCCATCATACGACCTGCTGAAGTTATGGCCGAGTTTTTAAGAGAGGTTCAGAAACGGGGTGCCGTTTTTTTTCCCAATGAGGCCATCCGGGAAATCGAAATACGTAATGGGGTCATTCAAAGCGTAGCCTCAGCCTCTCAAACCTTCTCGGGAGATCAATTTGTATTGGCCACCGGCGGGGCCCTCTCTCAATTGGCCAAAAAAGCCGGACTAAATATCCCGGTAATGCCCGGTAAGGGCTATTCCTTTATGACCAACGTCTTTAAAAATCGGCTTCGGTATGCCGCGCTCCTACTTGATGACAAGGTATCGGTAACGCCGATGGGAGAAGAAGTTCGAATCGGAGGCACGATGGAATTAGGCACAGAAGATCCTAAAATCAAAATTGCCAAATTGAAGGGTATGGTAGAAGGCGTCAATCAATATTATCCGGGAATCCGTCTATCCCTTCCCCAAAAAGAACAGGTAAACTATGGTTTTCGACCCTGCTCTCCCGATGGATTGCCCTATTTGGGGAAAACGCAAAAAATCAACAATCTATACATTGCCGGAGGTGCCGGAATGATGGGCATGAGCTCGGGACCGGCACTTGGAAAAGTAATCAGTGAGCTGATTCAAAATCAGCCGTTGTCCATAAAAATCGATATGTTTGATCCGGAACGGTTTAATTAAAAACAAAATCAGAAAAAACGACTATGAAATTTATTACCGATAAAGAAATAGCCGAAAAAGTAACCTATGAAAAATTGATTACGGCATTGGATGAGATGTTCCAATCGGATTATAGAATGCCTTTGCGGCATCATCATTTTTATCCGGCTGAAAACAATCAGGAAAACACCCTAATCCTAATGCCCGCTTGGAATGAAAAATACCTGGGAAACAAACAAATTATTCTGGCTCCGGGTAACAAAGATCGAAATATCCCTACCGTTTCAGCACTTTACACTTTATTTGATGTGGAAACCGGAAAGCCCCTTTGTATATTGGATGCGGCAGAACTCACAGCACGACGAACGGCCTGCAAATCAGCTTTAGCAGCCGATTATTTAGCTTCTCAAAAAGCAAAAAATCTTCTGGTAATAGGAGGAGGTCGGGTGGCTCAACATCTGATTCCGGCACACTGCAAAGTACGGGATTATGACGAAATTAAAGTCTGGCTCCGCAGTCCGAAAAAATTTGAAAATTTCAAAAAACAATTCCCCAAAGAAATTCAGTCCCGGATATTCTTCGCCGAGGATCTTCCGGCTGCGGCTCATGAAGCCGATGTAATTTCGACGGCCACCATGACCGTAGATCCCATTCTCCGGGGAGAATGGCTTAAAAAAGGCACCTATCTGGATCTGGTCGGATCATACAAGCCTCATATGCGGGAAGTGGACGATACGGCAATAACACGAAGCCAAGTCTTTGTCGATTCGCGAGAAGGAGCCCTCCACGAAACCGGAGAAATGGCAATTCCCATAGCAAAAGGAATTCTCGAAGAAGCCGATATCCAAGCTACCTTAACCGAGTTATGTCGAAAAGAGCATCCCGGGCGGGAAAATGAACAGGATATTCTGCTTTTTAAATCGGCCGGACTGGCAATTGAGGATCTGGCAGGGGCGATATTGGCCTACGAATTGTCAGAAAACTAAACGGTTTGAAAGGAGGTCTGTTTGCAACGTCTCCTCCGATCCCAAATGCTCAGGAGCCAACTTCCTTTTCAATATCAAGAGTGGTTATATGAGACTTTGCACCTACTTCGATACCTTTGATAACTTCTCAAAATAATCGGTTTGAAATGCAGTGGGGGAGATTCCCTTCAATCGTTTAAAAACCCGATTAAAATTTGTAACACTGTTAAACCCACATTTATAGGCAATCTCAGAAACCTGAATTTCGCGGTCAGGAGCAATCAGTTTTTTGCAAGCTTCATTAATTCGCAATTCATTTAAAAAACTAACAAAAGTTTTTCCGGTGTGTTTTTTAAAATAGCGGCAAAAAGCCGGAGGAGTGAGATTCGCTTCTTTAGCGACCTTATCCAAAGGGATTTCCTCCTGATAATGACGCAGTAAATAATCATATACCCGTTGAATTCGGCTGGCTTTCTCCTCAGAATAAACAGGTTTATTTTTTCGCGTTGAAAGAGGCCGTGCAAACCGCTCCAGCACCTGCAACCGATTCAACAAAGCAAATAAATAAGAAAACTGCTCGGCCCCTTCACGCTCCCGCAGTGCCATTAATAAATCCCCTATTTCATTTCCATACGTTTGAGATAATACAAAACCATTGACGTTGTCTTCCATAAAGACTTTTAAGGCATGTAATTCCGGAAGCTGTAAAAGTTGCCCAAATTTATCTTCAGTAGAAAAAAATAGTCCCAATCCCTTAACGACCCGGTTACTGTCCTTTTCAAAATACTCTTCGTCACTTTTAAAAACATGAGGTTGATTGGGGCCGATTAAAAATATATCGCCATCCCGAAAAGAATGAATAATATGATCAATAATCAGGGTTCCCGTTCCTTTAATAATCCACATCAATTGATATTCTTTATGCCGATGCAGATGCCGATAAAAATGTGATCCGTCATAATCTACCACATTAATTGTCCGTTCATGAGATCCGGGTAAGGTAAAAGGTATAGCTTCCATTAAATAGGACTTGTTAAATGGGTTCAACCACTGTTTTCGGGAACTTTTGCTCCTTAAAACTACAAAAAACCGAAGGGCTAAGGCAAGGCTTTAAGGCTTGCTTCCTAATCTTCAACTCCTCGTCGGACTGGATTACACAGAACCCTGCGAATCTAATTATTTTTTAGAAGAAAATAGATTAATTAACTTTGGTATTCTCTTGAATGGATAAATTTATCTTCAACCTTCATCAATTATAGACTCCTTATATAAAAAATCATATCATTTTCCATCAGACCTATAACACATGTAGATGGCGAATCTCTTCGAATGATCACCGGCGGAGCCCTCCGCATTATTGTAAAAGCAAGAATATTAGTCTCCGAATTTCCAAAAAGGATTGGCCTCAATGAGATCATTTTAAACCTTTAGCCTGCATTCCAAATAGTCCTTTATCAGTGCTAACCGAAAAGAACTAACTTTATAGAGTGACTGTGAAATCTATGAATATAATGGGGAGTGCGATCCCCGACTGAAAGTAGCCTTTCTATTATTTTTTTCCGGAGTGGTTTGTCATCTTCGACGAAGGAGAAATCTTTTTCCTGTTCATGGATTAAGATCTCTCTGAACATCCAAAAATCGGGTTTTTATAGGGCTCAAAGCCCGATTTTACGAATCCTTTTAAGATGTCAGGAATTAGAAGACCATAATAAATCTACACCCATTCCACCCGTGCTTCCAGATTACCCCGATGCCCTTCCGGAAGCTCTCCGTCATATTTACCCATATAGAAAAACCCCAAACAACGTTCTCCCGCCTTGAAGTTTACAAACTTATCGACTTCGTGCCGTAAACCTGTTGAGCTCCAATACGCCCCAATCTTCATTTGGGAGGCCGTGAGCCACATATTCTGTACGGCCATTGCCGTGGCTGCAATTTCCTCCCATTCGGGAATCCGCTCTTTGGGATCACGTTGGTAGCAAATTAAAACAACTGCGGCCGAGCGATGTACTTTATCCATCGTTCGTTCATATTTTTTCTGCACAAAGCGCTTAGCCGTTCGTTTATAAGAAGCTCCTAAAAATCGGGCAAAATCATGCAATCGTTCTTCTCCATAAATCACTTTAAACCGCCAAGGTTCAGTATGCTTATGCGTTGGTGCCCAGTTGGCAACAGCCAGAATTTTTTGTATTTCTTCTTTAGAAATCGGTTGGGTATTATATTGTCGCGGAAACACCGCCCGCCTTTTCTCTATCCTTTCAGTAATCATAATTCGGTTCTTCAAAACGAGTTCAAAGATAACATTATTACGAGAGCTTCCAACCCTTTCACGGAGGCTAAGCAGCCACAAAACCAATCTAAAAAAGGGATTAACCCATTAGTTTTTGTTACATTTACCCTGCATGATTCATCAATTTATAAATTGAAAAAATATTCCCCCACAAAATCACTCGTTATAAGTTGATTAGAACAGAATAGGATAATAAAACACTATATTTAACATGAAAGTTCAATTCTTAGGGCAAAATTCATTAGCCATCTCCGCCAATGGGAAAAATCTTTTGGTCGATCCTTTTATCAGCGGAAACCCACTCAGCAAAGACCAAATTGATATCGACAATCTGAAGGCCGATTATATTCTGCTTACCCATGCGCATCAGGATCACATGTTGGATGCCGAGGCGATCGCCAAACGCACCGGAGCCCAAATTATCAGCAATTTCGAAATTGTCAATTTCTATGCCCAAAAGGATATTGAAGGCCACGGCATGAACCACGGCGGCAGTTTTACTTTTGACTTTGGAAAACTCAAAATGGTCAATGCCATCCACAGTAGTAGTTTTCCCGATGGCAGCTACGGCGGCAATCCTTGTGGTTTTATCCTTGAAGCCGATAAAAAAACTCTTTATATCGCCGGCGACACGGCCTTGACGATGGATATGAAGCTCATTCCTCTGCGCTATCCATTGGATTTAGCCATTCTTCCCATTGGAGACAATTTTACCATGGATGTTGAAGATGCCATCACGGCCAGTGATTTTATTGAATGTAACCGGATTTTAGGCTGCCACTACGATACTTTCGGGTTTATCGAAATCGATCACGAAAACGCTCAAAAAGCATTTAAAGAAAAAGGCAAAGAGTTGATTTTATTACCGATCGGAGAATCTGTAGAGGTGTAATATGAAGGCGAGTTTTCAAAAATACAACCTTCATTTTAAACGCCCCAGCGGTACTTCTCGGGGAATTCTCACCAAAAAAGAAACCTGGTTCCTAAAACTCGAAGAAAATGGAAAAACGGGGTATGGAGAATGCGGGCTTTTACGAGGGCTAAGCATAGACGATCGGCCGGATTATGGAGAAAAAGTCCGCTGGTTATGTAAAAACATCCATCAAGACCAAGACAAACTTCGGGCTGAACTCCGGGAATTCCCATCGATTCAACTGGGATTGGAAACCGCACTCCGGTCTTTAGCAGCAAACGATCCCTTCCTTTTATTTCCTTCGGAATTCACAACAGGAGAAAGAAAAATCCCCATTAACGGACTGATTTGGATGGGGGATAAAATTTTTATGAAGGAACAAATTGATGAAAAACTGGAACAAGGTTTTTCCTGCATCAAACTCAAAATAGGAGCCATCGATTTTGAGCAAGAACTGGATCTACTCACATTTATCCGAAGTCATTATTCGGCGGAAGAAATCGAATTACGAGTGGACGCCAATGGGGGTTTTACTGCCGATGAAGCATTGGAAAAATTACAGCAATTAAGCAAACTGGATCTTCACAGCATTGAGCAACCAATTCAACAAGGGCAACCCCATAAAATGAAAGAACTATGTAAAAAAACACCCCTTCCCATTGCGCTGGATGAAGAATTGATCGGGATCTTTGACAAAAAGAATAAAATACGGCTCCTGGAAAATATCCAACCGCAATATATTATCCTTAAACCCAGCTTAATCGGTGGATTTTCAGGTGCAAAAGAATGGATTGACGGGGCTGAAGAACACAAAATCGGATGGTGGATGACCAGTGCCTTAGAAAGCAATATCGGCTTGAATGCAATCGCTCAATGGGCGGCCACCTTGAAAACTACCATGCCGCAAGGCCTGGGAACAGGGAGTTTGTACACCAATAATGTGGAGAGTCCCTTATTCACCGAGGGGGAAACTCTGGGCTATAATCCGGATGCAAAATGGGATATAAAATCGTTGCAATTTTCAACTCCTTAAAACCGTTATACCCCAACACCTCACTATACATTATACAATTCTACACCATACACTATACAATGGTACACCATAATTATACAAAAAACAGATGTTTATAGAACAAGCTTTTAAAAGCCTTCATGAAGGTTGGCGCTATCTCGTTGGCTCCTTAATTATTATCGTATTTTGGATGTTTATAGGACAAGGTCCTTTAACTCTGATTCTTCTTGGAAAAAGCCTCACTTCCGGCAAGGCAAAAACGGCCTCTTCGGTATCCGAACTCATCGATCTCGCCGGGATTTCCTCTAATCTTTTTATATTCCTTCTCCTACTTTCATTTGCCATCGGTTTATTGGGAGTGTGGCTGGTTTCCCGTTTTTTACACAAGCAGCGTTTTAAAGATCTTACAACCACCCGAAAAAAAGTGGACTGGAAACGCATTTTTTTGAGTTTCTCCATTATGGCTGCAATAGTAGTCGTTACCAGCGTAGTCGATTATTTTATACATCCGGAAAACTATGAAATTCAATTTCAGTTAGGGTCTTTTGCTATTCTTTTTGCGATCAGTATTCTTTTTGTACCGTTGCAAACCAGTTTTGAAGAATATTTTTTTCGCGGCTATCTGATGCAGGGTTTCGGAGTCATCACCCGAAACCGGTGGTTTCCACTGATTCTCACCTCCCTGATTTTTGGAGGGCTCCATTATTTTAATCCGGAGGTAATGCAATTAGGACCTTGGATTATGCTGTATTATATCGGTACCGGCTTATTTTTAGGGATTATGACTCTAATGGATGAGGGAATGGAACTCTCTTTAGGTTTTCACGCCGCCAATAATTTAGTCACCATTCTGCTGGTCACTGCCGACTGGACCGCTTTTCAATCCAATTCTATTTTAAAAGATATCAGCGAGCCTGATGGTGCCGCCGGAGAACTTGTTTTTTCATTACTGATTCTTTATCCTGCACTCCTGTTTATTTTTTCAAAAAAATATCATTGGAAGAACTGGAAAAACAAACTGACGGGAGTAGTCGTCAAGCCCACCGAGGAAGAAATGGACCGAGTTGTATTTTAAGTTTCAATCCCACAAAAGCTTATCTTCCTGTGGATTCCCTTTAAACACACACGATGACCACTATTCCCATTCATCCCGATTTTCGATGGAACGGTAAAAAACCGGACAAAAACCAGTTACTGAACATCGCCCAAGCTTCTATTAATTCGGAGGAACAGTATCTTCAAGATATTGGTTTTTTCTTCCGGGATTGGCTGAATACCGACGATCACATGGAAGTCCAAACCTCGGGTTCCACCGGAACACCCAAAAAAATGTGGGTTCAAAAAGAATATATGGTCAATAGTGCGAGGGCAACCGAAGAATTTTTTGACTTACCGGCCGGAACTACCGCTTTACTCTGCCTCCCCGCCACCTACATCGCCGGAAAGCTAATGCTCGTTCGTGCCCTGGTCCTGGGATGGAAACTGGATTGTGTAAAGCCTCAAGCTAATCCACTTAGCGGAAACACCACGCTGTATGATTTTATGGCGGTTACTCCCTATCAACTACAACATGCCTTTAATCAGCTGTCACAGGTCAAAAAAATCATGGTCGGCGGCGGAGCGGTTTCTTATGATCTGTTTAAACAGATTCAAAAAGCCACTTCCAAAATCTACGAAACCTATGCGATGACCGAAACCCTTACGCACATCGCCGCCCGTCGCATCAATGGCCTCGAAAATCTTAACAAACCGCCCTTCCGATTATTAAAAGACGTAAAGGTGCAGCAAGATCAAAGAGGCTGTCTGGTAATACATGCTCCAAAAGTGAGTGATAAAGTTATTTACACCAATGATATCGTTGAATTGATCAATTCTAAAGAATTTTATTTAAAAGGCCGAATCGACAACGTCATTAATTCCGCCGGAATTAAAATTCATCCGGAGGAGGTTGAACAAAAATTGAGTTCGATGATTAAGGAACGTTTTTTTGTCATGGGCCTACCGGATCCGGAATTCGGAGAAAAAGTGGTTTTGGTCGTTGAAAAAAATAGTACTGAAAAAGAGAAAGAAGAATTGCATAATCAGATCAAAACGCTGACGAACCTCTCCCGATATGAGCAACCCAAAGCGATTTTCGGAATCGAAAAATTTCTCGAGACCCATTCCGGGAAAATCAAACGGGAGGCAACGTTAAAGTCCATAAAGCATTAAAACCTCGAATAAAATCTTTTCTCCTTCTCAGAATGGAGGATATCACTTCCGTCTCGATCCGCTTCCATTGTTATTACTCCTCCTGCTTACCCGAGTCAAAACCACCGGCTCATCATTCTCATCCGGAAAAGGTGGGGGGGGGTGGTAGCCTTTTAGGCAGCCTGTATCTCCTGGACTAGTCAAGGATTCATCGGGATAGACAAAAAGCTCTAACTTTTTTTATCTGAACTTAATTTTAATTTCATCCAGCCACTATCTCCACATTCGGCGCGTTGTACACCACCCGAATAATGCACATCATGGACTTGGGGATCATCTCCAAAAACACCAAAACCAAGGCCTTCAAGGGGATCTCCCCCGCTCGACCCTCAATATTGGTAAAGAGGATATGGCCACCTTTACGACCACTTTCTGTTGTAATACTTTCCGATATCTTATAAAATACCAATAACCTATCCCTTTTAAAGAACTCACTTTTTACCGCCAGTTCTGTACTAATCCTCAATTCATAATCTTTACCCCCATAGGCCCCTTTCCAAGTTCCTATATAATCTTCAAATACGTGGCTTATATCCTTAAAATAACTTCCTTGAGGTGCACCACCATGAGTTTTTACATAAGATTCACGTTCTTCAATCGGAATTATTTCTTGGGCCAAAAGCGATGGAAAAACCATCAGAACCATTATTAAATTCAATATTATTTTTTTCATAGTTACTATTATTTACTCTCCTTTGTAAAAAAGGTTTTGCCCTCCGCTCATCTGAATTAGCAGTCCCTAAAATAAAAACTACATCCTAAAATGCATCTCTTTTTCCTATTCCAGCCCAGTCTTATTCTTTCTTTTCCAAACAAAATGAACTCTTGCTTCTTCAACCCATAAAATCAGATCGTTTTAACAATAGATAAGCCGTTGAGAATTAAAATATTAGCAAAAAATAATGTTAAAAACAGGGCTAATTAAAGGTCATGTTAAATGACTGTGTATCCTAAAAGAACAAAATATCAATCTATCGCAAGCTTCTTTAAATCATATTTAATCACTGGTTATCAGTAGTCTAAATATGTAAAGACAAATTTACCCAGATTGAGCAATAAAACTTATCTAAAGTTGTTATATAAACAAGTAAGTTAAATATTAAAGAAATAGTTTTTATTGTAAGAGGATACTTTTAAGAAACGTTAGTAGCATCTAAGCAGCCCGAAATAGATAGGAACGGAGCTGAAAATGGCGTTTTGGTATTATTGTAGGTTGAACTACTTGTTCTCTTCGCTCTTCTCTTACAATTGCATGCTGTAATCAAATCGAAAGAAAAATTCGTTAACGAAAAAAGATCAGCATGAAAACTAATTTAAAAATTATATTGACCTTATTCATGTTGTCAATATTTCATTTTTCTTTCTCTCAGCAGAAAGAAATTACAGGGATTGTTACTAACCCGGAGGGAGAACCACTAATGGGGGTCAACATCCTGATTAAGAACAAAGGCAACGGCACCATCACCGATATCAATGGCCGCTATGCCGTCGATGCCGAGCCGGATGACATTTTACTTTTTTCCTATGTAGGCTTTCACTCGCAGGAAATACCGGTAAAAGATCAAACAACGATATCTCTACAGATGCTCAAAATGAGCAATGATTTAGATGCCGTTGTGGTAGTGGGATATGGATCGCAAAAGCGAAAAGATATTGTTGGTGCCGTGAGTGAGAAACAAATAACGGATATCTCAACCCGGCCGTCAGCCGACATCCGATCTTCCTTGCAAGGGGCCATTCCCGGATTAAACATTCAGCATTCCAGCGGAGGTGATCCATCCAAAAACCCCACCATGAACATCCGGGGGTTTAACTCTATAAACGGGGGATCCCCGCTGGTGCTAGTGGATGGCGTGGAAGAGTCTATTTCCTATGTCAATCCCAATGACGTAGAAAGCATAACCGTTTTAAAAGATGCTGAAGCTGCAGCTATTTACGGGGCTCGGGGTGCTTTTGGAGTCGTTCTGGTTACCACCAAAAAAGGAAAGGCCGGAAAGATCCGGGTGGAATACGAGAATAATTTCAGTTGGTCGATGAACACTACTCGCACCGATTTTGTCTCTGATCCGTATATTTACGGGCGGGCCATCGACGCTGCCATCGGCGGGGTAAACGGGGCCAGCTATACGGGATACAATGATGACGATTGGGAAATCATCAAAAAAGTAGCCAACGGTGAAATCGAGCCTTATCATGAGAAACAACCCGACGGAACGTATAAATTCTATTACAATACGGATTTCTATGACTATATGTTTAAAAAGGTACGACCTGCTCAAATGCACAACGTCACGGTCTCCGGCGGTTCCGAAAAACTGAATGCTTACTTTTCCGGAAGAGTCTATGAGGGTGAAAAAATACAAAATATTCAGGATGCCCGGATGGACCGGTATAACTATACGCTCAATGTCAATTTCAAACCTTACGATTGGCTGAAAATATCGGCCGACACGCGATTCAGCACCCGGTTTGATGAGGAATACGGCGGTACCAAAAATGGATGGGGTGATGTTTTTGGAGTTAGCCGGTGGCGCGACCAGTTCCCTATCTTTCCACCTGAAATCGATGGTACAGCAGTAAGCGTGGGACGGACCGGATCGGGCTATGTGGCGCGAATCGGTGCTTTGATGTCGGGAAATTCCTGGCGCCGGTGGCGGTATGAGAACCTATCAAATACCATGCGAGCCAAACTAACCCCTTTAAAAGGTCTGGAACTCAACTTCGACTACACCAATCGCATTAAACGTACGGATCGAACTTTTCGATATGCTCCCTTTGAATTTTTAAATGGGAATAAATTAACCCTGCAAACCGGAGGATTAGACCGTAGCGGAGAATGGAGGTGGAAGGATCGCTATCAAGCTCTTAACTTCTTTGGTTCCTATAATATAACGGCCGGAAAGAAAAATCACTTTAAATTAATGCTTGGATACAATCAGGAAAAATTTGACCGGGATCGTGTGGCTGCCCAAATGGAAGGATTTGCTGTACGGGACAAATACAAATTAGATCTGGCCACCGAGATGTACAACATCGAAGGCTCGAGCCTGGACTGGGGTGTGGAAGGGTATTTCGGACGTTTCAATTATGATTTCGACGATAAATACTTGTTGGAAATCAATGCCAGGTATGATGGTTCATCCCGTTTTCCCAGTGGGAATCAATGGGGTTTCTTCCCCTCGGGTGCCATCGCTTGGCGACTTGACGGTGAAAGCTTCTGGCAGGGGATTAAAGACGTAATTTCTACCGCCAAAATAAGGGCCTCATACGGCCGTCTTGGAAATCAAACGATAGAGCCCAACACTTTTAGGGAGTTATTGCGACTGGGAAAAACAAGCTGGCTGGATGAAAATAGCAATAAATTGCACTATGCCCGCGTTCCTGCCCCCTTGCCGGAAACTATAGGCTGGGAAAAAGTAACCACCCGAAATATTGGATTGGACTTCGGATTTTTTCAGAATAAGCTAACCGGTTCGGTGGAGTTTTACGAGCGAAACACCAGCGATATGTATCTCCCCGGAGAACCTTTACCGGCTGTATATGGAGAAACCGAACCCCGGAGAAGCTATGCCAGTCTTCAAAACCGCGGCTTTGAAGTAGAACTGGGCTACAGTAATATATTTCAATTGGGCGGATCACCCCTGTCTTTAAACATCAGTGCGAATATCTCTAACAACAAAGGGGTTATTACAAAATTTGACAATCCCAATGGAGTTCTGAGTACCTTTTATGAAGGGCAGCGACTGGGCGAGATATGGGGGTATCAGATCGATGGACAATTTCAGTCCGATCAGGAGGCCGCAGACTTTCAGGCGCAGTTTGATGATCCCGTTCAAGACCTGGGAAAAGTCTATGCCTCGGCCCTTAATAAAACCAGTAATAAAGAATGGAATCATCTTCGTGCCGGAGATATTAAATATATTGACCGCAACGGAGATGGCAAGATCGACGATGGTGACAATACCCTGGATAACCCCGGAGACCGAACTGTTATTGGAAATGCGATGCCTCAGTTTCCCTTCGGATTCAGCATTGATGCCAATTGGAAAGGGTTCAGTTTGTCTATTATAGGACAAGGGGTGGCCAAACAGGACTGGTATCCCACCGGGCCTCTATACTGGGGCACTTATCACCGGCCTTACACTTCTTTTTTACGAAAAGATTTGCTCGCCAATGCCTGGACGGAGGAAAACCATGGGAAATACCCCCAGATTGAACGGGGGTATCAGGCCTTGAACGCAGGGCGATCTCTGAATAACGTGAATGATTACTATTTAACGAATATCGGATACCTACGCATTAAGAACCTGACAGTCGGTTATCAGATCCCCAAAGAAATCACACAAAAGATATTCTTGGACAGAGTGCGTTTCTATGTCAGCGCAGAAAACGTATTTACTTGGACTTTCGGGGGCCTATCCAAATATCTTGACCCCGAAGAAATGGGTTCCGCAGTAGATTTAAATAACCCTCTTGGAGCGGATACCCGTTCGGACGCCAATAGAAATCAATATCCTATGGAAAAAACCTATTCCGTGGGTGTTCAGATAACCCTGTAAGTATTTAAGCTTAAATAAAAAGTAACGATGAACGTCTTCAAAAAAATATTCCTTCTGTCAATTTTGTTCTACGGAGTCATTGGATGCTCCGACGATATTCTCGACCAGCCCCCAAAAGATCAAGTCGAACTGGATGAATTTTTTAAATCTGCCTCAGATTTGGAAATTGCCACCAATGATCTCTTTTCCATTTTACCGGGGAAAGAAGTTTATATAGATGATTCTGAATCAGATAATATTCTGCCTATAACGGTAAAAGATCGCGTCAAAGGAACCCGCCTTGTTCCCACAGAAAAGGGTGCGGGAGGGTGGTCCTGGGATGAACTACGTCGCATCAATTTTATCCTCGAAAACTATAAAAGAGTCGATGATGAAAAAGCAAAGGCGAAGTATTCCGGAATTACGCGGTTTTACCGGGCTTTCTTCTACTTCGACAAAGTAAAACGTTTTGGCGATGTCCCCTGGTACAATAAAGTTCTCGATGTGGATGATGACAAAAATTTGTATAAAGCCCGGGATTCGCGAGAATTAATCATGGATTCCATCTTTGCCGATATTGATTATGCCATACAAAACATCCCCGCCGAAAAACAACTTACACAAATCACAAAATACACCGCTTTGGCCCTAAAGGCGCGTATAGGCCTGTATGAAGGGACGTATCGTAAATACCATGAATTGGGCCCCTATGAAAGTTTTTTGGAAGCTGCCATAGAAGCTGCAGATGAATTGATAGAATCGGGAGCTTATTCCCTGGTTATGGGTGACAAAAACACTGTTTACAGAAATCTGTTCTCCCGGGAAAATCAGGATGACCAAGAAAGTATCTTAGCGGCCAAATATACTGCCTCCGACCGCCGTCATGATATTGCCTATCGCCTGACAGCCCCTACTCAGGGAGCGTTTGGCCTTACCAAAGATTTAATCAACAGTTATTTGATGACCGACGGGAGCCGGTTTACCGATCAACCGGGCTATCAAACCATGGATTTTTATGACGAAATGCAGAATCGCGACCCGCGATTGACTCAAACCACCGCAGGCCCCGACTTTGTGGTAACCGGAGAAGAAAAACGAGAGCCGGTAGATCTCAGTATTACCACGACCGGATACCGGGTAATCAAGGCTCTACCTACAAGAGATCAGTGGGGTTCCGGAGCTTCCACCAATGATATCATCTTATTCCGGTATGCAGAAACGCTATTAATTTATGCCGAAGCAAAAGCTGAACTGGGTACGATAACCCAGGATGATTTGGACCGAAGCGTGAACAAACTGAGAGACCGGGTGGGCATGCCTCCTATGGATTTAGCCGCAGCCAATGCACATCCGGACCCTTATCAGGAATCTTTATATCCCAACGTAAACCAGGGTGCCAATAAAGGGATTATCCTGGAGATTCGAAGGGAGCGACGTATAGAAATGGTAAATGAAGGCCTGCGATGGGAGGATCTCATGCGGTGGAAAGAAGGCAAAAAATTGGAACAACCCATGGTAGGGATATATTTTCCCCGACTGGGAGCTTTTGATTTTAATAATGACGGAATACCCGATGTCTATATTTATAATGGGGATGATTCTGATGCACCTAAAGAGGTATCCTCAAAAGCACGTATCAATATTCAGGAAACCCCACTGTATAATCCGACCACCGGAGAGCAAGGCGGCACCTCCGGAAACCTCGACCCTTTCCCTGAACGGGGCCACTTTGATGAGGAAAAGGATTATCTTTATCCTATCCCTCTACAGGATTTGAGACTTAACGAGAACTTGGAACAGAATCCGGGTTGGGAAAGATAAAGATTCTTTTAGCCAAAATCGGCTCCGGTTCTTAGTGATCATTCACAAAAATGCCAATCCGATGAGACCCCATTTTCTTATTACCCCATTCCGGAAAAATCAAACGAGAGGCAACGTTAAAGTCCATAAAGCTCTAAAGAATGATGACCTTACAAGTCCTCATTTTCCTTAATTTTTATCACTTTATGCGATATTACAAAGACCGGTTTTTAAACTCCACCCCATACTTCATCAGATCTGAAAACTGACGAATATCAACCTCCGGATCATTGGCAAAATCAGAAGGAACTACGACAAACCGAAAAATCTGGTTATCGGTAAAATCCGGATTTAAATTGGATAAATCAAAATTCCCATCAATATAAATTTGTACATCAAAAGGCGTATGATCATACACATACTGAATCGTCTTGTCTCCGATAAAAAAGTTTTGAGGAATCATACTATAAACTTCATTGTCCGGATCTCCTTCTACTCGAAAGACCAAGATTGCATCACTTTCCAGAACTTCTATATCATCCGGAACATCAACCCCCGTAATCCACATATTGGAGTCCGGATCATAATCAAAATTAACCTGATCATATTCAAACGTTTGCCCCACAACATTAACACCATCTTCGCCATCAATCCCCGGAGGCCCCTCAGGACCGCGGCTACCTGTACAAGATACCAGTAAAACGGCCGTTAAAGCCATTACATAAAGAAAAACTTTTTTCATGAGTATTGGTTTTTATAAATTATTCAAATTGTAAACTCGCCGAATTGATACAAAACCGTTCGCCGGTCTCCGTCGGGCCATCGGGAAAAACATGTCCCAAATGCCCGCCACAATTCGCACATAGAACTTCCACACGAATCATGCCAAAACTGGTATCCTTTTGATACTCAACACTCCCTTCTACCGCTTTATCAAAACTGGGCCAGCCACAGCTACTTTTAAATTTGGCTTCACTCTCAAATATTTTTTGATGACAGCCCGCACAGGAATAGGTCCCTTCTTCAAAATTCAAATTATATTCTCCGGTATGGGGGTACTCGGTCCCCTTTTCCCGCAACACACGATATTGTTCAGGGCTGAGTTTTTCTTTCCATTCGCCATCCGTCTTTTGGACGTTGTATATCTTCTTCGACTTGCTCATAAGTTCCCACTATATTTTTTCCGCCCTCCTCGGGTACAAATTCCAAGGCGGCACCATTGATACAAAATCTTTTTCCCGTGGTCTCCCGCGGTCCGTCATTAAAAACATGCCCCAAATGACCACCACACTGCGCACAAAGCACCTCCGTTCGTTTATATCCCAGCTTATAATCGGCCCGATAAACCACCGCATCGTCAATCACCCGATCAAAACTGGGCCAGGAGGAAGTGGTCGTATATTTATAGGCATTGTCAAACAAAGCATTTCCACAGGCCGCACAATGCATGACCCCATCGTCCGTAACGGTAAGCAACGGACTGGAATGAGGAGGTTCAGTCTCGGCTTCTCGTAATACATAGAACTGCTGGCGTGACAAACTATTTTTCCATTCTTCATATGATTTGTGAACGGCAAATATCTCCGGATCCGTCTTTTCAACCTTTTGAGAATGGCTCCCGCCACACCCCAACAATACGAAACACAGAACCGTTCCTATAAGAAATACCCTCCACTTTATAACAAATTCCATTTCTTTACGATTATAAGAGTATGTCATACCAACTACTAAAGTACATAATTTCTAAACATTTTATGGATAATCTGTATATTTGTTCCACTTTTAGCTAAACCAACGAACATGAAAGCAAGTATAAAAATAATTTTTTCATTTCTCCTGATTCCCCTTTTTTCTTGCCAAACCAACCCGTTTACAGGAAAAAAAGGACTGGCGTTAGTATCCAATAGCGAGCTTTTCCCGCAATCTTTTCAGCTTTACGAAAAAACGTTAAATGAAAGTACAGTCATTCAAGGAACCGCAGATGCCCAAATGGTTAAGGAAGTAGGACAGGAAATAGCCGAAGCTGCAAAACGTTTTTTAGCCTCTAAAGGACAGGAAGGATATCTCAAGGATTACCGATGGGAATATGCCCTGATTAAAAGTAAAGAAGTGAACGCTTGGTGTATGCCCGGTGGAAAAATTGCCGTATATACCGGAATTCTACCGCTCACTCAAAATAAAGCGGGGTTGGCAGTCGTATTGGGACACGAGGTTTCTCACGCCTTACTCAACCACAGCCAGCGACAAGCCAGTCAGAGTCAAATTACCAATATTATAGGCATCGGAGGCAGTGCCGCCTTAAGCGGAACTCAATTCGGAGAAGTTTTCGGTCAGGTTTATGGTGTCGGAACTACACTCGGGGTCAGGTTGCCTTATAGTCGGAAATTTGAAACCGAAGCCGATGATTTAGGGCTGTATCTCATGGCTATTGCCGGCTATGATCCCGCTGTTGCAGTCGATTTCTGGGAGCGGATGAATGCTCAGGGAGGAGAAGAACCGGCCGAGTTTTTGAGTACTCATCCCTCCGGACAAACCCGCATCAACAACCTCAAAAAGCAAGTGAAAAAGGCTCGGGAAGTAGCCCAAAAGTTTGGGGTGACTTCATTTAAACGATAAGGCTTCACCTTTGATTTCCTATTCTCCCTGTCCTTTCGGAAAAATTCGGCAGAAGAAGAATTTTATTCAAATTTTAAGGCCTTAACCGGCGTGATTTTAGTTACAATATAAGAGGGTAATAAAAGCATCAAGAAACACAAAATCAAAGTTCCCAGGCTGATCAGAACAATATATCCTATACTCAAATATACAGGTGCTTCGGTTACATAATAGGTATCGGGGTTTAACGGAATGACCTTACAATATTTTTGAATACACAAAATTCCGATCCCGATCCCGTTTCCCCATAAAAGGCCCTTCCCGACGAGATAGCTTGCATTATACAAAAATATCTTTTGAACCCTCCAGTTGGAGCACCCCAGCACTTTCAGCATTCCTATCATCCGGGTACGTTCCAGAATCAACACCAATAAGGCCGTAATCATATTAATTCCGGCCACCACAATCATAATTCCGATAATCAGAGCAATATTAAAATCAAAAATGGAAAGCCATCTGAAAATTGAGGGGAACTGCTGTTTTATGGTTCGCGCCTCCAGATGGTAATCAATATTTTGATAAACCTCTCCCCCCAACTCGTCAATCCGATCAAAATCATTGACAAAGACCTCAAATCCTCCTACCTCATCGTTGTTCCATTTATTCAATCGTTGTATTTGAGTGATATCGGCAATCAAATAGGTTTTGTCAAACTCCCGAAACCCGGAATTAAAAATCCCCACAATATCAAAAGCCACCAAGCGGGTACGGTTTTGGTTGTCTGAATTCATAAAATAGACAATTACCTTATCCCCCAATTCAAATCCCAGACGATCGGCCATATACCGCGAAATCAGAATCTCGGTACTATATTCATCCGGATCGCTGTAATCGGGCAGTCTCCCTTCCACCAGAAAATCTTTAAAATAATCCCATCGATAATCGGGCCCCACACCTTTTACAACGGTGGCTTCAAAATCGGTTTCCGTACGAATCACGCCGTATTTGGAAGCTATCGCCTGAACATGATCCACCTCCGGAACGGCTTTAAAATCGGGATAAAAATCCTGATGCAGGGCAATTGGCTTATCGGTAACATCGGCACTTATATTGTCCAGATTGCCAATCGAAATATGCCCATTAAAGGCTTCTATTTTCTCCCGGATTTTCTGTTTCAGCCCGATTCCCGTAGCCACCGAAACCAGCATCATAATTACCCCTATGGCAATTGCGGTGATTGCAATTTTTATAATTGGAGCAGAAATACTATTTTTATATCCTTTATCTCCAATTAACCGTTTAGCAACTAAAAGTTCAAATTTCAAAAAGAGTATGTTTTATCAATTTCTCAAAAATACAGTTTTTATCCTTCTTCCCCTGTTATTTTCGTATTCGGGTTTAATACAAAAACAAAGAACGGAAAATTCAAAGGATTCCGAAATCACCCATATCACAAAAAAGGATTCCATTATTGTCGGAGCCAATCAAACGGAAGAATACCTCCCCCTATTAAACGGGAAAAAAGTCGGGTTTATCGGAAACCAAACTTCGGTTATCCTTCACCAAAAAGGCTATACCCATCTCGTCGATTCGTTAGTGGCCCGAGGGGTTATCATTAAACGTGTTTTTTCTCCCGAGCACGGTTTTCGCGGAACCGCTTCTGCCGGTGAAGCCGTAAGTGACGGTATTGATGAAAAAACCGGTATTCCCATCATCTCTTTATACGGCGATCACCACAAACCTACACCCGATGATCTAAAAGGTCTGGACATCCTGCTTTTTGATATTCAAGATGTCGGACTGCGGTTTTACACCTACCTCTCCACCCTCCATTATATTATGGAAGCCGCGGCCGAAAATGATATCCCCCTGTTGATCTTAGACCGTCCGAATCCCAACGGGAACTATATCGATGGGCCGATTCTCGAAAAAGAATTTAAAAGCTTTGTGGGAATGGACCCCATTCCGGTGGTTCATGGTATGACCATCGCCGAATATGCGCAAATGGTAAATGGCGAAGGCTGGTTGAAAAATGGCGTACAATGTGATTTAAAAATCGTTAAGGTCAAAAATTACAGTAAGAATCAACGTTATTCAGTACCCATCAAACCCTCCCCGAATCTTCCTAACGACAAATCCATTAATCTCTATCCGAGCCTTTGTTTTTTTGAAGGCACGAACGTGAATGCCGGTCGCGGAACCGACTTCCAGTTTCAGGTTTTTGGTTCCCCCGAGCTGGATCCCGTGTATTTTGATTTTGAATACATCCCGCAATCCAATCCCGGTGCAAAACACCCTAAACACGAGGGAGAGCGATGCTTCGGCACAGATCTGCGGCAGACTGAAGTGCTTCAAAAAATCAACTTAAACTGGCTCATTGAGGCCTATCAACACACCGCACACCCCAATCAATTTTTTAATGCGTTTTTTAATAAGTTGGCAGGCACTGCTCAATTACGCCGGCAAATCGAAAAAGGAATGGACGCCGAAGAAATCCGAGATACCTGGAAGGCGGGATTAAAAGAATATGACCAAATGCGGCAGCCTTACCTTCTATATCCTTAAGAATTTCTTTTTTCATTCAAAGGCGTTAGGCACCATCTCAAGTGTATCTATAAAAATCAGGGGCTCACACAAAACGGTAGTGCTCTTTTTTCTTCTTTTAGAAAGCGTGGAACTACAATAGGATTCTTTAAATTTGTCATTCCACGGAGTTCTATTCTGTAAGAAGTTTAGCAAAAGCGGATCAGCTCCCCGGTTGGATCAAAAAACACTGCTATGAAAACTCAATTACGAGCCATTGAAAAAGACCTTGAAACTTTTCTCCATGCAGGAAAGAGTCTCTGTATGACTTCTTCTTTTCAAACCCACAGTTTGCCGCTCCTGCATATCATGACAAAAATATATCCTGAACTTCCGGTGCTGTTTATTGATACCGGATTTCATTTTCCGGAAACCTATGCTTTTCGAGATAAAATAGAGAAAGATTGGCATTTAAACCTGATTAACCTCCGGTCGAGCGTTCCCAAAAATCAACAACAAGACGAGGAAGGAAGATTTTTATACACCGCCGATCCTGAATATTGCTGTTTTATAAACAAGGTAAAGCCCTTGCAGGAAGAAGTGAACAAATATGATGTTTGGGTGGCCGGATTACGCAAAGATCAAACGGCTTTTCGCAAAACGTTGTCCAAAAAAGAACATCAACGAAACGGGCAAATCAAGTATCATCCCATTCTGGAATGGACTTCAAAGATGATTTATGAATATGCCAAAGAACATCAATTACCTGAACATCCGCTGGACCAAAAGGGGTATATGAGCATTGGCTGTATGCCGTGTACTACATTACCCATTGAAAAGGCAGAGCGGGAAGGACGGTGGTTTGGATTAAACAAAACCGAATGTGGAATCCATCTTCAAAAAAAATAATTCAAGGAAATGAAAGTACTAATTACCGGAGGTGCCGGATATATCGGGTACGGCGTAGTCAGCCTGCTTGAACAACAAAAAGAGGTTACTGAAATTACCGTGTTCGATAATCTGTATAAAAAAAACTACAATTTCTTTACCACCGGCCCGACTCTTACAAAGACTAAATTTATAAAGGGGGATTTACTGAATAAGTACGATCTCGAAAAAGTAGTTCAGGATCAGGATATAGTGCTTCATATGGCGGCTCATGTAGAACATCCCTACAGTTATAAAGACAATTTTAAATACGAGCAGGTCAATCAATACGGTACCGTGGTGTTGTATGACCTACTTCAAGAATACCCACCCAAAAAGGTCATTTTTATGAGTAGTGCCGCGGTATATGGTTTTAAAAATGTAAAGGACGAAAAGGAACCGGCTTCTCCGCAAAACTATTATGGAAGCTCAAAACTACAGGCTGAAAAATATCTTTTGCTCTTGCAAGACCAATGCGATGTTTTTGTATTGCGTTCGGGAAATGTTTTTGGCTTTAACCCCCAAGTGCGATTAGATGCCGTCATCAACAATTTTATGTTTGATGCCCTGGTGTATGGAAAAATTAAAATATTTGGTAAGGGCAATCAGAAACGCCCCTTTATTTTTATCGATACCTTAACCCGTCAAATCACAAATTTTATGCTTTCGGAGGGGTATCAATCCGGGATTTATAATCTGGCTCAGGCCAATCTTTCTCTAAATGAACTCCGGGACTTTTTACTCGAAAGAATCGATAATCTCGAATTTACCTATGTCGATGCACAAAAAGAACTCCCCAGTTTAAGTATGAAATCAGGAAAATTAAATCTCGACCAAGAGATCACCACATCCCTCAACAAAGCTTTACAAGCATTTCGGCAACATGTACGGATCTCCTAAGCATTAAAAAATAGTTTTATATCAAGACTGTACGGTTTAACACCGACAGATCATCACCGACAGTGAAAGCAAATCTCATCATATTATCCGACCTCAACGGCCTTAAGGACCAAGACTGGATCAACATGTATAGTGAAGGTCTCAAAAAAAATTATACATTGCAGGTTTATGATTCCTGTCAATTAGCCGGGATTTCTACAATGCATTCCACGCCGGAAGAACGGCATCGCAAATTCATTACCGGGGGAATCGAAAAAGCCGTACAGAATTTGGTTTCTAAGGTCTCCACAAAAGCCTTTATACTGGGTTTCAGCATAGGCGGAACGCTGGCTTGGAAAGCTGTTTTAAACGGACTAACCAGCCCGGGCTTATTCCTGATCTCTGCTACTCGCTTACGTTACGAAAAGGAGAAACCCGCCGTTCCCATCCAATTGTATTACGGTGAAAACGACCGGTATCGCCCCAAAAATTCATGGTTTACCAAAATGGCATTGCAACCCCAAACAGTCGCCCGTAAGGGACATGCGTTTTATCGCCATAAAAAGATGGCGGCACTACTCATTGACGAGCTCATCAACAACTAAAAGTGCCCCTACACCAAGATGTAAGAGCACTTTTCAATTTTCTGTAAATAGTACAAGATCAGCCTTTTGTTGTGGCTTTTACATATTCCCGATTCATCGTGGCAATGTTGGTCAATTTAATTCCTTTTGGGCAGACTACTTCGCAGGCTCCGGTATTGGTGCAACTTCCAAAACCTTCTTTATCCATCTGTTCGACCATTGCCTTGGCACGCCTCGACATCTCAGGCTGTCCCTGTGGCAGGTGGGAGAATTGAGCCAATTTTGCGCCTACAAACAACGCTGCACTTGCATTCCTACAAGCAGCCACACAAGCCCCGCAACCGATACAGGTAGCAGAGTCAAAAGCGGCATCAGCTTCTTCTTTTTCAATGGGAATCGAATTGGCATCCACCGGATTACCCGAGGTATTTACAGAAATATATCCCCCGGCTTGCTGAATCCGGTCAAAGGACGATCGGTCAATAATCAAATCCTTAACAATCGGAAAGGCTTTGGCGCGGAAAGGCTCAATATAAATCGTATCACCATCGTGAAAATGTCGCATATACAACTGACAAGTCGTTGTTAAACGCCCCGGACCATGGGGCTCCCCATTAATTTGAAGCGAGCACATCCCACAAATTCCCTCGCGGCAATCATGATCAAATTCTACAGGTTCCTCCCCCTGTGCAACTAATTCTTCATTTAATATATCCAGCATTTCCAGGAAAGACATATCCGGCTCAATACCTTCGATCGCATAATTCACCATCCGACCCTTAGCCTGCTTATTTTCCTGGCGCCATATCTGTAAATCAAACTTCATAACTTCTGTTTTTATAATGGTGAGTCCGTTTACTATGTATCTCAACATGTTTGTTGCAAACCGACTCCTTTTTTTATTCCTCGGTATTTCAAGTGTTTATTAAAAACACTCAAAGTTTAACTCTCTTTATAATTTCGGGTTTTCAATTCGATCGCCTCAAACTCGAGATTTTCCTTATGTAATTTCTCGTCTTTGGGAGCCTTCCCTTCGATATATTCATAGGCCGAAACATATTTAAATTCCTCGTCATTTCGCATCGCCTCACCATCCTCGGTCACATGTTCAATTCGCAAATGACAACCGCAGGACTCGTCGCGATCCAAGGCATCTTTAAGCATGAGTTCACCCAATTCAAAGAAATCGGCTACCCGACCTGCTTTCTCCAATTCGGAGTTTTTGGTATCGGCACGCCCCGGCACTTTTACCTCTTTCCAGAATTGCTCCCGAAGCTCGGCCACTTCTTTCAGTCCTTTTTTTAAGTCCGCTTCATTTCGAGCCAGACCGCAATTGTTCCACATGATTTTACCTAATTTCTTATGGAAGTAATCCACGGAATGGGTACCATCATTATTCATAAAGAATTCGATGCGCTCCTGTACTGCTTTCTCAGCTTCATCAAACTCCCGGGTATCCGTCGGAACTTCCCCCGTATTGATCTCACTGGCCAAGTAATCTCCAATGGTATAGGGAATCACAAAATACCCATCGGCCAGACACTGCATCATAGCCGAAGCTCCTAATCGGTTGGCACCGTGATCAGAGAAATTAGCCTCTCCAATGGCATAACAGCCCGGAACGGTGGTCATCAGGTTATAATCTACCCAAAGTCCTCCCATGGTATAGTGTACAGCCGGAAAGATTTGGAAAGGCGTTTCATAAGCATTCTCTCCGGTAATCCGCTCATACATTTCAAAGAGGTTTCCATATTTTGCCTGAATGGCCTCTTTCCCCAATTTTCGAATTTCCGCCTCTGAAGGATTATGATGCCCTTCGACATAGGCTCTTTCTTTACCATATCGATCAATAGCCGATTTAAAGTCTAAGAATACGGCTTCACCGGTAGCGTTCACTCCAAATCCGGCATCACAACGTTCTTTGGCAGCTCGGGAAGCTACATCCCGCGGCACTAAGTTTCCAAAAGCCGGATAACGCCGCTCCAAATAATAGTCCCGATCTTCTTCTTTTATATCGTTAGGCTTCAACTCGCCTTTTCTTACTTTTTCAACATCTTCTTTATGCTTGGGAACCCAAATACGCCCATCGTTCCGCAGGGATTCCGACATCAAAGTCAATTTGGACTGATGATCTCCGGAAACCGGAATACAAGTCGGATGAATCTGCACATAACAGGGATTGGCAAAGAAGGCACCTCTACGGTGGGCTCGCCAGGAAGCCATCACATTGCTTCCCATGGCATTGGTCGAGAGGTAATACACATTTCCGTAACCTCCACTGGCCAACACCACGGCATGAGCCGAATGACGCTCCAGTTCTCCGGTTACCATATTCCGGGCTATAATACCCCGTGCTTTTCCATTGACGACCACCAAATCCATCATCTCATGACGATCATACGAACGGATTTTACCGTGATTGATCTGACGGTTCAAAGCTCCATAGGCCCCCAACAATAATTGTTGTCCGGTTTGCCCCCGGGCATAAAAGGTACGGGAGACCAATACCCCTCCAAAAGATCGGTTGTCTAAAAGACCTCCGTATTCACGGGCAAAAGGTACTCCCTGAGCCACGCATTGATCAATAATATTGGTCGATAATTGAGCCAATCGGTACGTATTGGATTCCCGCGATCGGTAATCTCCTCCTTTTTCGGTATCATAGAATAACCGGTAATCGGTATCTCCGTCTCCCTGGTAGTCTTTGGAGGCATTGATCCCCCCTTGTGCAGCTACAGAGTGGGCCCGTCGTGGAGAATCCTGATAGAAAAATATTTTTACATTATACCCTAATTCTGCGAGACTGGCTGCCGCACTTCCACCGGCAAGCCCGGTTCCCACAACAATAATATCCAATTTTCGCTTATTGGCCGGGTTGACCAAGTGTATATGATTCTTATGATTGTCCCACTTCTTCTCAATGGGTCCTTCGGGGACTTTGGCGTCTAATATTGTTGACATATTCTTAATAATTTAGCTTAACAAAAAAATGAAACAGAGCAATGTAAATGAATAATACGGGTACAATAATCGAATACCATTTTGCAAAGCCCTTTAACGCTGCCGAACGTTTATCCCCCCAACCAACAGATTGGAAAGAGCCGTAAAAACCATGTAAGAGGTGCAGCATCAAGAAGACAAAAGCAACGATGTAAAGCACTAACCGAATGGGATCTTGAAATTTCAGCCAGACTTCCTCATAAAAATCATGAGCTACTGCAGAATCAAAACCAGTTCCAAATTTATGTCCTAATTCGGGAAAGAAGAAATCATACATATGCAATAACAAAAAGAGCAATACAGCTCCCCCCGTGTAAATCATATTTCGCGACATCCAGGTGGTGTTGTTATGCTGATTGTACTTGACATAAGAAACAGGACGCGCCTTCTTATTGTCAATCTCCAACTTAAAGGCCATCACAAAGTGAAATATAACACCAATAACCAAAACGGGCTGAAGGAAAAGCTGAACTACAAAATTATACCCCATAAACTCCGAAAGCTCATTATAAATTTCCGGGCTTATGGTCGAAATAAAATTAATAAGCACGTGTAAGGCTAAATATAATACCAAAAACAAGCCCGAAATACCCATGGCAAATTTTCGGGATACCGTAGTTTTGAGAAATCCACTCATTGAACGTATTGTTTAATTAATAAATCTGTAACAAAAATAGCCTTGAAATCTGGTTCAACCAAACTTTAAACCGCGGTTTAAACCAATTTAGAATGATTATAATCAACACCCATAAAGCCTAATTCAGCCCCCTGTTTGTTTTTATCAACTTTATTAAATCTCAAAAACAGCAACTGATTTCACAGAATCTCCCCACGGATCCAAACCGCGTTCCCCTTCTTGTAAGGTTATAAAGCTGACTTTCAATCACAAAAATCGGCAGGTTTTAAAAAACACAGCAAATCTTTTCTTATATCTTAAATTTATCTTAAAGTAAAAAGTAAAAAAGACCGATTTCAAAACCTGTCTATTCATATAAATTCAGGCGATTTAGCAATTGTCGTTTTTCTCTTTGCAAGGCTTCAATTTTTTCCAATAAATTCCGAACCACTTCCAGTCCCTCGACATTGATATGCATATCATAATGCAGGCGGCGCATACGTTCAAATTCGCTAATCTGCTCTAACGGAATACATTCCCGCCGCTCTATTCGTCGGATTTCAATAATGTCATTATCTCGTAAATCTTTTATAAATTGTCGTTCCACCCGATAATGTGTACATAAATCTTCTGTAGGTATCCAATCCTCTATCTTCATGGTCGTAATTTTTTGAGTTCATTGAACAGTTGCTTTTCTTTCGTCGATAAATTTTTGGGTAGTGCCACCCGATAGGTCAGGTATAAATCGCCAAACTGCCCTTTCTTTTTGTATTTTGGAAATCCTTTTCCGCTCAACTTCACTTGAGTCCCGGGATCGGTTCCCGGTTTCACCGTGAGCTTGACCTGGCCATCAAAGGTTTTTACTCGAATTTCTCCCCCTAAAACAGCTGTGTACAAGTTGATCTCAACATCCTTGTAAAGATTTTCCTTTTCCCGCTTAAACTCGGTATCGTTCTGAATCGAAAAAGTGATATACAAATCCCCTTTCGGTCCGTTTTGCACTCCCGGACCACCATGGCCTTTAATACGAATAGTCTGCCCGTTTTCTACTCCGGCAGGAATGGTTAACCGGATTTTCTTTCCATTTACCGTTAATGTTTGTTTTTGAGAGGTATAGACTTGGCTTAAAGGAATCTGAAGCTCGGCATTAAAATCTTGTCCTTTATAAAAGGCTTGTTGTCCGCGACCTCTTTGTCGAGCACGGCCTCCAAACATCTGTTCAAAAAAATCGGAAAAGGTATCGTCGTCAAAACTACCTGAATACGAATACCCCTGATACCCGCTACCGCCTCCAAAACCACCTGCGGCTTGTTGACTACGTTGCTGACGCCGGGCCTCTTCATATTGCTCTGCATGTTGCCAGTTTTCACCATACTGATCGTATTTTTTCCGTTTTTCGGGATCGCTCAATACTTCATTGGCCTCATTGAGCTCCTGAAATTTACGCTGTGCTTCTTGGTCATTGGGATTGAGATCGGGATGCAGTTTACGCGCCTTTTTACGGTAGGCCTTTTTGATTTCTTCCTGAGTAGCCGATCGTGAAACCCCCAAAACCTTATAATAATCAATATATTCCATTCACCGATTTAGTTTTAAAATCATCCTCTAAGATAAGAAAACTTCATGAAAATTAGCATCAAACTCAAACACTCCCTTTAAAATCCAAAACTTATAAAACAAAATTCTTCTTCGAATTCTACCTGCATTCCAAATCGAGCTTTATCATACTAACAAAAAAGAACTGACTTTATAGAGCGACTGTGAAATTTATAAATATAATGGGAGTGCGATCCCTGACTGAAAGTAGTCTTCCCACCATTTTTTTTTCGGAGTGGTTTGTTATCCTCGATGAAGGGGAAATCTTTTTCCTGTTCATGAATTAAGATCTCTCACTGCGTTCGAGATGCCATTTTTAGGATATTCACCGCCTCTATCCATTGTCGTTTGGCCAACTGCCAAAAGGAGTTCCCTTCATTCATTCTACAACATCACAGCACAAAAAAATGCGCCCTCCAAAGAAGACGCACTACAGTAAACAATTACATGGTTTAATCGAACAAACTGACTTAATCGACCAAAATAATAGCCTTATTGTTATTCATTTCGAGAACTCCGCCAGAAATCGGTAGTCCAATTTCCCGGTTATTGGACCTTTTAAAATTGTCCGCAAATTCTTTATCCAACTCTTTTTCCATTTGGATTCGTAAATCTCCTTCAGCAAGGATTGCAATAATAGGAGCATGATCATTAAGGAGTTGAAATTTGCCATCCACTCCGGGGAGTATAACCGAACTCGCCTCTCCTTTTAGCAGCACTCGCTCCGGACTTACTACTTCTATTTGCATATCGTGCTTTATTAGTTAGACTCTGCAATCATGGCTTCTCCGGCCTCAATTACTTCTTCGATCGTCCCTTTCAGGTTAAAAGCAGCTTCCGGTAAGTGATCCAATTCGCCATCCATAATCATATTGAAGCCCTTAATGGTATCCTTGATATCCACCAAGACTCCCGGTAAACCGGTAAACTGTTCAGCGACATGAAAAGGCTGCGACAAGAAACGTTGCACGCGACGAGCCCGGCCCACTGCCAATTTATCTTCTTCCGACAATTCCTCCATACCCAGAATCGCAATAATATCTTGCAATTCTTTATAATGCTGTAACAATTCTTTTACGCGTTGTGCACATGCGTAATGCTCTTTTCCAATTACGGCAGGTTCCAGGATACGAGAAGAAGATTCCAACGGATCGACCGCCGGATAAATTCCCAATTCTGCAATTTTACGGGATAACACAGTCGTTGCGTCCAAATGCGCAAAAGTAGTGGCCGGTGCCGGGTCGGTCAAGTCATCAGCCGGTACATAAACCGCTTGAACCGAAGTAATGGATCCTTTTTTAGTAGAAGTAATACGCTCCTGCATAGCTCCCATCTCGGTTGCCAAAGTAGGCTGATATCCCACTGCCGACGGCATTCGTCCCAACAAGGCCGAAACCTCGGAACCGGCTTGCGTAAAACGGAAAATATTGTCCACAAAGAAAAGCACATCTTTTCCCTGATCTTCTCCGGCTCCATCCCGAAAATATTCGGCAATGGTCAATCCGGAAAGGGCTACTCGGGCACGGGCTCCCGGAGGTTCATTCATCTGCCCGAAAACAAAAGTAGCTTTCGATTCTTTCATCGCTTCCTGATCCACTTTTTGAAGATCCCATCCCCCTTCTTCCATTGACTCCAAGAAGTCATCTCCGTATTTGATAATTCCGGATTCCAGCATCTCTCGCAGCAAGTCATTACCTTCCCGGGTACGTTCTCCCACTCCGGCAAATACAGAAAGGCCGCCGTGCCCCTTGGCAATGTTATTAATCAATTCCTGAATCAAGACCGTTTTACCCACTCCGGCACCACCAAACAATCCAATCTTCCCTCCTTTGGCATAAGGTTCAATCAGGTCAATTACCTTAATCCCGGTAAAGAGCACTTCCGTAGAAACGGAAAGGTCTTCAAATTTGGGGGCCTCCCGGTGAATCGACATTCCATTTTCTCCTTCTTTCGGTAAAGCTTTCATCCCATCAATCGGATCTCCGGTCACATTAAACAGGCGGCCGTATATATCGTGTCCTACGGGCATTTGAATGGGAGCGCCTGTAGCCGTAGCCTCCACTCCTCTACTCAAGCCATCCGCAGAGTCCATCGCAATGGTTCTTACAATGCCTTCTCCCGTATGGGATTGCACTTCCAAAACCAAGGTCGATCCGTCCGGTCGTTCAACCTGTAATGAATCATAAATCTTTGGTAATTCGGCACCTTCTGTAGTGTCAAACTCGACATCGATAACCGGGCCAATGATCTGGGAAATCTTACCTTTTAGTGTAGCCATTGGTAATTATTGATTTAATTAAGTGTTTTTTATCATCCTAAAATTCGCGGCAAAGATAATCTTTTTATTATAATAAAATAAAGAAATACAAACATAAATTAATTTGAACTTACAACCTATTAATTATTTGATAATCAATGTATTAATAAAAAACTAAGTATGCTCTTATCGATTTTTAAAACCCTCAATTTTAAACGGGAACGATCTCCGCTCCAGTTCTCGATAAAACATCTATGTGTTTATTTTATCGCACTTCATTAATCTTTTCAGATGTTGATGAAAGTCCCGCCCCCTTCTCTGTCTCGAGTTTATTCGGATGGTTATTTTTATGTTTCCAATAGTAGTAAAAAGGCAACCCCGAAAGGATTAATCCCAATCCGGCAATTCCTTTTCCCGGAGATTCCATAAAAGAAACGATGAGGAGTACCACACAAAAAAGACCAAAAAAGATAGGAACAACGGGATACCCGAAAGCCTTATAAGGGCGTTCCAATTCCGGCCTTTTTACCCGCAGCACAACAACGCCAACGACAATTAGCCCATAAAAAGCAAAAGCCGCAATCACCACCAAATCAGAAAGCAAATCAAACGATCCCGAGAAGGTCAAAAAACATGCCCATATACACTGATAAACCAAGGAAACATAAGGGGTTTTATACTTGGGGTGCACCTTTCTGGCCGACTTGAAAAACCATCCTTCCCGAGCCATGGCATAGTACACCCGGCCCGACATTAAAATAGTAGCATTGGTACAGCCAAAAGTGGAAATTAAAATCATTCCACTGATAATGTAAGCCCCTCCATCGCCAAAAATCGTATCAATAACCAAGACTGCCGCAATATTATTTTCATCGGCTGCCAATTGATCTACCATTTCAGTAATCGGCATGACATAAAGATAGGCCAAATTGATAACCGCATAAATCACTGTAATTCCAATAATTCCATAAATCAGTGCCTTCGGCATATTTTTTTCGGGATCACGAATTTCCTCTCCGATAAAACCAAGTGCCATCCATCCTTCAAAAGCAAAAAAAGCATGACGAACCGCTATAAACATGGCAATAATAAAAGCCGAAATTGTAAATCCATCGGCCGGATAAGCTGATGATCGGGTCCTAAAAGTCTCCCAGCTTCCTACCTCTCCACCAAAGGCCGCCCCAATCACATAAACAATGCTCAGGACGATCAACAACGTAAAAATCGTACTGATAATCCCTCCGTTTTTGGCTCCTCGGATGTTCGCGATCGTCAATCCGATAATGGCCATACAAGTTACCATTTTGGCTCCGATGTTATCCAAAAAATGTATTCCCCAAAAAGACCAACTCTCCAGGGCCGGCGATAAATGTGGCAAGGGTATAAACGTATTGACAGCTCCGGAAAAAACATAAGCGACAGAGGCTAAAGCAGCCGTTTGAATAACGGTAAAACAGGACCAGCCATAAAGAAAGGAAAGCATACGGCCATAGATCTGCTCAAACCAGGCATAAGGTCCTCCGGAATCCGGAAATATCGCGGTTAATTCGGCAACCCCCACAACACCGGCCAGTACAACCACACCGGCAACGATCCAGGCCCACACCACCAAATTAGGAGATCCTAAAATCTCGGCCATGGGTCCCACTTTCTTAAAAACTCCGGATCCGATAATAGAGCTTATAATCAAAATGATGGCCATGCCTAAGCCGAATGATCGAATAAGCTCTCCTTTTTTTTGCATAAATCAGGTATATTTTTGGGCAATATCGCTGTATAGCCAGTTGTTAGGAAGGCTAAATATACCTAAAATTAAGAAAAAAGATGAAAAAGAATATCGGGATATATTCGTGTAGCCATTCACGGATTGTAATCTGTACTAAAACCGGCTCTTTCTATTCCTCGGTTTCCGTATAAAAAATTTCAAATTTCAAGGCCTGATCAGAAGCATCGTTCGCACCTAAAAACAACACCCCATTTCGGGCGACGACAGAGGATCTTGGGATTTTTATTAAGCGTCCATCTTCCAACTCGGCGTTCACAAAACTCTCTTCATTTACATTTTGAGAAACCACGATTCCCAATCGGGTATTATTAGCCCCATGATTCAAAATATCATCGACATATTGGGTTAGCCGAATTCGATAAAACATATTCCCGTCATCGTCTTCCGTCAAGCGTCCCAAATGAGTGATTCGCGAATTAAGAATATCATTTTCCTTGATATCTTGTGCATTGGTATAATCTTTTAAGACCCTTCCATTTTCCACATCAAAAACGAAAATCCGCTGAGGAAGATCATAATCGGCAGGTAATTTATCTTTATCCACATACAGTTTTAAATTGGCCTCATTCACCAGCCAATTCGCATGACGCAAAGAATCCAGTTGTTCAGGATCCTGAAAAAGATCGATCAGCCCCACTGATCCGACCCCTCCTTTCACAATCAGATCAGAATTTGAATTTTTATTTAATTGCCCTTGCCCCCCCTCCTCAAAAAGATTTATAATTTGATGCCCCATATTGAGCTTAAAACGACCGTATTGCTTCACTTCCTCTTCATCATCTTCGGGAGCATTATGGTAATATAAGGTAATTCCCGCCTCCTCGGAATTAAAATTCAGCAGCCCGTAGAAACCCTCTCCCTCGGCTCCATCTACATCGAGATAAAGACCACGAAAATAATTTTGAAAATTATCGTTATTGCTCAATTCCGGCTCTCCTTCTTTTTGCAAAATGAGCTTGTCAAAAACATCTACCGGTAATTGAATGCGTATCGCAGGAGAAAGCCGCTCGGGTTCGGCCACCGAATCTGTAGAAAGGTTTTTTAATACGATCGCCTTATCAGAAGGCTTAACAGTTTGCCCCACGACCAGAGGCTCTCCCACAATATTATCTTCAAATTTCTGCCGGTCATTTGAATAATAGGCCTGAACATTAAATTCATTCAACGGATCAAAGTCACGTAAAAAATAACCCGACCGATAAATTGACAATTGAATCGGTTCATTCCCATATATTGAATCCAAGCTAAAGGTTTGGTTATCATCCTCCTCACTTTTAGCTGTGCTAAAAAAAGGAATATTTAAAACTACACTATCCAAAACCGGATTATCATCAAAATCCGGATCACTTTGCGAAAGGCTAAATTGGGTCACCAGACTGGCTTTGGTATCGCCAAAATAAGCATCCTTATGAACACCAATAGCATAACTCGAAAGCAGGTTGGTTTGCACTTTGACCATTTTTTCTCCCTTCGCAGAAAAGGCTACACGGTCATATTGCCGGGCCTCAAAATTACCGGACCCCACAATATCGGCCCCCACTTCCTTATAATCATTATCACAAGCCTGCAAAGAAAAAAAGGCAATCGTTAGAATTGCCATTTTTCCTACTATATTTTTGAGCTTCATCAATTTAATCTTCTTTTTCTTCATTTAAAACCTGAGTGAGATAAAAATCCTGATAAGCCTTGGCAAATTCTTCCTTTGCTTTATATTCCAGAACCGGCTTATCCAAACTCTTTAAATAGGTCTCAAGGGATTCAGAATACGCCTTACTACCCCGAATGACGGCATCCGAATTTTCGACAGATGTTTTTATCAGGGCCTCAAAAGTGGGATCCTTGAGGTATTTTGTACTCTCTTCCTCCAATCCGTCAAAAAGGACTTTCTCTTCCATATCATCTCCCAATTTCCCCTCAAATCCGTTATTATACACCGAGGTCACAATTTTCGAATTAATAAAAAGCGGCTCTGTACCATAATAATTGCGCAAGTATAACGGTAATAAAGAGGCCATCCAACCGTGAACATGAATAATATCGGGTGCCCAATTTAATTTTTTGACCGTTTCAATAACGCCTTTGGCAAAAAATATGGCGCGCTCGTCATTATCGTCAAAAAGATTTCCATCGCGATCGGCATAGGTCGTTTTACGCTTAAAATAATCTTCGTTATCGATAAAATAAACCTGAATCCGCTCTCTCGGAATCGAAGCCACCTTTATGATGAGCGGCATATCCAAATCGTCGATGACCAAATTCACACCCGAAAGCCGAATTACCTCGTGAAGCTGGTGTCGTCGCTCATTGATATTTCCAAACCGCGGCATAAATATACGAATCTGTCCCCCTTGGCTATTCACCATGCGCGGTGCCTCAAAGGACATTAGGGACATTTCTGTTTGGGGCGAGTAAGGCATCACCTCGGAGGATACATACAGGACTCGTTTGTCTTTCATAATAGCGTATTACTTTGGAATTTTTAGACCTTAAGGCAGGCAAAAATACAAAATTTTATGTATTTTATCAGTAATATATTAATTTTGCAGTCTTTAAAGCGATATTAGTGACGATAAAAACCACTCAAAAAGGCCTGAAAAAGGTCCTTGGCAACGACCTTAAATCGGGAATCCGGCTCGGATTGGTACCTACCATGGGAGCCCTGCATGAAGGCCATTTTTCATTATTGAAAAAAGCCTTATCGCAGTGTGATCGGGTCGTTTTATCGATATTTGTCAACCCTACCCAGTTTAATAATAAATCCGATTTAGTCAATTACCCCAACAATACGGCAAGCGATCTGGAAAAACTGCAACAACATTTTGATGATATCATTGTCTTTATGCCTTCGACAGAAGAAATCTATGGGAACACGTTAACCGCTCAGCATTTTGATTTTGGCGGTCTTGAAAACAAAATGGAAGGAGCTTTTAGACCGGGTCATTTTGACGGAGTGGGAACCATATTGAGTACATTATTTCATCTTATCCAACCTCATCGCGCCTATTTTGGTGAAAAAGACTTTCAGCAGCTTCAAATTGTAAGGCGTCTGGTTAAAATTTTAGAACTTCCCATAGAAATTGTGGGATGTCCTATCTACCGGGAAGAAAATGGATTGGCACAGAGCTCCCGAAATGAACGATTGACGGAGGTAGAACGTCAAAAAGCGGTTTTGCTTTATACGACACTTTCCCGAGCCCGGGAAGAATTTGGCACAATTCCCGTCGAGGATATTATAAAAAATGCCGAATTAAAATTTAAAAAAGATTCAGCTTTTAAATTGGATTATTTTACAATCGCCCGTGAAGATACGTTAGAATCGGTAACTCAAATTGAGAATGGCACAAGATACAGAGCTTTTGTGGCCGCCTTTCTGGGATCCGTTCGACTCATCGACAACATGGCATTGAATTAAAAGATAACATGCAGATACAAGTTGTAAAATCAAAGATTCATCGCGTTCAAGTGACGGGTGCCGACCTCAATTACATTGGCAGCATTACCATTGATGAAGATTTAATGGAAGCCGCCAATATCATAGAAGGGGAAAAGGTGCAAATTGTTAATAACAATAACGGAGAACGATTGGAAACCTATGTGATTCCCGGAAGACGAGAAAGCGGAGAAATTATTTTAAACGGAGCCGCCGCACGTAAAGTAGCCCCCGGAGATGTCATTATTATCATGAGTTATGCGTATATGGATCTCGAAGAAGCCAAAAACTTTAAACCCTGGTTAGTCTTTCCCGACGAGCACACCAATCTCTTAAAATAACCTTTCATTGCCTCAAAAACGCAAAAACAAAATCCTCAAAACAATCCTCCCGTTGGCGTTGGGGATTTTTTTCATTTACTATTCACTGCACAATTTTTCTGCACAGGAACGGGACATGCTTCTGCAGAATATTATAAACATCAATCCGATTTGGGTACTGTTATCTGTAATCGGGGGAATTCTATCCCACCTGTCACGTGCCTATCGATGGCGAATTTTGCTGCGCCCTTTAGGTTATCACATTCCGGCTTCAACGGCTTTTATGGCCATTATGAGCGGATATCTGGCCAATCTGGGAATTCCCCGATCGGGAGAAGTCTTGCGGGGGGCATTGGTGGCAACCTATGAAAAAGCCTCTTTTGACAAGGTTTTCGGAACGATTATTATCGAACGGGCCATTGATGTTATTATCGTTCTTCTGATTCTGAGTATCACCCTCCTCCTCCATACCAACGAACTCTTTGTTTTTTTAGATCAGTATCATATCAATCCTTGGATAAGCCTCTTAGGAATCCTGATCCTTATCTTGTTGGGAGTTGGATTTTTAATCTTGGTAAAACGCTCTAAACGCTCTATTTTCTCTCGGATACGAAAATATGTATCCGGGATTCTGCAAGGCGTAAAGAGTATTTTTAAAATTAAAAACAAGGCCGCTTTTATCTTTCATACCTTTTTTATCTGGGGAATGTATATTTTGACATTCTATGTCCTAAAATTTGCTTTTTCCGATATGGAAGAGCTTGGCTTTAGTGCACTTCTGGTGGCTTTTATGGCCGGTTCCTTCTCGGTATCCATCACCAATGGAGGAATCGGGATTTATCCCATTGCCGTTGGAGGTGCCCTTGCTCTGTTCGGGCTCCATCGTGAGGTAGGCGAAGCTTTTGGCTGGGTGGACTGGGGCACACAAACCCTGTTAAGCATATTACTGGGAGGTATTTCCCTGATTCTGTTGCCGTTTTTAAGCCGAAGAAAAACAAAAGGATAGACCGACCCAAAAAAAGGGCAAGTTGTTAATGGAGGCAATCGGTTATTTGGATAATCAATTATTTGGTTAAGCGGTTAATTGGTTATTTGTTGTTCGTGTTTTGGGGAAGGCTACAAACTCTGCGAACTCTGTGGATACTCTATGAACTCTGCGGTTAAAAAATGAGGGGAGTGATTAGTGGGGAGTGG
>CAZBXQ010000024.1:0-7719 GCA_964495935.1 uncultured Flavobacteriaceae bacterium
TGGAACCATAAGCATAAATTGATACTTGAAGTATTAACTCCGAAACTTTTGTTGTTAATTTGCGTTATGCGCAATAGGCTCTGATGCGATTTTCAGGTGATGGGTTCTTGAAGAAAATTTACTCGTTGATTTGGTAGATAAGAATACTGTCGTCTTCTCCTTTGACCGTTAGTTCGGCACCACCTTGATGATCCATGTTCTCAATACTCGCCGCTGAATTTCCATACACCGGAAATCCGTTGAGTGGTTGGGCCTGATCATCAAAAACATAGACCTTGTGATCTTGTAAATCAGTTAGTGTTACATACACTTTATCATTGACGGAGAAGATCCGGGGAGCGGTATAAATCCCAAAATTCAGCTTTACCGTTTTATCGTTAATCGTAAGCTTGTTTTCCGCAAAGGTGACCAGTGTCTTTGGGGTGGCCACGATTTTATTTTTGGACCCTAATTTAAGATTCTTACTCTGTATTTTTCCCTGTGTGTCGATTTCCAAAAGCTGTCCTTTGGCGTTGGTCGAGATGAAATGATTATGATACAGGAACCAGGGATTCTCAGAGAATGCGATCTTTTCTTTTAAATCAATACGGGTTTGGCCACGCGGGTTGAGGATATTTAGCGTGCCGGATTCTTCGGGAAATAAGAGATAATCCTTATTTCCTAAGCGGAAATGTTTGGGCGGCTTAAGAAGCGTGCTGCCCGCTTTTGTAAATTCAAAACCGCGAACGGTATTGAGATTTTTATCCAGCATAGTGACTTTGTTGTCTTGCAGGATCAAAAACCTAAACCGACCGTTGTCGTTGTAGTCAAATACGGCAAGAGGTTGGGTAATGGGATTGTCAAAACGCTTCTCATAGGGTTTTACGATATGCCCCAACCGGTCGATAATATAAAAAGTTTGCGGGGTGACAAAGGCTTTTTGCAGTCTTTTGTTTTGATAAATATCGAGGGTTTCCGGGGTTCCTAAGATCGGGCCATCCAGTTTAGTTTTCCAGTTTAGTTTTCCTTCTTCATTATAGGAATAAAGAGTATGGGAGGCACTCTGAAAAATAATATCGTGATGGTGAGTTCGCCAATTCTCAAAAAACCAGGGGCCGTTTGCAATTTTCTCTCCCGGTTTTAGGCTTCCGATTTGTACTCCCCCGGAGGAATTTTGAATATTTTCGGAGTGGATCAACGCGGCATTGACATAGGTAAAGTTAGCATGTGTAATAAACTGTAAAGCCACGCTGCGATATCCGCCAAATTCTATATTTTCATAGGATTGACGATGCTCTTCGGGTACTCCTTCGGCAATCAGGTCACCCAAGTTTTTGGTGGGACCGGAGAGTAGCAGGGAGGATTTTTCATCGAGATTTTTGAGAGTATGCTCATAGCTCTCGTTTTTTATTAAGGTTTTCCCATTTTGATAGCTGGCAATTATATATTCTAAAGGTGCCGAATTTTGTGCAAAGAGATAGAAATGATCAATTTTTGTGAAGGCGTTTAAATCTTGAAGGGTGATTAGAGGCCGGAGTGTGGAGTTGAAATATTGAGGATCTGAAAATGAGTAAATATCATGCCCCCGGAATGTTTTTGTCTTCTTAATCCGAGCATTGATGAGCTCCTGAGTTTTTTTAGTTGCTATGGAATTCAGAACCAGTATTTCCTTTTTATCGGGAGTATAAATGACTCCGATTTCTTTCGCGGTGTCATATATTGATGTTGCGACTGCCGGATAATCGGTTTTTCGATAGAAGGTGAGATTGTCTTTGAGGGTTTCGAAGTTGTCATAGGTAAAACTCACAAATCCATTGGCATTAACGGGGATGATTTTTTGGATCTCGTTTTTTTGTGGTTCTGTGTTTTTAAAAATACCCAATAGAGTATTGCGTTCCGGAAGGGTGACTCCGTTAAGTCGAAATTGAGATTTTTTGAGAGTGATGTCTAAAGCAATCCAGTCGGTTGTATTTCCTAAATTGACTGCCGGTAGGTTGGGAAGAAGATGTTGCCGGTAGAGTTTTTGAAATTCTTTGAGGTGAATCAGGACAGCAGGTTTCTGACGGGAAGTTGTTTCATATAATTTTTGAAGTTTGTGATCGGGCTCCAGATTTTCTTTTGAGAGTCGTATGATATTTTCGGTAACGAGTTTTGAATTTCCCCATACGAAAATGCCTTTGAGACTTGCACTATAACTGGTTTGACCATTTACCTCGTAGGTGGTTATGGTTTCTCCGTTATAATCAAATTGGCGAGTCTGATGATCGCTGAGGGTTTTTGGTAAATCTCCCGGTTGACCCGTAATAAGCGTGAGGGTAATTTCATCTTTACCGATGCTTGAGAAGAGTAGAAGGCTGTTGTCACCGAGCCTTATATCTTTTGCCGGTGCATAGGTCTTTGTTAGAAATTGAAAGAGAGGTAAATTTTCATTTTGAGCAATCAGAGGTGTTTCTTTTAGTGCAGAAAAGAAGTCGGAAAATTGATGGGATTTTAAAATTACTGCTGTTTGTTGAGGAACAAGTCGAAGAAAATCAGAAGGTGTGTCCTCGGAGGTTGAGCAGGATGTCAACATTCCAAACCCCAAAAGGATTAGAATAAAGATGGATTTTCTCATAACCGGATTAACTTGTGCAGGCAAATATAGTAAGATAATATTTTACGATAAGGCATAAAAAAAGCCTTCTTGTGATTGGCAAGAAGGCTTTTGTAAAATCGGTAATAAAGCTTATAAAGAATTGATATGTTTCGCCAATTCGGATTTTAAGTGAGCCGCCTTATTTTTATGGATAATATTCTTTTTGACTAATTTGTCAATCTTTGAAACAACTCCGGGATAGGCTTTTTCAGCTTCGGCCTTATCGGTTGTTTCTTTTAATTTTTTTATTGCGGTACGAACCGTTTTATGTTGGTATCGGTTTAGGAGGCGACGTGTCTCACTACTTCTTACACGTTTTTTTGCGGTTTTCAGGTTTGCCATAATTCTTCTTTCTCTTTGTTGTAGTCCGTAGGGGAATCGAACCCCTGTTACCAGGATGAAAACCTGGCGTCCTAACCACTAGACGAACGGACCAAAATTTGTAATTGCGGAGGCAAAAATAAGGCTTATTTTGATTCCCGCAAATTTTTCTTGAAAAAAATTAATAGGCTTTGGCAAAGAGGACTCTTTGTTTTGATGGTTTTCCTGTCAAGACGCAGGTTCCGGGTTCTTTTTCCTCCTTTAAAGGAATACATCGAATGGTGGCCTTGGTCATTTTTTTTATGGCTTCTTCGGTTTCGGCTGTTCCGTCCCAATGGGCCGCAATAAATCCTCCTTTCTTGTGGAGAACCGTTTTGAACTCTTCGAAGGAATCAACGCGGGTGATATGCTCATCCCTGAATTTCCGGGCACGTTCAAATAAATTCTTTTGAATCTCCTTCATCAACTCAGGAATAACTGAGATTACTTTTTCTCGGGGGATGAATTCTTTTTTCAAGGTATCCCGACGTGCCAGTTCGACGGTTTCTTTTTCCAAATCCTTGGGGCCGATGGCAATCCGTACGGGAACCCCCTGCATTTCATATTGGGCAAATTTCCAACCCGGTTTTTGGGTGTCTCGATCATCAAACTCTACAGCAATTCCTCGGGCTTGGAGTTGATCGACCAAATCTGTTGCAACCCGGGCTATTTTATGGCGTTGCTCTTCATTTTTGTATATCGGGACAATAACGACTTGTACCGGAGCCAAATGAGGAGGGAGGACTAATCCGTGGTCGTCACTATGAGTCATGATCAGGGCTCCCATCAGGCGTGTAGAAACTCCCCAGCTGGTGGCCCATACATACTCCTGCGTTCCCTTTTGAGAGGTATATTTGACATCAAAAGCCTTGGCAAAATTTTGTCCTAAAAAGTGGGAAGTCCCCGCCTGAAGTGCTTTTCCGTCTTGCATGAGTGCTTCAATGCAATAGGTTTCTTCGGCACCGGCAAAGCGCTCACTTTCCGTTTTGACGCCTTGAATCACCGGGATGCCCATATAGTTTTCTGCAAAGTCGGCATAGATTTTATTCATTTGTTGGGCTTCAGAAAGGGCTTCTTCTTTTGTGGCGTGAGCAGTATGGCCTTCCTGCCATAAAAATTCTGTAGTTCGCAGAAAAAGCCGGGTACGCATTTCCCAGCGGACTACATTGGCCCATTGATTAATTTTTATCGGGAGATCCCGATAGGATTGAATCCAGCCTTTGTATGTATTCCAAATGATGGCCTCCGAAGTGGGGCGAACAACCAACTCCTCTTCCAGTTTGGCCTCCGGATCGACAATTAATTTTCCGGGTTTTTCGGGATCTGTTTTTAACCGATAATGGGTGACGACGGCACATTCCTTGGCAAAACCCTCGGCGTTTTTTTCTTCGGCTTCAAACATATTTTTGGGGACAAACAGGGGGAAGTATGCGTTTTTATGTCCGGCGGCTTTAAACATACGGTCCAGTTCCTGCTGCATTTTTTCCCAGATGGCATAGCCGTGAGGCTTTATGGTCATACAGCCGCGAACTTGTGAATTTTCAGCCAGATCAGCTGCTACAACCAGCTCATTGTACCATTTTGAATAGTCTTTTTCTCGGGAAGTTAGTTTCTTAGCCATAGTTTTGGCACAAATATTGTAATTATGTTAATGTAATTTTTTAAGTGGGTAAAATTACTTAATTTTATACATGAAACAATATAAAAACGGAGTTATGACATTTGCTGAAAAAAACATATCAAAAAAGATCCAGTTGGTTTTTTCTTTTTTCGGTGCCTTGTTATTGGCGTCATGTGGCTCCTATTATTCTACCGGAGATGGTATTTATGGGGGCAGTGATCAGGGGAGAGTACCGCAGGAGCGCGTAGAATCTCCACGTCAACAAGCAGAAGGAGAGGAATCGGCCAGTGAATATGAGCGGTACTTTGCGACGCAGAGTTCGCAAATTGCCGATGCGCAACGCTATATGAAGAATCAAAGTGGAGAGCAGGAAGAGATATTTACCGATCCTGACGAATATTACTCGGACGAGGAGTACGACTATGATGAGGGAATAACGTCTTCCTATTCCGGCAGCCAGTTGGAATATGGAAATGCGAATACTCCATATACCGAAAGTAATCCGGGATGGGGAATGAATCCGACAACAGTCAACGTAAATTATTACGGCTATGGCGGAGGGTATTATAATCCTTATATCTATCGTCCCTATTATTATAATTCCTTTTATCCGTTCTATACTTCATATTATCCGTATTACCCCTATTATGGCTATTATCGTCCTTATTTTAATATAGGGTTCGGATTCGGTTATGCCGGTTTCTACGGGGGTTATTACAGCCCTTTTTACCGCCCGTATTACAGAGGGTATTACAGTCCGTATTATTATGGCTATTACCGGAATCCTTATTATGCCTACAACATGCCGTATCGGTATGGGAGAAGTCGAAATTACCGAAGCAGCAGTACAGCGCGATCCAATATTCGTTCGGCGACTAATCGGAGCCGAAATGCGGCGACTAATGCTCGTTCTACGACAGCGAGAACAAGTCGTAATACAGCGACTTCGGCACGGCGTAGTGCCACTACCGGCAGAGCTACATCGGCCACTGCACGGCGTAGTGCGGGTACCGTGTCGCGTACAGGAGCGACACGCAGTGCTACCCGAGCTACCCGAAGTCGTCGAATAACCAATCCGAAAGGGATTAATGCGGGAGGGCGAAGATCATCGGCCACGAATTCGGTCTATCAACGCAGTACGCGGTCCGGTGTTCCTACAGCAAGAAGCAGAGCTTCGACAACGACACGGCGCTCATCGGCTGTACGTCGATCAACACCTTCCCGAGCTACCCGAAGTACGCCTGTACGACGTTCCTCCCCGGCGGTGCGTTCCTCCTCCAGCCGAAGTAGTAGCATGGGCAGCGGAACGAGAAGTTCGACAAGCCGGTCTTCCGGTCGCTCAAGTGGAAGTCGAAGACGTTAATAATAGTTTTTAATCGATGAAAATTTATAGTTTTGTAGCTTCCTGACAGAAGCGATTCTGTCGGGGTTCAAAAATCCTTATGTCATGAAAAAAACGATTTACCTTATTTTTGCGGTCTTTTTTCAGGTTTCCTTTCTTCAGGCCCAGGATATAGAAGATGTAGTGCAATACGGAAGTGATAACTTGGATGGAACGGCTCGTTTTGTTTCTATGAGCGGGGCTTTCGGAGCTTTAGGCGGAGATTTGTCGGCCTTAAAGATTAATCCTGCCGGGTCGGCTGTCTTTTTGCAGGGACAAGCAGCTTTCTCAATAGATAATATCGACTATAAGAATGCAACCGATTTTACTACCGATCACACCTCCAGTCACAATAATAAGGTTGATTTGAATCAGGCCGGAGCGGTATTCGTATGGGATAACGGAGGGAGTAAAAAGGTTAATCGTTTTGCGCTCGGGATAGGCTACGATCGCAATGGAACAAATAGAAATCATTACAACGCCGTGGGGATCAGTAATCAGACAGTTGGTGACTATTTTTTAGGATTGGCCGATGGCAGAATGCCCTTGGATTTGTTGGTTCCGCTGGATGATGAGAGTTTTTATGATCTTTATGATTATTTACACATTGCTGATGAAGGAATCCCCAATGCCGAAATGCAGACTGCCTACTTAGGTTATGAATCGCGGCTCTTTGATGCGATAGATGAGGAAGATTTTGACCAAATGGATTATGTCTCCAATGTAGGAGGAAGTTCTTTTGATCATTTTTACAGAATGGAAGAACGTGGGCTAAATGGTACGGCTACCCTCAATGCGGGATTGGCAGTGCAAGACTGGCTTTTCTTTGGACTTAATTTGAAAAGTCATTTTATTGATTACCGGCGAACGACCTATTTATATGAAGATGTATTGGAGGACAGTGATATTTCTGAAATCGACTTCGTTAATAATTTGGATACAAGAGGTTCGGGATTTTCTTTTCAATTGGGTGGAATAGCCAAGCTTAACGATATGTGGCGTATCGGATTGTCCTATGAATCTCCAACTTGGTTGAGAGTGGAGGATGAAACTTGGCAATATGTGCGTACCGATGGTGATGCCTACGGTGAAATTCTTGCCGATCCGGAGGTCATCAATGTCAACCCACATTATAATATGCGTACTCCCGGGAGAATCAATGCCAGCGTTGCCGCGGTTTTTGGAGGAAAAGGATTGTTGAGTTTTGACTATTCCTACAAGGATTTTTCGGAATCCAAATTTAGTTCTGCCGGCTTTGGATCGGTTAACGATCAGATTAACGAGTTCTTGCAAGAGGTGAATACCTATCGGATAGGTGGAGAATATCGCTTAAAACAATTGAGTTTGCGAGCCGGATATCGCTATGAAGACAGCCCTTATACCGATCATACCATGGGACCCCTGCGAGGATATACAGCTGGATTGGGCTGGGATTTTGGGGGTGTGAAATTGGATTTTGCCTATGGCTTTACACAACGCGATTACAATTCTTTTTTGTTTAATACCGGCTTTACCGATCGCGCTTCTATCCGGAACGACCTTTCCCATTATGTGTTGACATTGGTGTTCGACTTATAAAAAAATGATTTTTTAACGTTGAGTGGAATCGAATGGAAAAGTAGATGTCTCAAAAGTTCATTTCGAACGCAGTGAGAAATCTCAAAGCCCTCATAAGGAAGAGATTCCTCCTTCGTCGGATGACAAATCACTCCCAAAAAGAGGTTATGAGACAGCTACTTCCTT
>CAZBXQ010000024.1:7819-44446 GCA_964495935.1 uncultured Flavobacteriaceae bacterium
CTTCGTCGGATGACAAATCACTCCCAAAAAGAGGTTATGAGACAGCTACTTCCTTTTTGAAGGGAGAATAAAATAATGTTCATCGGTTAGGATCAAACCCGGACCACTCGATTCCGGCCAATTCAGCGAGTTCTTTGTGCCAGCTGGAGAGGTCTTCCTTGTTGAATTTGTTGAGATGGTCATGCCCGCAGGCTCTGGCCATAATTTTCATGAGGTGAACACTGGCTTCAAAGAAGTTGTGAAGCCGCATGGATCCTTTGATTACGTTAAGTCGCCCTCGTAGTTTTGGGTCTTGTGTGGTGATTCCGGTAGGGCAGCGATTGGTATTGCAAATTCGGGCTGCAATACAACCTACGGCCTGCATAGCCGAATTAGCCAGAGCGATTCCATCGGCACCCAGGGCCAGTGCTTTAATAAAATCGATAGGGGTTCGTAATCCACCGGTAGCAATAAGGGTTATTTTTCCACTTTTGTTACGTTTGTCGAGATGATAACGAGCTCTTGCCAAGGCGGGGATTGTGGGAACCGAAATATGATCTCGAAATAATTCCGGTGCATCTCCGGTGCCTCCGCCCCGTCCATCTAAAATAATGTAATCGGCACCGGCAGCAATTGCAAAGTCAATGTCTTTTTCGATATGCTGCGCGCTCATTTTAAAGCCAATGGGAATCCCACCGGTTAATGCCCGTACATGGTCTGCCATTTCAGCAAAGTCTTCCGGCGTGTGCAAGTCTTTAAAGGTGGGGGGAGAATCGGCATTGGTCCCGGGTTCCAATTTTCGAATTGCTGAGATCCGGCCTACATTCTTTTTGCCCGGAAGATGCCCTCCGGTTCCGGTTTTGGCCGATTGCCCGCATTTGAAATGGAAGGCCTGAACCAGGGGGAGGAGGTCGTCACTGTATCCAAATTTAGCGGAGGCATATTCCAGCATGTATCGGGAGTTGGCCTCCTGAGACTCCGGTAGCATCCCGCCTTCTCCTGAAGCAATGGCAGTTCCCGAGCGTTCAGCTCCCATCGCTAATGCCAGCTTGGCCTCCTCAGAAAGAGCACCAAAGCTCATATCGCTTACGAATAATGGAATTTTTAAGACTAGGGGTTTTTGGGCTTCCGGACCGATCGTTAATTCGGTTCCTACGGCGGCGTCTTCCAAGAGTGGTTGTTTGGCGATTTGTGCCGTCATAATTTGGATGTCATTCCAATCGGGAAGGTTTTTTCGAGGAACGCCCATCGCCACCATTTTGCCGTAAGGACCGAAAATCTTGAGCCCGTTTTTGGCCAGTTTATGGATGAATTCAACAGTAGGTTCCTCTTCTGTATTATGGGCTTCCGGCATATTTTCTTCGTGGGTAAATTGATCCCCGGTTTCGGATTCCCTTGTAGAGGCTTCGGTTTTTTCGTTGGATGGTGACCCGCTCGCTTTCTGCTCTGCTTCCGGTATATTGCGGGTGGCATATTTATATTCGTAATCGTCTAATGCAAATGAATGCCCCACCTGCTCATCGGGCACACGGGCATGGTGACCATCGCAATAGGGAGCATCGTGTGTTTGCTTACAACGACAAAGCCAAGCCTCTCCGGTCTCTTCAGCGGTAAAGTGTAGGGGTTCAAATGGTGTGGTAACACAGGAGTCATCGCAGTACGGTTGATTTTTAGATCGCCCGCAGCTACACCATCGATAGTTTTTTCCTTTTTCCAAATCAACTCCGGTGGGCTCGTTTTGGGCCACGATAGGTTTTGTTTTTTCTTTTTTATGAGCCATAATTTGTTTTTTTGAGGTTCGATTATCTTTGAGGTGGTTTAAACTTTTGGGATTGAAGCGAAAAATAGAGATTATTGTTCCAGATGACGGCTTTTTTGTAGAGCATAGCCATAGCTACGGTCGAAAAAAGACTAAATCTGGGGCAATAAGATCATTTTACAGCCCATTTTTGAAAGTTTAAATGACCTCTTTGTCCGGGAACCTCAAGATAAGCAATTAAGAGGGAGAACCTTGATATTAGTTGCTATTTAGACGGATTCCAAAAAACAATTAGATGTTAGGTGAAAGTTGTCGTCCATGAATGTATTCGTCTTCTGTAGAGTTGCGGTATTGCTCTTGATTTGTTTGTTTTTTTTGATTTAACAGGAATTAGAGTGCTGCATTTTTCTATTTTTGTATTCCTTTTTTAAAGCCTGACTATGAAACATTGGATAATTGCCTCCTTCTTTTTTGTCTTTTTGATTATTCCGTTAAACCTTTTCGCAAAGGCACCCTTATGGGGAAAGACCGGACATCGTGCTACCGCAGAAATAGCGACCCAATATCTGACTCCGAAAGCTCGGAAACAGATCGATAAAATTCTGGGTGGTGAAGGAATGGCATTGGTTTCCACTTTTGGCGATGATATTAAAAGTGATCCCCAATACGATCAATATGCAATTTGGCATTTTGTCAATATCCCAAAGGGAGAAACGTATGCCGATATAAAAGATGATTTAGGGCCAAATATTATGAGTGCTATTCAGGAAGCCCGGGAGGCTTTACAAGATCGATCTACTCCTGTTGATCAAAAGCGTTTTTATCTCAAAATGTTGATTCATTTGATAGGCGATTTACACCAGCCTTTACATGTCGGGCGACCTGAAGATCGAGGCGGTAATGATATTATCGTGTTTTGGTTTGGGCAACCCAGTAATTTACATAAAGTATGGGATTCTGATATTTTGGATCAATTTCAAATGAGCTATTCCGAGTTGGCTGCTAATAAAGCGCGTTTAACGACGAAAGAAGAGAAAAGAATTGCTCGGGGAACCCCCGAAGACTGGCTGAAAGAATCTGTAGAGCTTGCCGATCAAATCTATGATTCTACTCATAACGGAGCAAACTTGGGGTATGATTATGCTTATACATGGACCGATACCGTACGGGAACAACTGCAAAAAGGAGGGATTCGTCTGGCGAAAGAACTCAATGAAATTTTTAAATAGAAAAGTTTAAACCACTCCATAATAGTGTATAATACAACGATAGATTGACTGAAACGGTCGGTCCTATTAGGGGAAGGTCAGAAGCTCAAATCCCTACTACCACCTCAAAACCCACGTTCCTTTCGGATCTGTTCATAGGCTTCCTGTACTTTTTCAAATTTTTCCCGCGCTCCCTTAATATAAGCTTCATCCATTCCTGCCAGTTTATCGGGGTGGTATTTTTTGACCATTTGACGGTAGGCCTTTTTAATTTCGGTTTCCGGAGCATTGGGGGCTACTTCGAGTATTTTATAGGCACTTTCCGGACTCTTTGTCGAGAACATCGCCTTGATACTTTCAAAATCCCCCTGATGTAAATTAAGTCGTTTGGCAATTTCACGAAGGACATTTTCTTCTGCTTGATGGATCCGGCCGTCGGCGTTGGCAATTCCAAAGAGAAAGTGTAAAATCTGAAGCCGCATTTCATAAACGGTGTATCGCCGTAAATGATTACAGATATCGGGAAGATTCAGGCTGTGCTTTTTAATCTTTTCATTGAAAATTTTAAAAGCGGTGTTAGCCCGATTTTTTCCGAATTGCTGTACGAAGAAAACCCGTACGTAGTCGAGTTCACGCTGGCTAATTTGGCCATCGGCTTTGATGACTACTGCCGATAAGGACAATAGATTGATTTCAAATTCAGACTGAATATGGGAGCGGGTGTAAGTGCTATATGGCTGTGATCCTGAAGTGCGTGCACTTCCTTTAGATTGAGCACGTATATAGATTTCAATCATATACCCTATAAAAAACCCCAAAATAGCACCCGGGAAGCGCCAGTACAACGCACCGATGAAGGCGGCAATCCATTTTATCATTGTTTATCGTACTTTCGCCGCAAAAGTACATAAAATAAATTCGTTAGGGATGATTTGAAGTTACATTGCAGAAATCTATTTTTATGAACGACCGCCCTTAAATCGTTCTTTCCTGGTATTTTTTTTATTTTTATATAATTCTTATAAAAGAAATGTATTTTTGATTCGAAAGAAGGCTTGATACAGGCCTGCCTATAGTTAATGATGTGGTGATTTCAAAAGTGATATATAGTTTGGGACGAATTAGCCTCTGGGCTGCTATTTTCATGGCAGTGGGGTGTGCCCGAAGAGGAGATAAATGGCTGAATCGGAATTATCACGCCATGACGACCTATTACAATATTATTTATCACGGAAATCTGGCGTTGGAAAATGGACAGGAAAGAATCGCAGAAGATTATGTTGATGATTTTTGGAAGCCTTTGCCCATTGAACCGTTGTTTTATGACAAGGAGGAAGTGATATACGGGCAGATGGTAGATTTGGATTCTGCATGGCATAAAAATCGGTCTGTTCCGGTGAAAGTGTCCGAAGGAGAGGTCCATACTTTTGATAAACCGGCAGATCGTGAGGAGGATCCCGAAGCTCGACTTCGTCGTCGGATCGAGGAAATTAGAAAGGTTCGAGCCCAACGATTGGAGAAAAATCTTTCTGCACAGAAGAAGCAGAACGAAGCCCCTGAGGCTGATGAGAATCTGCAGCCTCGGCAGAATCCAGCAATGAAAGCGGAGTTTCCGACAGAAATAAAAAGGGGAGAGAAGGGGATTCAAAATGTTGAGAGAGGAGATTTGTTTCCACCGAGTAATTCCGAAATTAAAAGAGGAAATGCACAGGATTTGAATTCCCCAAGTCGGGAAGCTGTATTTGAAGATAATCCGTTTGAAGACCGAAACCTAAACCCTGATCAGAGAGCATTTCAAGGGGCAGAGCAAGCCCCGCAAAGGGGCAGAGGTCTGCCGTATGGCGGGACGGGGCAGATGGAAGGAATGACGGGAAACCGACAAGTTTCGGGGAATTCACAAAATACCGGGAGGGGAACTTCCGGGAATCCATTTGATGCGAATCGTATGTCGCAATCTTCCGCAATTATGGGGCAGGCAGGAAGAGAATTTGGCCGATCCGGAAGGGGAGAAAGCGGTGTCATGAGGAGTGCTGATTTTTCTCCGGGCGGTGAATTTGGGGGACCGGGCGACTTGGGGTATAAGCCAAATATCGGGCAACAAGGGCCAATGATAGGATCTTCTTATGGAGATGATCCCAGTCCCGCTCATCTTTTTGAAACCGATTTATTGTCCTTTGAGAAAAATGAATCTTTTGAAGTTGCTGAAGCCAAAGCAGTGAAGGCTGTTGAAAAGCACAGTTTGATTCATAAAGGAGTAGAACAAAACCGGAAGATTAAAGATGCTTTTCTGTTATTGGGGAAGTCTCGGTATTATCAACAACGCCTCTTTCCTGCATTGGAAGCCTTTAATTATATTTTAAACCGCTTTGAAAATGCAGAATATTTAATTCCGGCCGATATCTGGAAGGAAAAAACCTATTTGCGGTTGGGAGGAAACGAGGAACGCGTGATACAACGTCTTACCTATTTGATTAACAACAGTGAATTTGTACAGGACGAAACCGTAAAAGATACGATTCCCGGTTTTCCGCTAAGTCGTGAGAATTTGGTAGAGGCCGCAAGTACCCTCGGGCAAGCTTATTTTAATAGGGGGGCCGATGAGGAAGTAATTAAAGCCCTGAATCTGGCACTGGAATATACGAAAAGTGCCGAGATCAAGGGGAGGTATCTATTTATCAAAGGGCAGCTCCTTGAAGAAATGGGGAAGGATTCTGAAGCTGCTGTGATTTATGACCGGATGATTGACTTGAACCGTAAAATTCCGAGAAAATATTGGATCCGGGCATATATGAAAAAGCTGGGGCGGGAGGACGTCCCTCGGGAAGAACGCCTGCAGATCCTAAAACGATTTTTAAAGGACTGGGAGTTGCGGCCGTTTCAGGATATTATGAATTATCAAATGGCTGAAATTTATCGGGAAATAGATTCGATGAAGAACGTGTTAAAATATTATAACCGATCCTTGCGTACGGAGCCGAGAGACCATAAACTGAAATATCATATTTACCATACCCTTAGCGATTATTATTATAATCAACATGATTTTAAAGAAGCAGGATTCTATTTGGATAGCGCGATGGTTAATTTACCGGCTATCTCTCGGGAATATCGCGAAATGCGAAAAAAACGCTTGGATTTAATCGATGTGGTCCGGTTGGAAGAGGTCAGTCAAGAAACTGACAGTATCCTGTATATAGCGACCATGGATCCGCAGGAGCGACTGGAGTATCTTGAACGATATGTAGATAGCCTTAAAAATCGGGCTATTTTAAAAGTTGAAAATCTAAAAAAATCGGCATTAAAACGGATGGATACTCCCGGGAAAACCAAATTGGCGACATCGACCATGCCCTTTAGGGAAAGTTCTTTTTATTTTTATGATCCGGTACAAGTGGAACGTGGAAAGCAAGTCTTTAAACGCATTTGGGGAGATCGGGATCTACAAGACAATTGGCGAAGAGCACCGGTAAGAGTCCGAAAGAAGGAGCGTAAAATAGAGAAAAGTTCGACTGCAAGGTCGAAGCAGGCACGGATTCGACAAATTGAAGCCAATCCCCAATACACGGTACAATATTACCTTGAAAATCTTCCTGAAACGCAGGCCGAAATTGATAGCCTGACCGATGAACGAAACTTTGCCTTTTATCAATTGGGGCTTATCTATGCCGAAAAACTGGAAGAAGACGAGTTAGCCCGGCAGCGTTTTGAAAGTTTATTGGAGGTAGAGGATGACGAGGAATTGATAAAACCTGCCCAATATCAGCTCTACAAGATTTATAAGCGATTAGGGGATGAGATGCAAGCTCACAAGTATAAAACCGATATCTTGACAAATTACCCGGATTCCCGGTATGCCAGAATAATAGAAAATCCGCAGGCCTATCAAAAAGATAAACGCAATCCCGAAAAGATCTATTCAAACCTTTATAGAAAGTATGAGTCCGGAGATTATAAAACCGTATTACGGGAATTGGAAAAGGAAATCTTGAATTTGGGCGATGATGAAATCGTTGCCAAGATGGAACTTTTAAAGGCTTTTGTCAAAGGTCGGTTGGAGGGTGTAAAAGCCTACGAAAAAGCGTTGCGCCATGTTGCACTTACCTATCCGCAGCGTCTCGAAGGGAAGAAAGCACAGGAATTACTAAATACATCTGTCCCCCATATTAAAGGAAAGGATTTTATTCATGAGCCTTGGGTGAAGCAGAAATTAATATACAGGTTTTCGGCAGCTGATTTGGATATTGCGGAAAAACAGGAAGAACGGCTTTTGCAATTTATCCGGGAAGAAGGATTTAACGGGCTGCATACTTCTATTGATGTATATTCGGAAACCGAGGTTTTTGTGGTTCTTCATGGTTTGCGAAGTGAAGTGGGACTTCGTGAATTTAGAACATTCATGGATAAAAAATTAGGCCGTGAAGATCAATTCGATAGTTTTGCTATTTCCTCGACAAATTATGAAAAGATGATGATTTATAAATCTTTGGAATCCTATTTACGTTGGAAACGCAATCAAAGCCGATAAATTTACGGGGATGGCAAAAGAGAACAAGGAAAAGGGTAAAAAAGAGCCCGGAAAAGATAAGTTTGGCAGTTTAAAACGCTATGCCGCCCTGTCGGGAATAGGGATTCAGATGGGGGTGACTATTTTTCTTTTTGCCTGGGCCGGGTGCGCTTTAGATGAACGTTATACGACCGAAAAGAATTGGTTTACGATCGGTTTGGTTTTGCTGGGTGTTGCGGTTTCTATTTTTTTTGTGATTAAACAGTTGCAGGCGGTTAACGATAAGTTTAAGGACTAAGAGAATGCGTGAGTTAATAGCACAAACCGGAGCCCTTCTTCTTATCGCTTTGCTTGTATATTTGATTCATGTGCGATTTATAGTGCCGCATTTTGAAAGCGTAAATGAAGGCTTCGTAAGTTTTAACTACAAATTTAATTTGGGACTTACGCTGCTGTACCTTACCGTTTTTTATATCTTATATCGGGTAGATACTACTTTTTTGGGATTTACATTTCTGACGTTAAGCGGATTTAAACTTATTATTTATTTATTGCTGATTAATAAATTGGAGATGCCGCTGGGTCGTGATCGCTTTTTGCATTTCTTTTTGCCTTATTTGCTGGGGCTGGGGATAGAATTCTTTTTTGTCTATGGGCTATTAAATAGATTAAAACATTGATAATCATTATGTTGTAATTTTAATAAAGAGTTTTTCAAATTTGTGTTTTTATACAGTTATTTCTCTATATTTGCAGCCAATTTTGAGGATATAAATTATTCCGTTTGAAGATGCGACACAAACAGATTCTTCCGATTTTATTAGCTGGTTTTTTTATTTTGATTTCTGCCGTGTCCTTTGGACAAGAACATGAGGGGCCGGTGAATACCAAAGAAGGTATAGAAGAAATGATTCAGCACCATCTTCAGGATTCTCATTACTTTGATTTATTTGCTGATGGAGAAGAAGGCAAGAATTATGGCGTAGCCCTTCCCGTAATCTTGATTGATAACGGAGTACATGTTTTTTCGGCTTCCGCTTTTGATCACGGTAATAAATTAGTAGAAAAAGGAGGGCAGCATTATCGGCTGTACAACAGCAAGATCTATAAAACCAATGCCGCCGGGGATCTGGATATTAATGAGCACGGTTTTCCCGCCAATGAACGGCCTTGGGATTTTTCGATTACAAAAAATGTCGTTGTTATATTTTTGGTAGCTTTATTGATGCTATTCATTTTTACTGCTATGGCCAAAACGTACCGAAAGCAGAAGTTACCGCAAAAATTTGGACGTTTTCTTGAACCTGTTATTCTTTTTGTACGAGACGATATTGCCAAAGAGATGATTGGCTCAAAATATAAGCGTTATACCGGATGGTTGTTAACCATATTCTTTTTTATACTCTTCCTTAATTTTTTGGGGATGTTCCCGTTTGGAGTTAACGTGACGGGAAATATTACCATTACCTTTGCGCTGGCCTTATTAACTTTTGTCATTGTGCAGTTTAGTGGGAATAAAGAATATTGGAAACACGTTTTCTGGTTTCCTGATGTACATCCAATCGTAAAAATTATTTTAATTCCAATAGAGATCTTGGGGCTGTTTACCAAGCCTTTTGCTCTGATGATCCGACTTTTTGCCAATATGACGGCGGGGCACGTGATTATCATGAGTTTGTTGGGGTTAATCGTGGTATTCCAAAATTGGATTGCCGGCCCGGCTTTCTTTGGATTTTCGCTGTTTATGATGGTGATTGAGATTTTGGTGGCGGTTTTACAGGCCTATATTTTTACCCTGTTAAGTGCCTTGTATATTGGAGCTGCTGTTGATGATGCTCATATCGGATTGGACGAAGAGGAAGATGAGGTTCCGGTTGTGGAGTGAATACATAGAATAGAAAGATAATTATTAGTTGAAGTTTAATTTTTAAAATCCGTTTATTATGAGTATTCCAGAAATGGTAGGTGCAGGTTTTATTGTGATTGGAGCCGGTATTGGATTGGGACTTATCGGTAAAGGTGCGATGGAAGGTATTGCCCGTCAACCTGAAGCCGGTAACAAGATCCAGACTGCGATGATTATTATTGCCGCCCTTCTTGAAGGTATTGCTTTTGCTGCCTTGTTTGCGGTGTAAGCACAAAAGGAAAAGTGGTCTTCCTGTAACGGTTGGTTACAGGACGATCACTTCAATTAAAAATTAAACCTAATCGAATTTATTTACTGTTATGAAACTGATTCATGATTTTTCGTTCGGGCTCTTCTTCTTCCAGCTTGCACTTATCATTGCATTAATTTGGATTTTGAAAAAATATGCCTGGGGACCTATTTTAACAGCTATAGAAAACCGGGAGAACGGCATTCAGGAGGCCTTGAATGCAGCCGAAAAGGCCCGGGAGGAAATGGCTAATTTGAAGTCGGATAACGAACGAATGATGAAAGAAGCCCGGGAAGAACGGGACCAAATGATTAAGGAAGCTCGTGGAATCAAAGAAAAGATGATTGCGGATGCCACCGGAGAAGCAGAGGGAAAGGCAAAGGCCATGATTGAAAAAGCAAAAACTGCTATTCAGGCTGAAAAACAATCGGCGATCGCGGAGATGAAATCCCAGATGTCGGAATTATCGATTCAAATTGCCGAAAAGGTGATGAAGGAAAAGCTTTCCGAAGAGGGGGAGCAAATGAGGCTGGTCGATAAAATGTTAGAAGAGGTAGAACTAAACTAACTGAATCATGGCAGGGAGACAGGCAGCACAGCGATATGCAAAGGCACTTTTAACATGGGCCACAGATACTCAAAAGGTAGATGTAATTGACGCCGATATGCGGTTGATTAATCAAACTCTGGAGGAGAGTAAAGAGCTGCGAGTCATGTTAAAGAGCCCCGTGATTAAGGATACCCTTAAACGGTCCACTTTAAAAGCCGTTTTTAAGGATATCGATGAACAAAGTGCCCGGCTTTTTGATGTTTTATTGGATAATAAACGAATCCATTTGCTTCATGCCGTAACGGGCTGTTTTAAGGCATTGATAGATGCTCGTAATCAGATTTCTGAAGCCGAAGTGACAACGGCTGTTCCACTTTCTGAAAAAATGAGAAAGGAAGTCTTGAAGAAGGTAAAGGCTATAACCGGTCAGCAAGCCGAATTAAAAGAACGGATTGATGAAAAACTTATTGGCGGGTTTTTGCTGAGAATCGGAGATCTTCAGTATGACGCCAGTATTGCCGGTAAATTGAACCGGCTACGACACAATTTTAAACGAAACGCATAAACGATAAAATAAGTAACTTTTAACGGTGAAAACCCCAAAATAATTGAAAAGTTATGGCAAAGATTAAACCCGCTGAAGTTTCAGCAATATTAAAACAACAACTTTCAAATTTAGACAATCATGCCGACTTGAATGAAGTCGGAACTGTACTTACCGTTGGTGATGGAATCGCTAATGTGTACGGCTTGTCAAACGCCCAATATGGAGAGATTGTGGAATTTGAGGGCGATCTCGAAGGGTTGATCCTAAACCTTGAGGAAGACAGTGTAGGGGTGGTTCTCTTAGGGCCTTCTACCCAGGTGAGCGAGGGGGATACCGTTAAACGTACGAAGCGAATTGCAGCTATTGATGTAGGTGAGGGAATTGTGGGTCGTGTGGTAAACACCTTAGGACAGCCCATCGATGGAAAGGGGGCGATTGCCGGTGAGAAAGTGCATATGCCGCTGGAACGTAAGGCTCCGGGGGTGATTTTTAGAGAGCCGGTTACCGAGCCGCTGCAAACCGGAATTAAATCTATTGATGCCATGGTACCCGTAGGGCGAGGTCAACGGGAGTTGATTATCGGAGATCGCCAAACCGGAAAGACTACGGTAGCGGTAGATACGATCTTGAACCAAAAGGAATTTTATGACCGGGGAGAGCCGGTATATTGTATTTATGTGGCGATTGGGCAAAAAGCATCTACGGTTGCCGGTATTGCTAATACTTTACAGGAAAAAGGAGCGATGGAATATACCACGATTGTTGCTGCCAATGCTTCGGATCCTGCGCCAATGCAAGTCTATGCGCCGCTGGCAGGAGCAGCGATTGGAGAATATTTTAGAGATACCGGACGCCCGGCATTAATCATCTATGACGATTTGTCAAAACAGGCTGTTGCCTATCGTGAGGTGTCATTATTGTTGCGACGTCCCCCGGGTCGTGAGGCTTATCCCGGAGATGTTTTCTATTTGCACTCTCGGTTGTTGGAGCGTTCCGCAAAAATTATCGATGACGATACGATTGCCCAACAAATGAATGATCTTCCTGAAGGCCTGAAGGGAAGAGTGAAAGGAGGCGGCTCGTTAACGGCTTTACCCATTATTGAAACCCAGGCGGGCGACGTTTCTGCTTATATTCCTACTAATGTAATTTCAATTACGGATGGTCAGATTTTCTTGACCTCAGACTTGTTTAACTCCGGTGTTCGCCCGGCTATTGACGTAGGGATTTCAGTTTCGCGTGTGGGAGGTTCGGCACAAATTAAATCCATGAAAAAGGTAGCCGGTACGTTGAAGCTCGACCAAGCTCAGTATCGGGAGTTGGAAGCTTTTGCCAAATTTGGATCCGATCTGGACGCCGCTACGATGAATACAATCGAAAAAGGAAAACGAAACGTAGAAATCCTTAAGCAGGGACAAAATGATCCTTATCCTGTAGAAAAACAAATTGCTATCGTTTATGCGGGAGCCAAGAACTTGTTGAGAGATGTACCGGTTGATAAAGTCAAGGAATTTGAGAAAGATTATTTAGACTTTTTGGATACCACGCATCGAGATACCTTGGAAACTCTCAAAAGTGGAAAATTAACCGATGAGGCCCTGACGGTTCTGCAAGATGTAGCAAAAGAAATTTCGGCAAAATATAAATAAGGAAGATCCCTTTATTAAACTATCATACCCTTTCTTATGGCAAATTTAAAAGAACTTCGTAGTCGTATTTCATCGGTATCATCAACGATGCAGATTACCAATGCGATGAAGATGGTATCTGCGGCCAAATTGAATAAGGCTCAGGAAGCAATTACGGCGACCCGACCCTATGCCGGCAAGTTGGGGGAATTGTTACAAAATCTAAGTTCGTCGAGTGAAGGAGCGGGGAGTCCTTATGCGGAACAAAGAGAGGTGAAAAAGGTGCTGATCCTTGCGATTTCATCAAACCGTGGTTTGGCGGGAGCTTTTAACTCCAATATTGTAAAGCAGGTTAATGCTTTGGTTGAAGAACAGTATCGGGGAAAACAAGTCAAGGTTCTTGCACTGGGGAAAAAAGCAGGAGATGTACTGCGACATCACCAGGATGTGATTGAAAAGAACACGGCAATTTTTGATCGGTTGAACTTTGATGACGCCGCTGCACTTGCTGAACGCGCTATGGAAGATTTTATCGCTGCACGATATGATAAAGTAGTTTTGGTGTATAATAAATTTATCAATGCAGCAACGCAGGAGGTGCTTACAGAGCAATTTTTACCGTTACTTCCAAAAGAAGAGGAGAAGGAGGAGAAGAAAGGAGTAGAAATCGATTATATCTTTAGTCCGGATAAGGAGTACATCATTAATGAGTTAATTCCCAAGTCATTGAAGATCCAATTGTTTAAAGCTCTACGAGATTCTGTAGCGGCAGAGCATGGAGCCCGGATGACAGCGATGCATAAGGCGACAGATAATGCGACAGAATTGAAAGCTGATCTTACTCTGTCGTATAATAAAGCTCGTCAGGCAGCGATTACCAATGAAATTCTCGAAATTGTAGGGGGAGCGGAAGCATTGAACAACTAAATTTTTGGCTTACTTCCTAAAACTATAAAACCTTCCGTTTGGGAGGTTTTTTTGTCGGTATAATCCCCCTCCGGGTAAGATTAGAATTTATAAATGATCCCGAAGTTGATATTTTCGAGGTCCAACCCGACTCGAAAAGTATCGGTGGTTCCACTTTCTCCATGAGTGCTGGCACTATTGTAGGAAAGCACACCAAAGATTGCTTCAAGTGCGAAATGTTGCCCCACAAAATAGCTGAGTCCGGGGGTAAATCCGGCGTTTATTCCACTGTTCCAGTCTCCGCGTATATCGCGCAAGGCTCCATAACCCGCAGCAATTTCACCAAATATGGAAAATTGACTGCCGGGAAGCAGATAATAGCGGGTAAAAACCTCGGCCACATAGCTTTGACTTTTGGCTGTAGTTATGTTTTCTCTGCTTTTTTGAATATTATAGATATACCCCAGTCGGCCGCCAATAGCTAAAAAATCATTGAGGAAATAACCATAACGAGGAGAAACCTTGATCGTTCTTTCTTTTGATTTATTGGCATAGGAGGTAGAATTATAGCCTACTAATCCGGAGACAAACTGATCTCCTTTTTTAAATCCGTTATGGTCATCAGATTCTTGGGCTGTACTTGTTTTAACAGCAAAAAGGGTCATCATAATAAAGAGACTCGGGATGAGGTATTTCATCGGAACAGCTTTTATATAAAAACAAATATACAAGTTCTATGCCGCATAAAACCTGAAATGATAGTAAAGTCCTTTTAAATCGACTATACGATTCCCAATAATTTTAAATAAGGAGTGCTATAATTCCGAAAGTGGTTAACTGATTACGGCTCTGAATTTTTCGATGTTTGCCGTATCTCCCTGCACATAGAGAATGTCATTTTGATAGATTTTTTCAGTGGCTTGCAGATTGGAGATGATTTCGTTATCCCTGGAAATAGCGATAATATTAACACCGTAATCGGCGCGTAGGTTTAATTCTTTTAGACTTCTCCCCACCGGCGATCCACTGTCTCTAAAAACGCGTAGCGAGGTAATATTAAAATTGGGTATTTTATCACTTCTAAAGGTTTTTGGAAGTTTTGCCTTTTCCTCAAAAAGATGATAATTATCGGCTCGTATGATTTCTTCAAATCCATGGATATCATCTTCGGGGATTAAGAAATTGTGCATGACTCGGGAGAACATTTCGATAGAAGCTTCAAATTCTTTGGAAACTACCTCATTGGCACCCAATTCTTTCAACTCCTGAATATTACTGACAAAACGGGTGCGAACGATAAGATATACCGACTTTGTAATGGTACGGGTGGTACGGATGATATTTTTGGTTACGGCAAGGTCGGTTACGGCGATAACCATTGCCCGCGCATGATAGATGTTGATGGAATAGAGAATGTGTTCCTGGGAAGCATCGCCAAAGATGATGGGGGTTCCCTCTGATTTTTCTTTTTCGACTGTTACCGCATTAGTTTCCAATATAATATAAGGAATGTTTTTAAGTCGGGCCACTTTTGCAATGGCCCTGCCGTTAATTCCAAAACCGACAATGATTAGATGGTTTTTTAAATGAGAAGCAATTTCTTCATCCATCACTTCCGCATCTTCCAATGAAGTATCTTTTTTACCAAAAATTTTGAGGATATAATCGACGAGCGGGTCGGCATACATCAGGATAAAAGGAGTAATCATCATGGAGCAAATCGATATGGCCAGAAAGAATTGATAGGTTTCCCCTTTTAAAAGATTATTTTGAATCCCTACATCGGCCATAATAAATGCAAATTCTCCAATCTGGAAAAGAGAAAAAGCAGTTAATAAGACGGTCTTGAGGGGATATTTTAAAACTCCGATGGCGATAGCGGTGGCACTACTTTTAACAACAAATAATCCAATTACCAAAAGAAGAATGGGGATAAAATGCTCAAATAGAAAAGTAACGTCGAGCAGCATCCCAACCGAGATAAAGAAGAAAGAGGTAAATAACTCTTTAAAGGGAAGAATAATACTTGTCGATTGATAGCTGTAGGCGGATTCGGAGATGATTAACCCGCCCAAAAATGCTCCCAGTGCGGGAGAAAGATCGGCCTTGGTGGTTAGAAAGGCCATGGCAAAGCAGACGGTAATCGTTGTTAATAAAAATAATTCCCGGTTTCGGGTTTTGGCAATATAGAACATGAGTTTGGGGATCATGTAACGAGCCAGAACATAGGTGATTGTAAGCACGACGACCGATTTTATCAACAAGGCCACAATACTGTAGGTGATATTGGTCGCATTTCCTGCCATAATGGGAGTGACCAGCATCATCGGTACGACTATGAGATCTTGAAAAATGAGAATACCCAAGGCATTCCGCCCGTGTGCCTGAGACATTTCATTCCGGTTTTGAAGGATAGACAGTACGATTGCTGTACTGGAGAGTGAGAAGAGAAAACCCATAAAGACAGCTTGGCTCCAAGTAACCCCAAAAGTATGGTAAATAAGTGCCGTGAGAAGGACGGTCAGCCCCACTTCGATAAGCCCGCCAATAAATACGGTTTTTCGTATTTGTGCAAGCTGTTTGATAGACATCTCGAGTCCGATAACAAACAAGAGGAGAATAACACCTATATCTGCAATGGTGTCGATTTGAGCGTCCGATTGAATGAGTTTTAGTCCAAAAGGGCCGATAATAATTCCGGTGATTAGAAAACCCAAAATAGGAGGCAGGTTGATCCGATTCAGTAAGAAGACGATGATGGCTGAAAATCCGATGAGAATAAGCAGGCTTTGAAGGAGCTCAATGTTCATATTACAGTTGGTTCTGTGTCAAATATATATTTTTAACCGTAAAAAAAAGGGGAGGAATATCCATAAAAACCTTAAATTTTTATCTTTTTGGATATCAAGCGACCGACATTGGGAAAAGGGGGATTCAGAGGCTTATTTTTGAATATTATAATGTTGATATACAGTATTTTATGCCAATCTGATTTATAGATAGGAAAAGGATCTATAGTCGTGATCCCAAAAGTTTATTTCGAACGCTTCCGATAAATATTGGAATAAAATGACAAATTACTCTACCCAAGAAGTACGTGGGATACCTGCGACCAAATGAAGACTGAGCCGATCTATTTTAAAGCCGGGTAGTAAAATAGAATTGGAAACCACACTTCAGGCTCCCTATATGACGTTGGGGTTTTGCGCTTTAGAGGGTATTTTTCAGTTAAAACTGAGTGATCAAGGGCTTTTTGATGGAAGTCATTTTCAATTTGTTTCTCCCCAAGTTGATTCCTGACAGAAAGTTTTTACAGACTTCTATTGTGCCCCTGTTTTTTGTTCTTCTATCCGGCGGTTGAGCCCCAATTGGCTGTACACATTGTCTAAGATTTTTGGATTTTCATAGAGTACGATTAACATGTCGTGGGGTTCGATTACGGTGGTGCCCTTGGGGGTAATAAATTGGTTATTTCGGGAGATCATAGCGATGATTCCTTTCTCCGGAAAATTCAATTCCTGAACCTGTTTTCCAACCGTTTCATTATTTTCATCGATGGTTATTTCACGCAAAAAAGTATGTCCTCCTTCTGTGCGCAGATAATCTACCGGAGATCGGGTTTTTTGTCCGGCAGGGAGTGACATGTGTAACCATTTGGCAACAATGGGGATGGTACTGCCTTGAAGTAATACGGAGGTTAAAGACACAAAAAAGACAACGTTAAAGAACAATTCGGCATGTTCCAGTCCTGCGATAAGAGGATACGTAGCAAAGACGATAGGAACAGCACCGCGCAACCCTACCCAAGAAATATAAAGTCGTCTCGGAATGCTCATTTTAAAAGGAAGCAGACTGAGCAAAATACTAACCGGTCGTGCACAAATAATGAGGAATGCCGATATTAAAAGCCCAAATCCGATAACCGGAAGCAGATGAGAAGGAGTCACCAGAAGTCCGAGAATTAAAAAGAGAATAATTTGCATGAGCCAAGACATCCCGTCAAACCAATCGAGAATAGTATATTTTCTTACGATATTGGTGTTTCCTAAATAGAGTCCACTAAGATAGACGGCAAGGAATCCGTTTCCTCCTACAAAATCGGTAGCCGAAAAAATAAAGTACATAATACCGATAGTCAACACGGGATATAGACCATCAAAATCGATATTCATGTAATTGATTAACTTTTTACCTAACCAGGCAAAGGCGATTCCACAGATGGCACCAATTCCAATTTGTTTAAAGAAAAACGGCAGGATAGACCACAGATTTTCATCCGGGGCCTGCACAAATCCAATAAAGGCAACTGTAAGAAAATAGGCCATCGGGTCGTTACTTCCACTTTCCAACTCAAGCGTAGGTTTTAAATTGGCTTTTAGGGAGAGACCTTTTGAGCGCAGTATGGAAAATACCGCAGCGGCATCGGTAGAAGACACGATAGAGCCCAAAAGAAGGGATTCAAAGAGTCCGAGACCTTCTTCTATGTAATAACCGGAAATCCACCAGATAAAAAGCCCCAGCGAGAGGGCCGTTAGGAAAACGCCTATTGTGGAGAGAACGATACCTTGCGCCAAAATCGGTTTGACACTTTTCCAATTTGTGGATAAACCCCCGTTGAAGAGAATGAAATTTAAAGCAATAACTCCGATGAATTGAGCCAGTTCATAATTTTGAAAGTCGATTCCGAGGATTCCTTCGGCTCCGGCAAGCATCCCGACAACCAGGAAGATGATAAGCGCAGGAACGGAAATGCGCCGGGAGAGCTTTTTGGCAAGAATGCTCACAATAAGTAAAGCTGACCCAATTAAGATTATGTTTTCAACGGTTATAACCATATCTGATTTTGGGAATAATATACGAAATTGACGGTATAAATGCCATTCTTATAGCTTGCTGATTATAAGAAATATAAAGGTTTGTAAAAGATCGATCAGAATATAAAAACGGGAGGGGAAAGGAATGCATGCGGAAGCTATTTCTGCAGTGGTCTATTGACAAATACTCCCGGGAAACTGCCCATCCGGTCAGGTTTATCATGTAAGCAGGCTTTATGTTGTGATGTACTGCTCTTTGGACTTTATTGGGGATAAATGATGATCTTGCTTAACTCTCTAAGATGACGCTCCAGTTTTCCGGGAAGTCGGTCAATGTGGCGTACATGAGATACAAAACCTTTTCGGGCCGATACAACAATTAAGAAATCGGTGTCTTTAATATCCTTAGAAAGGACAAAGAAATCATCCCAGTCGTTGAACAACTGGTGTTCGATGGTCAATTTTAATTTGTTTTCTTCTAAGAACCGTTCCAGACTGTCGTATGTATGGTCGGTACTATAAAATTGAATGGGTAATGACAGTTCTGTCGATAAGCTGGCAATTTTATTGACCCAAATGGAAAACCCTTCTTCAAATTCGGCATTTGGCGGGGCAACCACAAAGAGGCGCTTGTGATTAATCAAAGGGGCTTTAAAATCACAAATAAACAGCGTTTTATCAGTGAGAGAAATGATACTGTCCATTTTGTCTCCAATCAATTTATCCATGATTCCCTGTCGCTCCGGCCAGCCCAGCAGGATAAGATCGGCCATGATTTCTCGGGCTGTTCGGGCAATACCACTACCGGGGTTGTGATCGATTGTCATTTTGACATCGATCTCGGTTTCGGAGGCTTGGGTTTCTTTTACAAATTTATCCAGTTTCTCCTTGGTTTTTACAATTGTTTTTTCCGCTTCGGTATCGTTTTTTACAACAGTGAGAATAGAGAGTGGAATCGTTGATTTTTTATCTTTTATATACACCGAGAAATCCAGCATTTTCTCAATATTGTTGGTATTGGCCAGAGGGATTAAAATGGTTTCATCGGCGATAGCGGGGTCTTGTTCGTAATCGTCTTCAGAATCCCGGATAACCTCCTTCCCCGCTTTTTCGGTCACGAGCGGAGCAATGATACAAGTGATGAGTATTAGGATGACGGTGCCGTTTAAAATATTGTCATCGATGATTCCGGCTTCGTGTCCTACTATGATGATGGCCAAAGTAGCGGCTGCGTGGCCTCCACTAAGTCCGAAGATCAGGCCGCGTTGCCCTTTGGAGAATTTGAAGACTTTTTGAGCACTCCAAGCCGCGAGGTATTTTCCGACAAGAGCCACGGCAGTCAAAGTTCCCGCAATAATAAGTGCCATCCATCCGTTTAGGATAACACTCATATCGACGATCATCCCTACACTAATGAAGAAAAACGGTATAAATAATGAGTTTCCAATAAATTCCACCCGATTCATCAATGTGGAAGAATTGGGAATGAGTTTATTGAGGGCCAATCCGGCAAAGAAGGCTCCAATAATCCCTTCGAGACCGATGATTTCTGCAAGGAAAGCAGCCAGGAAGACCATCGCCAGCACAAAGATATAATGGGAGTGTTTCTCACTGGAAAATTTTTCGAAGAACCAGCGTGTAATTCGGGGGACCACGTAGAACATAAAAGCAGAGAATAAAATAATGCTGATTCCCAGTTGGATCCAGAATTCGGGGGATAAACCACCGTTGTGAGAGCCTAAGATAACCGCTAATAGGATCAAAACCGCAGTATCGGTTAATATCGTGGCACCCACGGTAATGGAGACGGCCACATTTTTGGCCAATCCCAATTTACTCACGATCGGGTAGGCCACCAAGGTATGCGTGGCAAACATACTGGCCGTTAGGAGTGCCGCTTCCATGGTGATTTCATCATCCCATTGCCCCAGAATATAATAGTAAATAGGATATCCTATGGCCATGGGGATAGCGAAAGTAAAGAGACCAAAGATAAAACTCTTGTTACGATTGGCTTTAAATTGATTCATGTCCAACTCTAATCCGGCAAGAAACATGATGTACATCAGACCAATACTGGAGAAAATTTCAATTTTTTCCGGTTCTATGATATCAAACCCTTTGGGCCCCATGATAATACCGGCGATAATCAGGCCGATAATTCCCGGAACCCTTATCTTTTTTAAGAGAATGGGAGCCAGTAAAATAACAAAGAGGATCAGTGAGAATATGATAATCGGACTCTGTAAAGGGAGCTGAAACTGTTTTATGAGCTCTTCAAGTATGCCTTTGTCCATAATACAGGGTAAGATTAAAAGGTAAGAGGGCTAAGTTACGTTTTTTTGGAGAAGTATATTCCATATTCTATCCAAAAAGGAAGAAAAATTCGGAATCCTTTCCCGGAGATCAGTTTTGATTTAAAAGGAGAAGATATTCATCAAAACTAAGTCGGCCACTTAATATACGGGTAGATTTTTCGATGACTTTCTTGGAGTCATGGGGATTAAAACCCAAAGCTACCGCATATTTTTTAAGCAGAATTTCTTCTTTGGAAGTCATTATGTTATTATCGGCATAAATGACGGTAAAAATATCGTAAAGCCGCTCCAAACGCCGATTGTATTGATGGGAAGGGTTAATGGGAAAATCGCTGGGATTTTCTATAGCTTGTTTGTATTGTTCTTCTCCGATCCCCAAGCGAATGGCTAAACGCCTCAGTACGTTTTCTTCTTCGGGTTTAATTTCACCGTCAACTGCAGCCAAATTAACTAATGAGGAAAAGTGCGTAAAGTTACGAATATGACGGCCCGAACCGTACAAATCTGAAATTGACATATCCTTGTTTTAGCGGATAAAAATAATGAAATTTTAAATATAATAACAGGGAAGTCCTAAGGCTTTTCTTCATTTACCGCGAGCACTGCGTTTTGATGTATTATGAAAGCTGTGATCGCTTCGTTGCGATTGAATTTTTGAGGTTTTTAGCGGGTATGCTGCGTGAGTTATAAAAAAGTAGCGGCCTCATAACCTTTTTTAGGGGGATTTGCCATTTCAATACAAGGAGAATATAGGGGTTGTCAGAGGACTGTTATTCCCTGCTTTATTTGAAATGATATTTTTGAAGCAGCTACTTTTTTAGGGGTTAAAAAGGAATTCTCAATTCCTTATTATTTTTTAACAATCTTACCGCAGGCAATCGGAAGAGTTATATGAGCGGGGATATCACCAAGAGACTGAACGGTTTTGGGGAAGTCGGTATTTTCGGGAACCCCGTGAATATAAAGAACGCGGCTATCCAGATTAACTTCTTGACCATCAAAAGCTTTGGCAAATGCTTCATTAAGGTCTTTCAGTTTAATGGTCTTTTCGTAGTGATAGTTCCCTTCCTCGTCTGAAATGGGATAAGAATCGTCCCCTAAATCAATATCAGAAGGGACTTCATTGAAAGGAATCATGGTGGTACCCGAAGCTTTTTCGGTTTCTGTAACATCTACGACCTTATCGTCGTTTTCATCGCTTTCGTCGGTGGCGCAAGTAGCGTCATCGCCATTGATGAAACCGTGAAAATGTTGCCAATGTTCCATGTTGGCAGGAGCATTTTTTACATCAATGGTTACTTTCATTTCATCCCCCGAAACGGTAAAAGTGGCTTTCCCGGTGGTTTCGGTGCCTATAAATTCAGCATTTAAGGCAGAGAGATCTGCTTCATAAGTTACTCCCTCGACCCCGTCTTCTTTTTGGGTTTCCTCGTTTGCTGTAGTTTCCTGTGTGTTTTGATCTTGTTTTTTGCCGTTTTTACAGCTGGAAAGTGTAAAAGCCAAAACGACAAGCATCAAGAAAGCATGTTTAATCTTCATAATAATAGAAAGAGTTTTTGTGTTTAGATAAGTACAAATATAGAATTAATACCGAAAGGTCTCTAATATTTCTAACTTGTTTTTACGGGAATATATGACTCTGTTTTTTAAAAATGATCTGCAAATCTACAGGAACCAATTTTGGAAAGAATAGGAATGTGGAGGTAAGCTTAAAAACAGGCGGTAATTTAAATACAATCAGGGAATTGTATTTTTACTTATTAGATCTTTGATTTTTACGCTAAATCGTTAAAAATCATTACCTTTGCAAATCGTTTGAAAAATGGAGAGTATGGGACAAAAATTTTCAGAATACCAAGCCCTGGATCTCCCAAAAGCGGCTGCGGAAACAGCTCTGTTTTGGGAGGAAAATAATATTTTTGATAAGAGTATCTCGACCCGTGAAGGGAAACCCCCGTTTGTGTTTTTTGAGGGTCCTCCTTCGGCTAACGGCTTACCGGGGATTCATCATGTTATGGCTCGAACCATTAAAGATTTGTTTTGCCGCTACAAGACGCAAAAAGGTTTTCAGGTACATCGCAAGGCAGGCTGGGACACTCACGGCCTTCCGGTGGAGCTGGGGGTTGAGAAGGAGCTGGGAATTACGAAAGAAGATATTGGAGAGAAGATATCGGTAAAAGAATACAATGCGGCTTGTCGGAAGGCCGTTATGCGATATACCGATATTTGGAATAATTTGACCCAAAAAATGGGGTATTGGGTGGATATGGATCATCCCTATATCACATATAAATCCAAGTATATGGAGAGTGTTTGGTATTTACTTTCCGAGATCTACAAAAAAGGTCTGATTTATAAAGGATATACGATTCAACCGTACTCTCCAAAAGCGGGCACGGGGTTGAGTTCGCATGAATTGAATCAGCCCGGGACCTACCAAGACGTAACCGATACCACGATAACGGCTCAATTTAAAGTCAACAAGGAGACGATACCGGAATTCCTCCGGCCGTTTGATAATTTGTATTTGATAGCCTGGACAACCACCCCCTGGACCTTACCGTCGAATACGGCGTTAACGGTAGGGCCGAAGATTGATTATGCAGTGGTGAAGACCTATAATCAATACACTTTTGAGCCCATTACGGTAGTTTTGGCAAAGGACTTGATAGCCCACAATTTTAACAAGAAATTTAAAAAGGTCGAAACAGTAGCAGAATGGGAAGCCTATTCCCAAGAAGATCAGAAAATACCTTTTTATGTTGCTGCGCAATGTAAAGGAGCAGACTTAGTGGGGATTCGATATGAGCAATTAATGCCCTACACGCTCCCCGATGAAAATCCGGAAAATGCTTTTCAGGTGATTCCCGGTGATTTTGTAACTACCGAAGATGGAACCGGAATTGTCCATACGGCCCCCACTTTTGGAGCTGATGATGCCCGAGTAGCCAGAGCCCATGGGGTGCCTCCCATGCGGGTTCAAGATGAAAACGGAAAGCGCGTTCCGCTGGTCGATTTGCAAGGTCGCTTTCGTCCCGAAATGAAGGAATACGGAGGGAAATATGTAAAAAATGAATATTACGAAGCCGGAAAAGCTCCGGAGAAGTCGGTGGATGTTGAAATTGCTATTCAATTAAAGATGGAGAATAAGGCTTTTGATGTTCACAAGCACCGCCATAGTTATCCCAATTGCTGGCGCACCGATAAGCCGATTCTGTATTACCCGTTGGATTCCTGGTTTATTAAGGTTACCGAGGTTCGCGAGCGCATGTATGAACTCAACAAAAGCATTCATTGGAAACCCAAAGCCACGGGAGAAGGACGTTTTGGAAATTGGCTGGCTAATGCCAACGACTGGAATTTATCACGCTCCCGATATTGGGGGACGCCACTTCCTATTTGGCGAACAGAAGATGGCCGGGAGGAACTGATCATCGGATCCATCGCTGAATTGAAGGAAGAAATGCAAAAGGCGATAGAAGCCGGATTAATGGAAAAGGATATTTATGAGGATTTTACGGTCGGTGACCAAAGCGATGAAAACTATGATCGTGTGGATCTCCATAAAGATGTGGTAGATCAAATTGTACTGGTTTCTCCCTCCGGAAAGCCGATGCAACGGGAATCTGATTTAATCGATGTCTGGTTTGATTCCGGATCCATGCCGTATGCACAATGGCATTATCCTTTTGAGCACAAAACCGAAGTTGAAGAGAAGTTAAAAACCGCTGATTTTATTGCGGAAGGAGTAGATCAGACCCGCGGATGGTTTTATACCCTTCATGCCATTGCTACGATGGTTTTTGACGAGGTCGCCTACAAAAATGTGGTGGCCAATGGGCTCGTTTTGGATAAGGACGGCCAGAAGATGTCGAAAAGCAAAGGGAATGCCGTGGATCCCTTTAAAACCATTGCCAAATATGGCCCGGATGCGACCCGCTGGTATATGATTGCAAACGCTAATCCCTGGGATAATTTACGGTTTGATTTAGAAGGAATAGCAGAAGTAAGCCGGAAGTTTTTCGGGACTTTATACAATACTTACTCCTTTTTTGCATTATATGCGAACATTGATGGGTTTGTCTATGAAGAGGATGAAATCGATTTGACAGATCGACCGGAAATCGACCGTTGGATTTTGTCGGAGCTACACAGCCTGATCAAAAGGGTAGATATGCTTTATGCCGATTATGAACCGACTAAAGCAGCACGTGCCATCGCCGATTTTGTACAGGAGGATTTAAGCAATTGGTATGTGCGGTTAAGTCGGCGCCGATTTTGGAAAACCGAAGGCGATCAAACCGATAAAATATCGGCTTATCAGACCCTTTATGAGTGCTTGATAACAGTCGCAAAGTTGGGGGCTCCGATCGCGCCGTTTTATATGGATCGGCTGTTTCGGGATCTCAATGAAATTACAAAAAAGGAACCCCGGGAGAGTGTTCACTTGGCCGATTTTCCCAATGTGGAAGAAAGGTATATCAACCCCATTTTGGAACGGAAAATGAAGCGGGCACAAAAGATTTCTTCCCTGGCCTTGTCTTTGCGTAAGAAAGAGATGATTAAAGTGCGCCAACCTTTACGGCGTATTATGATTCCGGTACTGGATGAGCAGGTTCGCGATGAAATTTTGGAAGTTGCCGATTTGATCAAGTCTGAGATTAACGTAAAAGCGGTAGAGATCATTGACGATGCTTCCGGTATTCTGGTTAAGCGTATCAAACCCAATTATAGAAAGCTGGGGCCTCGATTTGGCAAGGCTATGAAAAATGTAGTTCAGGCTATTCATCAGTTAGACGGAGAGGCTATTGCGACGATTGAAAATACCGGGGAGATTGAAATTCCGATGGGGGCAGAAAAAGTGGTGATAAAAGCCGATGAGGTGGAGATTATTTCTGAAGATATTGAAGGCTGGCTGGTGGCTTCTAATGGAGACTTGACGGTGGCTCTGGATGTCGATATTACCAAAGAATTAAAGAATGAAGGAATTGCCCGAGAATTAGTAAACCGCATTCAGAATTTGAGAAAAGATAGTAATCTGGAGGTAACCGACCGCATTGATTTGAAAATTGAATCTAATACTCAAATTGAAGAGGCAATTAAGAATAATTTAGACTATATTAAAAGCGAGACCTTATCAGAAACCTTAGCTTTGGTCAGCTCGTTAGAAAAGGGTGTAGAAGTAGAATTCGACGATATACACACTCAATTAGGATTAACTAAACACGAATAACTATGGCAACGAAAGAATTAAAAGAAAGATATTCTGACGAAGAACTACAGGAGTTCAGGGAGATTATTGAAAAGAAGATTGCAGAGGCCGAAAAGCAGTTGGAATTGTATAAAAGCGTGTACAAAAATGGAAGCTTTAACGGGACCGACGATACAGCTCCGACTTTCAAGTCTTATGATGATGGCCATAAAACCATGAGCCAAGAATCGAATCGCCAATTGGCGTTCCGGTTGGAGCGGTTTATCCGGGATTTGAAAAATGCCCTGATTCGTATCGAAAACAAATCGTATGGTATTTGTCGGGTTACTGGAAAATTGATCAGCAAGGAACGTTTGCGTCTGGTTCCTCATGCGACCTTGAGTATTGAGGCCAAGAACATGCAGAAATAACGGCAAAGCGATACAAGACGCTCGGATACGAGATATCGGAGTGTCTTGTGATTGTATGCAGGACCTGTAATCAACCGGATGGAGAAAGGACTCGTAATCATACCGACCTATAACGAAATCGAAAATATAGAGGCCATTATACGAGCGGTTTTTGAGCAATCCGGCGAGTTACATATCCTGATTGTTGATGACCATTCCCCCGATCATACGGCCGATAAAGTACGGGCCTTACAACGGGTGTTTTTAGATCGTTTGTTTTTAGAAATTCGACCCAAAAAGGCCGGATTGGGTACCGCTTATATCCATGGTTTCAGGTGGGCTTTGGCACGAGATTATCAGTATATCTTTGAGATGGATGCCGATTTTTCCCATAATCCGAAAGATCTCCAACGATTGTACAAGGCCTGTGCTGAAAACGTAGCCGATTTGGCCGTGGGGTCGCGTTACAGTTCCGGGATCAATGTGATTAACTGGCCGATGGGACGGGTTCTGTTGTCTTGGCTGGCCTCCAAGTATGTGCGATTGATTACGGGGCTCCAAATTCATGATGCAACGGCTGGATTTGTTTGTTATAAACGCAGGGTTTTAGAAACCATAAATCTGGATAAAATCAGGTTTGTGGGATATGCCTTTCAAATTGAAATGAAATTTAAAGCCCGTCTTTTGGGATTTAAAATAGAAGAAGTTCCGATTATTTTTACCAACCGGGTTCGGGGAACGTCTAAAATGAGTTCGGGGATTTTTTCAGAAGCTTTTTTTGGCGTTTTTTGGATGAAATTGAGGAGTTGGTTTACAAAAGATATATAAACCGGCCTTCGGGTTTTGTATCTTTGAAGGTAATAAAGGATTATCATTTAAGACTCTACCGAATACCTAATAACGATGTGTCTATGACAGGAGTACAGAAAACCTTCTTTTTATTGGGAGTTTGCTGGCTTTTGGGGAGTTGCCAAAAACTTACCCCGGCTCAAAAACCCAAAAACCTCATTCCGGATGATAAAATGGTGGAGATCTTGATCGATTTGGCCAAAATTGATGCTGCACGAAATGTAAACATAGAACAATTTGAAAAATTGGGAGGTGATCAGGCCAAGCAGTTGTTGTTTGAGAAATACGGTATTGACAGTATGCAACTGGTGGAAAGCACGGCTTATTATGCCGGACGATTGGAGATGAACGACAGTATCTATAGCCGAGTAAAAAATCGGTTAAAAAGGGAAAGTGACAGTCTTTTAAAAGAAAAAAATGAAGATCGAGATCGTGAATGACAGCACCTTACAGCCGCTTGAAGAGGCCTTATTGCCCACTCCTTTGGGAACGGCTCAGATATTGGGAACAACTGAAGGGGTTACTGAAATAAAAATTATAGATCGCAATTCGACTCATTATAAAACGAGTACGGCCGGTCCGGTTCAAACCTGTTCTAAAGAGTTGAGTGCTTATTTTAAGGGAGAATTACAAAAGTTTTCTTTTCCGTTAACGCCCCGTGGAACTGATTTTCAAAAGCGAGTATGGCAAATTTTACAAGAAATTCCTTACGGAGAGACGATTACTTATTTGGAACAAGCCCGACGATTGGGAAATGTTAAGGCTATTCGTGCGGTGGCTTCGGCAAACGGGCGGAACCCGTTGTGGGTGGTTGTTCCTTGCCATCGGGTGATTGGCAGCGACGGGTCACTTACCGGCTATGCCGGTGGATTGTGGCGAAAAAAATGGCTTTTGGAGCATGAAGGAGCACGTTCACAATTGTCCTTATTTTAGATTTTTTCTTCCTTAATTCCTGAAATAAACAGCGAAATCCAATTTTCATGCGGTACAAGTTGACAAAAACCAGATTCTAAATAGATGTTAATTTTAGCTTTCTATAGCCTTAAGATTTTAATTTTGTAGTAGAATTAATTCGCATAACTAACCTTTTAACTATTACATTATGAAAAAATTTATTTTCGTTGCGGTAATCGCATTATTTTCGTTCAATTATGCCCATTCTCAGGAAGGTGCCTTAAAAGTAGGGGGAAGCCTGTCTTTCCCGGTCAGTGATTTGGGTGATGTTTCCAATTTTGGCATACAGGCCAATGCGAGTTATTTGTTTAATATTGAAGGTAGCTTACAGGCCGGTCCTATGGCGAGCCTACAATATTATGCGGGTAAAAAACACTTTAAAAACTGGTGGTTTTTACCTATTGGCGGAGAGGCCCGTTATAATTTGAACGACTTTTTTATTGGTACGGATCTGGGATACGGAATAGGAATCGCTCCATCCGGTAACAATGGCGGGTTCTTTTATCGCCCTAAGGTAGGCTACCTGATAAGGGATATAAACATGGGGGTAATTTTGGCCTATAGCGGAACCAGCATCAAAGGAGGAACAGCTGCCGCTATTAACCTCGGAGTAGAATTTACTTTGTAGTAATCTTTTAACTTGGCGAACCTGTACAAAAGGCCCTGTTATCAAGTATAAAGAGCGCATGTAAATGAAAAACCGGTGCCATTTTGGCATCGGTTTTTCTATGTCATAATTTTTGTGGGATTCCCTTTTTTAAAGGTCTAAGAAAGCACTGAACATCCATACAGTCTCCTCTTGTTCCTTAATATAGTCACTCATTAAGGCATTGGTGCCTTCATCATTTGCCTCGTCTGTACGATTGAGCAGCGCACGTTGAAGTTGAAACAGCACTGTAAAGGACGACAAAATGTTTTCGACCGCTTTTATGCCATTTTCAGTGGTGGGACTTTCTGTTATTTCTGCATTTTCAAGGTGATCGGAGCTGGAGTGCCATGGGGTGTATCCCAACGTTACAATCCGTTCGGCAATCTCATCTATTTTTTCGGCGAGATCGTTATACAGCTCTTCAAATTTTTCATGTAGCTCAAAGAATTCATGCCCCTTAATATTCCAATGATGCCCGCGTACGTTTTGGTAAAAAACCGAGTAATTGGCCAGTAATTGGTTTAATTGCTGTGCAATTTTTTGGGTTTGGTCGGTATTGAGTCCTAAGATTTCTTGACGTGTCATGGTATTTTGGTTTTGAGAAGTTATCATTTCTATCTTGGTTTTTATTAGGTTTATTCAAATATACAATTTATATTAGTTCTATAAAAACTATAATGTTGAATTTAATATCTATTTCATAGATGAATATACAGCAATTTCAATATGTTTTGGCGGTTGCCGAATATCGTCATTTTGAGACAGCCGCCGAGAAATGTTTTGTTGCCCAGTCAACATTGAGTACCATGATTTCCAAATTTGAAGAAGAATTGGGGCTTGTTCTTTTTAACCGTAGAAAGAAACCGGTTAGAATAACCCGAGAAGGCCGACAAATTATCGAACAGTTGAAGTTGATTACTTCTGAAATTTCAAGCTTAGAGGAACGGGTTAAAGAGCTTAAAGGAGAAATTGGCGGGCGGCTGAAAATAGGATGCATCCCTACCATTGCTCCATTTTTACTCCCTTTGTTCTTGCGGGAATTTTCAGAAACGTACTCGGATTTGATCATTGAGTTAAGCGAGAACTCTACGGAAGAGATTCTCCAGCAATTGCGATCTCGTGAACTTGATATCGGTATTGTTTCCCCACCTTTTGACACGGTACAGCTACGTGAAATCCCGTTGTATAGGGAGCCTTATGTGCTTTATAATCGGGAGGGAGCGATGGCCGAAAAGGTAGATATTAATGATTTAAAACTGGATAATTTTTGGCTGCTTGAAGATGGTCATTGTATGAGTGAGCAGATTACGGATTTTTGTAGAACGCATCGAAAAAATATTAATAACGCTTTGAATATTCGTTTTAAGGCCGGATCTATCGGGAGTCTCATTCAATTTGTAAATGGGAATAAGGGAAAGACCTTTTTGCCTTATTTGGCGGCTAAACAATTACTGAAAGAGGGAGAAGAAAGACATATCACCACGTTTCAAAAACCTGTTCCCAATCGTTTGATAAGTCTTCTGGTACATCAGCATTTTCCTCAAAAAAGAGTACTTGAATTGTTGCGTAAAGAGATCGTTGATCGTGTAAAAATCATTGATGGAATCGAACTTTGTAATTATTCTAAACCAATCTTTTAAAGCCCTACTCGTCTTCTTGCTGATTATGGCTGTTTTGATGCCGATTAAACAGTATCTCTTCGATATCTCTGAGTTGAAACTCTTTGGTTTTCAGAAGAATCAAAAGATGGTAGAGTAAATCTGCTGCTTCATTTTTAAAACGTTTATCATTGTCGTCTTTAGCTTCAATAACCACTTCGACGGCTTCTTCGCCTACTTTTTGGGCCACTCGATTGATCCCGTCGCGATAAAGGGTATTGGTATAAGAATCGGTTTTGTCGTTGTCGATTCGGTCGGCAACAATTTTTTCCAGTTGATATAGAAAACCCTGAATTTGGTCATTGTCAAAACAGGAGGTCGTCCCTCGATGGCAGGTGGGGCCGTCCGGTTTACAGGTAATGAGCAACGTATCCCGATCGCAGTCTTCATAAATTTGATCGACCCACAAGTAGTTTTTGGAGGTTTCTCCCTTCGTCCATAAACGTTGCTTGCTACGGCTGTAAAAAGTGACTTTTCCCTCTTTTTTGGTTTTCTCGAGAGCTTCTTTATTCATGTATCCCAACATGAGAACCTGTAAAGTTTGAGAGTCTTGTATAAGGGCAGGGATCAACCCCCCTTGCTTTTCAAAATCTAAATTCATATTGTTTTTTATCTGTTTTCGATTTGTTTTTTGAGGTCTCGCAGGGTAACCTTCCCATAATGAAAGATGCTGGCGGCCAGTCCGGCATCAGCCCGGGTAGTTGAGAATAACCGGATGAAGTCTTGGCTGCTTCCGGCCCCGCCGGAAGCAATGACCGGGATGTCAACAGCACGACTAACACGGTCGGTAATGTCCAGTGCAAATCCCTTTTGCATCCCGTCGGTTTCAACCGAGGTCAGCAGGATCTCTCCGGCTCCTAATTTTTGCGCCTCTTGAGCCCAGGCTACAGTTTCTTTATCGGTAGCTTCCTTTCCTCCTTTTATATGAACTCTTTCCATACCTCCGATTGGTTTTGTATCGATAGCGATGATTATTCGTTCTTTTCCCAAGGTTTGCGCAAGCTCTGTAAGGAGTTTTGGACGCAGTAATGCCGGTGAGCCAATGCTCACTTTTGCAGCACCCGCACGAATACAGTTCCGGGCCCGTTCAACCGTATTTATACCCCCTCCCACGATAAGCGGAATATGGATGTTTTGGGCTACTTCCCGAATCAAATCCAGTAGTAATTCATGTCCGTCGGTACTGGCTGTAATATCCAAAAAGACGAGCTCATCGGCACCTTCACGATCGTATTTTTGAGCGAGTTTTACCGGGTCGCCGACAGTTGTGACCCCTTCAAAATTGATACCTTTGACAACTTTCCGGTCTCGGATGTCGAGACAAGGAATGATACGTTTACTTTTCATGTTTTTCAATTTTATGCATTGAACTCTTCATTGATTTTCTCCAGTTCCTGTAAACTGATTTTATTTTCATAAATGGCTTTCCCGATAATGGCTCCTTCACAGCCGATTGCTTTTATTTCTTTAAGATCCTGAATAGAGGAGATCCCTCCACTGGCAATCAGGTTGATTTTATTGATGTCCAAAATATCCCGGTACAATTGTTTGGAGGGGCCTTTTAGCATTCCGTCTTTGGAGACGTCGGTGCAAATGCTGTAGGCAATTCCCCGGGCTACATATTCGGTAATGAAGGATATCACTTCATGATCTGAAGTTTTCTGCCAGGCATGGGTTGCAATTTTACCATTGAGGACATCGGCTCCTAAGATAATTTTGTCGGAACCGTAATCATGTAGCCATTTTACAAATAAATCCCGATTTTTAACGGCAATGCTGCCTCCGGTAATCTGGCGGGCTCCGCTTTCAAAAGCAATTTTGAGGTCTTCGTTGGTTTTTAATCCGCCGCCAAAATCAATTTTCAAACGGGTTTGGGTAGCTATTTTTTCGATGATCGGGTAGTTCTTAATGGTTCCGGCTTTGGCACCATCCAGATCTACTAAGTGAAGATAGCGAATACCATGATCCTCGTATTGCTTGGCTACTTCCAGTGGATGCTCGTTATAGATTTTCTTTTGATCGTATTGACCTTGGGTCAATCGGACACATTTTCCATCGATGATATCAATTGCGGGGATGATGCGCATTTTAGATTTGATTTTATCAGAACAGTTGTCTTATACGCTCTATTGGGGAATGATTTATCATTTTATCTCGTATTCGGAGACGTTTGAAATAGACTTTTGAGACCACTGCTTTCGGTTTGCTTATTCGCGTTGCCATTCGGCAATAGCATGGTTATAAAACTCCTTTAGTACTTGGGATGGTGTAATCTCCGGTTTGCTGAACGGCCATTTTTAAAGCTCGGGCAAACGCTTTAAAAATGGATTCGATCTTATGATGTTCGTTTTCTCCTTCGGCCTTGATATTGAGATTGCATTTGGCCGTATCTGTAAAAGATTTAAAAAAATGGAAGAACATCTCCGTCGGCATATCGCCTATCTTTTCGCGTTTAAAATGGGCTTCCCAGACCATCCAGGGCCGTCCGCCGAAGTCTAATGCAACCTGCGCCAGGCAATCGTCCATGGGAAGTAGAAAGCCATATCGGGCAATTCCTTTTTTACGGCCCAGTGCCTCGCTGAAAGTTTGACCCAGCGTGAGAGCGGTATCTTCAATCACATGGTGTTCATCGATATGCAAGTCGCCGTCAACCTGTATTTTGAGGTCCATTTTTCCATGTTTGGCAATTTGTTCCAGCATGTGGTCAAAAAAGCCCAACCCGGTAGAAATTCCGCTTTTTCCGCTGCCATCGAGATTTAAAGCTACTTTAATTTGTGTTTCTTTTGTCTCGCGTGTGTTTTGGGCAGTTCGTGGGGTAGTTGACAAAAAGGTGTAAATGTCGTCCCAGGAAGCTGCATTAAAGGAAGCTGATTTACTTTTTTTTGCATTGAGAAAAATTCCTTTTGCTTTTATGTTTTCTGCCAGTTTCATATCACTTTCCCGATCGCCTATTACAAAGGAGTTTTGTAAATCGTATTCCCCTTTGATATAGGGGGTTAGAAGAGCGGTTCCCGGTTTTCGGGTGGGGGCATTATCTTCCGGAAAAGACTTGTCAATAAGCACCTCAGAGAATTCAATGCCTTCATTTTTTAGGGCGGTCATCATTTTGTTATGGGCGGGCCAAAAGTCTTCCTCCGGGAACGAAGAGGTTCCCAGCCCATCCTGATTGGTGATCATCACGAGTTCGTAATCCAATTCCCGGGCAATTTTGGATAAATTTTGAAAGACTTTGGGGTAAAACTCGAGTTTTTCTAAACAGTCTATCTGGTAATCGGTCGGCGGCTCTACAATGAGCGTTCCGTCCCGGTCAATAAGCAGTAATTTTTTCATAATTCCTTAATTCTTCAATTAATTTTTGATTTTCCTCAGGTTGTCCGATGGTGGCGCGAAGAGTGTTTTTTACGGCACGATCCCGGTTTCTGATGATGACTTTATGCTGTACTAAATACGTGTATGTTGCGAGGGCATCCTCCACTTCAAACAGAATGAAGTTGGCCTCTGTCGGATAAATCTTTTTGACGATTCTCAGTTTTTGAAGAGCCGCCAGAAGCTTGTCTTTTTCGGTTTTAATTTCCCGTAACCGGGATTCGTAGATCTGCGTATCGTGAAGTGCTTTTAGGGCTTCTTCCTGATTTAATACACTCACATTATAAGGGGGTTTGACGCGATCAAAAACCTCGATTATTTCGGGGGAGGAGAAGGCCATGCCAACACGTGCTCCCGCCAATGCCCGCGCTTTGCTAAAAGTTTGGGAAACGATGAGATTCGGATACTTTTGGATTTGATGTAAAAAGGAGTCTCGATCGCTGAAATCGATATAGGCTTCATCGATAAAAACGATTCCGGAAAACTTCTGTAATAATTTTTCGATATGATCCAGACTGTTTCCAGTAGGGTTGTTGGGGGAGCAAAGAAAAATAATTTTAATGTCTTCCTGTTGTAGAATTTCGCCTGTGTTCAATTGAAAATCCTTTGTTAAGGGAACTTCTACTACACCAATATTATTGATTTTTGCGACTACTTTATACATTCCGTAGGTAGGAGGGCATAGCAACACTTTATCCTTTCCGGGCTCGCAAAAAATGCGAAAGGCCAAGTCGATGATTTCATCACTGCCGTTTCCGATAAAGATTTGTGAGGTTGGAATTCCTTTTAATCGCGCCAATTCGGATTTTAATTTGACCTGATGGGGGTCGGGATAGCGGTTGAGTATCCCATACGGATTTTCGTTGGCATCCATAAAAATGGCATCAGATCCTTGAAATTCATCTCGCGCACTGCTGTACGGCTGTAAGGTTTTGATGTTTTGACGAATTAGTTTTGTGATCATGATCTTATGTTTTTCCGGCGATAATCAAGTCGGGTTTGAACGGCATTGCGATGGGCTTCCAATCCTTCGGCGGCGGCCATGGTCATGATTGTTGCCCCCAGGTTGTCCAACCCTTCCGGGGTGATATTTTGAAAACTTATTTTTTTGACGAAACTATCCACAGAGACCCCGCTGTAGGCTTTGGCATAACCGCTGGTTGGGAGTGTGTGATTTGTTCCACTGGCATAATCGCCTGCGCTTTCACAGCTGTAATTTCCCAGGAATACAGATCCGGCATTGACTATTTTTGAGAGTTGTGTTTCGGGTTGGTCAAGTGCTAAAATCAGGTGTTCGGGAGCATATTCATTACTGAAGTCGAAACAGGTATCAAGATCATTAAAATGAAGGGCATGACTGTTTGTAAGTGCCTTTTCTGCAATGACTTTACGAGGGAGTTGCTGGAGTTGACGCTCTATTTCCTGAAGAGCGGCTGTTATGATCTCTATTGAGGGAGATAACAAAATCACCTGGCTGTCGGGGCCGTGTTCTGCTTGGGATAATAAATCGGCAGCCACAAAGGTTGGATTGGCGGTATCATCGGCGATTACCAGTGCTTCGCTGGGGCCGGCCGGCATATCGATTGCGGTTCCTTGATTTTGAACAAATTGCTTGGCCGCCATGACATATTGATTTCCGGGGCCGAATATTTTGGACACTTTGGGAATGTTTCCGATTCCCAGGCTCATGGCCGAGATGGCTTGTATCCCCCCTAATTTAAAGATATGGGTAACACCGACAAGTTGAGCGGCATAAAGAATGGCCGGATGAATATTCCCATCTTTTTGCGGGGGTGAGCAAAGTACAATTTCTTTACAGCCTGCAATTTTTGCAGGTACTCCCAACATCAATACGGTGGAAAATAGGGGGGCCGATCCTCCCGGGATGTAGAATCCGACCTGCTGGATAGCTCGGTTTTCCCGCCAACAGGTAACTCCCGATGAGGTCATTACTTTCTTGACGGTCGGAACCTGAGCGGCATGATAGACATGGAGGTTGTTGTAGGCTATTCGAATTGCATTTTTTAAGTCTGTTGAAATTTTATTTGCGGCCGCTTTAATTTCTTCCGCAGGAACCCGAAAATCCTGAAGCTGTACTTGATCAAACTTTTTGGTGTATTCCTGAAGTGCTTTATCCCCTCGCTTTTTGAGGTCTTCATAAATTTCCTCCACGGTTGTGTGGAGACCTTTAAAATCCAGGCTTGGCCGTTGTATAAAGGAAGGCCAGCGTTCTTGTGTCGGATTGGAATTAAACGTTATCATAAAACCATCTTTTCTATGGGTGAGACTAATATTCCCTGGGCTCCAAGTGCTTTAAGTTGTCCGACGACTTCCCAGAAATCTTCTTCTTTGACTACCGAGTGAAGGCTGCTCCAGCCGGTTTTGGCCAGCGGCAGAAGAGTAGGAGATTTCATGCCGGGGAGCAGTTCGATAATTTCATCTACGGTTTCATTTGGGGCATTCAGCAGAATGTATTTATAATCAATCCCGTTTTGTACTGCTTTGATGCGGAAAATAACCTCTTTTAGTAAATCCTGTGGGGTGTCTTTATTTTCCGAAGAGCCGATGAGTACTGCTTCACTGCGTTTTACGATTTCTACTTCTTTTAATCCGTTCATCTGCAAGGTGCTTCCCGTGCTGACGATATCGAAAATTCCATCGGCAAGGCCGATTCCCGGGGCTATTTCCACGCTTCCGCTTAAATATTCTATGGTCACCGGAATCCGTTTTTCTTTAAAAAATTGGTTGAGAATTTGCGGGTAGGAGGTGGCAATCTTTTTGTTCTTGAAATAAGAGAGTCCCCTGTATGTTGTTTCTTTAGGAATGGCCAGAGCCATGCGACAATGAGCAAACCCGAGGGAGTGTAAGATGTCAATTGATTTCCCTTGCTCGAGAACTTCATTTTCCCCCAGAATTCCGATGTCGGCGATCCCTTGTTCGACGTATTGGGGGATGTCATCATCGCGCAGAAAGAGAATCTCAGCTGGAAAATTGGAGGCCTCTGCTTTCAGTTTACGGGTATTAAACGAAATACGGATACCGCACTGTTTGAGTAAATCGATTGATTTTTCACTGAGTCGGCCGCTTTTTTGAATGGCTATTTTTAATTTTTTCATAATCCTTTTTATCGACTTAGGCACTTATGTACTAAGATTTTTAATATAACAAGGAGGGCTGTTCA
>CAZBXQ010000025.1:0-42185 GCA_964495935.1 uncultured Flavobacteriaceae bacterium
TTTATACCCCGAATATAGGGGTTTTAACTATCGTATCAAAACGCCTAAGTCAATACACCGAAAAGAAATTCGGTCTCCCCTTTTCTTCTTTTTCCATTTTTCCAAATTCTAAAAAAGAATCCTATTTATTGAGGTCATTCATAAAAGAGGAAAATGGGGCGAAAAATTAACAAGATAAACATTAAAAACCCAGAAGCAATCCCGCTCAAATTGATTGGCAACTGATTTCAACTTATGAGGTCTTTAAAGGCGGCTTAAAAAACAATTTCTAAATTACACATCCAGTATTCTTTTGGACAATACACCTCTTATTTTACAAAAATTAATTCATTAATTATCCCACGGGACAGGTCAATTAATTATGTTCTCTTTTCGACCCTTTATGAAGAGAATCAACTTATCCGAATCACGTGGGTCGTTCTTTTCTCTCCCTATTTTCAACTTCATCATCATTATACAGAAAAGAGTCATCAGCCTCCTGATCCATAAAATTTAAAGAATCTCCATAGCTTCCATCCGTAAGGCGATAACATCCATATAATAAAAGAGCGATAGATACGATAGCCGGCAAATCAAAATGCACTTCCAGATAAATGAAAACGAATGCCAGTACAAAAATCAAAACGAGAGAAATAGTAGCTTTATTCATTAGTTATTCTTTAATTAATAAAACATTCAATGCATAACTTTATTAGTATTCGGCAATCGAAAATTCGATATCCCTATCAATTCTGGATCCGTACTGAGAAATTAACCGGTCATTAAAGATGCTAAGACGCAGGTCTATTAAGCTCATAGAAAAAACCAACCTCATCTTCCTTTTTTCATCTTCAGATATTGAGGTCATTCTAAAGAAATCAGCTTACCATAAAAAGAAGGAAAACAACAAAATCAAATAGGTTAATTCTAAAAATACAGAAGTGATTCTGCTCAAATCAAATTAATCGATTTTGACCCAATTTAAAAAGTACTCAAGGGTATCACGAATGTAATTTTAAAATCAGCCAATCCTTGTTTTTTTTAGGTGATATACCTATCATTTTATGGAATTCGACAAATTCTTTATCATTCGTTTTACAGAAATCAATGAAACCCCTAAGCAGAATTATGTTAGAAGTATCTTTTATTTATTTATAAATCGAATTGACTATTTCTACCTTTACAGATTATATTTAATATATTTGATTACTTCATATTTTGCCTAAGAATAAATAGAGAGCCATCTTAGACTATAGTTTTGAGTCGGAGGAAGATGTCATGTCGATATGTTTTTTATATCACGCTACACTTCGCTATAAAAATAGGTATTAAATTCAGCAACCCTATTTAAAATTTATAACTTGGTGAATGATCTTATCTAAATACTTTCCTTGTAGCTGTATCATAACTTCTTTTTTGGAGTGATATGTCATCCGATACGCAGTGAGGAACCTCCTATTTACCAAGCTTTTGAGATTTCTCACTGCGTTCGAAATGACATTCTTTCTATAACAAACTTTGATATTTCCTGTCATCCAGAGCGCAGCGAAGGATCTCTTTCTTCGTTAAATCTACGGATATAAAGATTCCTCACGGTGTGTCGGAATCAATTGTGCTTAAAAACAAATTTTTGAAACATAATTTTCGTCGTAAATAGTTTTGTTTTTGTCGATGATAAATCACTCCACAAATTAGATGATAAGACTATTACCTACCGGAATGCAGGCAGGGATCACACTCCCCATTATATTCATAGGTTTTACAGTCGCTCTATAAAGTTAACTCTTTTTTGTTAGCACTGATAAAACGCTATTTGGAATACAGGTTATTGTTTTCGACTCCTAATTAATTCTACTTTGACCTTTAAATGACAGGAATGAAGTAGATATATCCTGTTGTGCCGTGCCGGCCGGCACGGCTTGATTCAGCATCTCATATTTGAGGTTGGTATTTTTCAGTCTGCACTAATTTTTGGGGAATGACAGAGATGTTAGAACCGGATTTTAGAGATCTTTCTTTTTAAAAATAAACAGCTTCAAAAGTGGCCAAAACTTCATCTGTAGCAGACAAAAATTGCAAGATATCTCCATCCTGCTTATAGTGGTCCATTTCTTCAAAAATCCTCAAAAAATCGTTTTCCTTAAAATCCAGATCGGGGCAGGCTTTTAATGTTCCGGCCATCTGAGAAAATTTGATGACGTTACCTCCCTTCAAGTCGTAACTCCCCATAAATGTGTTACAGCCACTAAAACCCTGAATTTTGTGATCTTTATCCTTTAAGATAAAGTGTACTTCCTGTTCCTGATTTTTGTTCATTTTTACCTCCTTTCCATGGAAGGTCTTTAACTTCCAATATTTCTCGGTTATTCCTGAGGAATCTTCTCCTACCACAGAAAAGCTGAGAAGCGTCTTCCCCTTCTTATTTTGTAATTTCAATACGTCTTCAGCAAGTTGATAACTTCTTACTTCTTCAAGGAGCTTCAAATATCCGTTTTCATTAAAATCGATATGCGGGCAAGCCATTCGGGTGGACGCCATCTTGGAAAATTCCAGTTGATTTTTACCATCCGTTTCAAAATTCCCCATAAAATTATTACATCCGGCAAATCCGGAAACACCATTATCAGTATCGTCCAGTACTAAAGAAGGCCATTTCCCATTTTCATTGGTATAATTCACCGCTTTCCCATCAATCTTATCCAGATGCCAAGTCTTATTGTAAAGGGCTGAAGGATCAAAAGAGGAATCTGTGGTATCCGTGGCCTTACCCGAACCACAACTCGTTAACAACCCAATCAAGGCAATTACCATCATCGAAGAATAAATTTTCATGTCTTTCAATTTTTAACAATAGGATTGTCATAAACTGTGCCAAAGAAATTATTTTCCCAAAAGATGTGCAGTTCTTTTTTAGCCAGGCCTTGAAAGTCTCAGAAACTTTCAAGGCCTTTATTCTTATACGGTTTTCCTTAAATTACTTTAGGATTACCGCACTCTTCTCTTTCGATTATTTTCATAATCCTCAAAAATCATTGCTCCCAATCCGTTCAATCCGGTATAATACGCTTTCCCCCGATTAGACGCTGTAAATTCTTCTACAAAACGCCGCAAATAGGGATCGGAGGCAATCATAAAAGTAGTAATTGGAATCTCCATTTTCCTTGCCTGAGCCGCCATATTATAGCATTTATTGACAATATAGGGATCCAGCCCCATCGGATTTTTATAATAGCGGCCATCCTGCAATCGCAAACAGCTCGGTTTTCCATCGGTGATCATAAAGATCTGCTTATTGGCATTTCGCTTGCGGCGCAAAATATTCATCGCCAGTTGCAGCCCGGCTACCGTATTGGTATGAAAAGGCCCCACTTGCAAATAAGGCAAATCCTTTAATTTTATGGGCCAGGCGTCATTTCCAAAGACAATGATATCCAGGGTATCCTTGGGATACCGGGTAATAATCAATTCTGACAGGGCCATTGCTACTTTTTTGGCCGGAGTGATGCGATCCTCCCCATATAAAATCATGCTGTGAGAGATATCAATCATCAAAACCGTACTCATTTGCGCCTTAAACTGACTATCCTCAACGACCAAATCGTCTTCGGTAAGGGTAAAGTTTCCCAATCCGTGATTGATCTGCGCATTTTTTAGGCTCTCGGTCATGCTGATGCGCTCCGGAGCATCGCCAAATCGATATTCGCGATATTCCCCTGTTTTCTCATCCGAATTCCCGGTATAACCGGTTTTATGGTTTCCGGAATTCCCTCTTCTCATCTTTCCAAAAATCTGATTTAAAGCCCGTTGTCGAAGAGCCTGCTCCAACTTGGAAGTCATTCCCATCCCTCCCTTTCCATCCGGTTTAACCCGCTGTTGGATATATCCTTTTTTAATCAAATCCTCAATAAAATCATCGATGGTATAATCGGGCGTCGTCAACTCATATTCTTCATCGAGCTGCCGCAGCCAATCTATGGCCTCATCAAAATCACCCGAGGTATGGGTAATCAACTCCTTAAATATGTCAAACAAACGTTCAAACGGAGATACGTCTTTCGGACGATAGGTCTCAAAAGCAAAGCCTTTTGTCAGATGTTGTCGTTCCATAGGACTAAGATATTTGTTTTTAAGCAAAAAGGAACCCGAAAAATCGTTAAAGCTAATTTATTCAAGGGGAAAAGAACATAAAGCTTTCTTGATAAAATCGGCAAACTATCTCCAGTTGCCTAAGCATGAAAAATAAGGTAATAAAGTTTTGTTATTTCCTATTTAATCAATGGTTACTATGGCAATAAGATTAGTTCTCCAGTCTTCGAAGAAACCGTATTTCCTCAATCATTAAGAAAAAATGAATAGTTAAGGCCTATCAACCTCCTTAATTCACGAATTTAATCTACAATAAGTAGGTTTAAAACGCTATTTTTTATCTTTGAAGAACAGCCAATAAGGATATTATGAAAGCAGCGATACTTCATCATTATGATGAATCCCCGAAGTTTGGAGAGCAACCGTGCCCGGAACCTATAGCGGGTCAGGAATGCATCCGGGTGAAAGCCGCTCCGTTGAAAAATTTTGATCGCTTGACAACCCGCTCTCAATTTTATGCCCGGATTAAAAATTTACCGGCGGTCATAGGAAGCGACGGTGTCGGGCTGACCTCCAACGGAAAACGGGTCTATGCCCCGGGAGCAACCGGAATGCTCGCCAAACACGCCATCATCGATCCTTCAAAAGCCATCGCGATTCCTGAAAACGTAGATTGGGAAACGGCTGCGGCCTTGCCCAATGCCGTAATGGGAGCGGTCCTCCCCTTAGTCATCAAAGGAAATATTCAAAAGGGAGACCGCATTATCATTCATGGTGCCACCGGATTTACCGGACAGATTGCCACGCAGGCCGCTCGCTATTACGGTGCTCAATCCATTATCGTAACAGGACGAGATGAAAGGCGTTTAAACCGACTTGAAAAATGGGGAGCAACCGAGATACTCTCCTTACAAGATTCGAGTTGGACTTCCCGGATTGAAGAACTCCAAAAAGAAAAACCGGCAGACATCGTTTTGGATTATATCTGGGGATCTCCCGCAGAAGCACTACTTACTTCACTCAGTAAAGGCCCTACCTATTCTACGCGTTATATCGATTTGGGAAATACTGCCGGAGACCGGATAACCGTTCCCGCAGGGCTCATTCGCAGCAGTACAATCGAGATCCTGGGAGCCGGAGTCGGTAGTTATACGGCAGAAGAATGGGGTAGATTATCCCATGAATTTATTCCTGAGATGTATGCCCTGGCCGAAAAAGGAGCATTGGAAGTTCCCATCCAAAAAGAACGTTTATCGGCTATTGAATCCCTTTGGCAAACCCCTTCAGAAGCAGGGACGCGAACCGTCTTCATTATGGATTAACGCAAAAGCCAAGCTTTAAATTTTTCGAAATCGTTCTCCATGAGAATGGTTTTCTTCTCTTTTCTCATCACCGCTTCTGCTTGCAGCGGGCTTTTTATTTTTGCCCATTGTTCTTCCGTATATACATTGGGAAATTTACACGGATGAGCCGATGACAAAAAGACTCCTACAACTTCTTCGTTTAACGTTTTACAATACTCTTTTAATCCCTGATAGGCAATGGCGGTATGCGGACACAACATATAATGATCCGATTCCTCCACATTTTTGATAATAGACAAGGTTTCTTTATCGGTATAGGAATACCCGCTGATATCGGCTTTCATCTGCTCTACATCATCGGCATAAAAATAGCGCATTCGTTCAAAATTACTGGGATTCCCGATATCCATCGCATTAGACAGGGTATGAATGGACGGTTTTACCTCAAAAATACCCGTTTTCAAATACTGTGGAACAATCGCATTGACATTGGTCGATGCCACAAATTGTCGAACCGGAAGCCCCAGATGTTTGGCCAATAAACCGGCGGTAAGATTTCCAAAATTTCCACTGGGTACCGAAAAAACCAGTGGTTTATCGATCCCTAAACGCTTCACCTGCGCATAGGTATTCATATAATAAAAACTCTGTGGAATCAGCCGGGCAATATTAATGGAGTTGGCCGAGGATAAATTCAACGTTGCATTTAATTCGGAATCCAAAAACGCTTTTTTAACCATCGTCTGGCAATCATCAAAGGTACCTTCTACCTCTAATGTCGTAATATTTTCACCCAGCGTAGTCAATTGTTTTTCCTGTAACGGGCTTACCTTGCCTTTGGGGTAAAGAATTGTAACTTCTATTCCCGGCACTTTATAAAAACCCTGTGCCACCGCCCCTCCGGTATCTCCCGAGGTCGCGACCAGAATATCGATTTTCTGCTCTTCCTGCTCCAGAAAATAATTCATCAACCGGCTCATAAAACGGGCTCCAAAGTCCTTAAAGGCCATCGTCGGACCATGAAACAACTCCAAAACAAAAGTATCTTTCTCTATTTCCCGAAGGGGTGCCGGAAAATTAATTGCCTCTTCGATGATCCCTTGCAGGGCTGCTTTTTCAACATCTTCTCCAATTAGGTGTTGAGCGGTTTCCAATGCGATCTCCGGAAAACTCTTTCGGGTGATATTTTCAAAGAATTCCTCCGGCAGCTTCTCAAATTTTTCGGGCAGATACAACCCTCCATCGGAAGGCAGACTATGAAAAACGGCTTCCTTGAGGCACACCCGATGCTGTGGCGATTTTGTACTATATAATTTCACGTTTTATTATTTAAGGTTTTACGGCGATCACTTTAGGACCTTCGGCATTAACACTTGAAACATAAGCGTCCGAAGAAATATCCACCAATTGAAAATGACTCTGTACCATGGTCTTAATATTGTTTGCCGTCTTTTTATCTTTACTCAATGCAAAAACAGAAGGTCCGGATCCCGAAATTCCAAAGCCTAAAGCACCTAATTCCAAGGCCATTTTCTTTAATGTATAGAACTCGGGAATAAGAATAGCACGAGAAGGTTCGATTAATTTATCTTCCAGCGATCGCCCAATCAACTCATAATCCTCTCGGTATAATCCACTCACCAATCCCGCTATATTTCCCCATTGCCCAATGGCATCTTTCAATAAAATATGCTGTCGCACTATTTTCCGGGCATCCCGGGTTTGCACCTCGATATGAGGGTGAACAACGGTAGCGACCAGCTTTTTGGGCGTTGGCAAAGGGATGATATCCAGCGGGTCATAACTGCGAATCAATACAAATCCTCCATAAAGGGAAGGGGCTACATTATCGGCATGTCCTTGTCCACAGGCTATCTCTTCTCCTCGTCGGGCAAAGGGCATTAGCTCTGCTGTGGTTAAAGGTTCGCCCAACAATTTATTAACCCCAAATATTCCGGCCACCGTACTGGCTGCGCTGGATCCCAATCCACTGCCAATCGGCATCTTTTTATGAAGCTTTACGGCAATCCCCAGATCTTCCTTCCCTACTTTTTTGAGGATTCCGGAAATCGTTGCCGTTACCGTGTTTTTTTGTGGATCTCTGGGGAGCAAGCCTTCATCTCCGGTAATTTCCGTAAGTTCTACCCCCGGAGTATCTTTTACGGTAACTTCTACCACATCGCCGGGTTCATGAAGAGCAAACCCCAAAACGTCATATCCACAAATCACATTGGCCACTGTCGCCGGCGCAAAAACTTTGACGTATGTATTCATTTCCACCTAAATTTCTATTCGTTTTCAAGATCCGCTTTTCCCTCCATTATGTATAGGAAATGCATCACTTCTTCCCCACGCGCACCAAATCTGCAAAAACTCCTCCTGCCGTTACCTGAGCTCCGGCTCCGGGACCTTTCACCACCAGCGGATAAGCTGTAGAATAACGCTGGGTTACAAAGGCGATAATATTATCGCTTCCCGAAAGATTATAAAAAGGGTGTGCGGAATCAATGGCTTGAAGTTCGACCCTTACCTTCCCATCTTCCAGTATTCCGATATATCGCAATACCTTACCTTGCTCCTCTGCGTCTTTCTTCAATTTTTCAAAATGGCCATCAGCCTGTTTCAATTCTTCATAAAATTCCTGTACGGAATCTGCCCGAACACAGGCTTCAGGCAGCAATTGATCGGCCTTAATCTCATCCATTTCCATATCCATCCCGGAATCCCGAGCCAAAATCAGCATTTTCCGCATAAAATCCAATCCGCTTAAATCATCTCGGGGATCGGGTTCCGTAAAACCTTGTTCCTGGGCTTCTTTGACAATCTCATAAAAATGACGATCGTCTTTAAAATTATTAAAAATAAACGAAATGGTTCCCGATAGAATTGCTTCAATCTTGACAATACGATCCCCACTGTTGATCAAATCCTTTAACATACTGATAATCGGCAGACCTGCTCCTACATTAGCCTCATAAAAGAAATCGGCATGATGGACCCGAGCGGCTTCTTTAAAAGTTTTGTACTGCGTCAGCGAGCTCGAGTTTCCTATTTTATTACACGTTACTATGGAAATCCCGGACGATAAAATTCGTTCGTATGCCTTTACAACAGCACCGCTCGCAGAGTTATCCACCACCACGCTATTCGGAAGATTCATCGCAATAATCGCATCAATAAAACGATCAAAATCCGCTTTCTCTCCATGTTTATCCAATTCGGTACGCCAATCCTCCAACGGCAATTCCTCCTCTTGTAAAAGCATTTTCCGGGTATTAGTAATTCCCAATACCTGGATTTTCAGATCCTGATCACTCAGCAAATTAGAGGCCTGCGATTGCACCTGATCCAAAAAGGTAGATCCAATATTTCCGGTTCCAATAGAGAAAACGTGGAGGTTTTTAATATGCGGTAGAAAAAACTCGTCATGAACCACATTCAAAGCCTTACTCAGCTCCCTTTTACTAATTACCGTCGAGACATTATATTCGGAAGATCCTTGAGCAATAGCCGCCACATTTATTTCATGACGCCCCAAAGCATTAAAAAAGCGTCCGCTAATCCCCACTGTACTCTTCATTTGCTCCCCAACAATAGCCACTACAGCCAGCTCTCGAACCACTTCGGGAGGATCAATCTTATTGGCCATCAACTCCATTTCAAATTCGCGGGTCAGAATGGCTTCGGTTTTATCGGCATCTTCGGGGGCTACTGCCAGGGTAATACTATGCTCTGAAGACGCCTGAGTGATCAAAACAATATTAATTTCATACCGGGAGAGAAGAGCAAATAAACGTCCCGAAAAATTGGTATTACCAACTAAAGCAGTTCCTTGAATATTGATCAGGTTAATATCTTTTATTGAGGTAATTCCACGAACGTAGTCTCCTTGGTTTTTTGCCTCAGCGTGAATCAGCGTTCCCTGAAAATCAACATTAAAAGTATTGCGAATATAAATGGGAATACGATTTTCAAAAGCCGGCACCATAGTCGGAGGATAAATGACTTTAGCCCCAAAATAAGAGAGTTCCTTGGCCTCTGTATAAGTAATTTCGGCCAAGCTATAAGCCTCTTTCACGACTCTGGGATCGGCGGTCATAAAGCCATCTACATCGGTCCATATCTGGATTTCATCGGCGTTGAGGGTAGCGGCAAAAACGGCAGCCGTGTAATCACTTCCGCCTCGTCCAAGCGTTGTTGTTTGTCCTTTTTCATTGGCACCTATAAACCCGGTCACACAAAATACCCGAGCCGAAGAAGAGGCGAAAAAATCCTTGATATTTTCAGTTGTTTTTTCCTTTTGAATTCTTGCTTTTCCAAAACGATCATCAGTCAGCACCAATTCTCGAGCATCGACAAATTGAGTTTCCGGAATCTCTTGTTCTACAATTCCTGCCAGCATATAATTGGAACATAACTCGCCGTATGCCGCAATCTGGTCTCTGGTTTTTGGGGAGAGTTCTTCAACCGCCTGAACGCCCTGAAGCAAGTCTTCCAACTCATTCAGAAATAATTTCACCTGCATCACCACAGCATTTCTGTATTTGGCCGGGATAAAATGCCGAATCACTTCCAAATGACGACTCTCAAGCGTTGTGAAATCCTCTCTTACAGCCTCTCCCCGCTCTGCTTTTTCAGCCATTTGCAAGAGTTGATTGGTCACCCCTCCCATTGCCGAGGAAACTACCACTACGCGTGTATTGGCCTCCAGCTCACGTTTGATGATATCAACCACTGTACTAATACTATCGCTATTCTGCACCGATGTGCCTCCAAATTTCAATACCTTCATTTTTATTCACTATAGGGATTCAAAACTTCTTTTTATTTATGAGGTCATTTAAACTTTCAAAAATGGGCTGCAAAATGACCTTATTGCCCCAGATTTAGTCTTTTTTTCGACCGTAGCTATGGCTATGCTCTACAAAAAAGCCGTCATCTGGTAACAATAATTTCTATTTTTCGCTTCCATCCCAAAAGTTTAAACCACCTCTATAAAAAAAGCCTTCCGGATTCAGGGAAGGCGCACAATTTATATAAGACAACCTTTCCACGCTACTGAATACGAATAGAAATCCCGGAGGTCGTTATGCCGTCCCCTGTCATTTTTCCTATTCGTGAAGCAAAAAAAGATTGTATTATCAACATTTTAAAATAAAAATATTTATTTCGGAGCCTAAATTATAAAATAGAACTGAATTACAACCCGGAAACAGGTTAATTATTTGGAATAATCAATATTTCCATCTTTCAAACCTAAAAGAAACTTTTCCGGTAAGCGGAAAACAGCCCTTAATCGATCGATAAACAAGAAGTGTACCTTCCGACCCTCCGGAAGGGAATAAAAATCGCATCAAAAAAGTTATAAAATCATTTTTTATCCGACTTTAACGCTATCGATCTATCAAACTGCTTTTGTGGGTATTCCCCAACGGTTGACATCAGCATACGAGAAATCCGGGACATATTTCTCAGGAATCTCTCCTTTCACCAATGCCCCTTCTTCGATAGACGGGAAGATTTCTTCATAAGTCATCATCTTATTGAGCGACACCCGGCGATAAATATGCTGTCGGGTAATGGCTTTCGGGTCTGATAAGCCGGCGGCTCCTATCAGTTCTACGAAGTTCTTTAAGGTCTTCTGATGATATCCCAAAACCCGATCTTTCTTATCTTCGGGAACCAGCCCGATGGTCAATTTCGGATCCTGCGTTGTAATGCCTGTCGGGCAACGGTTGGTATTACACAGCAGTGCCTGGATACACCCCAAAGCCAGTTTATTGGCCCGGGCTTGATAACAAGCATCAGCACCCAGCGCAAACACACGGGCAATATGAAAAGCCGAAGTAATCTTTCCGGAAGCAAATACTTTTATATGCTGACGAATTCCCATTCCCGTCAACATGTTCTGAACAAAAGCCAATCCGTCTAATAAGGGAGCTCCTACATAATTACTAAATTCGGGCGGCGCAGCACCCGTTCCGCCTTCCCCACCGTCAACGGCAATATAATCGGGATAAGTATCCAACTCAATCATAGCCTGACAAATCGAGATAAACTCACTCTTCATCCCGATACAAAGCTTAAAACCTACCGGTTTCCCCCCCGATAGATCCCGCAGTTTCTGAATAAACTTCACCATTTCCAGAGGGGTATTAAAAGCACTATGAAAAGGAGGTGACTCCACGATGGTATGCGGTAGGATATGTCGAATTTTAGCTATTTCCTCTGAGTTCTTACTGGCCGGCAGGATACCGCCATGTCCCGGTTTGGCACCCTGGGAAATCTTTAACTCAATCATTTTCACCTCTTCCATTTTGGCTTTTTCTTCAAAAAGCTCAGCATTAAACTCGCCGTCTTTGGTACGACAGCCAAAATAACCGGTTCCCACCTGCCAAATCAAATCGCCTCCATGTTTTAAGTGATGGCCGCTAATCCCGCCTTCTCCTGTATTATGGGCAAAATTCCCCAGTTTTGCACCCCAATTCAAGGCTTCGATCGCCCGACCACTCAACGCTCCAAAACTCATAGCCGAAATATTGAGAATACTGGCCGAATAAGGCTGCTTGCAATCCTTATTTCCCACCGTAATGCGGGGATCGTGATCTAACGTATTAAAATGTTTGGGGGAAATCGAATGGCTTATCCATTCATAACCTTCCTTATAAAGGTCAAATTGCGTTCCAAACGGAATGGTATCCCGCACTCCTTTGGCACGTTGATACACTGTCGAACGATCCACCCGATGAAAGGGGCGACCATTGATATCCGACTCAATAAAATACTGATACATCTTGGGCCGCAACTCCTCCATGATATAGCGCATCCTTCCCACCAAGGGATACAACCGTTTTATCGTATGACGAGTCTGGATCATATCGTAATACCCCATCCCGGTTAAAATCAGGATAATCCCGAACAGGACATACCAGTTATGATCCAAATATATAGCCAACAACAACGAACCCAGCAACAGCGTTGTCGAAATAATAACAAATTTGCGTCTCATATCAAATACATTACCTTCTTTTGATTAAAAGCATTTAGGAATTTAAAAAATTAAATGATAAAATCATAAAATTGCCGTAACAATCCTGTAATTTTGGTAGGCTAAAGTACAATATTTTTCCCCAAAATACGGGGGTACAATTAGAAATTATATCCATTCTAAACTACGGGTTTGTCAAAGTTTGCATAATCCGGTGCCGTATTCAACGAACAACTCTATATTTACAGGATAAAACTCATGCCATGAAACTACTCATCCGCATTCTGATTACAGCTTTTATTGTCGTAGGACTTTCCAATTTTTTACCGGGAACCCACATTGCCAATTTCTATACCGGAATCTGGGTTGCCATTGTTATCGGGCTCATGAATATATTTGTCAAACCCCTGTTGATAATTTTCACGCTTCCCGTTACCATTATCACTTTCGGGCTCTTTCTGGTGGTTATTAACGCTATTATTATTCTGCTGGCCAGCTCTTTGGTCGATGGCTTTCTGGTCGATGGCTTTTGGTGGGCATTGGCTTTCAGCCTTCTCCTCTCTTTTTGTCAATCCGTATTGTTTGCTGCCTTTAATAACCAAAATCAAATCCCTAAACACTAAAACTTGGTTACACGATAAATAAATCGTATTTTTGCCCCCTAAATTTTAGAAGGATCGATCTCATGAAAATCAGTAGAGAAAACATTGATGATTTAAACACTATCGTAACGGTGGACATTGAAAAAGAAGATTACGAACCAAAGGTTACTAAAATCCTGAAAGATTATCGCAGGACTGCCAATATCCCGGGTTTTCGAAAAGGCCGTGTCCCCATGGGGTTAATCAAAAAACAATATGGACAAGCCGTACGGGTGGATGAAGTAAATAAACTTCTACAGGAGAAGCTCAATAAATACCTTACTGAAGAAAAACTGGAAGTATTGGGCAATCCACTGCCCAAAGAACGCGAAGGCTTTTCCTGGGAGAACGAAAATTATACCTTTGACTTTGAATTGGGATTAGCACCCGACTTTGAGGTCAACCTAAAAGAAACATCACCGGTTACTTACTATAAAATTGTGGCCGATGATAAAATGATTGATCAGCAAGTCAAGCACCTCCGCACCCAATATGGAAAATTAAAGTCCAAAAGCGAAGTCGATCATGAAGAGGATTTAATCGGCGGCATATTTAAAAATGAAGAAAAGGAAATCGATGAAAAATCGACTTTTTCTTTAGAAAAAATCCAAGAAGGGCGTCGGGAAGAACTCCTGCACAAAAAAGTAGGAGATCACGTGACGTTGAACTCCAAGGACTTGTTTGAAACCGATCATATACTGGCCGGTCATCTGGGAATGGATGCTGAAGCAGTAAAAGATCTCGACATCGATTTGGATTTTGAAATTACCGAGATCAACGAACAGGAACTGGCCGAAATGAACGAAGATTTCTTTACCAAAATCTATGGAGCTGACGAGGCCGTTAAAACCGAAGAGGATTTTAGAAATAAAATTAAAGCCGATAGCGAGAAGAATTTTGTTCAACAAAGTGACCAACAATTACTCAATGATCTTTCGGAACAGTTGATCGATGAAACCAAATTTGATTTACCCCGGGAGTTTCTCGAGAAATGGATTCGGCGGAGTGGTGAAAAAGAATTGACCCCCGAAGAAGCACAGGAGGAATATCAACGCTCTGAAAAAGGCCTGCGTTACCAGCTGATCGAAAATCAAATCATGAAAGCTTATGATATTAAAATCGAAGCCGATGACATCATTAAATCGACCAAAGATCGAATTCGGGCACAAATGGCACAATTTGGTCAGATGAACCCCTCTGATGATGAACTAAACAGCATTGCACAGCGGGTTTTGACAAACGAGCAGGAAGCCGAAAATTTCTCCCATCAGGCCAAAAACGAAAAAATGCTCAACTTCTTCAAGGAAAATGCAAACCTTGAAGAAAAAGAAGTCACTTTTGATGAGTTTATTGAAGCAGTTACCAAGAATATCAAAAAGGAGAATTAAATCATGGATATAGGAAAAGAGTTTAAAAAATTTGCTACCCAAGATCAGGGTGTCAACGCCAACTACTACGAAGGATTGGTGACCAGTATGTTACCGGTGGGCATGACTCCAAACATTATCGAGGAACGCAAGATGAACGTTGTCGCAATGGACGTCTTTTCCCGCCTGATGATGGATCGGATCATTTTTATGGGAACGGCTGTCAATGATCAGGTTGCCAATATTATTCAGGCTCAACTTTTATTTCTGGAAAGTACCGATGCCAACAAAGACATTCAAATCTATATCAATTCTCCCGGCGGAAGTGTTTATGCCGGACTGGGAATCTACGACACGATGCAGTTTATCAAACCCGATGTAGCCACGATTTGTACCGGTATGGCGGCCTCGATGGCAGCCGTTTTATTATGTGCCGGAGAACACGGAAAACGGAGTGGATTACCCCACTCCCGGGTAATGATTCATCAACCCATGGGAGGCGCGCAAGGGCAAGCCAGTGATATTGAAATTACCGCCCGGGAAATCGTAAAATTACGAGAAGAACTTTACTTGATTATTGCAAAACACACCGGGCAGACCTACGATAAAATTTATGAAGACAGTGATCGAGATTTTTGGATGAAAGCCGGTGATGCCAAGGATTACGGAATGATAGACGAAGTTTTAGAACGCGAATAAAGACAAGACAAGATTATGGCGAAGGATGAATTACAATGCTCTTTTTGTGGTCGCAAAAAGTCGGAAACCAATCTTTTGATTGCCGGACTGGAGGCTCACATTTGTGATCGTTGTATTGAGCAGGCTCATGGAATTGTTGTAGAAGAAGCGAAACAGGAAATGACAAGAGAGCTTTCGGAAGAGCTTATGCTCCGAAAGCCGAAAGCCATTAAGGAATTTCTGGACAGCTACGTAATCGGTCAGGAGAAAGCCAAAAAAGTACTTTCTGTAGCGGTATATAACCATTATAAAAGGTTACTTCAAAAGAATACAGATGGCGATTCAACCGAAATCCAAAAGAGTAATATTATTTTGGTGGGCGACACGGGTACAGGAAAAACATTAATCGCCCAAACCATTGCCCGGATGCTCAATGTCCCCATTGCCATTGTTGATGCTACTGTACTTACAGAAGCAGGCTACGTAGGAGAAGACGTAGAAACCATCCTCACCCGGCTCATGCAAGCCGCCGATTATGACCTGGAAAAAGCACAACAAGGAATCATCTTTATCGATGAGATTGATAAAATTGCCCGAAAAAGTGACAATCCCTCGATAACCCGAGATGTAAGCGGGGAAGGAGTACAACAGGCCCTGCTAAAACTATTGGAAGGAACAACCGTTAATGTACCCCCAAAGGGAGGCCGAAAACATCCCGATCAAAAATTTATTGAGGTCGATACCCGTAATATCCTGTTTATCGCCGGTGGTGCTTTTGACGGTATTAAACGACACATCTCGAAGCGCCTCAATATGCAGGCCGTAGGATATAGCTCTTCCAAAACCGGAAAAACACTGGATGGCGAGAACCTGCTGAAATATATCATCCCCAAAGATTTGAAGGATTTTGGATTGATTCCTGAAATTATTGGGCGCCTTCCCGTCCTTACCTATATGAATCCGCTGGACGCCGCTACCTTAAGAGCCATCTTGACAGAACCCAAAAACGCTTTAATCAAGCAATATACCAAGCTTTTTGCCATGGATGACATTCAATTCTCCATTACCGATGGAGCCTTGGATTTTATTGTTAAAAAAGCAATCGAATATAAATTGGGTGCCCGCGGATTACGTTCCTTATGTGAAGCCATCCTTACGGATGCCATGTATGAATTACCGGATAGCGATATAACGGAATTGAAAGTTACTAAATCCTATGCCGAAAAGGCTCTTGACAATTCTACAATGAGAACGCTGAAAGCTGCGTCCTAAATCCGATAAGCTGAAAATCAACATCGGCAAGACTAAACTTCAAGATCTCTTAAAAGTCAGGAATAACCGTATTAGCCTTATAATTCATTAGGTTTTCAGATACCTTTATAAATAAGAAGGCCAAAACGGAAAGAACACCTCTCAAAAATTGGGAATTCAATCTTGACTCAGAAAAGTACAGGAAATTGACAAAAAAATTCAAACTTCCACTTTTCCTGAAATCTTAATAGTTTTTAATTCTTTCCGGAATCGAACCAAAAATATAGTATATTCCCCTCCGACCTAATTTTTAATATGATGATTAAGGGAAAGTCTCTGTTAATCGCCGTTGATTTTGACGGAACCATTGTTGAAGATGCATATCCCCGAATAGGAAAACCTAAGCCATTTGCCTTTGAAAGCCTGAAGGGTTTACAAAACAAAGGGCATCGCCTTATTCTTTGGACCTATCGGAAAGGGGAACGACTGGAAGAAGCCGTTGCTTTTTGCAAAAAAAATAAGTTGGAGTTCTATGCGGTCAACAATAGCTTCCCGGAAGAAGATTATGATCTCCGACACAGTCGAAAAATTAATGCCGATATTTTTATCGATGACCGGAATATTGGAGGATTACCGGGATGGGGCGAGATTTATCAAGAGATTACGAAGGAAGGTACTCCTCCTTCAAAATCGCGTAAAAAAGGTTTTTTCTCCCTATTCAAGTAATTTTTACTTGGACAAGATGATCCCCTTAAATTTACAATTGTATTGACTCAAACTTTAAAAAATTGGTCAAGAGAAGCACCCCATAAACATAAAATCCGTCTTGAATAGCAATAAACAATCTGTGATCAAAAAATAAAACCGATATCCGGATTCATTATTCAGGGCAACCTCCAAAAAGGCATAAGAAGAATACAGCAAAAAAACAAGAGTAGGAGTTCTAAATTAATATAATTTGATACTTTTGCCGTATTTGGATATAAAACAATAAATATAAGGCTCAGTCGTTGTGTTTGGGGTCGCTCTTGCAAAAACAGGGAGATCGCAAACGCCACCATAAAATCTACTTTTATGAACGAAAAAATATGGTTATCCTCCCCCCATATGGGAGGGAACGAGCAAAAATATATAAAAGAGGCCTTCGATACCAATTGGGTGGCTCCTTTGGGTCCCAATGTAAACGGCTTCGAGCAGGATTTGCAGAAGTATCTTGACGATCAGGTCTATGTAGCTGCGCTTAGTGCGGGGACTGCCGCCATACATTTAGGATTGGTTTTATTGGGCGTCAAAAAAGAAGATGAGATCATTTGCCAGAGCATGACCTTCTCTGCCTCGGCTAACCCCATCCTGTACCAAGGCGCAACTCCAGTTTTTATCGATAGTGAACCGGATACCTGGAATTTGGATCCCGATGTTTTGGAAGAAGCCATCAAAGACCGCATTCAAAAAGGGAAAAAACCAAAAGCCATTATAGCTGTTCACCTGTATGGTATGCCCTATAAATCAAATGAAATAAAAACCATCGCCGAACGTTATAATATCCCGATCTTAGAAGATGCCGCAGAGGCCTTGGGGAGTACTTATAAAAATCAACAATGTGGAACTTTAGGAAATATCGCCGCACTATCCTTTAACGGAAATAAAATTATCACAACCTCAGGAGGAGGAGCTTTGGTTACCCATGACCAAAAGGTCAAAGAAAAAGCTATTTTTTATGCTACACAGGCTCGTGATCCGGCACCCCACTATCAACATTCAGAAATTGGTTATAATTTTAGAATGAGCAACATTACAGCCGGAATTGGGCGAGGTCAAATGGAGGTTTTAACCCGGCGCATTGCACAAAGAAGAAATAATTACAAGCAATATAAAGAAGCTTTAGGGGAAATCTCGGGGCTTGAATTTGTTCCTGAACCCGACGGAATGTTTAGCAATCGATGGCTGAGTACCCTCCTCATTCGTGAGAAACACACAAATGTGACGGCTAACGAGATACGGGAAAGTCTGTTGAAGGAAAACATAGAAACCCGCCCATTGTGGAAACCCATGCATCTTCAACCGATATTTAAACAATATCCATATTATGGAGGTACGGTAGCAGAAGAGCTGTTTTCCACAGGATTATGCCTGCCCTCCGGGTCCAATTTGCGCAAGCAAGATGTAGAACGCGTGATTCAGGGGATAAAAACCTGTGTACACAGCAAGTCAAGAACATAATATCCTAATCCGTAGAAGATAGATTGTAATATTATTTTATATTTTTATAGGTAAAACAAATGAAAAAATTATTTATAGCCTTTTTAATCGGTATTTTATTCGCAAGCTGTTCCTCTAAAAAGGAAATTCTGTATTTCCAAAATCTTAATGATGAAGATTTTATAGAAGTCATAGATTCTATTACTTATCCACAAATTGAATCGAGTGACATCTTGGACATCCGCATTACGGCTCTCGAACAAAAAAGTATAATCCCTTTTCAATTCGATAAACCTTCGCTTGTGGGAGATGGTAGCGGAAGCTCTCGTAATAGAAATGTTGGGGCAGCACGACTTGAAGGATACTTGGTAGATAAAGACGGAAATATCAATTATCCTCAACTGGGAGAGATTCAGGTTAAAGGATTGACCACAAAAGAGATAGAGGAAAAAATGGAGAAACTTCTTTCTGCCTATATAACGGATCCCACGGTTGCCGTTCGCTTAGTAAACTTTAAAGTGTCAATCCTGGGGGAAGTAAAAGGCCCCGGCACCTATTCTATTGATGAAGGTCTTTTAACGCTTCCTCAAGCACTTGGATTAGCCGGTGATTTAACAATTAAAGGAAAGCGAGAAAATGTATTGATTATTCGAAATAAAGGGGACCGTCGGCAGTATAAACATATCGACTTGACCAAAACCGATTGGCTGAATTCAGATTTTTATTTTCTAAAACAAGGAGATATTGTTTATGTGGAGCCCAATAACGCCCGGGTCAAAGAAGCAGGCTTCCTGACCGGTGTAGGAGCCGTCATGTCGGTAATCTCCTTTCTCCTCAGCATAGGGATTATAATCTTTAAATAAGAATTTTACAGGCCATGGCAGCACAAGAGAAGTTTAAAGAACTCCACACGGAAGAAGAATCGGGAACTAATTTTAAGCAGATTATCTCCCGTTATTTACGTCACTGGAAATGGTTTGTTCTAACCGTAGTCTTGGCCTTAGCCTTGGCCTATCTACAAAATCGATACACCTCGGTTATTTATCAAACGACTGCCCAAATAAAAGTTCTCAAGGATCAGGAAAGCGGATTCAGTCTTGCCGGTCTAAGTGGTTCTGACCCTATTCTGGCCCGCCGCGAGGTAAACCTGGCAAACGAAGTGATTGTATTAAAATCCCGAAAACTCTTAGATTCCGTTGCCCGGAGTCTAAATTTAGGTACTTCCTATTATACTGAAGGGAAAATTAAAACGGTAGAAGTGTGGAAAGACGAAATCCCGATTCAGGTAAATTGGATCTCTGATATCGCAAAAGTATCTACTCCCATGTTTTCGATTGATTTTACGTCTGAAACGGCCTTTCAAATTCATGCCAAGGAAGAGACTGTTACGGGAGTTCTCAATGACACCCTGTCCATAGCGGGAAGAGAATTCACCATAGAATTAAACCCCAATTATTATAATCAAGATTACAATTTAAGGGATGCCCAATACAGTTTTAGACATACTTCGGACGACAGCAATATAAATCGATTAAAAAGTCGGCTTCAAGCAGAACCCGTCAGTAAAGAAAGCGACATCCTCCAACTTTCTTACCGCGGCCCGAATCGCCGTAAAAATGAGGCCATCATTGACTCGCTCATTTCCAAATTTAATCAGGATGGGATGCGGGATAAGCAATTAATCACTAAACGTACGGAGGAATTCATCAATGAACGTTTAAAAGCTCTTTCTGGCGAACTCGATAAAGTAGAAAGCGGATTGGTTGATTATAAACGAACCCAAGGTGCTATTTCCATAGAATCGGTAACAGGTCTTCTTTTTAGCAAAGAATCCTCGGCCGAGCAAAAACGATTTGAACTGGAAACTCAAAAAGCACTTGTCCAGGATTTTAAAGAGACCCTAATCCATGGAGGGAGCTATAGTCTTCTCCCTCAAAATCTTGGAATCGAAAACTCCAGCGTCAACTCGCTAACTCAGAAATACAACGAATCTGCTATTCTGCACGGAGATCTCTTAACCTCCTCAACACCCAGCAATCCACTGGTTATTAACTTGGAAAGAAAAATGGATCTCTTACGGGATAATATGCTTAAGAGTATCAATAATTACCTCAAAAGCATCGATATATCATTACAAAGCTACCGAAACAAAGAGGAGGAAACCTCCAGTCGATTAAGCACTATTCCCAATAAACAAAAGGGAGAACGCAGTATTAAAAGGCAACAAGAAGTAAAGGAATCCCTCTATCTCTTCCTACTTCAAAAAAGAGAGGAAGCAGCTTTGCAATATGCACAAACCGCTCCCTCTGTCAAGGTTGTGGATTATGCTTATACGCGTCCGGGACCCGTAGCTCCGGTAACTCAACAAACGTATTTAATCGCTTTGGCATTGGGTTTATTTATACCCTTCGGCATTCTTTATTTAAAATTCTTATTCGACTCCAAAATCAGAGGTCAGGATGATATCCAGAGAGAACTCCCCGATATCCCGGTATTGGCAGAAATTCCAATATTAGGTCGGAAGGAGAAAAAATTAATTGGGCACAATGACCAAAGTATCTTGGCCGAAGCTTTTCGGGTGCTGCGCACCAATCTTAATTTTTATAATGTCAATGCAAAAGACTCAAAGATGGGGCAAGTGGTAATGGTGACTTCCAGCATCAAGGGAGAAGGAAAGACCTTTACCGTGATGAATTTGGCCCATTCTCTGGCCACCACGGGGAAAAGGGTTCTCCTTCTGGGCGTCGATCTCCGAAATCCCCAGACTCACAACTACTTGGGTATCAGCAAAGACAAACAGCCCGGGGTATCCTCCTTTCTAAGTGATTATAGCGTGACCGTTCAAGATTTGATATATCGGCCTAAAAACGGCTTTGAAAACCTCGATTTCATCCTGGCCGGCCAAATTCCTCCTAACCCCGCTGAGTTGTTATTAAATCATCGATTTGAAGAATTGTTGGAAACGGTCAAACCCCATTATGACTACATCATTATAGACACTGCACCAACCATCTTTGTCTCCGATACTTTTCTGCTTTCAAAGTATGCCGATGTCACTTTATATATGGTACGGGCCAAACATACCGACCAAAAGATATTAAAGTATATTAACAGCCTGAAAAGGGATGGCAAACTCAATCACATCGGAATCATTTTAAATGCAGTCGAACAGGGTACCAACGGCCACTACGGCTATGGTTATGGATATAACTATGGCTATGGTTACGGATATTCCGAACACACGCCGGCACCCTGGTGGAAATTCTGGAAGAAGTAAACCCGATCGTTACTCTTTTTTGTGAGTAGTAAAAAAATCGTCTTTCAAACCTTTCCGGTTTTGGTCGCCGTTTAAAAACGACCAAAACCGGATTATACAATTTACACTTTCCCTTTCCAACAAGGTTTTAGGAGAACTATTTGATATAATCCTAAAATATCATTTCAATTCGGCGGCAGACTCTTAATTTTACCCGTCCTTAGAATTTTGTTTATGGCGCAGTCAAAAATTAATCCGACAGAAATAGAAATCAAAGATTTCCACTACGAATTACCGGAAAATCGAATCGCGAAATACCCCTTGCAAGTACGGGATCAATCCAAATTACTCGTTTATAAAGAAGGGGAGATACAGGAAACCGTTTATCACAACCTGGCTCCATATATTCCTTCTCAAAGTTTATTAATATTCAACGAAGCAAAAGTAGTGCATGCCCGGCTTCATTTCCAGAAAAAAACCGGTGGGAAAATAGAGGTTTTTTGCCTCGAGCCCGATAATCGATATCCGGACATCACCTCCGCCATGACACAAAATGGAGAAATTTACTGGAAATGCCTGTTAAAAGGAGCGGCAAAATGGAAGGATAGTGCTCCCCTGGAGTTAGTCCCCATCCACACTCTCCTAAAAGGTCATTCCGTAAAAATTACCGGGCAGGCCGAAAAGATAAATCGGGAAGGTCATAGCTTCACGCTAAAACTCTCCTGGCATACCAATCGAGGAGAAAAAATGAGTTTTTCTGAATTTCTGGAGTGTGCCGGAGAGATTCCGATCCCGCCTTATCTCAAACGGGAATCTGAAGAATCGGATGAAACTCGCTATCAAACCATCTTTGCCCGAGAAGAAGGAAGCGTGGCTGCTCCCACCGCCGGTTTACACTTTACCCCTTATCTTTTAAAAACATTAAAAAACAATAAGGTGGACATTGGGAAACTGACCTTACATGTAGGAGCCGGGACTTTTATGCCGGTAAAATCGGAACGGATGAAAGGCCATGAAATGCATGCGGAATGGATTGAGATCCCCCTAAAATTGCTACGACAAGTACAGGAAAAGCTGGTCGCAGGCCAAAAAATCATCTGCATTGGCACTACTTCCGCACGAACTTTAGAATCTGCTTATTGGATTGGTGTTCAGCTCCTCCGAAACGAATGGTCCCCCAATCAATCCATCGCCGTCTCCCAATGGTACCCCTACAAAAACAGCGATGACTTTACCCCATTAAGGGTACTTGAAGCCCTACTCGCTTATTTTAAAAATAGAAAAATCAACCGGCTTATAACGCGTACGCAACTGATTATCGCTCCGGGTTATAATTTTAAATTACTACACGCCCTGATTACAAATTTCCACCAACCGGCTTCTACGCTATTGCTCATGATTTCTGCTCTGGTCGGGGAAGACTGGAGGAAAATATACGACTATGCCCTTCAACATGATTTCCGATTTCTAAGCTATGGAGACGGTAGCCTGTTATGGAAATCCGAACGGGCAGCCGGGTCTCACCCTGTCAAAAAAGATTAGCCCTTCATAAAAATATAATTCTTAAAATATTCTCGATCATCGGCAAAACTATCTCTAATTTTTAATCCGGCCTCTGCGGCCAACCACCGAACCACATCGTCATCGTATTTTTGAGAGATTTCAATATGCAGACTTTCCCATTTTTTGAAATGCACCGTGAGTCCAATCTTTTTGATTCTCACCACTTGAGATTCCGGACTGATCAAAAAACTCTTTGCGGTTCCGGTTTCGGGATTATAGGTTTCCCAATGGATAAATTGATCCGGTTTAAAATTTCCATCTAACTCGCGGTTAATGCGTTCCAACAGATTTTTGTTGAAAGCTTCCGTAATACCTGTTTTATCATTATAGGCACGCCAAATCTCTTCCGGATGTTTTTTCTGATCAAATCCCATAAACAACATATCGTCAGCTTCCATCATCTGCTGAATATTCCGCATAAACTTGATGGCCTCGGGATGCAGAATATTTCCAATGTTTGAGCCCAAAACAAGGATGACTTTCTTTCGCTTGTTATATTTTGCCAACTCATCTAAAACTTCAAAATATGTCCCTTGTTGAGTCTTTACAGAAATATCCGGAAACTCCTGCTGCAGGGACTCCTCCAGTTTATCCAAGATATGTTGGCTGATATCAATAGGGAGATAATCAAAATTATACTTATGCTCCATTAGATATTTCAACAGAATCTTTGTTTTTTTACCGTCACCGGCTCCCAATTCTATTAAATCAAACCCATTTTTGTTGTCAAAGTCTTTGGCGATAGAACTTTTATGCCGCTCTAAAATATCAAACTCACAATCCGTTAAATAATATTCCGGCATGGCCATAATCTCCTGAAAAAGCCGGTCTCCCTTTTCATCATAGATATACATAGAAGGCAAATGTTTTGGAAAATCAGTCAATCCCGTCCACACCTCCTCCTCAAATTTGGAAGAAAATTTTTTTGCATCCTTTTCAATCATATTTCAATCGCTATAACTATTTTACATCATTGGTTATCAATCCGATCCGATTCAACTCAACTGCCGGCACCCGGGGAATGGCATCCTCCTATCCCGAACCATCGGGACGCAATAAAAACACTCCCTTAAACCCTCCTTTCAAAAGGGGATTTCGCACTTTTCCTTTTAAAGAGCGGAGTAGGATATTTTTATCATTTTGATTATCAATTGATTACAAGTATTTTAAATATATCCAAGTAGAAATAATTATCTTTTTACTCAAAGGTACAAATTCGGATGCGAGATAATCGGAAAGGAATTATAAAAAAACTCTATTCTGCTACTACGATTTGATCGGCAGCAATTATCGGCCATGCTTTACGAGTTGAATTTCCATTTTTTTTATTCCCATAAAATTCGTATAGTTGCAAAAATTTAAAATTGCAAGAATATGTATTGGACTCTGGAACTGGCATCTTATTTAAGTGACGCGCCCTGGCCTGCCACAAAAGACGAATTGATTGATTATGCAATTCGAACGGGAGCGCCATTAGAAGTTGTCGAAAATTTGCAGGATATTGAAGACGAAGGCGATTCGTATGAATCTATTCAGGAGATATGGCCGGACTACCCAACCGATGAAGACTACCTGTGGAACGAGGACGAATATTAATCACACAAGCATAAAAGTCTCTTAAAGAGGCTTTTTTTATTCAATTTTCCTATATTAAATCCTATCTTGGATGATGAAGGAAAAATTATTTGACGTATTTCGGCTGTCAAAATGACAAAGGCATTATTTTTGCCAAGATATACGGCAAAACAGATAATTTAAAAAAGCAAATATGGGTGTTTTAGACTCGGTTATAAAACTCTTTGTGGGGGATAAGTCTCAAAAGGATGTAAAAAAGATTCAGCCTTTGGTGGATCAAATCAAGGAAGAGGAAAAAAAGCTGGAAGCATTAAGCTTGGACGATTTACGGCATAAAACCGTTGAATTCAAGGCGAAGATCAAGGAAGGAACAGCAGCTATTGAGAAACAAATCGAAGAGCTGAAAGCGAAGGCGGAAGAATCGGATGACATCACTGAAAAAGAGGATTTATATACCGAGATTGACGACCTTGAAGATCAAAGTTATGAACAAACCAAGGTTATCTTAGATGCGCTCTTACCCGAGGCTTTTGCTGTTGTTAAAGAGACTGCCAAGCGCTTTGCCCATAACGAAACACTGGAAGTAACGGCTACAGAATACGATCGGGTATTTTCTGCCGATCGTGACTATATTACCCTTGAAGGGGACAAAGCCATCTGGGTAAACCATTGGGATGCCGCAGGAAAAGAGGTCGTTTGGGATATGATTCACTACGATGTCCAGCTCATTGGCGGGGTCGTTATGCATCAAGGAAAAATTGCCGAGATGCAAACCGGAGAGGGTAAAACACTGGTGGCTACCTTACCGCTTTACCTAAATGCCTTAACCGGGAGAGGAACGCATCTGGTTACCGTCAACGATTACCTGGCCAAACGAGACAGCGCTTGGAATGCTCCAATTTTCGAATTCCATGGACTGACGGTAGATTGCATCGATCAATATAAGCCCAATTCTGCCGAACGTCGTGCCGCCTATAACGCCGATATCACGTATGGCACCAACAACGAATTCGGTTTTGATTACCTTCGGGATAATATGGCACACTCCCCCGAAGATCTGGTACAACGCCCACATCATTATGCTATTGTGGACGAGATCGACTCGGTACTCATCGACGATGCCCGAACCCCCTTAATTATTTCCGGCCCGGTTCCTAAGGGTGATGTTCATGAATTTGAACAACTCAAACCCGAAATTTCAAAAATTGTAGAAGTTCAACGTAAACTTTTAGTAGGAACACTGGCCGAAGCAAAGAAATTAATTGCAGAAGGCAATACCAAAGACGGAGGTTTCCTTTTACTTCGCGTTTATCGGGGATTACCTAAAAACAAAGCCCTTATCAAATACTTAAGTGAGGAAGGAATTCGTCAAATCCTGCAAAAAACCGAAAATCATTACATGCAGGATAACAACCGGGAAATGCCGAAAGTTGATGCGGAATTATATTTTGTGATCGACGAAAAGAACAATCAAATCGACCTCTCCGACAAAGGCGTCGAGTTCCTTTCCGGTAAAGAAGAAGATCCCAATTTCTTTATTATGCCGGATATGGGAACAGAGATCTCCAAAATTGAAAACCAAAATCTATCCAAAGAGGAGGAAGCAGCCAAAAAGGAGGAGCTTTATCGGGATTTCGGAGTCAAAAGCGAACGTATTCATACGATGACCCAGCTCTTAAAAGCATATACTCTTTTTGAAAAAGACGACGAGTATATCGTGGTCGATAACAAAGTCAAAATTGTCGATGAGCAGACCGGCCGGGTAATGGAAGGCCGGCGTTACAGCGATGGACTTCATCAGGCCATCGAGGCCAAGGAAGGCGTAAAAATTGAAGACGCCACCCAAACCTTTGCAACGATTACCTTACAGAATTATTTCCGCATGTATCGCAAACTTGCCGGAATGACCGGTACCGCTACCACAGAAGCCGGAGAATTCTGGGAGATCTATGAATTGGACGTCGTCGAAATCCCAACCAACAGACCCATTGCCAGAGACGATCAGGATGATTTAGTCTATAAAACGAAGCGGGAAAAATACAATGCCGTTATTGATCGCGTTACCGAATTATCAAAAGCTGGACGTCCCGTTCTTATCGGAACCACTTCAGTAGAAATCTCCGAGCTCCTGAGTCGGATGTTGCAGATGCGCAAGATCAAACACAATGTGCTTAACGCCAAAAGGCATAAAAAAGAGGCCGAAGTCGTCGCCGAAGCCGGTCGCCCCGGAATTGTCACTATTGCCACCAATATGGCCGGTCGGGGAACTGACATTAAACTCACCCCGGAAACCCATGAAGCCGGGGGGCTTGCGATAATCGGAACCGAAAGGCACGACTCTCGCCGCGTTGATCGCCAGTTACGAGGACGTTCAGGACGTCAGGGAGATCCGGGAAGCTCCTTGTTCTATGTTTCGCTCGAAGATAATCTTATGCGACTCTTCGGAAGCGAAAAGATGGGGAAATGGATGGACCGCATGGGGCTACAGGAAGGAGAAGTCATTCAGAATAAACTCATCACCCGATCCATTGAACGAGCCCAGAAAAAAGTAGAGGAAAACAACTTCGGTATCCGTAAACGATTACTGGAATATGATGATGTCATGAATGCTCAGCGCGAAGTTATTTATGAACGTCGTCACCACGCTCTATTTGGGGAACGCCTACGAGTAGATATTGCCAATATGATTTTTGATTTGGCAGAAACCATCGCAGAAACCAATAAGGTCGGCGAGGATTTTGAAAACTTCGAATACGAAGTACGGCTCTATTTCTCGATGGACTCGCCCATTGATGAAACTACTTTCAAGAGCACAGACGCCTTAAAGATTGCCGGAAAACTCTACAATGCTGCCTATGAAAATTACCAGGAAAGCATGAAGCGCAGTGCCGAAATTGCCTTCCCGGTAATCAAACGAGTATATGAAGACCCTTCTAATCATTTTGAGCGAATCGCCGTTCCCTTTACTGATGGCACAAAAACGCTAAATGTGGCCACCAATCTCGAAAAGGCCTATAAAACAGACGGAAAACAACTGGTAACCGATTTCGAAAAGAACATCACTCTGGCGATTATTGATGACGCCTGGAAGACTCATCTTCGAAAAATGGACGACTTGAAACAAAGTGTTCAGCTGGCCGTTCACGAACAAAAAGATCCTCTACTCATCTATAAATTTGAAGCTTTTGAACTGTTCAAAAGTATGCTGGACAAAGTTAACAAAGAAGTAATTTCGTTCTTGTTTAAAGGGGAAATCCCACATCCCAGCGAAGCTGACATTCAAGAAGCTCGACGGCAACGGGTAAAAGAGGATTTAAAAGCCAAAAAGGAAGAATATCTCAACATGGATCAGCAGTCGGAGCAAAACCGTGCGGCCCAACAGGCTGCAGCTCAACAGCAGCAACAACCTCAGGTTACAGAAACCATCATTCGGGAACGCCCCAAAATTGGTCGAAACGAGAAGGTAATCATCAAAAACGTGAAAACCGGCGAAAACAAAGAGGTAAAATACAAAAAGGCCATCCCGCTTATAGATCGGGGAGAATGGGTTTTAATTGATGAAGAATAAATAGATAGTTACCTTTTTCAAATTCTATCCCGAATGTTTCGTAAACCTTCGGGATTTTTTAATTTCGCTTCAACGTAAAACAGCAGCATGAAAGATTTTAGAATTGAGCTTCGATGGGGAATTATTTTCAGTCTGCTCACCATGATTTTGGGGTTTGTGGAGAAAATGTTTTTAGGCTGGCACGACCAACATATCGATGCCCAGTTAGGTAATCATTTTATTATTCTCCTGCTGCTTTTTATGGTCGTTTTTTATCTGGGTATTCGTGAAAAACGCGAGTCTTATTACAACGGGGCATTAACCTGGAAACAGGGTATTGTCTCGGGCGGAATGATCGCCGTGATCGTGGCATTCTTATCGCCCCTAAGTGTTTTTTTTATCTATCACTACATCTCCCCAAATTACTTTGTTAACATGATAGACTACCAAACCCACAAAGAAAAATTCCCAATGAAACTGAGTCAGGCCAAGGATTTTTTTAGCATGGGTTCCTATATCATCTTAGAGATCTCTACCGCACTTTCTTTTGGAATTGGTGTATCGGCCATAAACGCTCTTCTCCTTCGTAGAAACGATAAAAAACAGGATTAATCGATTCTCCCCTAAATCCTATGGATTGGAGATTTTTGATTTCAAATTTCAAAAGTCAATCACTCACTACTTCACCATTCACTTATTACTAAAAAACTTCTTTTTTCAGTTCAAATTCAAGTTCAAGTTCGAATTCTCTCCCCACTAATCACTCCCCTCATTTTTTAACCGCAGAGTTCGCGGAGTTTATTATAAAACGTGGTCACCCTCTTGTTCTCTATCGGGCGATCTGTACCGCTCTGTGCTCGCGGATAACAGTGACTTTGACCTGTCCCGGATAGGTCATTTCACGCTGAATCTTATGGGAGATTTCAAAGGATAGCTTAGATGCTTCGTCGTCGCTCACAACTGTACTATCTACAATCACGCGGAGCTCTCTTCCGGCTTGGATAGCATAAGCTTTATTTACGCCTTTAAATCCAAAGGCGACATTCTCAAGATCTTTTAAACGTTGGATATAGGAATCCATAATCTGCCGACGCGCTCCCGGACGCGCACCACTAATGGCATCACATACTTGAATTACAGGAGCCAAAAGGGTAGTCATTTCAATTTCGTCGTGATGGGCACCAATGGCATTACAAACCTCCGGCTTTTCACCGTATTTTTCGGCCCACTGCATACCCAGTAAAGCGTGAGGAGTTTCATTCTCGCTATCAGGAACTTTTCCAATATCGTGTAACAGCCCGGCGCGTTTGGCCAATTTAGGGTTCAGTCCCAACTCGGCAGCCATAATGCCACAGAGTTTAGCTACCTCGCGGGAATGCTGTAACAGGTTTTGTCCATAAGAAGAACGGTACTTCATACGGCCTATGACCCGAATGAGCTCCGGATGCAAACCATGAATTCCCAAATCGATAACCGTGCGCTTACCAATTTCTACAATCTCCTCTTCGATTTGACTTTGAGTTTTAGCCACAATATCCTCAATCCGAGCCGGATGAATCCGACCATCGGTTACCAATTTATGCAGGGATAAGCGGGCAATCTCGCGACGTACCGAATCAAAACAAGACAGAATCACGGCCTCCGGGGTATCATCAACGATAATTTCGACACCGGTGGCCGCCTCTAATGCCCGTATATTTCGCCCTTCGCGACCAATAATTCTCCCCTTGATATCATCGCTTTCCAGATTGAAAACAGAGACACAGTTATCGATAGCTTCCTCTGCTCCCACTCGCTGAATAGTGTTAATAATAATCTTTTTTGCCTCTTGTCGGGCACTCATCTTGGCATCTTCAATAGTATCCTGAATTAGAGCCATGGCATCGGTTCTGGCCGATTCTCGAAGAGATTCCACCAGCTGATCCTTGGCCTCATCGGCATTCATCCCGCTGATAACTTCAAGCTGTTTAACCTTTCGTCCGTGGATTTTATCGATATTCTCCTGCTGCTTTTCAATGTAACTGAGCCGTTCCTCATAATCTTTCTTTTGCTCTTCCAGATTCTTTTTCAACTTGCTATTCACCGATAATTCCTTCGACAGTTTGGATTCTTTTTGTTTAATCCGACGCTCTGCTTTCGCCAGCTTTTTGTTACGACCTTCGATCACCTCTTCGTGTTCGGCCTTCAGTTCCATAAATTTTTCTTTGGCCTGCAGGATTTTCTGATTTTTTTGATTCTCCCCCTCTACTTTTGCTTCTTTTATGATTGCCTCAGCATCAATTTCAGCATTTTTTATAATAGAAGAAGCCTTGGATTTATTCAATATCTGGGCGATCACAAACCCAACGATTAAACCTCCTATTATTCCTATAATAATTCCCATTTTTCTCTGTTTTAAGTATAAAAAAAGCCTGTACCAGTAATACTTTTATATAAAACTCCGAGATTCAAAAGTTTAGAGCTAACCTGCTGATCAAGGATCCGCCTTACACCATAAATATGGAGGACGGTTTGCTTTTACAACATGGACTCACTCTTCTCAAAGGTTATTGTGTTGAGTTTGTCAAAAATGATTACTAATACAGGCAGTAACTATATTAATTAAAATCTATAAAGAACGTTGATGCTAATACAAATTCAATTTTGATGCCAAATTATCATCCAAACGTTTCAAACGCGATTCCAATTGGCCGAGCTCCTGCAGGCTTTCTTTTTTAACCTGTTCTGACTGGGCTGCGAATTGCAAGGCACACATGGCCAGAACATCTTGTTTGTCACGCACGGCATAGCTCTTCTCAAATCGTCTGATAACTTGCTCGATTTCCTTGGCTGCCCGCCGCAATCCTTCTTCCTGATCGGGGGCTATCGTCATGGGATAGACACGATCGGCAATGGTGATTTTCACACGTAAGGTTTCCGGTTTCATCTTATCTTGAAAGCTGAGCGATACACAAATCGATTTCTTTTACCAAACTGTTTATTTTTAACTTCGTCTCGCGTTTAAAGTCATTACTACCTAAGAGGGTATTCGCTGCTTTTAGACTCCGATTCTCCTCAACCAACGCTCCATAATTTTCTTTCAGTTCTGTTATTTTGAGCCGTTTTTCCTCAACCTCAGTTTTCAGCTTCCTATTATCCGCTTCCAATTGACTTTGGATATGAAGGAGCTTCGAAATCTTCTCTTCAATTCGATCAACTTTTTCAATCCAATCTTTCATCTATCGAATACTTCTCTGTCTATATGCAAATTTAAAATAGTTTTCTCAAAGCGACAAAACTACTCCCAACAACTTCTATCAATAATTTTCTTAAAGATAATAAACTCCCATCAATAAAACCTCATACGAGAGTTCAAAAATGAGCTTCGATATACCGGGCCAAATATCGGGCGTCCTTCCCCACTCCTCCAAGGGTGGCAGAACCCCGGGTATAAAGCCAGGGTAACCCAATGAAATACAGGTTTTTCTGATGAGCTACTCCCCGATACTGATCGGGATACCCTTCGGCATCCAGAGCTATTCCGTCAATCCATTTAAAATTGGGCTTATAGCCGGTTGCCCAAATTATATTTTTTACATCGGTCAAGGTCCTTGTCTCTGTTTCGATTTGGGTTCCATCAGCATCCAACGTCCGTCCCACCAAATTTACATTTGATCGATTGAGAATAGACTTTGTATCGGTACCAATGATTGGCTGTTTTCGATTCATTAACCACTTCCCTATTCGGGAATAACGATTAAATTTTAAAAAACCGAAAACCGAAAACCACCACCACAGTGTTTTTCCCGCAAATTCCTGAGGCAAGCTACGAACATCCGTATGACCCGAGAAATAAGTTTTCTTCCCGGTTTTAGAAATTTCGTCTAAGATCTGATACCCGCTGTCCCCGTCTCCCACTACCAGCGCAGGCCCTTCTTTGAGTTGGCTTACATTTTTATACGCATTACTATGCGATTGCAGAATATCATCTGCCACATGGTTAGCAAAAGACGGGGTATAAGGGATATGAAAAGGCCCGGTGGCGACGATTACCCCCCTGGTTTTAAGCCTGCCCTCCTTATAAAGAAGTTCATACCCGCCATCCACAGGTTTGACTTTTGTGATTAAACAGTTCAATTGAATGGAGAAATTAAATTTCTCGGCATAGGATTTAAAATATTGAGCTACTTCCCGTTTATTGGGATAATATCCTTTAGACGCGGGAAAATCCATTCCCGGCAAATTATTAAATTCTGAAGGCGTAAATAACCGAAGTGAATCCCATCGGCGCAACCAAGAATACCCGATTTCCGGCCCCTTATCAACGAGAATAAATTTTTTATTTAATTTTTTTAAGTAGTAACTGATTGCCAATCCGGATTGAGCGGCCCCAATTACAATAAAATCATACATATTTATGAATTTCCTCAAAAATAGGTTTTTCGGGGGATATCATCAGTACTTATTACGCAAAGCTTGATCCAGTGAAAGGCGGCCGGGCCCCAAAAACAACAGTACCAAAAAGCCCAATAGGAAAAGCCCCGGAAGCTGCCGACCAACCATTGGATCAGCCGCATGATGCACAAAAAAGGCAGTTCCCATATTCACCACCAGAATAGCAGCAGCCCAGCGGGTAAGGAGGCCCAACCCCACAAAAATAGAACATACAAATTCTGCAAAAAGGGATAAAAAGAAGGACAAAACCATCCCTATTCCCAACGGATCATAGAATTGTATTTCATCCCCGCTAAACAGACTCTGGAGTTTGACCAGCCCATGAAATGCAAAAATAAAATAGCAGATTCCTATTCTAAAAACAAGAAGCCCGATATCGCTGCGCTTTATCTTCATTGTGTGTCAAAATAAATTAGTATTTCCTACATTCTCGAATCAATCAACCTTTTCCAGTGCCGCTTTAGCCTCAGCAATTCCCCGATCAAATTGCTCTTCAAGGTCCGACAGTCGTTTTTTATGTACCTTCAGCTTTTCAATCTTCTTCTCATATTCCTCATCAGACAATGGTTTCTCTTTATTTCCATGAAAATCATCAAAATCTTCAGTAAGATCCTTCATCCAGTCAAACATATCATCCATGGCTACCTCAAGGTGTATCCCTGCCGCCTTTAATCCCAATGTATCATCAGCATTCTTGGTGTACTCATTAATCTGTTTTAACAAGTGCATCATCGTACTTTGTTTTTCCATCAATTCATCATGACCGTCCAAAACGACCTTTAAGTTTTTTCTATATGTTTGTTCGGCTTTAGAAGGGGTGTTCTTGCATCCCAGAAATGCAAAAAGACCTACCATTACCAATATCACAATACTACGCGTTTTCATCTTACTTCAGGTTATTTAATTGTTCTTTTACCGCTTTAATTTTAGCCCGGGCATCGGCTTGCTTCCGGCGTTCTTTTTCAATGACGGGTTGCGGTGCATGTTCTACAAATCGCTCATTATTCAGTTTTTTTTCAACCGATTTCAAAAACCCCTCATTATAGACCAATTCCTTTTCCAATTTACTGATTTCGGCTTCGAGATCGAGCAAATCTCCCATCGGGATAAAATATTCATTGGATTTTACCCGAAAAGACAGGGCATTTTTTAAGGGAAATCCCACTTTATCAATCTCTGAAACATTTCCCATCTTCAGTATGATAGCATCCAATCGATTGGACCTTTTCTCTTTATCAATCATTTTTAATACGATGGAATCCTGAAATGAAAGGGACTTGGTTTTTCGAATATTACGAATATTCCCTATCACTTCTTTAATAAATTCAAAATCGGCTAAAAAAGCTTTGTCAAATTTCTTTTCTTCGGGCCATTGCGCAATGATAAGGGCCTCTTCGGGAGTTCGGGTGGTAATTAACTGCCAAATCTCTTCGGTCAAAAACGGCATAAAAGGATGCAAAATCTTTAGGTTATCCTCCAATAATTCAATGACCTCTTCATACGTTTTTTGATCAATGGGCTGTCGATATCCGGGTTTTATGGCCTCCAACAACCAGGAACAAAAATCATCCCAAACCAATTTGTAGCTCGTCATCAGGGCGTCCGAAATCCGGTACTTGCTATAATGGTCCTCGATTTCTGCCCGTTTTTCTTGGAATCGATCCCCATACCATTGGAGTGCCATGGCCGAAGATTCCGGTTGCTCAAGAGAATCATCGATTTCCCAACCCTTAATTAACCGAAAGGCATTCCAGATCTTATTTCCAAAATTTTTACCTTGTTGACATAACGCTTTGTCAAACAGTAAATCATTCCCCGCAGCACTGCTTAGTAACAATCCTACACGAACGCCATCGGCCCCGAAATCTTCAATTAATTTTAGCGCGTCCGGAGAATTTCCAAGCGATTTGGACATCTTTCGTCGCTGTTTGTCACGTACCAACCCGGTTAAATACACATTTTCAAAAGGTCGTTTTCCCGTATATTCATAACCCGCTATAATCATACGTGCTACCCAAAAAAACAAAATATCAGGGCCGGTCACCAAATCATGGGTCGGGTAATAATATTTAAATTCCTCATTTTCGGGTTCCATAATTCCGTTAAAAACGCTCATGGGCCATAACCAAGAGGAAAACCAAGTATCTAATACATCTTCATCCTGTCGCAGATCGGCTGCTTTTAAATCTGAATTCCCTGTCTTTTCCCGGGCTAACTCCACCGCCTTCTCCAGCGTTTCGGCCACGACAAAATCCTCTCTTCCGTCTCCATAATAATATGCCGGAATACGCTGACCCCACCACAACTGGCGCGAAATATTCCAATCCCGAATAGTGTTCATCCAATGGGCATACGTATTCTTAAACTTATCGGGAAAGAGTTTGATCGCATCACTCTCCAGTACGGCTTTAATGGCCGGTTTTACCAGCTCCTGCATAGTTAAGAACCACTGATCGGATACCCGGGGTTCGATAACGGCCTTCGTTCGCTCTGATGTTCCAACCTTATTAAGATAGTCTTCAGCTCTCAACAAAAAGCCTTTCGCTTCTAATTCGTTGATAAATTCATCACGAACGACAAAGCGGTCTTTTCCTTTATAATGCAAGCCATACTCATTTAAGGTCGCATCGGCATTAAAAATATCAATACTTTCCAGATTGTGCTTATCCCCCAGCATCTTGTCATTCGGATCATGGGCCGGAGTCACTTTAAGGCAGCCGGTACCAAACTCCGGATCAACATATTCGTCTTCAATTATCGGAATTTCCCGATTTACCACGGGAACCACAATTGTTTTCCCCTTTAGCTCCCGGTGCCGCTCATCATGGGGATGAATACAAATCGCCGTATCCCCAAAAATCGTTTCCGGCCGGGTGGTAGCAATCACCACATACGCATCGCTGTCCTTGATCGGATATTTGATATAATACAGCTTGCCCTGTCGTTCTTCATAAATCACCTCTTCATCCGAAAGCGTTGTTTTGGCCTCCGGATCCCAATTCACCATCCGGTGTCCTCGATAAATTTGCCCTTTGTTATACAGATCGACAAAAACCTTGATGACCGATTTATACAGGTCTTCATCAAGGGTAAATTTCGTCCGTTTCCAATCACACGAAGCTCCTAACTTCTGAAGTTGTTTTAAAATACGCCCTCCATAATTATCGGTCCATTCCCGGGCATGTTTTAAAAATTCGTCACGACTGATTTCCTTTTTTGAAATCCCTTTTTCCTTCAATTTCGCAACGACCTTGGCCTCTGTTGCAATCGAAGCGTGGTCGGTTCCGGGCACCCAGCATGCATTATAGCCTTTCAGCCGGGCCCGTCGAATCAAAACGTCTTGAATGGTATTATTCAGCATGTGCCCCATATGTAAAACCCCGGTCACATTGGGAGGCGGAATAACAATTGTATAGGGTTCTTTTTCATTGATTTCAGAATGGAAGTAATCGTGATCCAGCCAGTATTGGTACCATTTATCTTCAACCTCCTGAGGATCATATTTTGCGGGTAATTCCATGAGAGCAGCAAATTTTAGTAAATGCAAATGTAACTATTATAAACAAGTTTATAAAGCTAAAAAAACAGACATCTCAACAGCTATCAGAAGGCTTTTTCAACCGAGCCTGCACATCTTCATAAAAAAACCATCTTAGCAAGAAAAACTCACAAGATGGTTGTATATAGAATTCGATATCCCCCCGGTTATCCGTTCATAGAGATTAGGAATTCTTCGTTACTCACTGTGTTTTTTACTTTATCCCGAATAAATTCCATGGCCTCTACAGGATTCATATCGGCCAGATATTTACGCAGCACCCACATTCGTTGTACCGTCTTTTCGTCTAACAGTAAATCATCTCTTCGAGTACTGGATTTTGTCAAGTCGATGGCCGGGAAAATACGACGGTTTGCAATATTCCGATCCAGCATCAACTCCATATTACCGGTCCCTTTGAATTCCTCAAAAATTACCTCATCCATTCGCGATCCGGTATCGACCAAAGCTGTTGCAATGATTGAAAGTGAACCTCCGCCTTCAATATTTCGGGCAGCTCCAAAAAAGCGCTTGGGCTTATGCAGGGCATTGGCATCTACCCCGCCGCTTAACACCTTCCCGCTTGCGGGTTGAACCGTATTGTAGGCTCTTGCCAATCGAGTGATGGAATCCAATAAAATCACGACATCATGACCGCACTCCACCAGTCGTTTGGCTTTATGCAGTACAATATCGGCCACCCGCACATGGTCACGGGCTTCCTTGTCAAACGTAGAAGCTACCACCTCACCTCGCACGTTACGCTGCATATCGGTGACCTCTTCAGGTCGCTCATCAATCAAAAGAACGATTTGATATACTTCCGGATGGTTGGCGGCAATAGCGTTGGCAATATCTTTAAGCAACATCGTCTTCCCCGTTTTGGGCTGCGAAACAATCATCCCGCGTTGCCCTTTCCCGATAGGAGAAAACAAATCCATAATCCGAGTAGAAAGCGTACTTGATTTTTCAGCAATTTTAAAACGCTCTTGCGGAAAAAGCGGAGTCAGGTGTTCAAAGGCTACGCGGTCGCGAACTACTTTGGGATCCAACCCATTGATTTTACTAATCTTAATTAAAGGAAAATATTTCTCTCCTTCTTTTGGAGGACGCACTTCTCCCAAAACCGTATCACCCGTTTTTAGCCCAAAAAGCCGAATTTGCGACTGCGATACATAAATGTCATCCGGAGAAGAGATATAATTATAATCTGAAGAACGCAAGAAACCGTAACCGTCTTGCATCATATCCAAAACTCCCTCGCTTTCTATAATAGCATCAAACTCATAATTGGGTTTCTTATAGGGATTCTTATTTCCCTTATGGTTTGAATTCCCATTATTCCCTTTATGATTGGAGTTATTTGTATTTGTATTGGAATGGCCCTTTTTCTTTGCCTGTTGCTTCGCTTTTGAGTCCTTTTTGACAGGAGGGGCATTTTTGGTTTTTGAAGCTGAATCCGATTTCGAATTCGCTTCAGCTTTACTTTCCTTGTTGGATTTGGAGCTCTGAGATTTTCCCCGGGACTTATGTGAAGCCTTTGAAGACTTCCCTTTTTGGGAAGAATCAGAAGATTTTGAAGTCTCCTTTTTCTTCGTACTACTCTTCTTCTTGGAAGTATTTTTTTTTGTCGTCTTATCCCCTTTTTTCTGATGGGTTGGCTTGGAATCGGAATCCGAATTCAACGCCTCCTTTGTTTTCTTGGGATTATCGGCCTGATAATCCAAAATGCGGTAAATGAGATCTAATTTTCTGTAGCTCCGTATTTTAGGAACGTTTAAAGATTTAGCAATCTCTTGAAGCTCAGGTAATTTCTTAGCTTTGAGTTCTGAAATTTCTAACATGTAGATTTAGTAAGGTTAAAAAATATTGATTTATAACAGGTATTAAATAGAATGCCTAAAAAAGAATGTATCTTGGTGTATGTTTAATCTGTAAGAATTTGAGAGAGAGGACCCTCGAAGACCATAAAATGAACGAACACATCGTTTGCTACTGCAATAATACAACTTTATTTTAAAAATGAGCTTTACTTTCAAAAAGTTTCTGTTATTTTTGTCCAGAACTTTTGAAAATGATCCAACGGATTCAAACTATATATCTGTTAATGGCCGCAATTATTTGTGGTATAGGCACTTTCCTTATTCCCTCTTGGGATTTCGGAACGCAGGAATTATGGTTACAATACGATGAAAATTACCTCGCCATCTGGTATTTAGCATTGGCTGCCATTGCGTTGATCACCATTTTCCTATTTAAAAATCGTTCATTACAATTACGACTCATAAGACTGGACCTATATTTGAGCTTGGTTTTACTGGGATTTTTCGTGTATTGGTTCCTAAACTTACCTGGAGAAACAGATTTTACCAAAATCTTTTCGAAGAAAGGTATTGGGATTATTTTCCCTTTGATTTCTATCGTTTTTTTAAGAATGGCCTATAAAGCCATCAAAAGGGACGATAATCTTGTAAAATCTGTGAATCGATTGCGATAAACCTAATCTTAGTAATATTAGTGCGTTAAAAACCGCCTCTTTATAAGAAGGCGGTTTTTTTATTGTAATCGTCATTCATAGGCATTGAACCCAAACAAAAAACAGATCTTCACCGGCCGCCCATTCCATTTTTTTATAGATGCATTCCTGTTTCGGAATTGTCTCACTCTCTATTGTAGCCTACTTAAACCCGTTTTTCGGGAGTCAATCAAATCCTCAATAGCGGTCATCTTAGATTGAAATAACCGAATTCTTATCTTTTCAATGAGGGTGAGAACTCTATAAAACTTCATGTAATCCCGTGAAATCAAAATCTGCTTATCATGCCGAAGACATGGAATATTATCAACCTCGGTGCAATCCGGAACAATAATCTCTATTTTTCGCTTCAATCCTAAAAGTTTAAACCACCTCAATGGCATCTCCAATGCAGTGAGAGATCTTAATCCACGAACAGGAAAAAGATTTCTCCTTCGCCGAAATGAACAAACCACTCCGAAAAAAATAATAGGAAGGCTATTTTCAGGCAGAGATCACACTCCCCATTATATTCATAGATTTCACAGTCGCTCTATAAGTTAACTCTTTTTTGTTAGTGCTGATAAAGCACTATTTAGAATGCAGGATAGGTTCAAATTCTGTTCGTTAAGGTATTGTTATTTACAACAAATTTTAAAATCCACTCCTTTGGATTGTTTATTTTTAATTCTCTGTAGTGTATTTTTTAATTTAAAAACCAATAATCTTACTTATGAAGACTATTTTAGTAGCGGGAGCCAACGGAAAAACAGGAAGAGAAATTATTGATCTTCTAAAAAGCGTGCCTAATTATAGACCCCTTGCCATGATTCGGGATCCCGAGCAAGAAGCCACTTTTGATTTGATGGAGGTGGAAACGGTGGTAGCCGATCTTGAAGGAAATTTGAGCGTGGCCGTAAAAGACGTTGATGCAGTAATCTTTGCCGCTGGATCAGGCAGTAAAACGCCTCCACAGAAAACTATTGATGTCGATCAAAACGGAGCCATAAGCCTTATTGATAAAGCCAAGGCCGCCGGCGTCAGGAAATTTGTGATGTTGAGTTCTATGGGAGCCGATAATCCTGATGAGGGCCCCAACGGATTGGCACATTACCTGAAAGCAAAACGAACGGCCGACGATTATCTGAAAGTCGCTTTTACAAACTACACTATTGTTCGACCGGGCCATCTCACCGATGGTGAAAAAACAAATAAAATAAAAGCGGCTTCAAAAATAGGAAAGACCGGTAAAATCTCCCGAAAAGATGTGGCGCAGGTTTTAGTAGATTCCCTGACCCAGCAAAATACAAAAAACAAAACCTTTGAAATTATAGAAGGAAACATAGAAACTCCCATTGCCTTAAGTGGTCTGTAACAAGGCAATTCCCAGAAGGCTACAGTGCTTCAAAAGCCTTATTAACACAAATACCGACGCAGCCTCAAGTATATCTCCCTCGCTCTTATCTATAAAAGAGCGAGGGGGAATTGATTTTGGCACTTTCTCATAATACCATTTATTCTGGGTAAATTTGCACAGTCATGGAGCTGCGCAAGATTATACATGTCGATATGGATGCTTTCTATGCATCCGTGGAGCAACGGGATCATCCGGAACTTCGCGGGAAAGCCATTGCTGTTGGTTGGGACTCCACAAGAGGAGTTCTGACAACAGCCAGTTATGAGGCTCGAAAATTTGGCGTCGGCAGTGCCATGAGCAGCGTGGTAGCCAAGAAGAAATGCCCGCATTTGATAGTTGTCAAACCTAATTTTGAAAAGTACCGTAAGGTCTCCCAGGAAATACGTGAGATATTTTACGAATACACCGATTTGGTGGAACCGCTCTCGCTTGATGAAGCTTACCTCGATGTCACGCAGAACTATATAAAAAGCCCAAGTGCCACCCTAATCGCCCGGGAAATTCGTCAAAAAATCAAAGCAAAAACCGGCCTCACAGCCTCTGCAGGAATTTCCATCAATAAATTTTTAGCCAAAACCGCCAGTGATATTAATAAACCCGACGGCCAAAAAACGATTCCTCCCGAGGAAGTCGAAGATTTTGTTGCCCGATTGGATGTCAAGGAGATCTATGGCGTGGGAAAGGTCACCTGCCAAAAAATGTACCATCTGGGAATCTTTACCGGGGCCGATCTACGAGAAAAATCCTTGGAATTCCTGATCGGGCATTTCGGAAAAGCGGGAAGCCATTATTATGACATCGCAAGAGGAGTGGATCGGAGTCCCGTAAAAGCCCATCGTATTCCCAAATCGTTAAGTGCCGAAAATACGTTTTCTACCAACTTGTCTTCCGAAATTTATATGATGAGCCACCTTAAGGATATTGCGGAGACCGTAGAACGGCGACTAAAAAAGAAGCAGCTGGCCGGTAAAACGGTTACGCTAAAACTCAAATACAGCGATTTCAGCATTCAAACAAGAAGCAAAACCATAGACTATTATATTGCTTCAAAAGATCTCATTTTAGAAATTATCAAAGAATTGCTGTATCAGGAAAAACCTCGCGATTCGGTACGTTTATTGGGAATCGCCGTATCCCACTTCAACATCCCCGATAAAAAAACCGGAATAGATAAAAATAAATCCGAAATTTACAGCCAACTTAAACTGGAATTTTAATCTTATGAGTACTACGATTACGGTACAAGACAAAATTTTTACACCTTACATCGCCCACCAAAAAATTCTGACCTATGTCGGGAAAGTAGCCCAGAGCATATATCGGGATTATAAAAATGAAACTCCTGTTTTTATCGGGGTTTTAAATGGTGTTTTTATGTTTTATGCCGATCTGATGAAGGCCTATCCGGGAGCCTGCGAAGTGGCCTTTCTTCAGATGAAATCCTACGAAGGAACGTTGTCCTCGGGCAAAGTGGAGACGAAGATGGAGCTGACAAAAGATATTCGCAACCGGCATATTATAATTGTCGAAGACATTGTCGATACGGGAAATACCTTGATGGCACTCTATGATTATTTTAAAACTACACAAACTCCCGACTCTCTTCGAATTGCCAGCCTTTTCCTCAAACCGGAAGCCTATCATAAAGCACACACCATCGATTATGTGGGAAAAGAAATTCCCGATAAGTTTATTCTCGGCTACGGGTTAGACTACAACGAGCAAGGTCGAAATCTCAAGGATCTCTATCAACTTCAGGAAGATTAAAATATTTTTGTATGACTCCTACAGCCTATCCTTTAGATTTGTATAGTGTTAAAATCAATAGTTAATATGAGATAGTAATA